>NZ_JAJQRB010000013.1:0-2877 GCF_046533075.1 Treponema primitia | reverse complement strand
ATGTAAAGAAATATCAAACAAAGTAGACTAAAAACTAAGGCGCCGATTGGAATCGCCTTCCATTCGCAAACATCCTGTTTGCTCATTCCAGGCCAGGGTTTAGTCCTGTCGGCGCCATACGTCCCTTCGGTCCGTTTGCCGAGTAGAATGGATTTAACGCCGCCATTCGGCGGCTAGCCGTCATCCATGGCGCCTTTTCCTCCCGTTGGTCGGCGGACTAAACCCTTCGATTCCACCTTTATCGGGTGGGAAGTTTTTGCAACAGCAAAAACTTCAAACTAAGGCGCCGATTGGAATCGAACCAACGCATAAAGGTTTTGCAGACCTGTAATAATATTCCATAATTCATTTGTATATATATAATTAGTTGATTATACCTCTATGTTGCATACAAATAGCATACGGTAAAAAGTCAAAAAAAGGATAATTCCGAACCTGTAAAAAGGCTTTGCTTACGGTTCTTCCCGGCATCCTAGTAACCGGCTCCCGGGACACCGTTCTTATTTGATACTACGGCTCTGGGTTCCGGGGCTTGCGGACAAGGCAGGTTGATTGGTGGCGCGAGCCCGGGAATTATCGGCAGGGGATACCAAGCAAGAAGCATCATACCGGCGCATTTCCTCGGCGGTGATTGCCCCGGCCTTATACATATCCGTAGCGTCCTGGTGAATGTGCTTAAAAATAGCGCTCTTATATTTCATTGCCCTTCTCGTTAAACAGTCCGTCTAACGGCTATACCGTAACCTTGGGGCGGATTCTCCCCTGCCCGGCAAGATTGACGCTCCGAGGGGTTATTCCTGCCTCCGCATAGGCGGCCATGGCGCCGGCGTGGACATAAGCCCGGCACTGTTCCGGGGTCATGTCCTTAGTTTCATCCCGGTGCTTTAGTCGTATGGCGTGGATCTCCCGAATTGTTTTGGGGGCATCCACCATTTCCGGGTCATTGATGATCCGGGGGGCATTCATGTATTCCTCTACCGTTTTCATAGCGCCAATACCTCCGCAGAGTTATTGCCGGACCTGTGAAAGTATCTCTGGGTTATCAACAGCATAGCGCAACACGTCGGCCATGATTCCGGTATACCCTTTGCCCAGGCTCTTGTATTTTGCCACGTCACCCGGGGCAAGCCGGAGTGTTACTACCTGCCGTTTCTTTTTCCGGTCGCGCTCGGCTGCCAGATGTGCAAATTCCTTGAGGGCCTCCGGGGATAGTTCCGGCGCATCCTCAAGGTTTATAGGGCGCTTTTTCGCTTCCCGGAGTTCCGCCTGTATCCGCTTCATTTCGTCTTTAGTTGGCGCGGACTTTAGTCCGATTTGTCCAACCCTTCCCGTCGATTGTGTAATATCCTTCATAGCTTTTCCTCTCGGCCTTTGTGGCCAGCCGCGCCGTTATTAAACGCTTTTCGATCCCGGTCTCGGCATACACTACCAAAAGCGTGTCCCCTACTTTCCCGAGGGCTTGCCAGCGTTCCTCTCCGGAGATATTTTCCTCGCTTCGGTCAAAACGCTCTAGGCGGCCTTGGTCTGAAAAAACGTATTGCGCGGTCTCGAAGCTCACCCCGTGTTTTTCAAGGTTTTTCCGCGCCTTCTCTTCGTTCCAAGTAACCCCGCTTAACTTCATGGTTTAATGTATTACTTTATGTATGCTATGTCAAGCGATTTTAGGTGTTAAGAGATGTAGGCAGGGCCAGACAAAGAAGCGCCCCGGAACCTTCCGGTTTATCATGGGACCCTGTAAACCCCTCCAGGACGCGCCAGGCGGCCCGTGGTGAGGTTTTCCGGGGCGGGGCTGCATCCTCTTCCTCTCTCTCTTTTCCCCTCGTTTCCTTAAGACGGTCAAGACCTGTATTTTTACCTTGACAGGGAAAGCGGCCTAGCCTATATTCTAAGTATCTGGCGTACCGAAAATGCGCAGGGATACCTTTCAGGTGTTGCCGGGTCGGCGCCCCGGCTAAACCAGATATTTAACCGTTTTGGGGTCGTTCCCAGAGCGGTTTTTTGTTTTTATAATATGTTTCACGGGTTACCATGCCGGTTTTTACATCATAAAAATCATCGTCACCTGATAGAGTAAGCTCAATAAAGAGGGATAATCCTTTTTTATCAACTTTTTTATATAATATAAGGCGACTACCTCTACCTTCATAGATAGCATCATAGTTATGAGACACTGCCTGAACCAGATCGCGGGCGTTTTGATACCCATTTGATTTGAGTTCTTGCATCCTATCTTTGCGTTCTATGTGCTTTTCCCCATAATTTTTTCTACCACCTTCTTGTTTCCCGATCCTAAGACGAATTTTTCCCGCTTGCCGTCTGATTCGTTGAGCGATCTCCGGTGAGATTTCCCCAAAATCTTTGTTGCCGTCGCGGGTAAGAACAAATTCGCCATCATGCTGTACCGGGGTACTAACATTGCTCATTTAGCGGACTCCTTTGTGACTTACTCTAAAACCATCCAGGACGCGCCAGGCGGGCCGTGGCGGGGTTTTCCAGGGCGGGGCTATTTCTTTTTTTTCCGAAAACCTCTCTCTTGTCAAGGCATAGAATTTGTTTACCCCGGAAGGATCCTTTTCATAATCCCCGGCTGCCAGTTTTGTCAGGGTTATTACCTTGGACTTTTTGTTATATTTGATCATACCGGTTAGTTCCTTGGATTCATAGCCGTATTCATAAACAACAGCGGAAGCATCTTCCACCATCTTTACAAACAGCCACCACAATTATATCTCCTCCCCGGTGTTGTTCATTTTAAAGGCTACTCCGAATGTATAGTATTTCCATTGCATTAACTGATAATTTGCTGTATATTTAGATTGCATCGGTAAGGGTCGTTCTGGACTAAAGTCCACAGACGTTGGCTAAAGGGGGCGGTTT
>NZ_JAJQRB010000012.1:0-11762 GCF_046533075.1 Treponema primitia | reverse complement strand
TTGATTCCCGCCCTAACTACAAGGTTTCTAGCTTTCAACATTTCATCCAAGGCTAAGCTCCATTCAATCTGCTTGGGGGTTAAATCCTTTATACTCTTGGGAACCTTAAAATCTGTAGGGATTATAAAATCATTTTGGGGGATAGGGTTATAAGGAATCATATCACTTTTACTAGAAGTGATTACCTTACCGTTAACTATTTTGGAAGTTATTACCATCATCATATTACCGCCTTATTAAGCTCCCTAACCAATAAGGGCCTAATACCTTAGTTAGTTATGAAGCTAAAAAATGATGTAATTTAATAAGGTACAGCTATTCGGGAATATATCAAGTTGAAAAACCTGAGCGTACATTCAAAGAAAGGCGCCCATTTTTTGAAGTCCGGTAAATATTCATAAATTTATTTTTCGCCCTTTAATACATTTTGTCTGATCAAAATCACCATTTAGGTTGGCAGTACCAACATGTTCGCCATTTTGATTAAATACTTCATATTCATCTTTATGCAAATTATCCATATACCAATAATACCCTGTTTTGTTTTCCATAAAAACAGGCTTCCCCTGTACAACGGCTCCTTTTTTTCTGGAAAAAGAATTTTTATTAAATAAAGAAAATTTTGCCCTGTCATTTGTATGAAGCCATAACTCCAATTCTCCTTTTTCAGTCACAAATGGTATACGCACAAATTTAGGCAAACCAGCGATATGTTTAGCATCTTTGATAACCAAAAGAACATCACGACAAGATTCAATATGGTCTACCACATTAATCAATAAATGTTTTTGATCAGGATAGTTAATTATATTTTCTACAACAACAATGATTATTTCAGGCGTATTATTATTGTTCACGACAGGATATTTATTATAAGTATATAGTAAATAATTACAGGTACCATCTCTCAGGATTTTATTTTGGATATCAATACTTTTACGCGTTAGGAAATTTTCAAGTTTATATTTTGCATTTTCTAAATAATGCCCAGTAATAAATGCATCACACATATCAAGAAATATTTTTATGTTTTTTGAATCGTAATATATTTTTATGCCTTTATCTTTTCTGATGAAATTTAATAAGCATAATACATTACCAATAATATTATTAAAAGAAATTTCATCCGTAATTATCTTACAAATATCATCTTCTTCTTGTGGCAATAATAAAAATGTATTCAGCGCCATAACTAAAATCCCATTATCAGTTCCAAATCATGCTGTGCTTGATCAAAAAAACCTTCCGGTTGATTGCTTATTTTTCCACCTTCAAGAACTTCTATTTCTTCAACAGTCGAAGACTGCTCATTATCCTTTTCTCCTAAATAAAAAAGTTTTACATTATTTTTGTTGATTCCCTTTTTATTAATTTCAAAATTCTTACAGGCAACAAGTATTCCATTTATAATATGATCACTATGTGTTTCAACAATTATTTGAATGCCTGCTTGGGCAGCCAGACATATTAATTCGGTTAATTTAGCCTGTCCCTGCGGATGCAAATGAGCCTCCGGATTTTCAATGAATAAAATTGAGTCCTGAGGAGAAGATAATACAGCAACAAGTATCGGCATTACATAGGTTAAGCCAAATCCTACATTTGACGACTTAAATTTATCCGTCTTTCCCTGCGGTGTATTGTATTCATATTTTAATTCATAATCAAGACTTCCTGCCTCTTCGATCACGATATTAACCTGCGGACTTATTTCTCGTTCCCATGCTGAAACCTGAGAAAACAAATCAGTATTTTTTTCAACCCTTTCAGTTTCAAGGCACAATTCCCGCAATACTTCATTATTTCGTTTTCTATCCAAAAAATGAACGAAGTATTCAGCCTTTCCTTCTATAACAGATATTTGATTATGAATATCAACAACAACATCATTTTTGGGGTAAGAGGATTGAGGACCTAATCTGGCAGCACTAATGAACTGACAATTTTTTCCAAATAATGCTTCATCGGTTAATTTTTCAATATCGAAAATATGCTCTAATTTATTCATGAGCGTTTTTGTTAAATCTTTTATTTCAAAGGAAAAAGATATATCCTGAATGTCTGTTTTCATTTTAAATGAGATTTCATCCTTTAGACTATACTGATAAAGCGCATCTTTTGCTGTACCAATAGCAACAGAATCCGTTTTTAAATCCAAATAATCAAACTGAGATTTATTTAAATAAGCTTCTCTCAGTAACAACAATGCTTGTATAACAGAAGATTTCCCTGATGCGTTTTTCCCGCATAACACGGTCAAGTTTGAAAAGTTTAATATGGTTTCCTTGTGTGACTTAAAATTATTAATGGCAAATGTTTTGATCATTTTATATATTCCTCCGCAAGAGCTCTGAATATTTCATGCCTCTTTTTAACATTGTCCTTTGTTGCTGTTGAGGTTGTGATAGCGTTAAAAAATATATCATTGTCCCGCTGTAACTTCCTAAATAAATCTTTGAATTCTTCTTTGTGATCAAGCAATTTTCTCTGTTCATCTTGATTTAATCGGGCAAAACAAACACTTATTACCTCAAATAACGGCTTATTTATTCTTTTGATTACAATCCGCTCTGTTTTTCTGAAGGCGTCTTCGGAAAAAATTTGGAAAGACAAATTCATTGCTCCCTGAAATTTTTCAAGTATTTTCTTTTGCTCCAATAAATTTTGTGGTATAGATTTTGTCCCGATAGTCAGGAATGAATCCATATCAGGCTCATATTCTTTATATCCACGAATATAAAAACTTATAAATCGAGTTGCAAAATCTAAATCTTCCTGCCTTGAGGAGGAAACAGAATTATTAGTTGCCAATTTAAAACTTTTCCCCTCATCTGTTTCCGATGATATTAATTGTTCTAGAAAATCAATTCTATATCCTTGAAACAATGCGGTTCTAATTTCCTGCGGCTTTAGTTCAAGCCCACCCTGATTTATTCTGCTAAAAATATTATATTTTACTTCTTCAGGCGTACCTTTCCCAACTAAGTTTATCGTTACTTGATTTGTCTCAATTCTGCGCTGAATACTTCGCGGGAGCCCTGCCCATGTTTTCCCTTCGTATTCCCGTTTAAATTCCAAATCAGACAATCGAAGCGGATTTTTATTTTTGGTTAGAGTTTCTTCTTTTTCACCCACAAGAATGAAATGCTCTAATGTACTTATTCTTTGTAATCCGTCTATTACTCTCCATTTCTTGTCTTCTGCTTCATCAAAATAAAAAAGCGGAATCGGCAGATTCAACATTAATGATTCTATAAACCGGCTTTTCTTTTTATTATTCCACAAATTGGGTATTCTCTGATACGATGGAATTAGTATTTCGTCAAATCGTAGCATGTCTATTAATTGTCCAATTGTCCGCGGAATAATTTGAATTGATATCTCATTAGGGTTGAAGGGAATTTCCGCATTAATATTATCATTCCCTTCTTCTTTTTCTATCTCGTCATTATCACTTACATTTTCCATATTGACTGCTGTTTCAAGTTCTCCATTAATTGTTTCCTTCATTCATCTACCCCTGTATCTCCAACGTCCTCAAACTCACCCTCGCCAACCGCCGTATCAGGTCAAGCACCGACTCAATGGCCCCCTTATTCCCCAGCTTATATTCAAAAACCCTAGGCGGTATACCCTTTAGCCTGGAACCATCGCAGAAGGTCAGGAAACCGGAAAAGACCGTTTCCCCCTACTCATCCTTAGTATAATCCAGGCGGTGGGTCTTTGTCTCCCTGGCATTTACCGGAGTGGGTATCGCGGTAATTCCCTTATGGGGAGCTATCTTTTCAAAGCCTATCCGCCTGTCAAGATGACATTATTGCAAAATATGTCATCTTGATAGGGTTATAGATGTTTTAGCTAATACCGAAATTATCGCTCCCCTCAATCCCACAGTAACCCTTCTTTGTCATGTTGCGTTTTAAAGCTTACCTGCCTTGCGTCCGTAACTATATCGGTTGTTTTTATTTCCCCAATTAAAATCGGCGATTTTGGATTGTGCGCTTTATAGTTTTTTATTGCAAGATTAGTGTCCTTAGTGGCATAACAATATTTACACCCGTTTGGGCAGGTGTTATATGCTCCTATATCGTTACTTGGAATACAGCCGCAGCCTTTTCTCGTCGGCTTCACCCTTGCTTTTAGTTCCTTGCCTATTGCTTTTTCTATGATGGGTACGGTGATACACCCTGAACGGTTAATACCATATTCCGTATAGTCGTTATCATCGCCACAGGTTTGAATACGTAAATTATGCCTTTGGGCAATTTTCCCCATTCCCTTTAGTAAAACTATTTTTTCTTCCTCTGACACCGATCTAAGCTCCGGGAATGTAACGGACAATTTTTTATACATTTCAACAAAACTGAAAATACAAAAATTTGTATATGGAGCTATTTTTTCAGCCATTTCATCATAGCAGTTCAAGTGATGCTCTATTGTATATTTAGGCGTAACAAAAACAGGGTCATACCGCCAGCACAAATTATTTTTCCCTACCACATGGGAAAGTTCCTTAAATGCTTCTATCATTTCGTTATAATCCGGTACCCCAGGCTCCATGTCTTTTCCGTAACTTGTTATCGTTACATAGAAAAACATTTTAAACCCCCTTGCCTTTATTTCATCAAGTTTATCCATTATTGGTTTCGGATTTTTGGTACAGAAAATAATACAATCCACTACGCCGGGATCTAATTTATATTTTGATACCTTATCTTGAAAAAGCGGATTTCGGGAAAAAACATATCCTTCCCGTATTCTATTTATCAGCCATTCGCTGTAATAATTTGTTATATCAGTTCTTCCGCCGACATTTATAAACATTTCCACCCCACATCACAGAACTGCTTATATTTTCACCGATATCAAAAAACCGTTTATTGTCGGGGTAAGGGTTATACGCTCACTGCCGCTTCTTTTTACGTGCAAGGCCGGAATAAGATACCCATAGAGGGAACCAATCCCGGCGCCGACAATAACATCGGTCAGGAAATGATTACCGGATAGGATGCGCCCTGCGGCTATTCCCGCCGCAAGGGAATAACTTATACCCACCACGGGGATACGCCACTTGGAATCGGGGTACTCGGTTAAAAAGGTGGAGCTTAAGAAACCGGCGGCCATAAAAGCCAGAGAAGTATGGCCGGATGGAAAGCTGTCCTCATATTCGGAAGATTGATCCCCGGGGATCTCACCGGAATAGCAATAAGGGCGATACCTATTAATAGCACTTTTTAAAATATCCTTTGTACCGTAGATTAAAAGAAACGCCTCCGCATACATAATCCCATAGGCCGCAATGGCGTTAAAATCCTTAATATTTCCTGCCAGCGATAAAGCGGGAAGGACCAGAAGCCCATAGATGCCAATAGAGGTGACAGTATCAATCTGCCCATTGTATGAATACATTAAAGGACGGTCAAAATTATTAATAGTATCTTTTTCAAAATCATCCGGAACCGACGTCGGGTTATTAATGAAAAACGGAGCGGCAAAAACACCAACTGCCGCCGAACCAATGATCAAATCCTTCTTCAATTCGAAGGTATAATGACTCTCGGCAAAGGCCGTACCTATCTGCATGATAATAAATAACACAACGACAAATTTCTTCATATAAATCTCCAACCGGTAATGCTTACGAATCAAAAGCTGATGATATTTACACCTTAAACTTCTGCACGATCTGCTGTACCGCATCGGCGGAAGCGTCATTTTTGGCGGCGATTTCGGAAACCTGTTCCGCCATTGCCTGCATGGACCCGGTTTTATCAATTGACTTTTCCGAATATTCCAGGATGAGCCCGGTATTCTCAACCAGAATATTGATACCCTCAAAGACAGGAACACTGTTTTCCTTCATCGCCTGGGCTGCATCGTAAATTGCCTGGGCAGTACTGTTCACATCGCCTGTGGCCGCAAGGATCTCCCGGATGCCCCCATTCTGTTCAGACATCGAAGCATTCACCTGGGTTATCATACCGCTGAGTTTTTCTATATCCGCAGAGATATTATCAAAGGATGCCGTGGACCGTCCGGAGGCGGACACAATAACCTTAATGGTATTCTGAATTTCCTGGATAAAGGATTTTATGATCCCCGACTGCTCCGTGGCGGTCTCCGAAAGGTTACGGATCTCCTCGGCTACCACCGCGAATCCCTTTCCCGCTCCTCCTGCGTGGGCCGCTTCAATAGCGGCGTTCATAGAGAGCAGATTGGTCCGGGCAGCGATCTTGGTAATCGCGCTGTTGGCCTCAATCAAATTTTCTATCTGCTTTACAATCTGGGTAATACTGTCCGACGTTTCCCGTTGGGTATTCCTGCCGGCCTGGGAATTCTGCACCAGCTGTTCATACCGGTTGTTGATTTGCCGCATATTTTCGGTGACCGACTGCATCCCCTCGGTCATATGGTTCACCGCCTCCGAAGCCTGCTCCACCGCCCCCATTTGTTTGGAGATCATCGTCTCCAGGCTGTCGATCTTTTCTTCGATCTTCTTGACCCCATCATAGGTGGCGTGGGCATGGGTGTCCTGATTCCTGGCCTGGTCCCGTATCTCCGACACACCGTTGAACACGGCGCCGATGGAATCAATCATTCCCTGGGACTGTCCCCGCAGGTTTTCTGCGTTACCGGCAAGCTCCGTAAGAGACCGGCTTATGGCGCCGATGATTTCCCGCAGTTTTCCCACAAAGAGGTTAAAGTCCCGGGCGAGCTTTCCTATCTCCACTGATTTTTGCGCCGGGATGGAAACCGTCAGGTCCCCCTCGCCGGAGGCTATCTCCTCCATAGGCTTAGCGATAGCCTTAATGGGGCCGAAGATCATCCTCAGGAAGAGGAACATCAAAAAGATGCCCAACAAGACAAAGCCTACGGAAATCAGCACCTGCCGCAGGATCTGGGTAATTATGATATTGTGCAGGGACTGTCCGTCAAAATCGCAGCCCACAATCCCCACAACCTGGCTCCGGGAATTCAGAATGGGGGCATACATGGAGATGACCCAGCCCCAACCTTCTTGAAAATCAAGCTGGGACGCATGGGTGGCGCCGGTATCCATGGTCAGTAAAAAGGCGGGATCGTACTCGGACACATCCTCCTCGGACCCCATGGGCGAAAAATTTTCCTCGTCATCAGGATCGCTGCTGCCATCGATGATATACCGGTACTGGGCGCCCTGCACGGGAGCCATGGTATACAAAAACTTGGCGCTGGAATTTTCTTTCAGAGTAAGCATCCTAAGCCGGGTTTCCTCATAATAGGGATCATTCAGGTCCAAACTCCGGGAGAGATCTTCGAATTTATCTCCATTAATGAAGGCTGCGGTGTTCCTCGCCAGCGGCATACCCTGGATGCCAAAAATGTTCGAAGCGGCGCTGATGATCTGCCGTACGGAAATGAGGGTTATTACGGTACAAAGCATAATGATAAAAAGAGTAAAAAAGAAAACAAAACGAAATTTTAACGAATCAAAGACAGACGTACGCTTTTTTATCATGGTATAACCTCATATATAAGATCATACCATAATTTCGGAATAAAGTACCATAATTTGAAGGATTTTAACCGCAAAGCCGCAAAAGTCGAAAAGGGGGGATTAAAATTTATATCAAATCCTTCTTCTTTCTCATTGACCGCGCAAGCGCCTCCACATGCCGGTACCGCAGCAGCATATCCACAAATTCCCGGTTCCCCATGGGCGGCGCCTTGAAATAGAAGAAGTGGCTCCCGCAGCCGCAATCAGAGGAACCGAATTCCGGTATGGGCTTTCCCCCCAGCTGCTCCAGATCCCGGGCCAGATCGCATTCCAGGTTCCGGTAAGAGAGGATGGGCAGGGCCTTCATTTTTCCCGCCCAGGGGGTGAGGTAATCGAGATGCCAGTGTTTCTGCTTTCTCTGCCGGCGCAGGTGCCGGTTGATGCGCTGGGACAGGTTTTTCCGGGCGGACCCGGCGTAGACATACCAACCCGCCTTAAACCGTATCGTCCCCAGAGCCCCCACCTCAATATCCTGGTTAGCCGGCAATTCCAGCAGTATCAGGTAGTTCCCACTATTGCTTTCCGCCAGTTTCCCATGGGAGAGGTCCACCGGCAGGGCAGGAACCGTCAGTATCGCCCGGCCTGAGAAATCACAGCGGAGCAGGGCAGCGTGGATGGTCACGGGACCACAGGCCCTTCCCCCGGGCGAAACCGCCGCATGGCCGAACCTGCTCAGGGCGGCGGCGAATTCCGGGTCCGTGTGGAGGTTTGGTATGAACACCGTGGGCTCGCTGTGGGTGATAACAAAGAGTACATGGCAGAGATAGCCCTGGGTTGTTAGTTCCGCCAGCTCCTCCAGGTGCTTCAATGCCCGGCCGCTGGGAGCGTCGGGGAACATGGCTACCCCGTATTCGATGAGGGAACAGGCCTTAACCTCCACCAGGTGTTTCCGCTTTTTAGCGTCGGTACAGAGGAAGTCAAAACGAGAATTCCCCAGGGTATATTCGGGGCTAATCTCCGTAAGGCCGGGAATTATCTCTTTGAGGATGAGTTTTTCCGCAGCCTTGTTTGCCCTGGAGGAAAAGAGGGGCGCCACGGTATCACGGTAGTAAAGACCCGCCGCAGTCCAGCCGGTCTTAGCCTTTAAATTCCCCTGGTCCCGTTTTTCCAGGATGAGCCGGGTACCGGGAAAGACAAACTCAATGAGCCGCCCCGGGTTGGGACAGTGGCAGGCTAACTCCTTTTTTTTACCCACCGGAGAAGCGATGATAAGGAAACGGTTTGGGCGGCGGACAAAGAGGGCCTCCGTATCGTTGGTAAAAAGAGAAAGCTCCTCAGCCATGGGCTTTACCGGCGAAGCCCCGGAAGATTACATCCCACTGGGTGGCGAGCATACCGCAGAACATCAGGATAAAGCCCAGGAGGGTCCAGCGGCCTAGGGGTTCCGAAAGGATGAGCACCCCGCCGATGGCGGCAAAGACCCCCTCAAGGCAGAGGATGATCGAAGCATGGGCCGGGGGAGCGTCTTTCTGAGCCACCGTTTGGAGGGTATAGGCCACCCCCACGGAGCAGAGCCCGCCGTAGAGAATGGGGATAAGCCCCCCCATAAGAGCGGCGGCGGAAAGGGGCTCCATCCGTACCAGGGCAACGATGCAGGAAAGTATCCCGCAGCAGGCAAACTGTCCGGAGGAAAGCATAAGGGGATCAATTTTCTTTACCATTGCATCGATCAGCAGGACATGGATGGTCCAGAAAAGGGCGCTTATGGCGGTGACAATATCCCCGGGATTAATAGAACCGAGGTTTCCGGCGGCGCTGAGAAAATAGAGCCCCATCAGGGTGAATACCGCCCCAACCCAGGTGGGTATTCCGGTCTTCCGCCCCAGAAAAATACCGAATATGGGGACCAGTACCACATAGAGCCCGGTAATGAATCCCGAATGTCCCGCGGTGGTGTAGATTAGCCCCACCTGCTGCAAGGACGCAGCGATAAAGAGGCAGATCCCCGCCATCAAGGAGGAAAGGATGAGCCGCTTTGGGAAAAACTCCGGCTGCCCCTCCCCGCCCGCCTTCGCTGCTGACTTATACCGAAGAAAAAGAATCAGGGGAAGCAGGGAAAGGCTCCCCAGAAGAAACCGTATGCCATTGAAGGTAAAGGGTCCGACATACTCCATCCCGGTACGCTGGGCTACAAAGGCAAAACCCCATATGCAGGAAGTCAATAATAGAAGAATATCCGCACGGAAAGCCCGCTTGTTCATGGATAAATGGTAATACAAGAACGCGGAGTTTGAAAGAGGGGATTATCCCCGTAGGAATTCTAAATTCAACCCTGTGAGCCGGGCGAATCGGAAAAACGCCGGTGGGGCGGGGAAGCCACAGCGCGGGATGCTTGTAGAGTCTGCTTGCGGAGCCCAGTAGGTCTCCTCCAGCAGGGAATTCCAAATATCCCGCGCTGTGGCTTCCCCACCCCACCGGCGCCTGTACGATGGGCCTGTGTTTGGTTGTATTGCCCCGGGATCTGGGGGCGCTTAACGAAGCTATGATTAAAGAAAGATACGGGATCTGGTATACTGAGGCGGTTCGGTAAAACGACTGCTGGTTGTAGCTGAAACTGGGACAGTCATCATTTAGTATTTCTGTGTGGTACCGCCGTACACGTCCATTGATTATTTCTCCAATGTGTCATTGTGTTTCATGTCGGCTAATTTATGATTATATTCAAATGCCTTATCGCGTATCGCGTCCAATTCCTCCATGGTTGTTGCATTTTCAATTTCCCTTTTCAATGCATATATTTCCGTTTGTGCCTCATAAAGCGGATGGGTAACATCGTTTGAAACACCTATTTTCCTTGAATAATGGTAATAATTTGCTGCTGTGCCAACAAGCCATTCGTTTAACGACTCTTTATGTGTAGATATTTCATATTCTTCTTTATCGTCCATGTGAGAGTATTTATACTATTTAACGAATTTTGTCAATTACTTTTGTAAAATATTTCCACTTATAACCGCCAATCTTTCCCACTATGCCATATTTACATACATACATGTATTAGTAATTATATTGAAAACGGCGCCTGGCGCCAAACGAAGAATTTAAACCACGAAGGACACCAAGGAACACAAAGGGGAAGAAGCAAATGATACCCTTCGAGTCCTTTGTGGTTTCATCTTCTTAAAAGGTGAGGGGCAATTTGGCAGTGGGGCTTAAAAACTTTGTAAACAGCCAGGCCATTATACACACTGTTTTGAAAAAGATGTGTATA
The DNA here is from genome assembly GCF_046533075.1 of Treponema primitia. Lineage (GTDB taxonomy): Bacteria > Spirochaetota > Spirochaetia > Treponematales > Breznakiellaceae > Termitinema > Termitinema primitia_B. The sequence continues at coordinate 1,014 of NZ_JAJQRB010000012.1, read as the reverse complement.
ATAATATTGACAAACAATGAAAAAGAGAATAAACCATAGTAAAAGGGGTCCCATTATGGAAACAAACTTGAAAAATTTAATTGAAAAGGTCAAAAAATTAAAAAACAAGGATATAAATGAGGCCCAAACTAAGGATTGGTTGATTAGGCCTTTTTTTGAATTATTGGGATGGGACTTTTCTGATCCTGACGAAGTTGTTCCTGAGGATACAGATGTTTCAGGAAAGAGGCCCGATTATACTTTTAAGATAGACAATATTTCAAGAATTTTAATAGAAGCCAAATCAATCGGCAATCAACTTGATGATAAAAAAATGATTAATGAAAAAATGAATTATTGTGCAAATGCCCAAGTTCCATTTTTAATTATTACAAACGGCTGCCTGTATAATATTTACTACGCAAAATTGGATGGTCCAAATACCGAAAAATTATTATTTGATTTTCAATTAAATGATGACCTGGATGAAGAAATAATAAATAGGCTAAAAAAGGAGTCCGTAAAGAATGACGAATTATCAGGATTTGCAAAACAAACATTTATTTTGACAAATCTAAAAAAGACCTTAGAGGCGTTGTTTCAGGAACCTCAGAAAAAAATGATAAACCTTATAAATGAAAAGATGAAAGAAATTATCGGATACACATTTGGTGATGCCGATATAATATCGTCTCTACCACATTTTAATATTCAAATAAATAGTGATAATTACGATTTACAATGCGACCTTGATAGTACCGATTCTAAATCTGACCAAAAACAATATTCTATAAACGAACACTTTAATAACGGTAAATGGGACAATAGTTTGAATTTATACAAATCTTTTATAAAAAAAATAGAAGATGAAGGCATTGCCTTCGAACAAAATCCAACAAAATTATATATTGGGTTAATTTCTAAAGGGACTAATAAACCTATCTGCCAAATACATGGCCTGAAAAAAGGATTAAAGATACTGATCAATATAAAAACAAACGAATTAACAGAACAAGAAAAACTACAGGTTAGGGA
>NZ_JAJQRB010000011.1:0-86953 GCF_046533075.1 Treponema primitia | reverse complement strand
TCGCTGGAGGAGACCCGCAGGGGCTCCGCAAGCGAATTCTACTTGCGTGCTCGGTCGGGGATGCCCCTCCCTCCGCCCGTCTTTGCCGCTAAGCCCAGTCCATATTGCTTTTTTCCGAAAAGAGAAATAGGCTGTCCAGGAGGTATACCATGGGAACCACCGATGATGACAAAAAAACCGAAGGCCAACTGCTTTCGGAGAAACTATGTTTTGATATAAAGAACTGTTGGGACGCCGCTTCCGAAGAAGAGCTCAAGGAGATCGAGTACTTTGCCAAAAAATACCGGGTATTCCTGGACCGGGGAAAGACCGAGCGGGAATTTGTAAGAGAAGCCCTGGAACTGCTTAAGGAAAAGGGTTTTAAGGATCTGGATATCCTCTTGCAGGAAAAGGACAACCTGAAACCCGGCGCAAGGGTGTACCAGAACATCAAGGGCAAGTCCCTGGTTTTTGCGGTGATCGGCAGTAAGCCCTTTACCGAAGGGATCAATATCGTTGGCGCCCACGTGGATTCCCCCCGGATCGATCTGAAAACCAATCCCCTCTACGAGGATAGTGAATTAGCCCTGCTGGATACCCACTATTATGGGGGGATAAAGCATTACCAGTGGCTCACCATACCCCTGGCCATGCACGGCACGGTGATCGGCAAGGACGGGGTAAAGCAGGAAATCTGCATAGGGGAGGATGATGATGACCCGGTTTTTTGCATCACCGACCTGCTGCCCCACCTTGCCCGGGAGCAGATGCAGAAGAAGGCATCGGAATTTATCGATGGTGAAGGGCTGGATATTCTGGCAGGGTCCCGGCCGTACAAGGACTCAAAAGCCAAGGATAAGGTTAAGCTCCGGCTCCTCAATCTGCTTCACGAAAAATACGGCATCCTGGAAGAGGACTTTGCATGGGCGGAATTTGAGTTTGTCCCGGCCCACAAGTCCCGTGACCTGGGCTTTGACCGGAGTATGATAGGCGGCTACGGTCATGATGACCGCTGCTGCGCCTTCGCCGCACTCCACGGGACCCTGAACGTTGCCGACATTCCCGAAAAGACCGCGGTCTGCCTCCTCACGGACAAGGAGGAGATAGGCTCCATGGGAAATACCGGCGCCCAGTCCCGGCTCTTTGAAAATTTCGTGGCCTACCTGGGGGCAAAAACTTTAGACAACTATTCTGAGATAAGCCTGCGGCAGTGCCTGGGCAAATCCGCCATGCTTTCTGCGGATGTAAACTCCGCCTTTGATCCGAACTATGATTCGGTGTACGACAAAAAAAACTCCTCATACTTTGGCAAGGGTATCGTATTATCCAAGGCTACCGGCCGGGGAGGCAAGTTCGGCGGCAGCGAGGCTAACGCTGAATTTTGCCGGAAGGTTCAGGGCATACTAAACCGGAACAAGGTCCAGTGGCAGTTCGGCGATCTGGGCAAGGTTGACAAGGGCGGCGGCGGAACCATCGCCCTGGATGTGGCTAACCTTGGGGTAGAAGTCCTGGACTGCGGTATTCCGGTGCTCTCCATGCATTCCCCCTTCGAGGTGATCAGCAAGATAGACCTTTACACCACCTATAAGGGATATATCGCGTTTTTACGGGATGCGTAATAGGCATTGCCTTTATGGATATTCCGGTGTATACTTGTTATATGGAAATAGAAAACGTTTCTAAGCCTATGACCCAGGATGCGGTTCAGCAGGAAGCGGCGGCTAAGGTTCAGAGCATGGCCATTCGGAATGCTGAAGAACAGGGCGCCGCTGCGGCCAAGCTGCTTGAGTCCGCCGAAGTTATCACCGATTCTAAGGTCGGTAATAACGTGGATCTCCTCGGCTAAGACCGGCTGATCAGTCTTAAATTCTCATCGTTTAATAGCGCCTATGGCGTTGGTTTTTGTTGTAATCCTCCGTACAAATCCCCCCAATTACCCCTCCTATCCCCGACAGAGGTCCGTACCGCCAGGGCCTTGCCCAGAAGCCTGAGGTATTCCTTCCTGCTGATCTCCTCACCCCCCAGGCTTTCCAGATGATCCGTGTGAACCTGGCAGTCGATGAAAGAGACGCCGTCCGCAAAAAGGGTTTGCGCCAGCCGTAGAAAAGCTGCTTTGGATGCATTAGGCCGGCGGGCAAACATGGATTCCCCGATAAAAGCATTTCCAAGCCGTACCCCGTAACAGCCGCCGACCAGCTCGCCATCCTGGTAGCTTTCCGCCGAATGGGCCCAGCCAAGCCGGTGGAGCTCCGTATAGGCGGCGATGATGTCTTCGGTGATCCAGGTACCTCCCTGGCCGGGCCGGTCAATCTCACCGCAGGAACGGATAAGTGCGGTAAAATTCCGGTCCAGGGCAAAACTGAATACATCCTTTCTAAACCCCTTTTCCATAGATTTTGAGATGTGGAGTTTTTCCGGGAATATGACGAATCGGGGATCAGGGGATTGCCAGAGTATAGGATCATTTTGGTTATACCAAGGGAAGAGGCCCTGCTCATAGGCGGAAAGGAGCATACCCGGAGAAAGATTGCCCCCAACGGCGATAATCCAGTCCGGGCTTTCCTCCGGGGACGGGAAATTAAACCTGTCATATTCGGTGAGGTAGGGAAATTGGGGGTCCGGACCGGAACGGAGCCGCATGAATCAAGGATAACAAAAAGAGATGGCTGCGTAAATCCGTTTCATAGACAAAAAATCAGGCTGAACTTACTTGAAGATGGGCGTACTTTTATAGTATAAATTATTAGTAAAATCATACCTATAATTGCAATTTTCTTAAAAGGGGAGTGAATGAAAAAGACAATTCAATGGGTAAGCGTAATTGCGCTTATGATCGGTTTGTTGTTGCCCCTTTATGCGGGGGGCGGCAGGGATAACGGCGCCGGTAAGAGCCAGGGGCTCAAGGTCGGTATTTTAACGACCTCCGGGGTGGATGACAACTCTTTTGGGCAGGACTGTTATAACGGCGTCCTCGAATTTGCCAAGGCCAACCCCGAAGCATCGGTTACCACGATAAAGGAACCGGATATGGCTAAGGTTATACAGGCTGTGGCGGACATAATCGCCGATTATGACGTGGTGGTGCTTCCGGGCTTCAATTTTGCTCCGGTAGGCTCCCTGCTTCAGGAAAATCCGGACCGGAAAGTCATTCTGGTTGATAGCCCTCCCACGGACGCGGCGGGTAAGGAGATCGAACTGCCGAATATCTATTCCATGGTTTTCCATGAGGAAGAGGGCAGCTTCTTCGCCGGCATCGCTGCCGCCCTGGAGTCCAAAACTCATAAGGTTGCGGTGGTAACCGGCATGGCCTTCCCGTCCAATGTGAACTACCAGTATGGTTTCCAGTCCGGGGTAAACTATGCCAACAAATATTTCGGCAGTAATACGCAGTACGTGGAACTGCCCTCTTATGCCGGTACGGATGTAACCGGGAAAGCGGTGGGGGGTAACTATATCGGTAGTTTTGCCGATGAAGCTGCCGGTAAGGTGGTCGGTTCCGCTTTGATCGCCCAAGGTGTGGACGTACTCTTTGTGGCCGCCGGCGCTTCCGGTAACGGGGTATTCACCGCCGCCAAGGAAGCCTCCAACGTATACCTCATCGGCTGCGATGTGGATCAATACGATGACGGTATAAAGGGAACGGAGAACATTTTACTGACCTCGGTGCTCAAGGTAATGCATACCAACGTTGCCAAGCAGCTTCAGGCTATCAAGGACGGAACCTTTGTCGGGAAGAACGATATCCTTGGGGCTTCCACGGATTCCATAGGGTATGTCAGCGCCCCAGGCCGGCATCAACTGACTGCCAACACCCTGGCTAAAATGCAGCAAGCCTACGGGCTCATGAAAAAAGGATCCATCGTGCCTGCGGCTAATTTTAACGGGCATACTTCCGGCGCTTTCCCGGGCTTGTAAGCGGCAGCAGCGAAAAGCCATGAACGATGAATATATCGTCGAAATGAAGCATATCACCAAACAATTTCCCGGTGTTATTGCGAATGACGATATATCCATCGGTATTAAAAAGGGAGAGATTTTTGCCTTCCTGGGTGAAAACGGTGCGGGCAAGTCCACTCTGATGAGTATGCTCTTTGGAATGTATGAGCCCGATGGGGGGGAGATTTTTATCCGGGGCCGGCAAACGGTCCTCTCCTCCTCCAAAGCCGCCGCAGCCCTCAATATTGGTATGGTGCATCAGCACTTCAAACTGGTCCCTACTTATACTATCGCGGAGAATATTATCTTAGGCATGGAACCCAGACGGAAGGCTCTGGGGCTTTTTCCATACATTGATATAAAGACCGCCTCAAAACGTATACTGGAACTGTCCGGAGCCTACGGTCTTGAGGTGGACCCCAATTTGCGGATCGAGCAGGTAAGCGTTTCCACCCAGCAGCGGGTGGAGATCCTTAAAATGCTCTACCGGGATGCGGAAATACTTATCTTTGATGAACCAACCGCCGTGCTTACCCCCCAGGAGATTGAATTTCTCCTTAAAATCATGGGTGAACTGCGGAACAAGGGTAAAACCATCATCCTGATTACCCACAAACTTGAAGAGATAAAACAAATCGCCGACCGCTGCGCCATCCTGCGCCGGGGTAAACTGGTAAAGGTGCTGCAGGTTGAAGATGCCTCCACCCAGGAAATGGCAAACCTTATGGTAGGACGGGAACTTACCTTTACCCGGGAGAAAACCCCTCCCCGATTCCGGGACACCATCCTGGAGGTGGAGGGTCTGACGGTCCGCAACGAGAACCAATTTGAGGTGGTAAAGGACGTTTCGTTTTCTATCCGCGGGGGAGAGATATTCGCCATCGCCGGGGTTTCCGGTAACGGCCAGGTGGAGATTGCCGACACCGTGGCGGGGTTGGTTAAACCCTACCGGGGACATATACGCCTCAAGGGCAGGGACATCACCGGGGAGAATATACGCAGCAGGATCGAAGCGGGGATCTCCTATATCCCCGAGGACCGCCAGAAGTATGGTATCGTGCTGGACTTTATTCTGGCGGATAATCTGGGGATCAAAACCTACTACCGGCCGCCCTTTTCCGACAGGACGGTGCTTAGGCAGGAAGGGTTTCGGCGTTTCGCCTGCGACCTGATCGAGCGCTATGATATCCGCAGCGGTCAGGGAGCAAAAACCATAACCCGGTCCATGAGCGGCGGGAATCAGCAAAAGGCTATTGTGGCCCGGGAGATTTCCCTGGATTCGGAGCTGATGATCTTTGTACAGCCCACCAGGGGACTGGATATCGGCGCCATTGAGAACATACGGAAACAGATCCTGGATGAACGCGATAAGGGCAAGGCGGTGTTGCTCATATCCCTGGAATTGGACGAGGTGATGAATCTGGCCGATACGATTGGTGTTATCTTCAATGGGAAGCTGCTGAACATAGCTCCGTCGGAAAGCCTGTCAACCAATGAGGTGGGGGAGTATATGATGGGGGTAAAAGGGTGATTGCGGATACGGGCGATCCTAAGGCTGATCCCCGGTCCGGGCGGCGTTTTCTGAGGCTCCTGGCTGAGGACAAGACCAGCCCTATTGCCATCCCCGTTTTTTCAGTACTGCTGACCTTGATTGCCGCAGCGATACTGCTCTTAGCCATGAGAAAGAATCCTCTCACCGCCATGGCAGCATTTCTACGGGGCAGCGGGTTTATGATTAAGCCATCCTACGCGGGCGGACAGAATATGCTGACCGATTTCCTTTCCTTCCTGGGCATTCTTGCACCCATGCTTCTGGCATCCCTGGGTATGTTAGTTTCCCTGCGGGCGGGGATGTTTAATATTGGTATCTCCGGGCAGATGCTGGCCGCAGGATTTTTGGCAACGGTCCTTGTGGGCTACGCTGATTTAGTTCCCGCCATAGCCCGGCCTCTGGTTGTCCTGATTGGCATTGCGGCTGGGGGCCTTATGGGGGCGGCAGTGGGTTTTCTGAAATTCCGATTTAATATCCATGAGGTCGTTTCTACCATTATGTTCAATTACATAACCAGTTATGTTACCGGTTTCTATATCAATACCTATTTTGCGGATATTATAAGCCGCTCTTCCAGGGTATGCAGTCCTGCTGCCCGGCTGACTATTACGGGGCTGACCTTTGGGGGGCTCCGGCCCACTATCCCCTTGGGGATACTGATTTCGGCTGCGGCGGTTTTTATTATCCGTTTTTTGCTGGACCGAACTACCACGGGGTTTGAGCTTAAAGCCGTAGGACTGAACCGGGACGCCGCCAAATACGCAGGTATCCGGGAGGGTCGAAGCATGGTCTTAGCCATGACTTTCTCGGGTATCTTGGCTGGGCTGGCGGGGGTTACCTATTATTTAGGGTACTATAACAGCATTGTGCCGAAAACCCTGGATAACCTTGGATTTGACGCTATCGCCGTGGCCTTATTGGGTAACTCAAGCCCCATCGGAGCGGTGTTTGCCTCGGTTCTGGTGACCATTTTTCAGAAGGGCAGCGTGTATATGAGTTCTACCGTGAAGGTTCCCAAGGAGATTGCCTCGGTAATCATAGGGTTCTTATTGTTGTTCAGCGCCTGTAATGGGTTTATCCACTATTACGCCCGTTCACGGCTGGAGAAAAATAGATGGATATGATCCTGATTGATGGTCTGTCATTCGCCTTACCCTTGCTGATTATGGCTATTGGGGGTATCTACTGTGAGCGAAGCGGGGTGACCATGCTGGCATTGGAGGGCTTGCAGGGGTTCGGGGCTTTTGTCGGCGCCTTGGCTGTGGTGCTCTGCGGAAGGAAGCTGGGCGTCGGGTCCCCCTGGTTAATCTATATCGCCCTGGTTGCTTCCATGGCAGGCGGGCTGGCATTTTCCCTTATACACGCCGCCCTCTGCGTGAAGTTCCGGGCCCAGCAGGTGATAAGCGGCGCGGTAGTAAATACTATGGCTATGGCGTTGACCATCTTTCTAACCAGCGTCATCAACAGTGTTATTACCGGAGAAGGGTCAAATAAATTTCAGATAGGCGTTTCCGTACGCTTTACCGTTCCCGGTCTGTCAAAAATCCCGATCCTTGGGGGACTATTTAAAAATATGTACCCCTTTGAAATCGTTATCCTGGTCGCCGTCCTTATCTCCTGGTATGTGCTTTACAAGACCCCCTACGGGCTGCGCTTACGGGCCTGCGGAGAAAATCCTCACAGCCTTGATGCCGCCGGGGGCAATGTGGACAAGATCCGTATAAGCGCCGTGATGATCTGCGGCGCCCTCTCCGGCTTGGGGGGTATTTTTCTGGCCTATTCGATCTCCGCCAGTTATTCCCCCAATATCTATATGGGATACGGGTATCTTTCTATCGCTGCTCTAATTTTTGGCAACTGGAAAATTCTGCCCACCTTCGCGGTGTGCCTGTTCTTCGGGTTTGCCAAATCATCGGGGTATCAGCTCTGCCTTTTCCTGGGTATGCCCAGTAATTATACAGATTTACTTATGGTGCTGCCATATCTGCTGACACTCTTGCTGCTGATATTCTTCTCTAAGCATAACCACCCACCCCGGGCGCTGGGTGAATTCTTCGATAAGGGTAAACGTTGACGGGCCTAAACCAGGGTTGGAAGCGCCGTTTCCGCAGAATTGCGTAGCTCAATGTGGTAGTCACCATCGTACCAGTCTGCCCGGGCGCTGCCGCCTGTACTGAGGCTGCCGAAGAGGACCTCATCCACAAAAAAGGACTTGATCTTGTCTTCAATAAGACGGCCCACATTGCGGGCGCCGAATTCCTGGCTGTAGCCCTCTTCCGCAAGATGCTCCACGCAGGCATCGCTGATTTCCAGGTCCACCTTTTTTTCCGCCAACTGGGCTCTAAAGAGATCCAGTTCCTTGCGGACTATGGACTGCATAACTTCCTTGGACAGGTGGCTAAAGCGGATCACCGCATCCAGGCGGTTGCGGAATTCCGGGGTGAAGATCCGCTCCACCGCGCTGTCCACCTCCGCCTCCCCGGCAACCCGCTCGCCAAAGCCGATGAGACTCTTGCCGATTTCCCGGGCGCCGGCGTTGCTGGTCATGATAAAGACCACGTTGCGGAAATCCGCCTTCCTGCCGTTGTTATCGGTTAGGGTGGCGTAATCCATGATCTGGAGAAGTATATTGTAGATGTCCGGGTGCGCCTTTTCTATTTCGTCCAGAAGAACAACACTGTGGGGCTGCTTCCGGATAGCATCCGTGAGGAGGCCCCCCTCTTCGTAACCCACATAGCCCGGGGGTGATCCGATGAGCCGGGACACGGTGTGCTTTTCCTGGTATTCGCTCATGTCGAAGCGGTGCATGGGTACCCCAAGGATATCCGCCAGCTGCCGGGCCAATTCGGTTTTGCCGACGCCGGTGGGGCCCACAAAGAGGAAGTTCGCCACCGGTTTGTTGTCCGCCCGGAACCCGGCCCGGGAACGCTTGACCGCCTTGACCGCCGCCAGGATCGCCTCGTCCTGGCCGAAGATCCGCGAGCGAAGCTTGTCTTCCAGGAAGCGGAGCTTGTCCTTCTCGCTTTCCCCCACGGACCGTTCGGGGATGCGGGCTATCCGGGAGACCACGGCTTCGATTAACTGAAGACCGATGTCTATGGGAGCTTCCTCCGCCGGTGTTTCCGCGTCCGTATCGGCCTTGTTTTTGAAGGCTTCGATACGGGCAAAGGCTCCGGCCTCGTCGATTACGTCGATGGCCTTATCCGGCAAGCGCCGTTCGGTGATGAACTGGGCGGAAAGCCGCACCGCAGCCTCCACCGCCGCATCGTTGTACCGGACCTTGTGGTAATCTTCGTATTTAGACTTGAGCCCCTGGAGTATGGCGATGGCGTCCTCCTGGCTGGGCTCGTCGATATCAATTTTCTGGAAACGCCGGGACAGGGCCCGGTCTTTCTCGAAAAATTTGCCGTATTCCTCGTGGGTAGTAGAGCCTATGCAGCGGAGTTTCCCCGATGATAAGGCGGGTTTAAGGAGGTTGGAGGCGTCCAGGGCGCTGCCCGAAACGGAACCGGCCCCTACCAGGGTGTGGATCTCGTCGATAAAGAGGATGGCCCTTTCTTTTTTCAGGATCTCCTCCACTACCCGTTTGATCCGTTCCTCAAAATCTCCCCGGTATTTGGTTCCCGCCACCAGGGCGCCCATGTCCAGGGAAAAGATTGAAAAGTCCTTTAAGGTAGGGGGGACTTCCCCGGCGACAATGCGCTGGGCCAATCCTTCGGTGATGGCGGTCTTGCCCACCCCGGAATCCCCCACATGGACGGGGTTGTTTTTGAGCCGGCGGCAAAGTACCTGCACGGTCCGGTCTAACTCGGTCGTTCGGCCGATTACCGGCTCCAGTTTGCCCAGCTTTGCCAGGGCGGTAAGCTCCGTGGCGTACCGTTCCAGGGCGCTCCGTTTGTTGACCTTGGTTTTTTGGGCGGTATCCGCCATTTCCCCTTCTTCGGGAAAACCCTCGCGGCCCGGTTCCCCCTCATTCAAGGGGTTGGGGTTGGTTCGGCTAAATTTAGGGGAATAGCCTTGGGAAAAGTTCTGTTCACCATCATCTTCAAATTCCCGGGAAAGGCTTTCCAGAAGCTCCAGCCGGTTCTTTATCCCGGATTTGCGCAGATAATAGGCGCAGTAATTCCGTTCTTCATCGTAAAGGGAAACCAGGATATCCGCGATGTCCAGGATTTGCTTTTGGGAAGACTGGCTCTGCAGTACCGCCCGCTCCAATACACTCTGGAACCCCACGGTTTGGGTAGGTTCGGTATTGTCCTGGGTGGGTACCTGTTGTTCAAAATAGTCCTCCATCCCAAGCTTGAGCTGATCCAGGTTGGCTCCGCAGGAAACAAGGATACCCTGTACCTCGTTAAAGGCCAGGGCTGCATAAAGAACATGTTCGGGGGTCAGGTACTCATGGTTGCGTACTTTGGCCTCATTATAGGCGGCATTGATGATCGCCTGCACGTGGCGGCTGATTTTCACTTTTCACCCCTCTCAATAAATATAATCAATTTTTTAGCTTTTTTCTACCACGCAGCGCAGGGGAAATTCGTTCTGCCGGGCCATGGCATGGACCTGCTCCGCCTTGGTTTGGGCTATATCCCAGGGGTAGATCCCCGCAACCCCCCGTCCCTTCCGGTGAATATCCATCATTATGCGGTTCGCTTCCTCCTCGCCCTTATGGAAGACGAGTATCAGGATCTCCACCACGAATTCCATGGTGGTAAAGTGATCGTTCAGCATAACGACCCTGAATTCTTCAGGTTCCGCAAGTTTGCGCTTCTTTTTTGCGGCTAAATCCGTTTCGTTCTCGAAAAACCATGGCATAAGGGAAGGATACTAGAAAAAAGGGGGGGTGGGAATAGGGTAGGAATAACCACGGACCACACGGACAAGGACGATAAATCTATTCATTAGTCTGTGAGGTCCGTGTGGTCGCGGTCTTCACATTATGGGTATCTTTTAGTTATTATAGTAGTAATGAAAATTCTGTCATGGAACGTTAACGGAATACGGGCGGTGGAAAAGCGGGGCTTTATCGGCTGGGTCCGGCAGGAATCGCCGGATGTACTCTGCCTCCAGGAAACCAAGGCCCATCCCGACCAGCTTTCCCCGGAGTTGAAGGGCCCGGTTGATACGGACGGGAAAGTCTACCGGTCCTATTGGGCCAGCGCCCGGAAAAAAGGCTATTCCGGGACGGCTATATATAGTAAAACTGAACCCCTGGATATAAAGCCCCTGGGAGTTCCGGAATTCGACGATGAGGGGAGGGTGCTGCAGGCGGATTTTAAGGACTTTGTTCTGATCTGCGCCTATTTTCCCAATTCCCAGGACGCCGGCGCACGGCTGGACTATAAACTGGGCTTTTGCGCCGCCATGCTGGAATGTTGTAATAAGCTGGTCGCTTCCGGGCGCCATCTGGTGCTCTGCGGGGATTACAATATCGCCCATACCCCCATCGATCTGGCCCGGCCCAAGGAGAATGAGGGGAACGCCGGGTATCTTCCGGAAGAGCGGGCCTGGATGGATACCTTTACTGCCGCAGGTTATGCGGATACCTTCCGGGACCAACACCCCGGGGAGACCGGCCATTACAGCTGGTGGTCCTACCGTATGAGCGCCCGTGAGCGGAATGTGGGGTGGCGTCTCGACTATCACTGTGTGGACCGGGCTTTTATGCCCAGGATTGCAAACTCGATTATACGACCCGATGTGCAGGGCTCGGATCACTGCCCTGTTCAAATTGAGGTAACATGAAGATAAAATACAATGCCCCCACGGTATTAACCTATGCGTTTCTCAGCGCCATTGTACTGCTCTTGTCCCAGCTTTTTTTTCATTCCCTGACCCCGGCCTGGTTTACCGTGCCCGGCAAGGGAGGCTTTGACCCTTCGCAGATCCGGAACTGGATTAACCTCTTTACCCACGTTATCGGTCATGCTTCCTGGAACCACCTGCTCTCCAACTTCGCCTTTATCCTGCTCATCGGTCCCATGCTGGAAACCGCCTACGGTTCCCTTCCCCTGCTTCTGATGATCGCCGTCACCGCCTTGGTAACCGGGGCGTTGAACATACTCCTCTTCCGGACCGCACTTTTGGGCGCCTCCGGGGTAGTTTTTATGATGATACTCCTGGCATCGTTCACCAACTTTACCGAGGGGGAAATTCCCCTGACCTTTATTCTGGTCCTTGCCTTGTACCTGGGCCGGGAGATTTTTAATTCCTTTAGCGCAAACAATGTTTCTGAATTTGCCCATATAGCCGGGGGCTTCTGCGGCAGCCTTTTTGGGTTTTTCAGACCGGTTAAGCGGGAATAGATTTCGTATATGAATACTGTCATGCGCGGGGCGCTCCGCTGCAAATTGCGCCGCAGTCTTATAGGTATATCAGGGCTGATAGTTTTATTATTTTTCGTATCTCCTCTGTACAGTTTTGATTTTTCTATTTCCCGTAAAAAGGCCGGCATTGAACTTACGCCGGAATATAACCGGACCTATTCTTCGTGTTTAACCCTTTCCGCTTCCGGTTCTCTTGAATTTAATGAACGCTATTCTGTACAGGGCGGGCTTTCCCTGTGGACAGCAAGCGCCGCCTATGAGCTGGATGTCTCAGCGGGGCTTGCGGCAAAATTGATCCGCAGGGCGCCGCTGTATCTGTACCTTTCCTATATGTTCAACACCCTGCCGGAGTATGAAACCAACAGTCATACGGTGCTACCCCTGATCGGATTTAAAGGAAAGTATGCGGGCATTACCCTGGGACCAAATCTTCGCTTTTCCTCCTTTTTTGACGAGCCGGTCATTTTTGAGTCGATCCTGGCCTTTGAGGGGTATGTCAATTTTTACAACAGCGAAGAATTCAGAATCGGTTTACGGTGCGCCAATTTCAATGATTATGCGGCCGGAAATTTCGGCGTCTATTACCTTAGCCTGAATAGCCGGGTGGGCATTACCAAATTGCTTTCCCTGACAAACGATCTGGAGCTGTACCAAACCGGAAGCGCCGGCCTGAGCTCCGTTTTTTACGGCGTTGCCTATAAAGCGGGGTTGATATTCACATGGTAATAAAATCCCTTCGGAGCAGGGTATTGCTTCTGGCTGCACTCTTTCCCGTACTGTTTCTGCCCCTGGCCTGTAATGTGGATCTCCTTGGCCTTATCGCCTCCGGTGAATTGGATGTCCGGCTTGAGAGTAAAAATGTTTTTAAGTTCCTTACCGGTAGTGACAGAAACCGTTCCCTGGGCAATGAGTATTCGTTTATTGTACTGACCGATACCCATATAGAAGACGGTAAAGCCCATGGGCTTGAAGGACTGAAGGATCTTATCAAGCCGGATGATAAATTTGTGGTTGTCACCGGGGATATTACCCAGAACGGGAGCCGGCGGGATGTTGAGAAATTTATCGAAATAGCCCGTACCCTGGGCATCCCCTGTTACCCGGTGATCGGAAACCACGATATATATTTTGATAATTGGCCGATATGGAAGGATCTGATAGGTTCAACCAGATACCGGATTGATCATGATACTACCAGCCTGTTTGTGCTGGATTCCGCCAACGCCTCCTTTGGCTCCGATCAACTGGACTGGCTTCAGGATGAGCTTAGGTCTGCGCAAAGCCATGTGTTTGTTTTTACCCACGCCAATTTATTTGTGGAAACCCCGGCGGACATTGAGCAGCTCACCGACACCCGGGAGCGGGCCCGGATCATATCTATCCTAAAGGGCCGCGCGGACGCCATGTTTATGGGCCATGTGCATCGGCGGATTATCCGGAAAGCCGGCGGGGTCGAATACATCACCATTGAAGACTTTAAGGCGAATGGCGTGTACTGCCGTGTTCACGTATCGGACAGTGGAATTAGCTGGGAGTTCGAGAAACTGTAGTTCAGTTATCTTGCGGGCTTGTAATGGCCAGCTCCACATCCTTAGCCGCATCCCGGTAGTTACGGTCCCCCGGAAAGGACACCACCACATAATAAACCCCGGCTTCCACAGGCGCCTGGTTTGAGCCGCCCGAAGGCTGGCCGTTTCCGGCGACACCCTGCCGCCGGGCGGTTTCGCTGGGGAAGTAGGTAAACACCAAATCTACCGGAACATCCGCAGCGGCCTTTACGGTCTTAGGCTGCCCATCGTAGACCGCTGTCTGTTTTTCTTCCGCAGTAATGGTAACAAAGGCCTTCTGTATATGGTACTCCACCGGTATGTCCCGCCCCCTGGCGTAACCGTTTCCTGCGGGCCGTTCTATGCGGACATAGTAATCCCCCACTGCCGAGGGAGTTTCCGTAGTCCCCCCTTCGTCTTTTTCAAGGGCTTCCAGGCTGGGGTAGTAGGTGATGATAAAGGGCGCGGCTCCCGCTTTGGCCGCCGCAGCCTCAATGGGCTGGGGCTTCCCGTTATACAGGTTGTGCTGGTAGGTTGCCGAGGTGATAATGGGCGGATCTTCCGGGGCGGCGGCGCTTCCGATGGCTTTAGTCCCCGTACAGGCTGCGGCTATCAGGAAAATTGAGGTCAGAGAAATAATCAGGGCAAATCTTTTTATTCTTTTCATGGCGCTAATCATTCAAATGGTTTCTGATGCAAATATCAGGACGCTTAGTTTTTCTATTACTTCGCTTAGTTCTTCGTCGGTTGCTTTTATAATAAACTCCGCATCCCGTCCTTTCCAATCCAGGTTTTTTACCTGATCCGATAATATTACCCCGTCTATTTTTTTATTTTTTATTTTAACCTCAAAGGGGTATTGTTTAATTTTACTTGTTATTGGACAAAAAAGTCCAAGCGCTGTTTTTTTATTATATTCCTTTGGAGAAAGAACTATGGCGGGTCTTTTCCCCAGTTGTTCGTGCCCCGATTGAGGATTAAAATTGAGCCATATTATATCCCCGCGATTGGGTACATAATTTTTATTTACCATATTTCATTCCCTACCGGACTGCCGGTTTTTATTTCCCTATGTAAATTCTCTTCGGTGATTTCATCCAGCATTTCTGACAATTGTTTTTTTCGTTTAGGCTTTATTATTATTTCGTTTCCCCTGTCTTTTATCTCAACCAAGGAACCATCCTTTAACGCTAATTCACGGATAATCAAATTTGGTATTCTGATGCCTAAACTATTACCCCATTTTTTTATCACCGCTTCCATAAGTACCTCTTAACTAAATATATACTATGTTTATACATTTGTCAAGCCGCCTCATCCTTCTAAATCCGATAACTGGGTAGACAAATACCGCTCCCCCGAGTCGGGGAGTATTACCACGATGGTCTTTCCGG
The DNA here is from genome assembly GCF_046533075.1 of Treponema primitia. Taxonomy (GTDB): domain Bacteria; phylum Spirochaetota; class Spirochaetia; order Treponematales; family Breznakiellaceae; genus Termitinema; species Termitinema primitia_B. Next base: position 72,222 of record NZ_JAJQRB010000011.1, on the reverse strand, counting down.
CGTTCTCCGGCTTTGCGGCAACCTGAAGCCCAGCCCAGACTGCGGCCCCTGCGGATATGCCGATCAGGAGGCCCTCGACACGGGCGGTTTGACGGGCGGTATTGATGGCATCCTCGTTGGTCACCCGGATAATTTGGTCCAGGATGGAACGGTTTAAGACCTTGGGGATGAACCCCGCGCCTATGCCCTGGATACGGTGCGGACCCGGACGGCCGCCTGAGAGGACCGGCGAGGCGTCGGGCTCCACGGCGATGATCCGTACCCCCGGCTTCCGGGCCTTGAGGACCTCCCCCACGCCGGTGATGGTTCCCCCGGTTCCCACTCCGGCAATAAATATATCCACGGTTCCGTTTGTATCGGTCCAAATTTCTTCCGCCGTAGTTTTTCTGTGCGCTTCGGGATTGGCGGGGTTTTCGAACTGCAGGGGCATAAAGCTGCCGGGGATCTGGCCCAGCAGTTCCCGGGCTTTGCGGACCGCGCCGTTCATGCCGTCCTTGCCTGAGGTGAGGACCACGTCCGCCCCCAGCATGGCCGCCAGTTTGCGCCGCTCCACCGACATGGTTTCCGGCATGGTAAGCACGAGCTTGTAGCCCCGGGCGGCGCAGGCAAAGGCCAGGCCTATGCCGGTGTTTCCCGATGTGGGTTCTATTACCGTACCCCCGGGCTTCAGTTTCCCCTCCGCAACTGCGGCGTCCAGCATGGCCGCGCCTATGCGGCACTTTACGCTGTTCATAGGGTTGAAGGATTCTACCTTCGCCAGCAGTATCCCCGGAAGACCGGCGCCAAGTTTTGCCAGCCGTACCAGGGGGGTGTTTCCCCGGGCCTGGGTTATATCGCCGTAAATTTTGCCGCGGGAATCGGCGGCAGTAACACTATCACTCATATTGAATACTCACTTTCCTGGTTCAGGTCATATTGGAACATGGCGAAGATCCGGTCCTGGATCTCGATAATGGCGGGATCGGTCCGGGCCCGGGGCCGTGGTATATCCACGGGGATTCGGTTGCGTATGCTTCCGGGGCTGGGGGAAAAGACCACCACCTCGTCCGAAAGGTACACCGCTTCGGAAACATCGTGGGTGACCATGACGATAATTACCCTGGTCTCCTCCCATATCCGCAGCAGATCGTCCTGGAGTTTTTCCCGGGTTAAGGCGTCCACCGCAGCGAAGGGTTCGTCCATGAGGATAATCTTGGGTTCCACCGAAAGAGCCCGGGCCAGGGCCAGGCGCTGGCGCATACCCCCTGAAAGCTGTGATGGGTACTTATATTCCGCGGCTCCCAGGCCTACCTGGTCCAGGTAATTCCGGGCTTTTTCCGCCAGGGCTTTCCGGGTGAGCCGGTCCTTACCGGCGTTGCGCAGTTTTAGTGCGAATATTACATTTTGGATTACCGTCATCCAGGGGAAGACCGCATAATCCTGGAATATCATGGCAATATCGTGCTTGGGATGATCCCGGAACACCCCGTTTGCCAGGGGGGAAATAAAGCGGTAACGCCGTTTATAGTCCTCCATCTCCTTCCGGGTGGAGGGGAGGGGCTCCAGGACCAGTTTGCCGTCGATATGTATCTGCCCATCCGTGGGGGCCTGGAGTCCCGCGAGTATTTCCAGGAAAGTGGACTTCCCGCAGCCCGAGGGGCCCAGGAGGGAGACGATTTTTCCGTCCTGGATGGTGAGGCTCACGTTCAATACCGCCGTGAGTCCTTCGGCAAGGCCTTTTTCGTTTATAACCGAGAAGAACTTCGTAATACTCTTTGCTTCGATCACCGTCCTACCTTCCAGACTGCTAATTTAATTTCAACGTACTTGAGAATCTCGATGAGGAACCAGCCTATCCAGCCCAGAATGGCCATGCAGACCATCATCTCGGGGATTACGAAATAATCCTTGGCCTGGCCAAGGAGGTAGCCTATTCCCATGCGGCCTCCGTAGGATTCGCCGATGAGCAGCATTACTAAGCCCATGGCAACCCCGGTTTTAAGGCTCATGATGATAGAGCCGAAGGCGTGCCAGAAGTAGACCTTCCGCAGCAGGGTAAATTCGCTGGCCCCGAATACCCGCCCCGAGGCAAGGTAACGGGGGTCCGTGTCCTTGATCCCCTGGTAGGTGTTGAACAGCACGGGGTAGAAGATCCCGATGAACATTAAAAATATGTGCATCTTCGATCCTATACCGAAAAAAATAATGGTCATGGGTACAAAGGCCGGGGGCGGAATAGGGGAGAGGAGCTGCCACAGGGGCAGTACATAGGCCCGGATCTTCAGGTTCCACCCCATGAGCAGCCCTATGGGTATCGCCAGGGCTACCGCGATAGCAAAGGCCGCAAAGAAGCGCCCCAGGCTAACGAGTATATGGAGAACCAGTTTTTTATGCCAAAGCATAAACCAAAAACGTTCCGCCACGGTACTTAGTGAGGGGATCAAACTTTCGGGCAGTATTTTCCAGCGGGGAAGAAATTCCCACAGTAAAAGGAGGGGGATAAGAATAGTAAGAAATTCCAGGGAAAAAAAGTTTCCCAGGGAATTCTTAAAAAACCCGCCGAGTTCAATAAGAAAACGACGAAACCCCCTTGTTTCGTAGGTATCACTCATAGGCAACCTTGTTAGTATCGCTGAGGACGAAGAAGGAAGAGGAAGAATTTTTTAACCACAAAGGACACGAAGGAACACAAAGGGGGAAGAAGAAAAATGTTTTAATTCTCCCTTTGTGTCCTTGGTGTCCTTTGTGGTTTCCACCTCTTATCCTATTACCAGCTTATCCCTTTGAACTCCGGCGCGAAGAGCGCATCACCGGGGTTACGATCTATGGTACCCTGGTTGACCAGCGCCTGGGCATAACCCTTGAGACCCGCAGTATCCAGGTGGATAGTAAAACCGAGTTTAGGATTACTGTTGATAATGGCCTGTTCGGAAACGTTGACGTACTTCCTGGCAATGGCCACGATATCCGGGGCGGAGGGGCCGGCCAGGATAATTTTGTCCGCTTCTTCAATGGCTTCCAGGAAGACCTTGGCATCCCCGAGCCGGGTGGCGATAAAGTTCTTGTTGGCGTTGATGGTCCGGCAGGGGGGATTTTCCCCGGCCAGGTTGGGATCGATCTTGCCGTCGCCGTTGGCGTCCGAATGACCGTCGAAGATGGTCTTGTATTTAGCGTTACCCGAGGCGTCTTTCAGGAGCAGGGCCTCCGCCACAAAGGGTTCTTCCAGGATGGCTCCCCGGACGCTGTTCGCTTCCAGGGCTGCCAGGGCTGCGCCGGGGGCCAGGGTTACCAGCTCAAACTCCGTACTGTATTGGCCGCGCAGGGTATCCCGGATGGCGATAACCGCGCAGCAGGTGGTGGAAAGACCGGCGATCTGCAGATTCTTCACGTCGCCGGGGTTTTTGATAGCGGAGTTCGCCGGAACCACCAGCACCGATGTACAGGGGATTTTTACCTGACTGATGATGATGATATTCTGGCCCTTGGCGATGGGGGTGATAACCCCGGTGGGGCAGTTAAAGACGATGTCCGCTTCCCCGCCAACCACGGCGGCAACGCCGGAACTGGTTTGCTGGATTTCCACCTCAAGACCCCGCTTGGTAAACAGGCCCTTCTCGTAGGCCACGTAGAGGTTCAGGTGGTGGGTGGAATTGGCATCCGCCACGATGACCTTTTTCCCCGACAGCGCCGGAGTTACCGCAGCAGCCGGACTTGCTGGTGCAGACGGGGTTTGTTCCTGGGCTGCCGGAGCGGCGTCCTTTTTACCGCCCGCCCAGAGCATCGCCGGCAAGGCAAATGCCAAGAGCGCCAAAACACACAATTTCGTTCCTTTTTTCATCATACAAATCTCCTTTTATAGCCTAGTAATAATATAGGTATTATATACTATTTGTAAAATTTGTCAAGCGATATTTATCCGTGGATCTCCACCCGTAGTTATGGTAGAATCGTGGCATGAACAAGGAATTCCTTCCCTACGATGTGGTACGGAACAATGCCCTGAAACTGGCCTATCGGATCTACCATGACGGGTTCATCCCCGATGTGATCTATGTATCCCTCCGGGGCGGCGCCTCTCTGGGGAATGTGATAAGCGAATACTTCAAGATAGTCCGCAGGAATGACCGGCCGGTTTACTATGCCGCAGTGGTTGCCCGGTCCTATACCGGCATCGGGGAGGCGGATCAGGTGAAGGTTGAGGGCTGGACCTACGCGCCGGAACATCTGCGCATAGGGGACCGGGTGCTGCTGGTGGATGATATCTTTGATTCCGGCAGGACCATCAATCACCTGGCCGGGATCATCCTCGAAAAAGGCATACCCCGGGATGATATCAAGGTTGCGGTTCACGATTACAAGTATTTTTATGATAAGCCGGACCAACACCCCATTCAACCCGATTACTGGTGCCGCAAGCATGATCTTTCCATTAATGATGAGGATATGTGGATACACTATATGAGCCACGAGTTAGTCGGCCTGAGTCATGAGGAATTGGAACAGCATTATTATGCTCAAGACCCCGAGCTGCGGCCAATTCTGGCTGCGCTGAAGGGTAAAGCCGGACAAGCCGGTTCTACCGGACAGGCGCCCCATTGATCTGCGGCCTGGATGAAGCGGGCAGGGGACCCCTTGCCGGTCCGGTCTGCGCTGCCGCGGTGGTCCTTCCCGGGGATTTTAACCGGGATATCCTGGGGGATTCCAAAAAGCTCAGCGAAAAGCAACGGGAAAGCGCCCGGCCGCTTATTATGGAAGGCGCCCTGGCCTGGGGCATAGGTTGGGCCGGCCACGAGGAAATCGACGAAATCAACATACTCCAAGCCAGCCTCCTGGCCATGAAGCGGGCCTTTGAGGCCATGCTTGCCGCCTATCCCAGCTTGGACGCCGCCTCCCTGGAAGCCATTGTTGACGGCCTCTATGTCCCGGAAATTCCCATCCCCTGCACGGCCCTGGTAAAGGCGGACGGCAAAATCCCCGAGGTTATGGCCGCCTCCATCCTTGCCAAGACCGAGCGGGACCGGGAAATGGACCGATATGCCAAGCTCTACCCCCAATACGGCTACGAAAAACATAAGGGTTACCCTACCAAGGCCCACCGGGAAGCGGTACTCCGCTACGGGCCTTCCCCAATACAGCGGCTGAGCTTCCGGGTTAAGGAAGATATTTAGCCGGAATTGCGCGGTGGAGGGTGATATGGAGACGCCGATTAATCCTGAAAAATCAAACCTTCTGATGTATCAGACCGAAGACGGACTGACAAAAATAGAGGCCTATCGCGTTTTATTTCCTCAATGGCATAATTTCAGTAGAGTATAGGGTCAAATCAACGCAATAATGCTATCGAATCCCTTAATTACCAGTTGCGAAAAGTTACAAAAAACCGCTCGACATTTTTACTTTATTTTGAGTGCAAAAAATGCTGTATTATTACGCTTATGGTGGTTATTTCCGGGGGTCTCGTTGTTTTCTGTTTTCGTTTCAAAGAAGGCACAGAAAAACCTTCTGTCTATATGTTTGCCTTACGAAAAGACGCAATAGCCAATTTGCCATAGTAGTACTATTAGATTCTTACAACACCATCCTAAATATACTCCCAATGCCGTTGCTTTCTGCCGTAATTTTTCCGCCGTGGGCTTCCACAATGGCGGCGGCAATGGAAAGGCCGATTCCGAAACCTCCGGTTAAGCGGCCTCTGGATTTATCGGAGCGGTAAAGCCGTTCAAAAATATGGGGGAGGTCTTTTTTGGGTATGCCTATTCCGGTATCGGTAACGATGATTTCGCAGTGTGTATGATCGTTTTGTTTACTGTTTTTTGCCGTTACGGTAATTTCTTCAATGGTAATTTCGCATTGTGCCATATTCATATCGTGAATATCCCAAATTGGATTTCCGTCTTTATCGTCAAGGGAAAGCAGATAACCCTGATGAAGATAGTGCATCCCGATTGCGTCAATTCCGGCGATATTAAAATTCATGGCCGTGGAATTATATTGCTCGGTGAATGATTGCAGGATATTATTTATCTCATTTTGTATATTTCTTTTGATATATTCGGAAAACATTTTGCCGGAAAATATGTTTATGGTAATACCGAGTATAAAGATGGCAATGCAGATAAATAGGGCATTTACAAGGGCGATATAATTACGGAGACGTATCATTGCGGTATTTCATCTCCAAAGCGGTAGCCCATACCGTATATGCTCATGATAAACCGCGGGCTTTTCGGTTCATCTTCTATTTTTTTCCGCAGATTGGAAACATGAACGTCAATGTTGCGGTCAATGCCGTCATAGTCGTTGTTTATAGCTTCTATTATTTCGTCACGGGTAAATATTTTCTGCGGCCGGGATAAAAGCAGGGCAAGGATTTTATACTCATTGGGGGTCAGGCTTAAAGGCTGTTCTCTCTTCGTTACCCGCTTATTTTCTGTATCCACGGTCAGAGGGCCGAAAAAATACACCTTGCCCCGTTTTTGGGGTGTACCGTCTCCGGCAAGTCCTGAACGGCGGAGGACTGCGGCGATACGGGCCATGAGCTGCCTCGGCCTGAATGGTTTGGTAACATAATCATCGGCCCCTATGGAAAGCCCGTGGATGATGTTTTCTTCCTCAACCTTGGCGGTCATCATGATAATCGGGATATCTGAACTTTCCCGGACTTTGCGGCAAATTTCTTCCCCGGTCAAGCCGGGCAGCATGAGATCCAGGAGGATGAGGGAGACCTGGTTTTCCTGCAAAAGGCGTAGGGCTTCTGTTCCGTTGGCTGCGGTCAAAGCCCGGTAGCCGTCTTTTTCCAGATAGGATTTTACGATCTCCACTATCTTTTTTTCATCGTCTATTACCAGAATGGCCGTCTTTGTGTCCATGATCTCCTCAATCCTTTTGAACGTTTTTTTAGTGTACCACCGGATTGTGAAGAAATTGTGTTTATCTTTCACTCCTCATTCATTTTCCGGAAAAAAAGCCCGGCTCTTCGTAGATTCCACGGCGGATAGGCGTCCTGGTCCCCAGCGTCGCCGAAGCCGCCGGTATCGGCTGCTTTGTCTGGTACTGCCAGGTAAATCTTGACCCCGGCATGGGACAGATAGCGTTAAAGGGATATTGAACAACAGGAGAAAATAGAGTATTATGTATCTATGGATTTGGATATAATTCCTGAGAAATACCAGGAGGATATAAAAAATGCTACAACATTCCTCAAAAATGAAGGCTGTAAAACCGTATATTTATTTGGATCAATGGTTACAGGCAAAATTCATGATAATTCTGATATTGATATTGGTATAACCGGTTTAGCTCCCAAGAAATTTTTCAGTGTATATGCGCGGCTGGATAAAATTTTGTCAAACAAGGTAGATCTCGTTGATTTTGATTTTCAAAAGGACTTTTATAAACTTTTAGATACACTGGGAGAGGTAGTAAAACTTGGATAATACAATTAAGACAAAAATTCTATTTGAGATTTCTCAAATAGAAAAATTATTCAATGAGGGTAAGCCATTATTTGATTTGTGTAAAATCAAGCATTTAGCACAAATGAGAATGGAAATCATATTTTAGAAGAAGCATGGAAGAACCCGAAATGAATATTTAAAATTTCGCCATTTTATTAAACATGCAATCATTTTTATATTCCGGCTCTGCTTTCTCTTAATAATTCCACAATTTCCTGCGTTGTTATATCTGCGTTTATGTATGGAATATCTTCAAGAGGTGATTTTCCTTTTGTATTATCTTCTTTAATTGGAAGTAATTTATAACTGTTTCCGTCTTTATTGCTTATTATTACCTCGTCAGTTAATGCGGCGTCAAATATCTTTTTTGTATCCTGAGTAAAATCAGTATAATCAAATACTAACATCTTTCATCCTCCTAAAATAGTAATGCCAAGTTCTTTTCCTATCCTTGCCATATTACCATCAAAAGTTAATAATGGCAAATCCAATCTTTTTGCTGATTCTAAATAACATGCATCATAAGCATAAATTTTATAATCCCATGCTATTTCCAATGCCCGTTTTACATCAATTTCAATTCTTTTTATAGGTATTCTTTCAAAATATTCAAATGCGTTTATCATACGTTCTTTTTCAATTATGTTCTTTTTTACCATTTTGGTTAAACCATTTGCTATTTCATAAGACACCATGTTTGGGGAAACAATCCCTGCATCTTTTGTTAATTCAATAACCAAGTCCCTTTCTGGTTCTTTTACAATAACAGCCATTATTGCGCTGGCGTCCAAAATAATATCCATAAATTTATGATATATTTTTATTCAATAAATGTCAATAGTGTATAAAAAGGACATAAGAGGTGAAAATTACTGCTTGCACCGGAAGAATTTCACCACAAAGGAACACGAAGGAACACAAAGGGGAAGAGAGGGAGGTGGTGATAGAGGAAATCGCAGAGCCCCTTCTCCTTTCTTTCCCTTTCCCTCCTCCTTTGTGTCCTTCGTGGTTTATCTCTTCCCCCTCTTTCCAAAAAAAGCCCGGGGTTACCGGGCTTTTTTTACCTTGTTTTGCGTAGAAAAGCTGTTTGCTGCGCTATTAGTAGTGTTTCCTCGGGTGAGGAACATTGGGAATTTTCGGTGATCGGCGCCCTTTGGCTTGCCTGACACCCGTCTTAGCCAAAGTACTTTCATTTATCTATTTTATTCGAGAAAACTCCCGTAAATATTCTGTAGGCGAAACACCGATTTCTTTTTTAAAAATCGCTGAAAAACTTGCTTGATGTTTATAGTCTACCACCGAAGCAATGGACTTAATACAGGGCGATGGTTCAGTTAAAAGCTCTTTTGCCTTTTCAAGACGGATATTTTGTATATACTCCAGTACCGTTACCCCGGTAATTACCTTAAAAACCGATGTGAATTTGCTTATGCTCATGGAGGCTATTTTTGCAAGCGCCGATAATTCGAGGAGTTTTGAATAATGATCCTTGATAAACCAAATAGTTTCATTTATACGTTCTTCATCTTTAGGCGAGAAGCCTTTAGAAGCATAACAGTCTTTTTTGGTATACCATTTAAGAATACTAACAATAAGTTCAAGAGTCTTGGCTTCGTAAAAAGGAACAACATATTCAGATGAGGGTAGGGCTACGCTCATCTGTTTAAGTATCATTGCGCCTTCAATAGGCATGGAACCTTTCCCTAATTCAAGAATGGCTTCGGAAAGCAATCCCGGGGAAATGTGATAGCGCGAATACAGTATATCTTCATAGAAACCGGGAAGTATGGAGAGGCCAAAACAGTGCCGGCGGAACCCGGGAGGGCAGGATTGATGGTAGGTTTCATTGTGGCCAATATGACCCGAAAGGTAAGGCGTCTTTTCCTTGAAATAGCTGATTTGCAGATATTCAGGCTGGGGCCATAAAATATCCATGTTGCGATGATAGGTAAAATCCATAAAAGTTACTAAAATATCCCCATTTATAGGATGGAAAGAACATCTACCATTCCCATACATATTGTCAAGCTCGAAATCCATGCTGCCTTCATGTTTCGGTAAAAGGCTTTCAGCAGGAATGAAACCACACTGGGTAAGCTGAGGTATACAAAATCTTTCGATCGCTGTCAAATGGACTCTCCTTGGAACATCAGTTTTTTAGCTCCCTTCCGTTTTTGCAATCCGCCAAATCTTTATTGCAATCTGCTACATTTAAGCAAAAATAATTGCCCTTATAAAAGGTTTCTGATAAAGTTAGCTAAATACAACTCTATATTAAAGAAAAGGACTTGTATACCCCCATCGGTATGACGGGGAATTGAATTATGGAGGTTCTTTATGAAAAGAGCTATTTCAGTTTTAGCGGCGATATTCCTATTGTCGTTTTTCTTTTTATGTTGTCCCACAGATGGGGGAAATGAAAGCGTTCCGCCGGTGGAAATTGCTACGGCAGCGCAACTCAATGACATACGAAATAATCTGGGCGGAAATTTTATTCTGTCGGCAGATATTGATTTATCTGGTTATACAAATTGGGAACCCCTCGGCATTTTCATGCCTGCGTCCGATGCCCCGGAGGATATGCAAAATCCCCTCCCTTCTGCGACTTTCAGCGGAACCTTTGATGGTAATGGCCACACCATATCAAATGTTACGATTAGCAGGCCCTTTGATATATCGAATCCAGCTTCCCAATCTATGGCGACAGGGTTGTTTGGTTGTATAAGAAGAACTGGTTCTAATCCCGCTGTTATCCGTAACCTTACAGTTGAAAGCGTTGATGTTTCCGCATTCATGCTGGTCGGCGGTGTTGTTGGTCTTCAATATGTAAATAGCACTTTGGAGAATGTAAGCTTTGCAGGAGACAACGAAATTCAAGGAGTACGAGGAGTGGGCGGTATTGTGGGCATCAGCTTTGGTGATATGAAAAACTGTACTGCCATCGCGGATATTGTAATTTCAGACGCTTTTCCCGATAGTGGAAGCGCCGGTATTGTAGTCGGCGGCAAGGAGGCAGGCGTCTTGAAAGGTTGCAAGGTGACAGGCGGCTCTGTCAGCGCAGAGGGCGATGATTTTATAGGATTGGGGGGATTATGCGGTATTGCATACGCTTTATCAGACGTGACGAACTGTACAACTCAAAATGTTACGATTACTGTCTCAGGAACCGGCAACAGAGTTATCGGAGGATTGATAGGATTCCTCGGAGATTATAAAGCGGACGGACCTCCAACCCGGGTAACAAACTGTACGGTTCAAGATGTAAGTATCACTGTAACAGATGATACGGCTCGTGTCGGCGGTTTGGCAGGGGGAAGCTCATTTGGTTTCTATGAAAATGCCAATAGGCAAACTCTTTTTACTATTGATAATTGCTCTACATCAGGAACCATCACGGGCGGAGCAACAGATTCTGTCGGAAGTATCGCGGGTTGCGCCTATGCTGAATCCAGAGTAGACAACAACTGTACCAGCACCATGACATGGAGTCGCGGAACTCTCAACAAAGTCGGATTATCTATAGCCTATAACTCTGCCCATGATTAAAAGCATCTAAAGTTAGAGTGGTAGCTAATCAGCCGATTAACGTTTTTTATATACGGTATTCGGAGGCCCAAATGCAGCATTCGGTGGTAAAGATGACGCATCTGGAAGACCGGATACTTCATTTTTAGGACAGATTAGGGCATTGGGGAGACCGGATGTCCTGTTTTTGAGACAAATCAAGCCATTCTGGAGACCGGATACCCCATTTTTAAGACAGAATAAAACATTCTGGAGACCAGATGGTCCATTTTGTCAAATGGTAAAACCATGACGCAAAGCGGCTTGAGAGCCGCAGGAGGTATTTATGGCAAATAACAGTGATTGGCTCCCCGGAAAGCGGGAGGGACAGCTAGCAATGGGAAAAGACTGGGGAACGGTATTGAATTCACCCGCCGCCATGTCATGGAATGTTCCCCCCGATGAAAATCAGGAATTGTCGGCATTGGTCAGCGCCGCGGAAACCGCATTGGCGGCAGCTCAAAGCAGTGAGCGGACACCAGTTATCACCGCCCAATGCAAGGTGGCATTTGAGGCATTGCTCGTCAAAATGCGGTTTATCAAAAGCCGATATTTCCTCAGACCGCCCCTCACGGACCCGGACTTTATCTCCCTTGAACTAAAACCCCGGGACACGATTCATACGCCAGTGCCGCCTCCCACGACTCAGGCGGAAGCGGATGTTTCCCGCCCCGGCGTTCACCTGCTGGAATTGCATTTGCGGCCTGTTTTCGGCTTTCCGCCCGACCCTCACCGGAGCGATTACGGTTATCGTATTTATTACGGCGTGGTGCCGCCCGGAGGCGCAACCATAGAAGTGGCAACCAGCCCGAAACGGGAACTTATGCGGGTTCCTGTTTCGGGTGATGACCTGCCCTTTTCAAAATTCACCCGCCGGAAAAAAGAACTCATGGATTTTGCCCAAGAGGACAGCGGGAAAACGGCGTATTTTTGCATCCGTTACGAAAACGCAAAAGGCGAGCCGGGGTCGTGGGGGCCGCTGTTCAATGTGGTTATTCCGTAAATAAAATAGTAGTAGTGTAACGCCCCCATCCTCCACGGCGGGGTGTAGGGGCGTATGGTTGCCACTTTTCGGCGGCAATGTAATAATCCGGTTAGCCGTTCATGCTTTGCAGTTTTTCCAACGCCTGTTTTAAGTCCCCTTGCAACACCTGGATTTTTTCTTCCAGTTCAAAAACATCAGGGCTGCCTGCGACACTGGCTTTTATTTCCGCCACCGATTTGCTTAGCCTGTCTTTCAGGTTTGTGTCGGTTATATGGGGCAGTACCTTATCCGTTGCGCCGCTTAGTTGGCTTACGCTGTTCTGAGCGTCCATAACCCGCCCAGCCTTGACATGGCTTAAAATATCCAACGCGGCCTTTTCCATGTCCCGGACAAATGGCACGGGATCTTCTTTAGCCATGCCTTCACCATGGCCTCCCCCGGATTGTTGGGTAGTCGATTCCGCCATCTTTTCGCCTGAGTCCTTCATTTGGCCGCTTTCCATTTGGGTGGACATTGGCTTTCCTTTATTGCCGCAGCTCGAAACCACAAGCCCAAGAACAACCGCACATAAAATCAGCGCCCCTTGTTGTAATCTTTTCATTTTCCTAAAACCTTCCTGTCAATAAAATATTCGCATTATTATAATGCGGTAGAAGCCTACGGCTTCTTATGCGCTTTTTTGTTTCCTGGACCTGAAACAGACCAGGTAAATACTCGGTAGCAAAAATAAAGTCAGTATGGTGGACGTAGCCAGCCCGCCGGTAACTACAATAGCCATGGGCTTTTGTATCTCCGCGCCGGTTCCGCTGGAAAAAAGCAAACTCAGGCTTCCCGCCAGCGTAGTACCGGCGGTCATCATAACCGGGCGGAGGCGCGAAAGGGCGCCCTCAAAGACGGCTTCTTTCAGCGGCAGGGTTTTGCGAAGTTCTTTAATTTGCGTTATCATGATCACCCCGTTTTCCAGCGCAATACCGCCTAATGCAATATATCCTACCGCCGCTGCCACCGTAAAATAGGTACCGGATACATACATTGCAATGATGCCCCCCACCAAAGCAAAGGGAATATTAAGCAGTACCAGTAGTGCGTGGCTAAAGGAGTTGAAAGCCATATAGAGCAGAAAGAACATTAAGGCGATTACAATAGGTATTACCATGGCTAAACGGTTTTTGGCCCTTAGTTGGTTTTCGTACTGCCCTGTCCATTTGTAGGAATAGCCGGACGGCAGGGTTACTTTTTCTTTGATAACTTCGTTAGCTTCATTGACAAAGCCAACCACATCCCGTCCCCGGCTATTCATCTGTATGGTGATAACCGGCAAACCATCTTCATTGCTTATCATGGATGGCCCGTCCACAATGCGGAATACCGCCAATTCATCAAGGGTTACATAGGCCGGGGATGGAACTCTGGCGGCTATACCGATACTTTCAGCGCCGCCTGTTGATACTGTTACTGCGCTTGAAGCCCCAGCCGTTCCCATACCACCCATGCCTCCCCCGCCGGAACCGCCCATAGTATCACTGCTGTCCGTACCGCCCATGCTATCACCCATTACCGCGCCGCCTGAGCCGCCAAGAACCGGGATAAGTATATCCTTCATAGCGTCAATGCTTTCCCTGTTTTCCCGGTGGTAACGCACCATCACATCAAAGCGCCTTCGGCCTTCTATGGTGGTGGTAGCCGCCATACCGCCGATACCGAGTTCAATGGCGTTTTCAACATCCGACACATTGATACCATAATGGGCCGCTTTTTCCCTATCAACTTCGATTTCCAGATACGATGCGCCCAAGACCCGTTCTGCAAGAAGATCGCTCACTCCGCTTACAGCGGACAAAGCCGCCTCAATATCATTGGCCTTCTGCTGCAATATTTTTATATCTTCGCCGTACAGTTTTATGCCAAGGTCCGTGCGTATGCCCGTGGAGAGCATGGCAAGGCGGCCCGCAATAGGCTGGGTAAAGGCCATATTAAGCCCCGGCAAATAGGAAAGCTGTTCCATCATTTCATGTTCAATGGCTTCCTGGGTCAGCCCTTTGCGCCATTGTTTTTTTGGCTTGAGGGTAATCACTGTTTCAATCATGCTAATGGGGGCGGGGTCCATGGCGGTCTCCGCCCGCCCAACCTTGCTTACCGAAAGATCAATTTCAGGTATCTCCATAATGAGGGTATCCAGTGTCTTTGCCGCCTCCACCGCCTGGGTAAGTGAAACATTGGGAAGCATGGTAGGCATAACCAGAAAAGTTCCTTCATTCAGGGGGGGCATAAAGGTAGAACCGATGAACGGCGTTATGGAAAGTCCCCCTGCAATACCAATAATGGAAATAAAGAGGGTAAGTTTTGAATGTTTTAAGCCCCATTGCAGGATAGGTTTATAGCCCTTAACCATTTTAGCCGTAATCCAGGTGTCTTTCTCGCTGATCTTACCCCGCAGCAAAAAGGTACACAGTACAGGTATTGCGGTAAAAGCTACAATAAGAGAACTCGCCATGGCAAAGGATTTTGTCCAAGCCAGGGGCTTATAGAGCTTCCCTTCAATTCCGGTAAGGGTAAACACCGGCAGGAAGGTAACAATAATAATGACCAGGGAAAAGAAGATAGGGGTCGCGACTTCCTTTGCCGCTTCCAGGGTTACATCTACAATGTTGCGCTTTCCGCCGTCCTTAGCCAAATGGCTGTATATGTTCTCAACCATAACAATACCGGCATCCACCATTACCCCAATTCCTATGGCGATTCCTCCCAGGGATAACAGGTTGGCGGACAGGTTGATACGTTTCATGGCAATAAAAGTGATGAGAATACCCAGGGGGATAACCAGGGTAACAATCAGGCTCGAACGGAAATTCCCCAAAAAGAGCAGTAAAATAATTGTTACGAGGATAAATTCTTGTATTAAATCATTAGTCAGGGTACTGACGGAATCCTTCACCAGTTCCGTTTGATCATAAAAGGGTACAATCCGTACCCCTTCGGGGAGGCTCGGCGTTATTTCCGTTATTTTTTCTTTAACTGCGTTAATAACCCGCAGGGTATTTACGCCTATACGTTGAATAACAATGCCGCCCACTGCTTCGGTTCCGGCTTTTGTCAGCACTCCCCGGCGAAAATCAGGCCCTGCCGCCACATGGGAAACATCTTTAATGTAAACAGGCACATGGTTGTTTTGGGAGATTACAATATTTTTAATATCATCAATCGACTCAATCAGCCCCAGGCCGCGGATAATATATTCCTGTCCGTTTTGTTCCACAACCTTGGCGCCGATATTGGCGTTGTTTGCCGCAAGCGCACCAAATACCTGATTGAAATTTACCCGGAAACTCTGCATAAGCCGGGGGTCAAGGTTCACCTGGTATTGCCGTACATACCCGCCTATGCTGGCTACTTCCGCAACTCCTGCAACGGAGGAAAGCTGCTGCTTTATGGTAAAGTCCTGGAGGGTTCGGAGGTCTGCTAAGTTATAGCGATCACTTTCAACGGTATACATGAACACCTGCCCCATGGGTGTACTGACCGGCCCTAATGCAGGTTGAACGCCCCTGGGGAGACGGGGTATAGCTTCCTGTACCTTTTCACCCACCACCTGCCGGGCAAAATAAGGATCAACGCCGTCCTCAAAAATCACGGTGATTAAGGACATACCGAATGAGGAGGCGGATCGTACCTGTTTCACGCTGGGAAGCCCCCGCATGGCCGTCTCAAGGGGATAGGTTACCTGATCCTGAATTTCCTGCGGCCCCCGGCCCATCCAGTCGGCGGCAACAAGCACCTGGTTTTCGCTCAGGTCGGGGTATGCGTCAATGGGCGTATCATTTATTACATATACACCATAGACGATGATCAGCGCCGTCAGAACCAAAATAATGACACGATTCTTTAGGGCAAAAGTGATTATTCCATTAAGCATTTTGTATCTCCCTAATTATGGCCGTTGCCACTGCCGCCATGTCCGCCATGGCTTGAAAACCCGCCGAGCTTTGTCTGTGAATCAAGCAGAAAAGCTGCGGCAATGACCACATAGTCATCACTCTGTAACCCGGATACTATTTGTACATATCCATTTGCATATTGCCCTGCCACTACATTACGCCTGACAAAAACATTTTTATCCTGGGCAAGAAAGACAACCTGTTCTTCGCCATGATCCAAAATGGCGGACTCCGGTATTACAAGGCTTTCCCCCAGGGGAACTTTTATTGTCGCATTAACAAACATATTCGGTTTTAGCATACCCTTCCGGTTATCTAACTCCACCCGCACCTTTACGGTCCTTGTGGCATCATCAAGTATGGGGTTCACAAAAACAATTTTCCCATTAAAAGTTTCGCCCGGATACGCCTGGCTGCTTATAACAACCTCCTCGTTTAGCCGTACATTGGCGATATCTTTTTCATAAATATCCGTATTTATCCATACTGTAGACAAATCAATAATGCTAAAGAGTTTGTCCCCTGGCCTGATATACCCACCCGGCAATACCTGCCGTTCCAGAACAATACCGCTAAACTGAGCGTAGACAGGCATAAGGTCTTTTGCTTTTCCGCTTTGTTCGAGTTCAAGAATATCGTTCTCGGACACGTTCAAAAGCTGCAATTTGCGCCGGGCTGCGGTGGTCAATGCCTCGTTGGTATTTGCTGCGTCCTGCCCTGCATTGCCGAAAGCTTCCCTGTTTTCCAGGGCATGGAGGTATTCTTCCTGCGCCGCACTATAGGCGGGACTGTAAACACGGGCGACGATCTGTCCGGTGTTGATGAATTCACCTTCGGTGGATATATACAGTACGTCAATCCGGCCCTCAACCCGTGAGGTAATATAGGCCCGCCTCGTTTCATTCATGACAACTTTGCCGGTGGTCTTGATTGTTTTGGTAATGGTACGAACCGCCGCCCGTGAAGTCTGCACTCCCGCCACCTGCCGCGCCCGCTCGCTCAGGGTAACGGTGCCGTCTTTGGTAACAATCGGCGGGGTGGTAGAACTGTCTGCCGGAGCCATACCCATACCGGACATTCCGGTACTTGCGGGTTTTCCTTTGTAGTAGAAATAGCCAAACCCGCCGACTGCCAAAAACAGGACGATGATAATTACAATAATTTTACTCTTTTTCATAGGTACTCCTTTTAATTAAACTGTTTCTTTACGGCTGCGGACTGTCTGTTGCAATCGGCTTTCCGGTTAATTGTTCCAGATAGGCAAGGGCTTTTTCATAGTCTACCCGTGATTTGTAATAATCAAGCCGGGCATTGCGGAGGGTTACAAGGCCATCCAGGGCCGCCATGAAATCGGTCTTTCCGTTGGTGTAGTCCACCATACTCGCCTGATATGCCTGTTCCGCCTGGGGGATTACGGTATTCTGATAGAGGCCGATGAGCCGCCATGCGGATTGCGCTTCGTTCAGGGCCATTGACAGTTCCATTCCCACCATGTTCCGCATATCGCTTACCAGCGCCTGCGCCGCCGTTACACCGGCCTGGGCAGAGGCCGCCTTTGCTTTGTACTGCCCGAACCAGATCGGCAGCATGACCATGAAGCCGACTTTCCATGAATTTCTGTTTACTTCCCTCATTTCGAGGGAATAATCAGCGCGGTTAAGCCTTGTATCCACCATCTTCATTAACATGGGGTCCATAACCGTAGACTGCACAAAACTGAAGTTCAATTTGAAGTCCGGCCAAAATTGGCTTTTTGCCATTGATACATTGTTCCGCGCCATTTCAAGTTCCCAGGTCATGCTCGCAATAGCAGGGCTGTTCTGCGCGGTATTTTGCAGGGCGGTAAATTCAAAATCCGGGGGTATTGCGGTAAATATTTCCTCCACAGTAAGCGGTGTATTGGCGCTTATTCCCAGGAGGTAATTAAGCCTGTTCCGCGCCGCCGCTGTCATTGCCGTCATGTTTTGTATCTCTACCGCCATGCGGGATATTTCGGCCTGCGCCCGTAATGTTTCCTGCAGGGGGGATGTGCCGTGGGAATAATTGGTCTGCGTAATATTGACCAGATGTTCCATGAGCCCCTGATTTTCTTTCATAATGGCAAGCGACCTTTCGGCGTAAAGGAGATCGTAATATGCCTGTTTAACCGCCGTATAAACTTCTAATTGTTTTACCGAAAAATCGGCCCCGGCCATTCCCGCTTCGCTCTTTGCCATGTTCCGCATGGCGATTAGCTTTGCGGGGGCCATGATTTCCTGGGAAAGGCTGTATTCATACATCATGGGTTTACCGCCGCCGGAAGGAATATCTTCTAACATGATGCCGAATTCAGGGTTGGGCCAGCCGTTTGTTATGGCGATACTGCGCTGTTTTTCTATCCACCGCTGGCGGCTTGCGAGCAGGGCGGGATTGTTATTGCCCGCCATATCCAGGGCTTGCTGCAAGGTTAAGGTTTCCGCTTCCTCTGCCGCGGCAAAGCCCGCAAGCAAGACAAGCAATATGACCAAGGGTAGTATTTCTGCGGTATATCGTTTTTTTGTTTTCATAGTGCTACATTCCTCCCATTCCTTCGGTGACAATTTCCCATTCGGCTCTTTCGATGGAAAGGTCTGAATACATATATTCGATTTCGTTGGACTCCATTGCCGACATGATGGTGATAATGTAAAGGTTTATGCCCATGCTCCATGTTTTCGTTTTCATACAAACCTCCATTTGTTTTATTTTTCCTTGCTTAAGTTTGGTAAATCCTTGTGTTTACGACATAAGAATAAACTGGGAATATTAAGAAATTATAAAGATGGGGAAGATTCTACGGATTTTTATTTTTTCATCTTTGTTTTTGTTTAATTGTGTAGGAATTGTTAAGAAAATCGCTGTAAGCGTAGACTTAAATCATTTCCCCTGTCGGTCAGCCGATACTTTTGCAGCCTGCTATTCGGCTTGCTGGGGACGGTCATTTCAATTAAGCCTGCAATCAATAACGGATTGATATGGCGTTTAAAAGAGCGTGAATCACCGTTCATTTCGATTGCAGCAAAAATATCCTTGCGCGAAAGAGGCTTGTTTTTGAGAGTTTTCAGAACTGCAAGTTGTGTGCCGCTTAAATCGACTTGGTGCTCATCTTGGTGCTTTTGTTGAAGCGCAATGATGTCAAAAATTGACGAAAGCGTAAACTCAATGAAAACGCCGGAATCATTGGCTTCTCTTGCGTCCTCAATCGCCTGATAATACTGAGGTCTGTTCTGATACAAGACAGACTCCATTGGTATCCACGCAAAAATTGTATTCCATTTGGCAAGCAAGAGCGTTTGCCATAGCCGCCCCATACGCCCATTGCCGTCTGCAAAGGGATGAATGGATTGTACGCACACGGTTTTCCCTGTGGAGTTTTATATCACGCTTGAATCCCGTTCCGAACTCAAGGCGTGTCACGGTTTCCACGATTTTTGCCAAATAATCAGCGGCCCTTACCGTGATGGTATACGGAGGTTTCTCAATCATCACAGTACCATCCTAATTGCCGGCGGGTTGAATAAAATATTTCTATAGCCTTGAAAGTTAGTATAGTCTGTAAACAAGGAAAATTCTATGCCTCAGGGGCTTGAGTCGGCCTTGGAGCCGGAGCAGCCGGGGGCATCCCCTGGATAAGCCTGAAATTCCGGGTTAAGGGCTGATTTTTCATATTATACTCAATTTTTATTCGTAATTTTTATTGAACAATCCTGAAATTTCCTGTAGTATAGGGCTAGAGAGGGGTTTTTGCATATGATGGACATCGGTCAGATCCACCGTACGGAATACGAGATTGACGCCGACCGATCCGGAGGGGAAAATCGGTCTGGCGGCCTCGGTGGAGGAACTGAACCTGTTGTGGTTGCCGAAGCGCCCGGTCGAATTCATTTTCTGGGCGAGCATGGCGAGCCAAAGGCCGGTTTATTCCTGTCCGCCGCTATCGACCGGTATATCAGAGTTGCAGTGAGCATGCGGAAGGATAATTCCCTTCGTTTTTTCGCGGCGGATCTGGGGGAACGGAAACGGACCACCCTGGTAAACTTGAAATACAAGCGGGAAGATCGGTGGGCCAATTATATCAAGGTGGCTATCCAGGTTTTTGCCGAATTGGGCTACCCCGTAAAGGGACTCAACTTTACTTTGATGGGAAATATTCCCCAGCAGGTAGGCTTAGCATCCTCTTCGGCCATCGAAGTAGCGTCTGCGGTAGCCCTAAAGGGCTTTCTTCAGGCCAATATCAACGACAAGGAACTGCTTAACCGCTTGCTCAGCGCAGAGGCCGCGTTTTTTGGAAAAAATGCCAGCCCTGTGGACTATCTTATCGCTTTTAACGCCAGAAAAGATCACTTTCTCCTGGTGGATGAACTTTCCATGGAAGTTCGGCGAATCAAATCTCCCCTTTCAAAGTATAAAATCGTTATCATGGATTCCCGGGTACCCCGGCTTGGGGTGGAAGATGAGCTGAAACAGCGCCGGCAGGATATCAAACGGGGGCTGGAACTCCTTGCTCAGAAAAAGCCCGGGACCAACTTACGGGATTATGCCGCCCCGGATCTGGTGGAATCCATGGGGGATCTGCCCGAGGAGATACGGCGGCGGTCCATGCATATAGTCCAGGAGATACAGCGGGTCTATGACGCGGAAGATGCCCTGAAACGCCAGGATTTTCCGCTCCTTTCCAAGGTGCTTCTCCATTCCCATGAAAGTCTGCGGGATCTGTACGAAGTTTCCTGCCCGGAGATAGATTGGCTGGTAAAGCGGGCCCAGGAGATTGAAGGGGTTCTGGGTTCCCGCATGACCGGCCAGGGCTTTGGAGGCTGTACCTATACGATTATCAACGATGGCGCAATCGGTGAATACCGGCGGCGCCTGGAGGATTACGAACGGATCTTCGGGTTTCATCCCTTGACCTATGATATCCGTCCTGCGGTAGCGGCCCGGGTTATAGAGGTTTCGTAGTTATGGTAGAAAACCGGCTTTTTGAGAACAAACTAAAAGAGGGGGTCCGGCTTTTCGGCTTAAAGCGCTGGGAGGCGGCCCTGCAGGAACTGCTCAAAATTGATACGGGGCAATGTAGTGTCGAGGAAAATACGGAACTGGCCTACTATTTAGGGCTCTGTTATATGAAGCTGGAGCGGTTTGACGATGCCCTGATATATCTGGAACAGGTGGTAACTAATAGCGAGGAACCCCTGCGGGTCTACCAGTGCCGGCTGACCCTGGCCTATGTATATGTAATAACCAAACGGGCCAAACTGGCGGAATTTGAGCTGAACCGGCTTAGCAAGAGCGGATTTGAGTCGGTGCAGATCTACACCACCATGGGTTATGCCGCATGGACACAGAAGCAGTATAAACAAGCGGTGGAGTACTACGAAAAGGCCATTGAACTTGATGAAAATAACGCAACCGCCATGAACGGCCTAGGCTATATTTTGGCGGATACCAATATGGATATATCCCGGGGCCTGCGTTTATGCCGGAAAGCGGTGGATAAGGCCCCCCAAAATGCGGCCTACCTGGATTCTCTGGGCTGGGCTTATTATAAAGGCGGAAACACCCAGGAATCCCGGGTTTGGCTCCGCCGGGCCTATGATCTGTCGTCCCATAATTCGGTGATCCGGGCCCATCTGCGTCTGGTTGTTGGGGATGGCGCATGAGGCCGGTTGCGTTGCTTATCGCCCTGGTTCTGGGCTTAGGCGGCATTGCCTTTGCCCAGGAGAGCGGCATAGGCGGGTTTGATCGGGATGCCCTGGCTGCCCGGGAGGAATTCCGCCTGGGGGTTCAGGCCTATAACCGGAGCGCCTTTAACGAGGCCATCCTTTCCTTTGAGCGATCCCTCTCCTTCAAACCCGGTGAAGCGCTGATCCTGGATTGGCTGGGTCGGGCTTACTACCGTTCCGGTATGGAGGATACCGCCCTGCGGCAGTGGCGTTCTGCGGTTGACGCCTACGGCCCTTCCAGCCGGGAAACCCTGGTCTTATCCAGCCGTATCGAAACGGTGCGGAACCGCCGCAGCCTCTTCCCTTCCCTTGATGATGAGATCCGCTATGTGGAAGCCGGAACCTATCCCGGCCTTTCCGGGGATATACGGATATACCGGCAGCCCACCACGGTACTGCCCCTGGATGACGGTTCGGTTTGGGTGGTGGCCTATGGCAGCAACGAAATTGTTCGCATAGACGTGAACGGCATAGTCCGCCAGCGCCAACGGGGCCCCCTGAACGGGTTCGACCGGCCCTACGACATGGTCCGGGGGCAGGACGGCAGGCTCTACCTTTCGGAATTCCGCGGCGGCCGGGTAAGTATACTCAGCAGTCAGGGAGAATGGCAGGGTTATATCGGTTCCAAGGGCCGTGGGGAGGGGATGTTTATCGGTCCCCAGAACCTTACCATTGATGCTGAGGGATACCTCTATGTGGTAGATTACGGTAATAAGCGGATCTCCAAATTCGACCCCGATGGCGCCTTCGTACTTTCCTTTGGGGGCCGTTCCGAAGGCTTTGCCGGCCTGCTTTCCCCCACGGGTATAGTTGCCCGGGAAGGCCGGATTTATGCCGCGGACAGCCTGGCCCGGCGGATCTACATATTTGATTCGAACGGGGACTACCTGGGGATACTCATCTCCGAAGGGCTCCGGGGGCCGGAAAGCCTTACCCTTTTAGACGATGGCCGGATCCTGGCATCCGACGCCAACCGTCTCCTGATTATCGACCCCAATTCCGCGCTGATCCGCGAACTGGGCCTCCTGGGGAATCCGCGGGTACGCATCGCCGGAGCCCGGGCGGACGGAAACGGCAATATTCTGGCGGCGAATTTTGAGGGCGATGAGGTCTCGGTGATGACCCCCCTGGACGATATGGCCGCAGGGCTTTTTGTCCAGATAGAACGGGTAATTTCTGATAACTTCCCCCGGATCACCGTGGAAGTCCAGGTTCAGGACCGGCGGCGGCGGCCTATTGTTGGGCTGGATGCCCGGAATTTCCTGATTACCGAAGAAGGCCGGACGGCCGGGGAGCGGAATTTCCTCAGCGCCGCCTTTCTTTCCGAAACTTCGGATATAAGTATCCTCTTAGATCGTTCCCCTGCCGCACTTTCCATGCAGCCGGATCTGAACGTTGCCATCCGGGATATCCGGGCTGCGGGTTCCCGGATTGTCTCCCTCATCTCCGCGGGGGAACAGCCCCTGCGTGAACGGATCGAAGGCAGCGCCCCGTCCCTGAGCGCCCTTACCGCCGCAGCCCGGGGAAGCTCATCCTCCTACTCCCTCCGCTGGCGTTTCGACATGGGACTTCGGCTGGCCGCCACGGATCTTTTAAACGGCGCTAAAAAGCGGGCGGTGGTTTTTGTCAGTTCCGGGAATTTGGGTGAACTGGCCTTTGAGCAGTACGGCCTCTCCGAACTGGCGGCGTACTTAGCCAATAACGGCATCATCTTTTACGGCGTAATGCTGGGCGGGAATCCCGCCTCCGAAGAAATACGCTACCTTTGTGAACAGACCGGGGGTCAGGTATTGTCCCTCTACCGGAGCGAAGGCATTACCCCGGTTCTAAAGGGCCTCAACACTAAAGCGGTGGGTTCCTATACCCTCAGTTACCGTACCGGTCTCCCCACCGACTTTGGCCGGGCTTATCTCCCGGTGGAGGCCGAGGTTTACCTCATGGAACGTTCCGGCAGGGATGCTACGGGCTATTTCCCGCCGATAGAATAGGAAGGTTTGCTAAACCGGGGGTACTAACAGTGATGCGCCGATGAGCCCTGCATCATCCCCGAGCTTGGCGCGTTCCATACAGAGATATTCGGGGCGGATCATATACCGCCTGGCCCGTTCTTCCACCTTTTCCAGGAAACCGGGGCTGCGCAGGGCTATGGACCCGCCAAAGATAAAAATATCCGGGTCCACGATGCAGGCAATGTTTCCAATGCCCCGGGCTAAGTTGTCTATGCACCGCTCTACTATTTGTTCAGCCTTACTGTTATGCTCCGCAAGATACAGCCTGTCGTAGAGATCCTTCACATCCACCGGATAGCCAAAGGCAGCTTCCGCCTGCCGGGCCAGGGCATGGCCGCCGCACATTTCGTTTAAGGAACCCGGGTTGGCGCCGTTATGGCAGTAACCGTCCTCGCAGACCATAAGGTCGTAGGCTTCAGCGGCAACCGAATGGGCGCCATTGACCAGCTCCCCCTTGTAAACATAGGCCCCGCCGATTCCGGTAGAAACGGTGATATAAAAAACCGATTGTTTTCCCTTACCCGCCCCCAGGAGCGCCTCCGCAAGACCCGCAGCGTTAGCATCGTTATTCAGGATAGTTCGAAGCCCCGATTTTTTTTCAAAGTATTTTACTATGTTAAAGTCGTTCCAGCCGTAGAGGTTTGGCGGGTTCAGCAAACAGCCTGCGGTAAAGTCCAGTGGTCCCGGGCAGCCGATGCCGATACCCGCATAGGGATAGTCCCGGGATTTGATAAAGTCAATCAGCCTGTCCGTATTAGCTTCGGCGGAGAGGGATCTGTCGTTGGGCATTTGGATTCGATCAACGATACTGTGGTCCTGCGCAAAAACAGCGCAGCGAAGTTGGGTGCCGCCGATATCAATACCGATACTATACATGGCTTCCTCCCGCCGGAATCAGGTTCTTTATGCCGTTCCGGCGGGCAATATCGCTAAAGCGCTCCATTGCTTCCGGACTAAAGCGCTTGGGATTTTCCTCAAAGCAGTACTCCATACCAACCAGGGGATACTTCCCCGCCGCCAGGGGGTTGTAGTTCAAAAGTTCGTACCGTACTTCGGGGTACAGGGCGCTTATGTGCCTGCCGATGGCGGCGATGTTTTTTTCCGTGGCGGTATAGCCGGGAATCAGGGGGGTGCGGACCACTACCCGTTCGGGATGTTCGCCCCGCAGCAGGGTCCGCAGATTTTCCAGGATCATCCTGTTGGATTGCCCCGTGGCGGCATGATGGGCTGCATCGTCCAGTACCTTACAGTCCGCAAAGATGGTGCCGGCCAGGGGGATAATCCGGTCCACCACGGCGGCTTCCGCAAAAAGGGATGTCTCTATGGCGGTGTTAAAGCCCCGTTCCCCGGCGGCGCGTAAAACAGCGATGCTAAAATCCGCCTGGAACAGGGGTTCGCCGCCGGAAAGGGTTATCCCCCCGCCGTTCCGGTAAAAAACGGCGTCCCGTTCCAATTCCGCCATAAGTGCTTCAACCGTAATGCTACGTGAATCCCACCGCAGGGCCCGGGTAGGGCAGCTTTTCATAATGCCTTCCCAGTCTGTCTCATCCGCAGTATTACTATTTAGATAGAGGGTGTCCTGTTTCCACTCCAGCGCCGGCGGCTGGGCGGACGATACATTGTTTAAATCCTTGGTACAGGAGCGGCAGCGGATACAGCGGTCGGCAAACCAAAGGGGCCGCCGCTTTGGGGCGAGCCCTTCGGGGTTCTGGCACCACCTGCAGCGCAGGGGGCAGCCCTTTAGAAAGACCGTTGTCCGTATGCCGTCGCCGTCGTGGGTAGAAAAACGCCGTATGTCAAAAACCAAGCCCTCCATTACCACCGGCCTGAGGGTTTAACCGTTGCTCGTGCGGGCGATGATCTCATCCTGGAGTTTGCCCGCAAGTTCGGTAAAGTAGGCGGTGTAACCCGCCACCCGCACCGTGAGGCTCCGGTATGCCTCAGGGTTTTTCTGAGCCGCCAGCAAATCCTCCCGGCGGACCACATTAAACTGGATGTGGGGGATCTCCAGGTCCACAAATGCACGCAGAAGGAGTGCAAACTTTTCTACCCCCCCGGCATTGGTGAAAAATTCCGGCAGGAACTTCATGTTGAGAAGCCCGCCGTTCGTGGTAAGCTCCTTCTCCAGTTTGGATACCGATTTAAGCACCGCCGTGGGGCCATCCATATCCCGGCCATACATGGGGGACATCCCGCCGTCGGCAAGGGGCATACCGGACAAACGTCCGTCCGGCGAAGCGCCGACCATTTCACCCATGGGTACGTGGGCGGACACGGTATACATCCCCGTATGGTAGGGCCCGCCCCGGTGGTTAGTATATTTACCCAGGGCTTCCCGGAAATATTTCGCCCATTTGGTTCCCAGTTCATCCACCCAATCAACATCGTTGCCGTATTTTGGGACCCGGTGGAGTATCCGCTGGCGCAGAACATCATGGCCTTCAAAATTCATTTCCAGGGCGGAAAGAAATTCTTTAGGGCCTACGGATTTTTCATCGAAGATCAGCTGCTTCAGGGCGGCAAGGCTATCTGCAATATTGGCAACCTGGATCATCTGGATTCCCGAAAGGTTGTACTTAGCGCCGCCGCGGGTAACATCGATCCCGGTTTCCATACAGTTGCGTATCACCGCCGACAGGAATGGTGTGGGGAGCAGTTCGATATGGGCCTTTTCGACCTCCTCGCAGGCGGCTATCATCCGTTCAATATAGTGGTCAAGGTGGGCGGCAAAGGCCGCTTCCAGCTCAGCAAAGCTTTTGTAGGTGCTTAGGTCCCCCCGGTTTTCGGCGATCTGTTTTCCCGTAAGCAGGTCCTTCCCGCCGGTGAGGGTAAGTTCCAGCGCCTTATTGAGGTTAAACATGGCCGCATCACTCCATCCCAGGTTATTCCCCTGGGTGGTAAGTTCCACGCAGCCCACGATGGCATAGTCCCGGGCATCTGTTTTAGAGATGCCGATGGTTTCCAGCGCGGGAACAATGGCCTTGTCGTTGAAGAACTGGGGCATACCGGAACCAAGGGAGACCACCTTAATCGCCTCCCGGAGCAGTGTTTCGCTGGTAAACTCGTGGAGCCGCACCGAAAGGTTCGGTTGGGGAAGCCCCAAATGCTCCTGGGCCTTCAGAAAAAGGAAGGACAGTTTGTTGGCAAAATCATTTCCCTCCGCATCCTGGCCGCCCACAGCAATGTTAAACCCGATAGGAAACCCCGCAAAATACTTGGCGCTGTTCCGGTTCCGCAGGTACACAATTTCGTTGAACTTGATCCACAGACATTCAATTATTTCCAACGCCCCCTGTTCGTCCAGGCGGCCTGAGTCAATATCTTTTTTATAGTAGGGATACAGCCAGGCATCCATCCTTCCCGGCGAAAAGGATGAGGCGTTGGATTCAAGCTGGAGAATAACAAAGAGAAACCATGTTGACTGTACCGCTTCCCGGAAAGTTTCCGGAGGCCTTTCCGCCAGGGCGGCGCAGACCCGGCTGAGTTCCCGGAGGTTTTTTTGTTTTGCCCCATCGGTTTCACCTTCCGCCATTTCTGCGGCCAGCCTGCCGTACCGGGACATAAAACGCCGTACCCCGCCCATGACGAGGATCACCGCTTGGTAGAAGTTCTGTTTTTCAGGCGTACCCGCCTCTAACAGCCGGGCCTTCGCATCAGAGAGGAAACCTGCGGGCCCCTTTTTCAGCCATCCGGCGCAGTCCGGGCAGATGTGGCCCTGGGCGTGATCCTTTTGGTTTATCTTAACCACCGGGGCGATGGAATCAAATTCTTCGCCATACCGCCGGCGCAAAATATCTTCCAGGGATTTGCCCTCCCAAAAGGGTTTAATATCCCGGCGGAATTCTTCAATATCCCCGGGTTTAACCCGGAACGGGTCCTGGGGCCGGCTTGGCAGGGTTTCAAACTCCCTATCCACCCACCCGCAGCCGCTTTCGGGAAAAACGATGCCACTGCGGATCCCCGGGCTGCGGTTGCCTATTACCAGTTCCTGGGGATCAATTTGGATTTCCACCCTATCCAGGACCGCTACCAAGGACCGGGCCCGCTGGAGTATCCGTGGAAGGTCCTGATACCGCCGGTATGTTTCGGTTATTATCCTAGCCTGTTCCAAGGAAACATACCGCGGTTCGCGTTGTATCCTTGCCTTTAGAGCAAAAATTCGTTCTGTCATAACTAGTTGTGCCATGCTCTATCTCCTCATGATCAAAGATATTATTATATTTTATCGGTGTCAAGACAAAACAATAAAATATAATAAAAATCAATAATTTTCAATTCAAAGAATTTCGAGGTTATATTCGGAAAGACTCTGGAATATCGTCCCGGAGAGCGGAGTTTCGAGGATCAGCCCGGTAAAATCTTCCAATTTGGCATACCTAAACGGGGCTTCTTCGTTGAATTTACGGGTTTCCAGGAGCAAATACTTTTCCCGGCTCTGTCCCAGAACGGCTTTTTTGGTCATACCATCGTCCACAAGATAGGTTTCTACGCTGTTGCCAAAGGGATCTACCCCGGCGACCCCCATAAAGGCGATATCGAAATGAAAATTTTCTATCGCCCCAATGGTCATGGACCCGATAAACCCGTCTTTTCCCGGGTTGATGACGCCCCCTAAAAAGATAAGCTCCGCCTTACATGGGGCGATAAGGTGCAGCATCACATCTACCATATTGGTTACCACCGTAACCGGTATATCCGAGGAGGCAATAAGCTCCGCAAGTTCGGTATTGGCGGTGGATATATCCAAAAACACCGTATCTCCGGGGTGTATCAGCTTTAGGGCCTTGGCGGCGATGGCCCGCTTGGCATCGCGGTTTTTGTCGATCCGCTGGGCGACATACAGGGCATGGGGATTGGTCCGCTTCCTCACCGCCCCCCCATGGGTACGCCGTATCCGGCCCGCCTGTTCCAGAATAGCCAGATCCTTTCGGATACAATCCTCGGTAACCCCGAAATGACGGCTCAGTTCCTTCACCCCGGCCTGGCCGTTCTGATCCACCATTTTGACAATCCCGGTCCGCCGTTCCTCAGCAAACATGGCCGTTCCCCGGAAACCCGCACCGTTCCACAACACTTTCTCTGACCGCTTTTTCGATCAGCTCATCCAAGTCCAGGGAATCGTAAAGCCGGTTCGCCTCCGCCGGATCGCCCCGCAGGATAGGGTGGGGCGGGCTGAAGAGAACGCAGCAATCCTGATAGGGCAGTATCGAAGTTTCGTAGGTACCGATTTCTTCGGCCTTCCGGATGATAGCGTCCTTGTGCATACCGATAAGGGGGCGGAGCACCGGTATCCGCAAGCGGCTTTGGGTGCAGGTGATGTTTTCCACGGTTTGGCTGGCCACCTGGGAGAGGCTCTCCCCGGTGATGAGGCATTTGCTGCGCCGAATTTTAGCGATCCTTTCTGCGCCCTCCATCATGGCCATGCGGAGGAGCACCGTGGCCCAGGCTTCCGGGGCACACTCCTTTATCCGCATCTGGAGCTCCGTATAGCCCACGGTATAGAGCCGTATGCCCAGGGAAAAGCGGCCCACAATTCCCGCCAGGTCTATCGCCTTTTGCCGGGCTTCCTCGGAGGTGTAGGGATAGGCGTGAAAGTAGACCGCGTCGATCTTCATGCCCCGGGAGGCCATCATATAGCCCGCAACCGGGGAATCGATGCCGCCGGAAAGGAGGAGCATACCCCGGCCGGCGGTCCCCACCGGGAGGCCCCCGCCGCCCTTGTGGCCAAACCCGTAAATGTAAGCCCTTTCCCGTATTTCTACCGCAATAGTACCCTGGGGATGGCGGACATCAACCTGCAGTTCCGGTAAAGCCTCGGTTACGGCGTCTCCGGCTCTGCAGGCTATGTTGTAGGAGTCCATGGGGAAGCTTTTATCGGTACGGCGGGCATTGATTTTAAAGCTGCGTACTCCCCCTTCAAAGAGGGTTTTCGCTTCGCTTACACAGGCGGCGCACACCGCCTCTATCGCTTTTTCGGCGATCCTGGTTTTTGCCCAGCCGCTTATACCCATGAGGTGGTTCAACGCATCCTCAACCTGGGCTTCCCCCTCACTTAGGCACCGCACATAGTAACGGCCATGGGTAGTTTCTAGTGACGCCCTGCTTCCCCGGAGCAGATCCCGGAGGTTCCGCTTGAGGATCTGCTCAAAGTCAGCCCGGTTTCCCCCCTTAAGGGTGAGTTCCCCCAGCTTTAAGAGATACACGGTCTTGGCCCCTTCCATTAGAGGACCTCCAGGATTTTCCCAATGGCGGCTATGAGTTTTTCGATATCTCCCATAGAAGAGGACCAGCCCTGAGAAATGCGTATCCCCTCAAGACTTTGATCCCCCTTTATCCCCATGGCTTCCAGGACCGGCCGTTTTTGTGAACGGGAAGAACAGGCGGAACCCGTGGAAACCGCAAAGCCCGCATCATCCAAAGCCCGGGCCATAACCTCCCCGGGTATGCCCCGAAAACCTGCCTGGAGTATCCAGGGAGAAAAGCGCTCATCCTCGTCCCGGCGATCCTCGGGGATCAGGGTACAGCGGTCCAGGCTTCGCAGGGCGCGGATCAGCGCTGCCCACCGTTGACTTGCCGCGGCATAGCCCGCCTGTACGGCCCGGGGCTCCGCAAAATGCTCCATACAGTCCGCCATGGCGCAGGCGGCGGAGGTATTTTCCGTACCCGGCCTGATGCCCCCCTCCTGGCCGCCTCCAACCCCGAGAACTTCCAGGGACTGTGCGGTTCGACGGAGCCAGAGCAGGCCTATGCCCCGGGGCCCGCCGATCTTATGGGCGCTGAAGGAAGCGGAATCCAGGTCCCAGCGGGAGATATCCAGGGGAACCTTTCCCAGAGCCTGAACCAGGTCGCTGTGGATATGAACGGGCGGTCCTTTACGGTTCCGGAATACCTTCACCAAGGCCGGTATGTCCATCACCGCGCCGGTTTCGTTGTTTACCCCCATGATTGCCCCAAAGCGTGTTCCCGGTAAGCCGGCCAAGGCTGTTTCCAGGGTTTTTTCGCTGACCCTGCCGTCCTTTTCCACTCCGATATAGCCCAGGCGTATCCCCATCCGTTCCAGGATCAGGGCGTTTTCCCCCACCGAAGGATGTTCCACCGCAGAAATCAGAAAAGCCGCGTTTTTTCGAAGGAGCAGGGAATGGAGGGGTATGGCGTTGGATTCGGTACCCCCGGAAGTAAAATACAGTTCCTTAGGCTGAACACCCAGAATCTTCGCGCACCGGGACCGGGCGGCTTCCAAGGCTAGACGAGCTGTACGGCCTTCAAGGTGCCGGGAAGAGGGGTTACCGAAAGGGGTAGTTACGAGACCAGTTTCCGAAGGAAGGGCCGTGGCAGCCCAATCAAAATAACGCCGGTCCATATTAGGTGGCGAGGTTTTTTCGTTTCCGCACCATATACCGGTTCACAAAATGAATGGTAACAAAGAAGGCCGAACTCGCCATATAGGCCGCTCCAAGAAAAATCAGGGAAAGGGCGCCCTTATACCGAATAGACTCGAATACCAGGACCCCCAGTATTATCTGCAACCCATACAGAATAGCGTCCACCCCCCGCACATTGAAGCCCAGGTTCATGAGCTTATGGTGAATATGCAGTTGATCCGGAGTGTCGATCCGCCGCCTGTCCCGTACCCGCCGCCAAATTGCGGCAAAGGTATCGAAAATTGGTATGGTGAGCATTGCAGCCGCGTAGAGCAGCGGGAATCCGGGGGACGTATTCCCCACATTCATCAGGGGCAGCAGGGCCAGGATAAATCCCAAAAACTGGCTGCCCCCGTCACCCATAAAGATTTTTGCCCTGGGGAAAGGCATATTGAAGACGAGAAACCCCACCAGGGAGGCGCTAAGGCAGAGGCATATAAGAATTATGGCGCTGCTATTGGCAACAAGTGAAAAAATAAGGGCGAAAAAGAGGGCCGCCAGGGCCGAAATACCCCCCGCAAGGCCGTCTACCCCGTCAATCAGGTTTACCGCATTGGTAAGTCCAACAATCCAGAGAAAAGTAATGGGATATCGCAGCCAGCCCAGGTTGCCCAGGATTCCCCGGTCGAAAAAAAGGACACTCCGGAAGGAATAGCCGGATACGACAACCAGAAAAGCCGCTATAAACTGGATAAGAAGCTTAAAACGGGGCGCCATAGGCTTGAAATCATCAAAAACCCCGGAAACAAAGACCAGGATCATCGAAATAAGGGGGAAAAGGAAGGGAAGATGAAACACAACGCCGGGAATGATCTGTACCGGAAACAGGGGGAGGACAAAACCTATACCAATATAGATGAAGATAAAAGCCGCGGCAAAACCTATGCCCCCCAGACGGGGGACATCGCCGGTATGGATTTTACGTTCATCGATAGGGTCGTACCAGGATTTTTTATGGGACAAAACGAGAACTTGGGCGACAATAATAACTGAGATTACAAAGGAAGTGACAATAACGATGCTAAAAACAAATACCATGCGGAAGTACTCCCGGGTCATTCTGATTTTTGTACATAATACTTATAGAATAAAAAAAAGTCCAGCTACATGTATTATAACGGTTTTTTAACCAAACCGGTTGATAAATACACGAAAAAAGCGTATTAATTTCAGACTGGGGGCTTATGATGCTGGTACTGAAATTTGGAGGCACCTCCGTAGGGTCTTCTGAGGCGATTGGGAAACTGATATCCATTCTTGGGGACCCGGAACATGTCCGCAAGGTCCGGGTGGTCGTAGTATCCGCCCTATCGGGGATGACCGATTCTCTTATTGGGGCGGCTAAACAGGCCGCTGCCGGAGAAAGCGCCTATGCTGCAGCGGTAAAGGCGATGGAAGACCGGCACCGCAAAATAAGCCGGGCCTTCCTTACAGGAGAAAACCGGCAGGCAGCCGATGCCGCCATAAAAGCGGTATTTGTTGAGTTGAACCGTACCCTGGACGGGATAGGCATACTTCGGGAACTTTCACCCCGGATTCTCGACCATGTGATGAGCTTTGGGGAACGGCTTTCCGCGGCGCTCATCGCCCGGGTCTGTACCGCCGGGGGTATTCCTGCGGAATACCTGGATGCCCGCCCCCTTATCCTGACCGACGATAATCACGGCGCCGCCCAGTACCGGACCGAAGAAACCTATAGCCGCATCCGTTCATACCTGAGAAAAAATACCGTTCTTCAAATAGCCACGGGCTTTATTGGCTCCACCGCAGAGGGATATACCACTACCCTGGGCCGGGGCGGTTCGGACCTGAGCGCCGCTATTTTCGGCGCCGCCATCGGGGCGAAGACCGTGGAAATCTGGACCGATGTGGACGGCATACTCACTGCGGACCCCAAACTGGTACAGAGTGCCTTTAGGATCAGTTCCCTTTCATATAATGAGGCCATGGAGCTTTCCCACTTCGGCGCCAAGGTCCTTCACCCCCCAACGGTACGCCCGGCTCTGGAAAAGGGCATCCCCATTTGGATACGGAATACCTTCAACCCCGAAAGCGGCGGTACCCTGATCAGCGACAAGGCGGGTCCCGGGGATTACCCCATCCGGGGGATCAGCTCCATGGGAAACATCACCCTGGTGCGGGTCCAGGGGTCCGGTATGGTAGGGGTCGCCGGTTTCTCTTCCCGGCTTTTCGGCGCCCTGGCCCGCAAAAGGATCAGCGTCATCCTTATCAGCCAGGCTTCCAGCGAATACTCCATCTGTTTCGCCGTGGCGCCCCAGGACGGACAGGCCGCAACTCAGGCGATTCGGGAAGAGTTTGCCCGGGAAATAGCCGATGCCGCCATTGAGGAGCCGGCGGCGGAGAATGACCTGGCGATCATCGCCGTGGTGGGCTCCAACATGAAACATACCCCGGGGATCTCCGGCAAGGTCTTCCACGCCCTGGGCCGGAGCGGGGTTAACGTGATTGCCATAGCCCAGGGTTCATCGGAAATTAACATCTCTGCGGTTATCCACAGTAAGGATGTAATCAAAGCCCTAAGCGCAGTCCACGAAGCCTTCTTCCTGGCGGAGATTCGCTCGGTGAACCTCTTCCTCCTGGGTATAGGCCTTATCGGCGGTACCCTGCTGGAACAGATAGTCGGCCACCATGAGATCCTGGCGGATGAATACAAGATACGGATCAAGGTAGTGGGGATTGCCAATTCCAAGCGGATGATCTTTAACCCCAGGGGGCTGGCCCCCAAAAAGATAAAGGCCGTTCTGACCAGCGGGGATCAATCGAACGCCTCGGCGGGTACAGAAATATTCCCCCTTGATCTGGGGGAATTTATCCGCAGGATGAAATCCCTCAACATGCCCAACACGGCCTTCTGCGACTGTACCGCCAGCGATCAGGTTTCCGCCCTGTACGCAGAAATACTGAAATCCAACATACCCATCGTCACCCCCAATAAACGGGCCAATTCCGGTTCCTTCGAGTACTACAAAACCCTTAGGGGCTATTCCAAGAACCGGGGTATTCCCTATCTCTACGAAACCACGGTCTGCGCGGGCCTCCCGGTGATATCAACCCTCCGGGATCTGGCCCTATCCGGGGATAAGGTCCGGCGCATTGAGGCGGTTCTTTCGGGTACCCTGAGTTTTATTTTCAATAATTATGACGGCAGTAAAAGTTTTTCCGCCCTGGTCAGGGAAGCCAAAGCCAAGGGTTACACCGAGCCGGACCCCCGGGACGATCTTAATGCCATGGACGCCGCCCGCAAGGCCCTGATCCTGGCCCGGGAATGCGGAATGTCCCTGGAATTCAGCGCCGTGGACATAGAACCCCTGCTCCCCCCGTCCTGCTTTAAAGCCAACGGGGTGGACGCCTTCTTTGCGGAGCTGGAAAAGGCCGACGAAGATTTTGAGAAACGCAGGAAAGCTGCGGCGGCGGAAGGCGCGGTTCTGCGCTATGTGGCGGTCATTGAGGAAGGTTCCGCCCGAATCTCCCTGCGCGCCGAAAAGCCGGGGAGCCCCTTCCTGTCTCTGATGGATGCGGACAACATCGTGGTTATCACCACCGACCGTTATTCCAAGCTTCCCATGGTGATAAAGGGCCCCGGTGCAGGCGCCCAGGTTACCGCCGGCGGGGTTTTCGCGGATATCGTGCGGATCGCCCGGACACTGGTATAACGTAGCGGTGCGTTGTATAATGACCCTATGAGTGTATTTGAAGCTGTTATGTTGTCCTGTTTTGCCGTCTCATGGCCGGTGAATATTTACAAAGCCGTTAAAAGCCGATCCGCAAAAGGGGTAAGTCTTCCCTTTTTATTCATAGTCTGGATCGGTTACTGCAGCGGTGTTATCCACAAGATACTCTTTTCCCGCGATTTGGTAATGATTTTATATATTGCCAATGTCTTGATGGTAGGAATTGATATTATTATCTATTTTATAAATGCAAAACGGGACAGGGCAGCCGGTGGAGTATAAAACCCCACCGGCTATTGGTAAATATTAAACCAGCGCGGCAAGGAAATCCTTGTGATTCATCACTTTGCCGATCTTGGGGAATATCCACTTTTCGCAGAAATCCTGTTCTTCCTGGGTATCGGTGGCAGTGCAATCACCAATAACCACCACCCGGTAGCCAAGATCGTAGGCAGAGCGGGCGGTAGATTCCACGCACCAGTCGGTATGGAAACCTACCACGGCAACATACTCAATCTCATTGGCCCGCAGAAGGTAGTTCAGGGCGGTTGAATGGAATGCGTCCAAAGTCATTTTGCCTTCAACTACGATATCGCCCTTTTGGGGGGTCAATTCTTTTACAATCTCCGGCCCGGGGGTTCCCCGCAGCCAGGCGCCGGTTCCCCAGTCCGCCTTCATATCAATTTCAATACCCCGAAGTCCTTCATAGCCCGGTCCGCCGGGTTTGAGCTCCGGGAAACCGGGATGGAAGGCGTAGAAGGGAACATAGAATATCTTCCCTACCTTGCCCCGGGCGCCGTTCAGAAGGTTTTGCAGGTTGGCAATAACATTTCTATCCTTCAGCTGCTCCTTGATGTGGGCATACATGGTTCCGCCGGGGGACAGAAAATCGTTCTGGGGTTCAATCAGAACAATAGCCGTTTTTTCTTTTGGTAATTTGATAGCGCTCATGATAAATCCTCCTAAAATAAAGTTAAAATTTTACGCCGCTCTTACTGAGCAAGCGCTCTGGTCATTAGGCTCGGTAAATATGTTACTAGTATGGGGAAAGCCATCATCAAAATAACAACAAAAACTATTCCAAGCAGGAATGGTACTGATCCGGAGAAGATATCCTCCACGGTAATTGGTTCCACTCCCTTAATTCCCTGGGCTGCCGCTTTTACGGTAAATACATTCATACCGAAGGGCGGGGTTACCAGCCCTGTTTCTATGGCTACAATGGCGGTAATGCCGAACCAAACCGTATTCATGCCGAAGCTGCGTACTATTGGTACCATGAGGGGCATGGTGAGCAGTATGATCGATGTTGAATCCAGAATACATCCCAGGGCTACAAAGATCAATATAAAAATACCGATGATAACCATGTTCGGAACATTCATACCCAGCACAAAGCGTTCAATAAGATTGATAATTCCGCTTATCGCCATGGTGCGGGAATACATTTGGGCAGAGATAAGGAGAAAGAGTACGCTTCCTGTTGTAGTGCCCGCCGAAAGCAGGGTTTCCCAAAAGGTCTTGAATTTGAATTGCCTTTTAACAAAGACAAGAATCAGGGCGCCCAGGGCTCCTATACCGCCCGCCTCGGTGGGGGTAAAAAGTCCCGCCCAGATACCGCCCAAGGATATGATGATGAGTACCACAATGGCCCAGGGCTTTAACACTACCTTCCAGAAAATCTTCTGTTCTTCTTCGGTGAGCGGCTGTCCGTTGGGGATTGCGCCCGGCCGCCGAATGGCAATAATCTGGATAGTTATACAGAACACAATAGTCATGATAATGCCCGGTATTATGCCGCCCATAAACAATGCGCCGATAGATTCATCAGCCTGTGTGCCATAGACAATCATGAGCAGACTGGGCGGAATGAGCATACCGAGCATCGCAGAACCGGCTATGGTGCCTACGGCGACTTTTTTATCATAGCCGAGCCTGGACATCTGCGGATAGGCAATCTTGGTGAATATCGCGGCGGAAGCTACGGAAACACCGGTAATGGCGGCGAAAACCGCATTGGCGAGTACCGTGGCCATACCAACGCCGCCCCGCACCTTTTTGAGGATTAGGCTTGCTGCGTCGTACAATTCCTGACTTGCCCCCGAAAGGTTCGCAAAGAGTCCCATTAGGGTAAAAAGCGGTATAACCCCGAATACATAATCCCTGATTGCTCCCCAGGATGTACTGCCCAGCACATTCATCGCAACATTGATGTTACCGGTGGAAAGAAAAATGCCGGCCACACTGGTAAGCATAAGGGCGCTGGGAAGATGGATGCCCCAGAATATCATAACCAGAAGCATTAAAATTGTTATAAGTGCAACTAATCCTGCGCTCATGCTGCTGTCCTCCCGCTTACCCGCTTGTAGATGGAAAATGCTTTTTTACATACATTAAGGATCATTTGTAAAATCATGAATCCCGATCCCAGGATGAGAAATGCCCGGGCCGGCGATGTTGCAATACGCAGGGCGCCTTCTCCTTCGAATTCTCTTACCCTGATCGCTTTGATAAAATCATTGAGACTTGATTTAATAAGCATAGAAAAGACAACTATACCGATTACAGCCGCGATAAGATCAATAATATCCTTGCCGGTGGGACCCACTTTGTCGTAAAGAACAGTGGAACGAACAAGACCGCCGGCCCAGAAAACATAGGGTACTTCCAAAAACGCAATAATAATAATTGAAAAGCTGACAAGCTCCGGTGTTCCCTTAAAGGGCGTATTAAACAGCACCCGTCCGATTACATCAATGGAGATAAGAACCATCAGTATAAACAGCCAAGCTGAAGAAACTCCCTGAAAAACGGTAAAAATTCTTCCAAGTATTCTTTGAACAAATTTCGCAAATTTGACCATGTGAAATCCCCCATTATTAGCAAAGGGCAACGGAGAAACCAATATCTTCCGGCTTCCCCGTTGAAAAATGCTAGTTGATTTTCCAGTCGCGAACTCTGGGCCATCCGTTTTGCTCAAGCAGTTCATAATAGCGGCTTACGATAGCTGTGCCTTTATAACCCCTTTCGTTCAGTTCGGTAACCAGGGTGTTGACGATATCGGGAAGGGCTGCGGCCCATTTGACCTGTTCTTCCCGGGGGAGGGTGTATACCTTAACCCCTTCGCTTTTCATTTTTTCAACATCCCGGGCATATATATCAACGATATATTGTGACTCCACCGTTTCGTATTCCTGACCTACTTCAACAAGAATGTCCTGGACTTCCTTGGGCAGGGATTTAAATTTATCCAGGTTGATGGTAATGCTGTTAAAGGGAAGTACGTTAAAGTTTGCTTCCAGAAGATAGGGCGCTACCTCGGGGACCTTGAGATTATAGCAGGAATCCGTGGGTTGAATGGTTCCCTGGATAACGTTGGTCTGGAGGCTCTGATATACTTCGTTAAGACTGGTATTGACCGGAACAGCGCCCGAACCATTGATCCAGTTCAGGTTAGCGCCTGCGGCGCCTATCTTCATACCCCGGAGATCCGCCAGGCCGTGTACTTCCTTGTTGGTGTACAGGCTGTAGGGATCGCATACACCCATGCCGAGGAGTTTCTGGTTGTATTTTTCAAACTCCGTAACATGTTCGGGGAATTCTTTATAAATCTGCTTCATAACCTTGGTTACAACAGCGGGGTCCGCACAGGAGAAGGGCATACGGTACACCATACTTTGGAGCATAAGCTTTGCAGGTTCAAATACTATGATGGTGGTTCCTATATCCACAAGGCCCGCTTCAATGCCTTCAAGTTCGTCATTCAGTTTGATAACCGAAGCGCCGTAGGCCTTGATCCACTCAATTTCATAGTTTGTCCTTTCGGCGACCCGTTTGGCAACCTCAGGAACGAAGAAGTTGTCCAACACCGCAACCCATGGATTAGAAGTTGCGTGACCGGAACCGATACGCAGAGTTATTTTCTGCTTTTCGGCAGGCCCGGCGGCGCTGCTCTTTTTAGAGCAGGACACCAGGCTGAACATCAACAACACGGCGCATAATAACGCCGCAGTCCGTATGGTTTTTTTACAACCAATCATATTAGCCTCCTCAATAGCTAGTACTTAATTTGGATACTGGATACATTATTTATAGCATGGTCTTTATACCTTGTCAACTAAAAATACAGGGCGGTCCGTTTTTCCCGGTTCCGCCGGGGGTTTGACCCGGCTGGTTTGACAAGTTATTGTATATTTGTTACCATTTCATGAAGTTTGGTATAAAAAGAGAGGGGATTTCTTTGGAAAAGAATGATATCTCGCCAATAATGACATATTCCACCATCTCCGACATAGTCTATAAATGGATTAGGA
The DNA here is from genome assembly GCF_046533075.1 of Treponema primitia. Lineage (GTDB taxonomy): Bacteria > Spirochaetota > Spirochaetia > Treponematales > Breznakiellaceae > Termitinema > Termitinema primitia_B. Next base: position 33,129 of record NZ_JAJQRB010000011.1, on the reverse strand, counting down.
ATGCTATAGTCAGTTCCGCTTTTAAACCCGGCGAATGGATTACCCAGGAAGACATAACCGAACGACTCCATGTCAGCCGTACCCCGGTCCGGGATGCCTTTAAACGGCTTCAATCGGAGGGTTTGCTTGTTGTTAAACCTCATCAGGGCGCTATCGTCGTTCAGCTCTCTCTTGAAAAATTGATAGAAGTATATGAAATACGTATGCTCCTTGAGGGCGCCGCCGCAAAACATGCATGCGAAAATATTGCCAATAAAAACATCAATGAGCTCGAAAAAATTAATACTAAAATGTCCGCCCAGCGAAGCGATCCCCAGCAATTCATGAACTGCAACCGAAATTTTCATTATTCTCTTTACAGTTTCAGCAAGCGGGAATACCTTATCAGTACTATCTTTGGACTTTGGGATCTTATCGAACCATATCGGCTCATATATTTTTCCCATGACGGTAAAACCGACGGGGCAATTGAAGAACATATTCATATTATCAAAGCGCTTAAAAAACACCACCCCGAAGAGGTACGTCAGGCTGTTATTGAACACCTCAATGATGTTGTAACAACCCTTTCAAGCAACGGCGCGGAACTGGTCAACATAGAGGCGCCAATACGCCGCAAACGGCAGCGCGCCGAACCCACCGCAAAGTAGCAAAAATACGGTTTTATGTATGTGTCCCCATTAGTACACTTATTACCCCTATCTGGGCGGTTTCTTCCACTAATTCCGCATTATAGGCCGCATCCCAGACATTTTTCCCAACAGCTAGCTGACCATGCCCTTTTAGCAGAAAAGCTCTTGCCTCGGGGTACCGATCAAAATGGGCAAGGATCGTGGGGAAAAAATCCTCCGGAACCGCATAGGTACCGGAATCAAAAACCGGAACCTCGCCCTTAAGCTTAAGTTTGGAATGATAGGTGGCAAATTCAAGGGGCTTTCCCGAGGCAGCCCAGCCGGTTGCCCAAGGGGAATGGCAATGCATAATAGCCTGAACATCCGGCAGACGCCGGTACAGGGCGCCATGAAGCAGCGCTTCTTTTGAAGGCTTTATGGAACCGCTTACCAGGGCGCCGTTAAAATCGGTAATGACCAGAGTCTTTTCTGAAACCTCGGAAAATGCAACATCCGTTCCCTTGACTATCATCCATTCCTTCCCGGGGTAACGGGCGCTCAGGTTGCCTCCGTTACCCAGTTGGAACCGGGCTTCGTAAAAACGCTTTGCAGCTGCAATAAGATCCTGGGTAATTTTTTCGATTGTCTCTTCCATTATTTCCTTCCCGTTTCTAATTCCCGGTTTGCAAAAGGGCCAACATTTCCTTTGCGGCAATCTCCCCGAATTCCTTGTCCATAAAATTAAGATCGAAACACTTCAGAACAATGTCCGGCTTTAAGGTGGTTTCCAAAATACCCTTCATTTTCTGTATTGTTTCCGGTTTATTGAAGAATTCTCCGGGACGGCTCATGGTTCGCAGCCCTCCCATGGGAAGTAGTACCGTTACCTTGCCTGTGGAAACATTGAGTCTTTTTGCTATGGTTTCGGTAATGCTCAGAATCTCATGTTCATAGAGTTTGGTATGGGTTAAGGCTGCGTTATGCCAGTTATACCCCCGCTTTTCTTCATCTTCGAACAATTCGCCGGGACGGAGGCAGATAAAATCAATTCCGCCGGGACATACCACCATGGGTATACCCTTTTGGGCTCCCGCACAGAGCCGGTTATTGGCGCCTCCGCCGTATCCCAAACCGCCAAAATATTCGGGGGTCATTTCGTGGAGGGTCAAATCCATAACCGCATTGATACTTCCCTGGGCAATCATCTTTTCCATGGTACGGCCGCCCACACCGGTGGAATGGAAACTGATAAGTTCCATCCCGGCCTCCAAAATGAGGTTTGCTGCGTGCATAACCGTATCATTGGTTATCCCCATCAGGGTTGTACCAACACGCCAGCCCGCAACTTCCCGTATTAAGCCGCCGCCATAATTGGCCATTCCGACCACCGCCGCACAGGCATTACTCAGAATAACTTCGGCAACGGCGTTCATCCCCGCAAAATCGACAATGGAAGGCATCGCGGCAATATCGCTGTCGCCAACTACGTCATTAAAATAGCGGTTTCCACTGGCAATCGTAGATACCATGAGCTTGGGAAAACCCAGGGGTAAAGTCTGCATCGCCGCAGTACATACCACCGTATTCTGAAGGCCCCCCATGCCCAATACCGCGTCAATGGAACCCTTTTCCCGAAGTTCTGTTAAAACCCGGGCGGCGCATTGCGACATTTTGGAAAGAGCCTCGTCTTTTGGGGCGGATCGTATCGCTTCCCAGGTATAACCCCCGGTAGTAACTATTTGTTCCCGCGGAATATCTGCCTTAATGGGGACGTCGCCGCCGGTACTGATGTCCAGTACCAGCGGCACACAACCTATGGCGCTGATTTTTTCCCGCACATAACGCACCTCGTGATATTTGGTATCACAGCAGGCCATAATGGCGATGGTTTTCATGGCAATACCCCTACCTAGACACCCAATACGGGTGTTTTTTTAATACGTTCCAGAAGGTTTTTCTCATGACAGGGTAAAAGCAATTCCGGACGTGCAACCCGTTTCTTCTGCAATTCTATACTTTTCCAGGTTGCAATGATATCCGCATAGCGGCCGGGGGGTGTTAAGTCGTAGGCAATTTCCGGAATCGGGTTGATATTATCAAGGATGAAGATTGAATCCCCGCAGCAAATATAGCTGCCGTCCTTTGTATCAACCTCCACAGACTGATGTCCCGGAGAATGTCCCGGGGTTTCAAATACCCGGACACCCTGAACAATTTCGGTTTCACCCCGGACCGTTTTTATCGGTATCCCCTCAAAGGGCCTGATAATCTTTTCCGCCGCATTTTCGTAAAGTTTAGGATGTTCATAGGATTTGTAGTATAGGGGGATAGGGTTCAGGGCAAATTGATACTCAGTCTCGTTGGCATAAAAATCCGCCTTGGTAAACTTTTCCATATAATAAATATGATCCCAATGCAGGTGAGTAAACACTACAATATCAATATCCTCAGGCTGATATCCGATTTTTTTAAGCTGATCCACAATGGATAAGCCTTCCGGCTGATAGGAACCGGGATGATGATATTTTCCGGCCCGTTCACTCCAGGCCATACCGGTATCTACAAGCAAAAGGCTGTCGCCGCCTTCAACAAGAAAGGTAAATACCGGCATCTCAATGCGGGTATCCGGAACATCCTTAAGATATGCGGCCGTCGAGTGGTGGTACAGGTATTGTTTTGGTATAGTAGTAACGAACCCCGTATTAATTGGGCGTATGGTTAAATTTTTCATGTCATTTCCTTAAGAATTAAAATGTATCCAGTATCCAGTTAAAAGAGTCTAGCATGGGTTGGTAATTTTAACAAGTCTAAAAAGAAAAAGTTTAAAACGGGAAAAGGGTATTGTATCCGGCCAAAGAACGGCGCCTAGTCCCGCGAACCCGGTATCCCGTTTTCGCAGGGTACTCCGCTTTGGCACTTCCCGCAGCCATAACGGGGCCGGTGTTTTTCCTTGGTACGGTTAAGGAATGCGGAACAGAGGGGGTGATTCTTCCCGGTCTCCGGGGAGATGGCCTTAACCGGGCAATGCCGGACGCAGGCGCCGCAGCGGGTACAGTAGTCCTTCGTTCCGGAGTAGGGCCGGGCGGTGGGTTCGAAATACGCGCCGGTAATAAAGCTGGTAAAACGGCCGGAGATGCCCCTTGGGGTGATAAGCCCCCGGGAAAGGCCGAAGGTCCCCAGGCCGCATACATGGGCCACATGGCGCTCGGACCAGTTGCTGGTGTAGTAATTCTGTTCGGCCTTATCGGTAGTGAGGGGGCTTTTCGTAGAGAACCGGGGATCTGCCCCGGGGGATATACAGTCGAAGCCCCGGTCCTTCAGGAAAGCTATAACATGCCGGCCTAACGCTTCCAAAAAGACCTGGCCTTCGATCCTGGCATGGAGCCATTCGTCGGCGGGCCATTCCATATTTTGACGGTTCGCCTTTTTTACCTGCTCCGTATGGGGAAAAAACACCGATACTACCGTTTGGGCGCTCCCCAGCCAGTCCCGCGGCAGGAGAAAATGCTTCCCGATTACGCCGGGCTTTTTCAGTTCCCCAAAATAGGGATCATCCGCTGCGGCAAAACCTACCAGGGGCTCAGCAAAAAAGGGCATCCCCGCCAGATCCGGCCGCAGGGCGGTATCCGTAGCCACCGAATTGCCCCGGGCGCCGTTTACCAGTTCATTGATAAGCCCGGTTAATGCTTCCTTTTCCATGACTATCCCCTAATTTTCGCGCAGAAAGGTGATGATGTCCGCTCCCGCCGGGGGGCAGCCTTTCAGGGAAGCGCTAAAGGAGGCGGTACAACGGCCCACCCCGAGCTTACCCGGTTTATCCTGAAAACCCTGGCCTATGCAGACTTTTTCCTTCAAGCGGTTCAGTTCCGCCCTTTCCAGCCGGGACAGGGCAAAGATGAGGTTGGCGTAACAGGCGCTGCATGACCGGTCTTCCTTTATATATGAAGTAAACTGCCGTACCTTGCCCGAAGGTACAGGCGCCTTTCCCGGAAGGGGGGGCGAGATTTCCCGAATCACCGCTTTTGCCGGGTCGGCGCAGCCTACCCCCAGTTTTTCCGCCAGGCCTATGTAGGGAATCTCCTCCACCCGGTAGCCCATCTGGGTTGCGGTCCAGGCGTCGCAGAGCACCGGGTCCCGGGCTGCGTAGAGCTTCCCCGAGTATACCGGATTGCCGCCCTCCTCAAAATCCAGATCTCCGCAAATTCCGTCCACCAGGATAAAATCGTTTTTGACCTTCGTATTCAGGTGAGCTATGGGTTTATCGAGTCCCAGGGTGTGGAAACGCCGTTTTTCCCGGTCCGGCATGATTCCCTTGTTGTTTTTTAAGGCGCAGGTCAGCAGGGTCTGACAGTGGCCCTTCATTACCGGCAGGTTGATCATAAAGTCCACCGCCATGGCGCTGTCGCAAATTTCAATCTCCATGCCCTTGCAATCATAGGAATGGGCTTTATCGGTTTTAGTATCCAGGAGTTCCACCCCCAGGTCCGATGCTAGGGCGGTATAGCCGCAGCGGGGGAAAGCGTCTTCGGTTCGGGCCCCAACCCAGGAACCTTCCAGGATAAGGATGTTCCGGAACCCGTTTTTCTGCAAATACCGGATAAGCCCCCGGGCAATTTCCGGATGGGTGGTGGCCCCTTCCTCAGCCGGCCGGGGAACTACCAGATTTGGTTTTAGCCCGATACGCCGCTCCCGAGGGCCGATCAGATCCGCCAAATTCGCCGCTTCAGCCAAAGCGTAGGCCATATCATCGATTTTTTCCCCGTAATTTACCAGAATTTCATTCTTTTCCATAGATTTTATATTATCCGCTTTCTCTTAATCTTTTTTCAAGTACTCGAATATCGAAAAAAAGTAATAAATTTCATTAAAATCACGATAAATTTTCCTAAGCGTTGACAAGCTTTTCATTGAGGCATAAGCTGTAATTATGAATATAGCTACCTATACGGTTAAACCGAAACTTCCCAATTCACTTAAACCATTGGAAGAGATTGCCCGCAATCTCTGGCTTTCCTGGAATTTTGATGCAGTCCAGCTCTTTATCCGTTTGGATTATGATGTTTGGCTGAAATCCCAGCAAAGTCCAATTCGGACCTTAGGTATGGTCAGCCAGGAACGTCTGGCAGAGGTAGCTAAGGATGATTCTTATCTCGCCGCCCTCGCCGAGGTTTATGGCCGGTTTTTAAAATATAAAAAAGGCGAAACCTGGTATCGGGGTTCCAAAAAGGATGTGGTGGCCTATTTCTCCATGGAATACGGCATGGATGTGTCCCTCCCCATCTATTCGGGCGGCTTGGGTATGCTTTCCGGGGATCATATGAAGACCTCCTCCGATATGGGGCTGCCCCTGGTCGGTATCGGTCTTCTGTACCGGCAGGGTTATTTTAAGCAGTACCTCAATGCCGATGGATTCCAGCAGGAAACATATCCGGAAAACGACTGGTATAATATGCCGGTAGAACGGAAGAACGATAAAAACGGTGATCCTATCAAAATTTCCGTGGATCTGGCCGGCCGTGTCGCCCTAGCTCAAATCTGGGAAGTCAAGGTAGGCCGCAGTTTCCTCTATCTTCTCGATACTAATATCGAAGAAAACGCACAGGATTTCCGGAATATCACCGCCACCCTCTACGGCGGGGACAAGGAAACCCGGATTCAGCAGGAGATACTCCTGGGAATCGGGGGCATACGTGCGCTCCGGGCCTTGGGGATCAACCCCGCCGCTACCCACATGAACGAAGGCCACGCAGCCTTCCTTGGCCTGGAACGGGCCCGGGAAATCATGCAGGAAAAGAACTTTAACTTTGACGAGGCCCACGAAGTGGTGTGGCCCACCAATATCTTCACCACCCATACCCCGGTACCTGCGGGTAACGAACGGTTTGACGTGGGGCTTATTGAAAAATACTTCCGTCCCTGGACTCAGATTCTGGGCATTTCCTGGAAGGACTTCCTCGGCCTTGGCCGTGAGCGGGTCTACGATGACCACGAATCTTTCTGTATGACCGTTCTGGCCCTTAAGTTTGCCGCCTATGCCAACGGGGTCTCCAAGCTCCACGGTGAAGTTAGCCGGCAGATGTGGAAAGGTCTCTGGCCCAACCTGCCCCTGGAAGAAGTACCCATTGATCATGTTACCAACGGGGTGCATCCCCGGACTTGGGTTTCAAACAATATGGTAGACCTTCTGGACCGCTACTTTGGGCCCCATTTTAACGATGAACCTACGGAGCTTTCTATCTGGGACCGCATGGATCGTATCTCCGATGAAGAACTGTGGCGCACCCATGAGAGGCGCCGTGAACGGTTGGTAGCCTTTGCCCGGGACCGCATCCGCCAGAACCTTAAACGGAACGGAGCGGTGGAACGCCGTATCCAGAAAGCCGAGGACGCCCTTTCTCCCTATGTCCTTACCCTGGCTTTTGCCCGCCGGTTTGCCACCTATAAGCGGGGTAACCTGCTCCTCCGTGACCCGGATCGGCTGCTCAGGCTCCTCAAGGATAACGACAGGCCCATCCAGCTGATCTTTGCCGGAAAAGCCCATCCCATGGATATGCCCGGGAAGGAGCTGATCAAGGAACTCGTTCACTTTGCGGAACACCACGATGTGGAAAGCCGGATCATCTTCCTGGAAAACTACGACATGACCATGTCCCATTATCTTACCGCTGGCGCCGACGTGTGGCTCAATACCCCCCGCCGACCCCTGGAAGCATCGGGGACCAGCGGTATGAAGGCCGCCATGAACGGAGTCCTGAATTGTTCCATCCTGGACGGATGGTGGGACGAAGCCTACAACCCCGAAGTGGGTTGGGCCATAGGCCGCGGTGAAGAATACGAGGATACGAAATTACAGGACGAGGTGGAGAGCAAGGCCCTCTACGACCTCCTGGAACGGGAAATTATCCCCATGTTCTACCAGCGCGGACGTGACGGTCTGCCCCGGGAATGGATCAAGATGATGAAGACCTGTATGAAGGAGATTGGTCATTCCATGTCCAGTCACCGTATGCTCATGGACTATTCTAACAAGTTCTATTTCCCGGCCCTGAAGAACTACCGCCGTTTGATCAAGGATGATTATGCGGAAGGGAAGTCCCTGGCCGTCTATATGAAAAAGCTTCAGCAGTCTTGGGAATCTCTGAAGATCTCCAAGATCGAGTCCAACTCGAAGCCCGTGATGCAGCGTGGAGATTCCCTTACGGTGACCGCCCACATTGAACTGGGTGCCCTTCAGCCCGATGAAGTTCTGGTAGAGCTGTACCACGGTACGGTATCGAACCAGAGCAACGATATTACCAATGCCCGGCGCTCAGAGATGAGGCCCATAGGTAATGAAGGCAGCAGCCATGTGTATCAAGTGCGGGTTGAATGTTCCGATACGGGCCAGCAAGGCCACACGGTACGGATTCTGCCCAAACACGAAGCCCTGGTGCATCCTTACCGCAGCGGGTTGATTAAGTGGGCGTAGCGTTGAAAAAGTTCAAAAGAATTTTTTAAGTCTAACGATGTGAATTAAAATAGGCTATCCGGAGATATTCCGGGTAGCTCGTTTTATCGTATTTTAAACAGCAAGATTGAAAGGGGGGTAAAAAAGTATGAATGCATTTAATGTTTATCCCCCCCCCCCCCCCATTATTAAATAATTTTATTAAGTTCACCCAATCATTTTATGATTCCTCTTGACGGTTTATATACTCCATAATTGTACTATTTAGTCACAATGCGGCGTATGCCGTATTAATATAATTTTTGTTTTTAATAAGGAGAAAGCAATGAAAAAAGGTTTAGGTTTACTTGCGGTCTTGTTGGTTGTTTTGTTTGTAGTGGGGTGTACCACTACAACCCCGTATTTTTATAGCGATAACTCTGCAAAGGATTATACAATCTTGGGCGAAGTTACCTATACTGCTACTTATAACGTGGGTCTTTTTGGTTTATATGGCGGCGGCGGTTTTCAGAATTTACTTGACGCGGCAAAAGAATCTTATCCCGATGTTGATTATGTAGTTGATGTTACCATTGACAAGGTGGTTGAAAAATCCGGAAATTTTTCTAAGCAGTCCTTCAAAATGCGCGGCAAGGCTATTAAGTATAAGTAATAGTACTTAATAAATTTTCTGTACTAACGTTTGAAAAGGCCGGAGGAGCGATCCTTTGGTCTTTTTACGGCGAATCCCGGTGTTCCTTTGCCTGAATCTCCCGGAAAGCCTTCTCGTCCAGCGGGTAGAACTGTATCACCACCAATGCGGCGATAAATATGAGCGCCGGTATGGGGCCGATGAGGAACCTGATAGCCAGGATCGCCCCTGGGGACTGAATCGCCTCGGCGATGTAGCCCCCCAGGGAGAGGATGATCCCGGAAAAGAACACCGATAGGGCGACGCCAAGCTTGGAAACAAAGGTCCACATCCCGTAATAGGCTCCTTCGTTCCGTTCTCCCTCCTTGGCGGCGGCGAAGTCTATGGCGTCCGGGACCATGGCGTAGGGGGCCACGTAACTGAACCCAACCCCTATGCCGGCGTATACCATCATGCCCAGGAAAAAATGAGACCCCAGGATGTGGCCCAGGAAAAAGATGATAATACAGGCGCTGGCGATGATTCCAAAACAGATTTGATAGGTCCGCTTTTTCCCGATCCGCTTGGAGACCAGTACGGATATGGGGATAAACACCATTGCTACCAGGAGCAGCAGGAGCATAGCTATGGTGGTAAGGTCCGCAGAATTATACACGTACCGGGTATAATAGACCAGGATACTTTGAACGAAGGTCAGGGCCATAATATGGAAAGCATAGGTGAGGAGGAGCAGCACAAAGGGCTTGTTCGAAAAAACTGCCCGGTAGGTTGAAAGCAGGCTGCCGGTGGGGAGATCCGCCTTGGTGTGAACCTTCTCTTTGGTCCCGAAAAAGGTGAGCAGGGTGGTGATCAGCATCACGGTTCCCAGGATGAGCCCCATCATGGAAAAGCCCTGTGCCTTGGTGGGGAAGATATCCACCAGGGGCTGGACCGCAGCGGCCCCCAGGATGGTGCCGAAGATGGCGCAGCCGAAACGGTAGCCGTTCAGGCTGGTCCGCTCGTGGTAATCGTCGCTTAACTCCGGCGTCAGGGAAGAGTAGGGGATATTGATCACCGTGGCGGCGGTGTTGAGGAGCATCAGCGCCAGGGTTGCCCAGACGGTTAGGGCAAGGCTGCCTGAAAACCCGGGCTTGGTGAAGAAGAACCACATGGTAAGCATCATGGGGAGGGCGCCGAAGAGCAGGTACGGCCGCCGTCGTCCCCAGCGGGAAAGGGTGCGGTCGCTGATAAAGCCCATCACAGGGTCCGTAACCGCATCCCAAGCCTTGCCCGCCATCACCGCGGTCCCCGCCAGGGCTGCGGCAAGCCCTATCGTATCGGTCAGGAAATTCAGGGTCCAGAAGCCCATGAGGGTAAAGAACATATTACCCCCTAAATCGAATATGCCGAACCCCAGTTTTTGTTTAACCGTTAATCCGCCGCCGACCATATTTTTGTCCATAATCTTAAAATTACTATATGATGCCTTGCAGTGCTAGAGGGTTTCCATTATGCTAAGTTATCCCCCGGGAAAGTGTATTCCGGAATCTTATTAAACCATGGAATGAAAAATGTTAAAGAAATTTGTATTTTTTCTGCTTGTCGCTACCAACGTATTATCTGCCTGTAATGCCAAAGGAGTATCCGATAGGAATTCCGACGTAAAATCCGATGCAAATTCACCGGATGCCGATACCAGTTATGCTTTTGGGGTTGCCCTTGGGTCGGACTTCAAACAGGCAGGGCTGAGCTTTGATTATGACGCCCTGATCAAGGGCCTTCGGGATACCCTGGAGGGTAAGGAACTCAGGTTTACCCTGGAAGAGGCGATTCCCCTGATCCAAACCGCCATGAAGGAAGCTATGGCCAAGGTGACGGAGGAAAACAAGAAAAAAGGAGCCGATTTTTTAATTGACAACGGCAAAAAACCGGGGATTACGACCACCTCCAGCGGCCTTCAGTACGAGATTATCAGTTCCGGAACCGGTCCCAAACCTCAGTCTTTCGATACGGTTTCGGTAAACTATGAGGGGACCCTTATGGACGGAACAGTCTTTGACAGCTCCTACAGCCGGGGTGAGCCCGTGGAATTTCCCCTGAACCAGGTTATTCCCGGCTGGACCGAGGGTATCCAACTGATGGAAGTGGGCAGTACCTACCGCCTGTTCATCCCTTCGGAATTGGCTTATGGTGAAGAGGGTGTGCAGAATTTTATTCCCCCATATTCGACATTGATTTTCAAGGTGGAACTGCTGGGAATCACAAAATAGCCTGGAAATATCCCTTTTTTGTACTCTGGCGGCAAATCGGGCGTGGGGAGGGGTGCGCCCGGCTTCATGTGCATGTAGAATTCGCTTACGGAGCCCCTGCGGGTCTCCTCCAGCGAAGAATTCCATATACATGAAGCCGGGCGCACCCCTCCCCACGCCCGCCTGTGTTACAGAGTGCGAAGAGGGATATTTTCCGGGTGGGATCACATGCTGAAGTGGGGGGGGGTAGTATTCGCTTTTTGGAATTTTAATTGCCTTCTGATTTTATCCATTCCGTCGTTCTATCCTTTCAAAAGTAACAGATAAATAGAATTTCTCATGATAATAGTCCCTGGCTGTTAGGGTGTATGAAAAAATGGACATTTTTTGAATAATGTTTTTCTGCTTTATGTAATGCTTATGTATTTACATAGAAAGTTGTGGGCGGTACAATAACCATAGTTTACGGGAGTGTTTCAGATGGTAAATTAAACTTCTCGTACTGGGAGTTTAAAATATTGTCGGCGGGCATTATACGCAAAAGGGGGTTTTTATGCCGAAATGTGAAAATTGTGGTTCAACAAAACCAGAGAGTGAGGGATGGATTAAATCTAAAGGAAAGTGGTATTGTTCTTCCGGTTGCGTACATAATGCCGAGACACTTTCAAAATACAAAGGAAAGTCAGGTATTGCGTCTGGGTTAGGACAAATGGCTGACGGTGCATTGGGCGGCAGTCTGAGTGCGGATAATATTGTAGGCGGAGCCGGGAAGGTTGCTCTGGGGGGCGCTAAACTTTTAGGAAAAGGTTTACTCGGTCTCGGAAAACTTGCCGGAAAAGGCATAGCGGCCGGCGCGGGTGCGGTGATGGCCTCCGATGCCGGTCAGGGAATGAAATCGGAATTGAAATCATTAAATCCCTTTGCACGCAATTCCGGACGTGAACGCGGACGTGAACCCGAACCTGAACAAGGTATTGCTGAAACAACGGAAGAGGAAATTTCAGATGAAGTAAAATTTTGTACCAAATGCGGTGCAAAACTAGATATTTCCGCAGCCTTTTGTTCAAAATGCGGTAATAAGAGTTAACGAATTACCACCGGCCCTGCAAACACTTAACCCTGCGAGCCGGCAGAAAAGAATATGCCCTATCTACGCTATCGGGGGTGGTGGTGTAAAAGATATCAGGGGGACCCTTTTGAGGTTCCTGATATCTTTTGCAGCCGCCAAGCCCCACCCCAAGCAAAGTCAAAAGGCTCAATTTTCTTCTAACACTTAACCCTGCGAACCGGCAGAAAAGAATATGCCCAAACCACGTTATCGGGGGTGGTGGTGTAAAAAATATCAGGGGGACCCTTTGGGGGTTCCTGATATTTTTTGCAGCCACCAGGACCCCATACCAAGTTAAATGGGCATATTCTTTTCTGGGGCTATTGACAAAAACTTGGATAAACGGCACTCTACCCCAATTAAATAATGTTTTAGGGGGGACAGTCTTGGATCAAGAATTAGTTGTACGCATGGAAAAATCCCTGACGGAACTCAAGATGGAGATTATTGCGAATCTCGTCTCAAGTAATGAGGAATTTAAAGAAATTGTGGAGGGGATGGATCCCAAAGACCTGGCGGACATAGCCTCCGACGATATAGACCGGAAGATGATCGAAGCCCTGGGTTCCCAGGAGCTAAAACGTCTTAAAGTGATAGATTCCGCCCTGACGAGAATCCAGCAGGGTAAATATGGTCTCTGCGTAAAGTGCGGCAAGCGCATCCCCCAGGACCGTCTGGAAGCGATACCCTACGCTCTTATGTGTATTGAATGTAAAACCGCCGAGGAACGCCGGAACAGGTAAGACGGTTTTAGCGGCTAATCGCTACGGTTTTCCAGCTCCCTTCAAATTCTACGGTCTCGGTGTAGCCTGCCTGTAACAGGGTCGCCCGGGCGAGGCCGTAGTAGCCGTCCAGGTGAGAGGGCTCGTGGGCGTCGGCGGTGATGGTTACCGGAGCTTGGCGCTCCCGAAGGAGCCGGAGCAGTTCCAGGGAAGGGTAGGGGTCGGCGGTTTTGCCCCGGTTAAGGCCGCCGGTGTTTATTTCAATTACCGCTCCGGATAAGGCGGCCAGGGGGGCAATTAGGCGGATGCGGCGGCGATAGCGGCTGCCCTGGGTATCAAAGTATTCGTTATGGGGGTTGTTTTTGCGGATGAGGTCGAGATGGCCCAGGATGTCAAAGCCCCCGGCGGAAATCATCCCTTCCACCGCATCCCAGTAGGCCTCGGCTGCGGCTTCACCGTTGCCGGGAAAATGCCGCCGTATATCCCCCTCAAATTCTTCCGCCGGGGCGTCCACGGTAAAGGGTTCACCGCCCTTGGGGGGAAAGATGTAATGCACGGAACCGATGATATAGTCCAGACCCAGGGACTGAAAATCCTTGTCCGCCGGGCTCGTCAGGCCCTTGATATAGTCAACTTCCAGGCCAAGGTAGACCGGCAGCTTTCCTGCCCAGCGGCTGCGGGCAGCCTTGACCGCATCAATATATTCGTCCAGCCTTTCGTCGGCCAGATGCCAGTCTGTTTTGAGACCTGTCTTTTTGGCTATAGGCGCATGGGCGCTGAACCCGATAGCGGAAAGGCCCTTTTTATAGGCGGCCTGACAGAAACTTTCCACATCACCCTTTCCGTCACAAAAATTCGTATGGGTATGAAGGCAGCTTGCTCGCATGGGTTTTCCTAGAAGTTAGCCTTGAGAATTTCGATGGTTTTTTTAAAGACCTCATCGGGGTTAAGGGGCTTGATCAGATAGCTCTTAACCCCCATCTGAAAGGCCTTTGCCACCATTTCCCGTTTGCTCAGGGCGGATAAAACAATTACCGGTGTCTGATAATTCTGATCCCGGAGCTGCTTGAGAACCGTAAATCCATCAATTTCCGGCATTACCAAGTCCAAGAACACCAGGTCAAATAGTTTTTTTCCCGGGTCATTCAGAAATTCTGCTCCGCCGTGATAGGTTTTTATCCCGGTTCCCACGGTTGCGAAGGTATTTTCTAATAATTCCAGGATGATGGCATCATCGTCCACCGCAGCTATCCTGAGGTTCCGGATCGCCGCTTTTAAATTCTCCGGGCTCATGGACCCGTAAGATTCCATGTCAAACCGGAACAGTAAACCCCCTGCGGCCCTGGAATCCTCCGCGTTCAATATATGACGCCCCGATTCCTCCGGGTCCGGAATATCCTCCAGAACTTCGGCATCCATTCCCTCCTCGGTTTCTCCTACCGTGGCGGTAGCGCTCTCCGGGGTTGGGATTTTTACTCCCGCATACAGAAGATCCATCGCTTCCTGCAGGGTGGAAACTATCCTGAATTCAGCATATTCCTGCTGCCCGGCGACAAATTTCTTGGTCTGCGCATCATTAGTGAGGAGATGCAAACTCCGTCGTTTTGCCTTGAAAACTCTAAGAAGAAGATTCAGCAGTTTTTCCAGTTTGTGGATCTCCGCACCCTTAATGTTGAGATTGCTCAGCATGATTATCATTCGGGGGATTTTGATTTCGTAGAGTTCGGATAGCTCCTTGATCTTGTAGTAAAGTACATCCAGTTTATCATTGTTGAGCCCCTGGGCAAGCTCAATGAAAATTATATCGTCATTTACATGAACATCCACAATCCCCGGGCTGTTATCTATTGTATATTTAACCCCCAGGATCTCCGAGATGGTATTAAACAGCGCATCCACCTTAAAGGGCTTGGTAAATACCTTTTTTACTCCATAGGGGATCAACGCAAGAATTTTCTGCTGGTCGATTTTTTGCGCCAGAAGAATAACCGGAATCTTGGATGAATTGGGGCTGTTTTTCTTTTCCTTCAGCACATCCATGTAGGCATTATTCCCCAGAGGATAATCCAGGAGGATCAGATCCGGGTATGCAAGCCGCATCTTTGATACTCCCTCTAAACCGTTACCGGCGGTTTCTACATCGACATCCAATTCGTTTTCGAGGAGCTTGGATTTAAGGTATTCCCTTAGCAAGGGAGATTCATCAATAATAAGGACATTCTTCTTCATATTACACCGTTCCGGAAGTATATCAGAACCGCTCTTTTTCCGCTATACTTTTTTACGAGTACTTTTATAGGAGAAAAAAATGGTTAAAAAAGCGCTTGTTTTTCTGGCCGATGGTTTTGAGGATGTTGAGGCAATTACCCCTATTGATTACCTTAGGAGGGCCGGAGTTGAGCTTACCACGGTCTCTATAGGATCGGAACTTTCGGTTCAGAGCGCCCGCGGGGTAACGGTAAACGCCGATACCACCCTGGAGAAGCTGGGCAGGGCCAATGCGGCGGACTGGGATGCGGTGGTGGTTCCCGGCGGCGGTCTGGGCGCTGAAAACCTCGCTGCCTCAAAGGCTGTGGGCAGCTTTATCAAGGCCATGGCGGAGGCGGGTAAATTTGTCTGCGCAATCTGTGCAGCCCCGGCGGTGGTCCTGGCGCCTCTGGGTTTGCTTAAGGACCGGGAATTTACCTGCTACCCCGGTATGGAAGAAAAAGTTTCCGGGGCCACCTGGAAAGCGGATAGGGTGGTGATCGACGGTAAGCTTATCACCAGCCGAGGCGCCGGAACCGCCGGCGAATTTGCCGTGGCGATTATCGAAAAACTGGTAAGCCCGGCTGAGGCTGAAAAGATAGCCAAGTCGGTACTGCTGATAACATAATAGGAATTTTCACCGCAAAGGCACAGAAGAAAGGAAAGAGGAAAATTTGATTTTTTCTTTCCTGCCTTCTGCGCCTTCGCGGTTTATATTTCCCTGATGACCCGGCATATGGTTTTTGGAGGGAAACGGCGGCGGATAAAGTAGATGGTGAAGGCTGTAGCAAAGAGCAGCAGCGCCCCGGCGGCTGCCCGGGAAGGGTCTCCTGCGGCGGGGAAGATGATGCCCGTGAGCACATAGCCGGCGATAAAGCCCAGGGGCGGCGGCAGCAGAACCGCCAGGCCCTGTTTAAGGGCTGATGCGGAGGCTTCGGTTTCCACTATTTGGCCCGGCCGGAACGCCAGGCCGGTGGTGTTTTCCGCCTGGTAGGATAGTTCCTTCGTTTTGCACTCCCGGTTCATGCAGCCGAAACAAGCTATGTTGTTTTCCCGGTCAAGGGTGAGGATGTTGCCCCGTATCTCCCGGATTCTGCCGGTCTCAATCATGGGGTTTCTCCTCTTCGGCGAAATCTGTTTCCTTTACCGGCGGTTCAGGCGCCGGCCATTGTATCCGTTCTATGGAGAGGCTTTTTCCGTGCTTGTCTATTTCCAGATAAACCCCCTGGATTTCCGGCTGCTCCCAGGCTTCCCTGGTCCAGTCGGGTATCCCCGTAAGGTATTCCCGGATACGCTCATTCGGATCAACCCCCCCTACAGAATTCCGGCTGCCCGTGCGTCCCGCATCGGTGATTGTCGCCGTACCGCCGGGAAGTATTGTTTCGTCCGCCGTTTGGACCCGGTTGTGGGAACCGATAACCGCAGAACAGGCGCCGTCCGCCAGGGCAAAAAGGGTACGCTTTTCCGCAGTAGCCTCGGCGTGGAAGTCGACGATAACATAGGGGGTTTCCCGCCGGAGCCGTTCCAGAAGCGCCGGCAGGCGGGAATAGGGGTTATCCCCGTGGAGCCGGGTAAAGCCGCTCTGGCCCAGGAGTACCGCCACGGCAATCTTCGCCGTACCGATGTTGTAGACCCGTGCGCCTATACCCGGCGCTTGGGGGTTCAGGTTTTCCGGCCGTAGCACGTAGGGGATCTTCCCCAGGTTTTCCACCAGGTCTTTTTTGTAGAAACAACATTCCCCGGTGGTAAGTACGTTTATTCCCAGTTTGTGGATATAAGCGGCATGGTTGCGTCCCAGACCGTTACCTCCGGTTACGCCATCCGCCCCGGCAATGACGAAATCCACAGATTTCTGTTTTTTTAGCTCCCCCAGGGCCATTTTCAGGGCATAGACCCCGGCTTTTCCAACTATTTCGGCAATATAGAGGATCTTCATTATAGACAAACTCTAATTATTACTGATGGGACGAACAGGATATCCTATATTGGGGGATAACTGACTCAGGATACGCTCAAATTCCGCTGCGGCCCGGAAATCCTGCAGTTTTCGGCAGGCGTCCCGCAGGTTAAAGAGGGCTTCATAGTACATGGGAAGCATGGTCACCGCCTCTTCAAAACAATGCCGGGCTTCTTCATAGCTGCCTTCCACAAAGTAGAGGACCCCCAGGTTGTTCCAGGTTTTGGGGGAATTACCGTCACGGACCAGGGCGGAATGATAACATTCCTCGGCGAGATCAAGCTGTTCTATTTCGTAGTAGATCAACCCCATGCTGACCCAGGCTTCGGTTAAATCGTCATCAATATAGACGGCCCGCTGAAAACTATTTAGGGCTTCTTCATAGTCTCCGGTCCGCTGTTGGGCGATTCCCAGGTTCATCCAGAGAAGGGGATTCTCGGGATCCATGATCAGAGCCTTCCTAAATAGAGGAATAGCTTCGTAGGGCCGATTTGCTTCTGTTAAAGCAATGCCGGAGTCGTTTAAGGATGCCGCAGTTTCCATTATTCCCCCCCATACAAACTATAACCTATTATTTCTTTTTATTCAATCTTAGACTATTATACACAAATGTAAGGCATAAACCACTATATAAATATTTTTTTTTATATTATAGTATTAAAAAGAATGAAAGCATGAAAGACTTAACTGAATATCGGGACTCCACATCAGATCAAGAGCTCTTCTCCTTCTTTTATGACAGGATCCTTTCCCGTGAGCTCAGTACCTTTTCTGCCCTCAAGGAATTCGCCGCGCCTGTTCTAAAGGATAAAAAGACCCACCCGATGATTATGCGGTGTTTCGAGTTGATCCGCCGCCTCTACTGGGGTTTTTTTTCGGGGATGACCCTGGCGACCCACAAGAAACTCTGGCGGGAACTGGTGATTCCGGATAAGGATTTCCCCGATGCGGGGGATCTTAAACGGACCATATCCATCTCCAACCTCTACATTTCGATGATGGATATCCATGGGTATACCAAATTCTGTCAGGATTCCCGGAAAAACCTCTCCATGCTTCATGCCCTGGACCGGACCATCAACAACGAGATTCGCCGTATTTCGACCCAGTGCCAGTCGGTGAGCCAGCGGGAACGGGGGGACGAGATGGTCCTGATTTCCGCCTCCGCCACCGATGCCCTTACCGCCAGCCTCGACATTATCAATTACTTTGGCGATGCTTCCCTTCGTACCGGGGATGCGGGAATTCTGCCTATCCTGAAGATTTCTGCGGGGATTACCGGCGGCAACACATCCATCCCGTTGATCATCACCGAAAGCGGTAACCTTTCGGGTTTTCTCCTCAATACCGCCGCGCGGCTGCAAACCAGGGCTAACGAGCTTTCACCCCGGGAATCCCGGATAATGATCACCAAGCAGGTATACCTCAGTTATGTAAAGGAAAACAACGCAGTCAAATCTCCGCTGGCAACAAATGACGCGGTATATTTCTTTGATACCGGAACCATCGAATTTAAGGGAGTTCAGCTGCCTACCTGCGAAGCGGTGTTTAAACCCGAGGAGCGGTACAAGGAACAGTTCAGCGAAGAGATGAACAAGCTCATTGCCTCCACCAAGGACTCCCTCTGGGAACAGCGGATCTACCTGGACTTGATGGATCTCCTGGCCAAAACCGCAGCGGTGATGCCCCGGTTTAACGTGAACCTTAAATTCCCCGTCAACGGCAGGGTAACGGTAAGCAACGACACGGTGAAAGAACTCTGTCAAAAGGGCGTGGAAGCCTATAATCAGGGGGAGTATTCCACCGCAGTGTTGGTGCTTAAGCAGTTTATGCTTCTCCTGGACCAGATTCCTAATTATGATCGGCTCATTCTTGATTATCTTAGGGGTATCATCGATAAATACGATACCCTTCTTAAAAGCTATGAAGCTGCTATCAATAAGGAAATTGACGAGAAAGCCCAGCAAATTTTTAAGGGTAATAATCAAAAGACCTATTATACCGCAAAGAGCGGGGCTTCCCTCTACGAGGAACTTCGCTCCATAGGCCGTAAGAGTACGGTCCTGACCCCCAAAAAAACGCTCTGGCTCAATCTTCTCCGCCAGAATAAGAACGAGATGGAATTTACGCTGCACTCGGGGAAAAAATAAAAAAACCTTTCAGTATTTTATTCGTATCTCTGCTACTGGAATAATATTGCAAAATGTAATATTATTTTTAATATATAAATTCATAAGGAGCATTACATGCCGAAATCAGACAAAACTCCCGGAGCCGTATTTAAATCGTTCCTGGATGCATACCAGCTTACCCCCGCCAAGGTTGCGGAGGACATTAAACTCAGCCAGTCCAGCGTACGGTTGTTGATCAATAGTAAGCTGAAAATTTCTATTCCCTTTGCGCTTCGCCTTGCGAAATATTTTGGTACCAAACCTGAATTCTGGATCGATCTGCAGAATGCCTACGAATTATCCGAAGCGGCAAAGAATCCCAAGGAAGCAAAAATTGTAAAGGGCATTCAGAAAGCTAAGAAACCTGCCCCCGGGGCGAAGAAAGCTGTTGCAAAAAAAGCTGCCGCTAAGAAAACTACCGCTAAGAAAGCGCCGGCCAGAAAAGCTGCCGGCGCCAGGACCGCGAAGAAAACCGTTCGGACTGCGAAGAAAGGGCGGTAACAAAAAAACCCGGCGCAAGCCGGGTTTAATCAGATAGATTTTGCAGTAAGCTATGAACTTCTTATCCGATGATGGCGATTATATCGGCCATCTTAAGGATAAGATGTTCGACTCCGTCAATCTTGACCTGGGTTCCGGCGTATTTGTCATACATGACCTTGTCGCCGGCCTTAACCTTGATCACGTCCTTATCATCCCCTACTGCTACCACCGACCCGGTCTGGGTCTTTTCCTGAGCGGTATCGGGAATGATAATCCCTCCTGCGGTCTTCGCCTCGTTCTTTTCCAGCTTAACCATGACCCTGTCGGCCAAGGGTGTTACCTTCATATGGTCCTCCATTCTATTAGTGATAAGTTTAAAGTGTTCCGATAAATAGAATATACAAAAAAATCATGGTTAAGGTCAAGAAATTATGCGAAAAAGCATCATTCTTCCCTGACAAGAATTTCACGGAATCCGGCGGAACCGAGTCTTCCCGCCAGGGTCTGAATATCCTCCGCCCGTATGCCCCCAATCACTACCCGGTAAAAATCGTCATGCCGTTCATAGGAGGGCTCAATCCCCAGACTTTTTACACGATCAAAGGTGTCCACGGCATTTCTGGTGACCTTATAGGCTCCAACCTGGATGCGGTACCGCTTGTCTGTCCCGTAGGGCGGAATCCCCGGCTTAACTACCGCAGCGTTAGGGTCAATCGCCGTAGGAGGTACCACCACCGCAGGCGGCTCCACTACCGCAGGCGGTACCACCGCAGCAGGGAACTGGGGGACGGGGATGGGGGCAATCCAGGGTTCGGGCAATATGGGCGGCGCCTGAGGCGCCGCTACGGCAGCGTCCCCGGCCAGTTCCACCACCACCGGGGCGGTTCCCGTACCGAGTATATCAAGCACTTCCGCTGCCGCCCGGGATACGTCGATGATTCGGGTGTTTACAAAGGGCCCCCGGTCGTTAACCCGTACCGTTACCTGACGGTTATTCTGGATATTGGTTACCTTTAACATGGTACCGAAGGGCAGATTGGGATGGGCGGCGGTCAGCTGAGCGGGGTTGAAGATCTCCCCCGATGCGGTGGGATGCCCCTCAAACTCCGTACCATACCAGGAGGCGATTCCCTCTTGACGGAAGGCGGAGTTTCTAAGGCCGCTTTGGGGCGCCGGGATATATTCCGGGGAAGTAACGCTTAAATCGTAATCGCCGATCCCGGAAAGGCTGGTACTTCCGGCATAGCCGTTGGCTCCGTTAAAGGGATCCACGGTCAAATCAGTGATATCCTGGGCCTGAAGCGTGTTAAACGCAGTCAAAATAAAGAATACTACAAAAATCCGGTTAATCTGTTTCATGCCCTAATTATCGGCAAAGTATGAGGGAAGCAATACTAATAAATTATTTCAATGAATTAGGCATCGGCGGGTTTTGGAAGGGCTTCCTTTCCCAGGATATACCGTTCTATCAGGTCCGCCACGCCGTCATCATCGTTGGATTTATTGGTAACCATGGCGGCGATATCCTTGATCCGGTCGTCACCGTTAGCCATGGCGACCCCGATACCGGCCCAGCGTATCATGGCTTCATCGTTCATGGAGTCCCCAATGGCCAGCACAGCACTCCGGGGGATGCCCAGGACTTCCGCCACCTTTGACAGGCTGGTTCCTTTATCAACATTATGGGGAAGTATCTCAAGAAAGTAGGGCTTGCTGGTAAAAATGGTCGTTTCGCCGCCTATATAGGTTTGCAGGATGTTTTCAAGGGGTCTGAGAGTCATGGGATCCCCGGGAATTATCAGTTTATAGCAGCCGTTACCCACCATGGCCCGGAAATTCTCTACCACCACCTGCCTGAGCCCGGTTAGTTTTTGGTCGTAATCGGCAAATTCATTAGGCCGGGAGATATACATGATATCATCTTCGTAGAGCTGCACCGGAAAGCCCTCCGCTGCCGCCAGATCGTAGGCCACAAGCGCAATTTTGGGGGGGATTTTAGCTTCGTAGATGAGTTTCCCCGTATGGCTTTCCTGGATCATGGTGCCGTTATTGCAAATTAGGTACCCGGGCCGTTTGTGGAGCCCCAAAAGCCGGGCAAAGTGCTCCATGGCCGAAGGAATCCGGCCCGAAGCCAGAACCACCACACATCCCAGGGACTCCGCTTTTCTGATGGCGTTCCTGGTACGAAAGGAAATGGTCAAATCTGACCGTAACAGGGTATCGTCTAAATCAATGGCAAGCATTTGTATGGATGTCATTTATACTCCTATAAATCTTTTCGTCAGTCAGTCAGTAGCATTGAATAAGCATAACATACTATTATAGAATATACTAGTTTTAAAAATGTTGGTTGGAGAAATGGGTAGAGTATACGTCTTTGTAAACCAAAAAGGGGGGGTCGGCAAGACCACCTCAGCTATCAGTCTCGGGGCCTACCTTGCGGAACAGGGGAAGTCGGTGCTTCTGGTGGACTTTGATTCCCAGGCGAACCTTTCCAGCGGAGTGGGGGCTGCTGCGGTTAAGCCCGGGGTGTACGAGCTTATTTCCGGCGTCGCCTCTATTGAAGAAGTTATCCGGCCCACGGAAACCCCTAACCTTTCGGTGATCCCCGCCAGCATCGACCTTTCCGGCGCTGCGGTGGAGCTTATCGAACAGGAGGATCGGGATTATTTCCTGAAAAAAGCCCTGGCGCCGGTACGGAATAGCTATGATTTTATCCTGATTGACTGTCCCCCCTCTCTGGGGGTGCTTACCATAAACGGCCTGGTGTCCGCCGATGCGGTGCTTATCCCCATGCAGTGTGAATACTTCGCCCTGGAGGGGCTTACCCTGCTGCTGCAGACCATCAAGCGTATCCAGAAACGGCTCAACCCGGGCCTGGAAATTGGGGGGCTCTTTTTTACTATGTACGATTCCCGGACCCGTTTAGCCCAGGAGGTGGTTAGCCAGGTGAGCGCCTACTTTAAGCAAAAGGTTTTTACCACCATAGTCCCCCGGAATGTCCGGCTTTCCGAGGCGCCCTCCCATGGTCAGCCCATTTCCCGCTACGATCCCCAGAGTTCCGGCGGCAAGGCGTACAAGAGCCTTGCCGAAGAGGTACTCCACCGGAGTAACCTAGGTGTTGCCGGTGAAGGAGTTAGCCGTGGGGCCTAAGGACCGCCTGGGCAAGGGGCTTGCCGCCCTGCTCCCGGATGACGATGATTTGCCCGCAGGGCTTGGGGATAACGCCGGTGTTGGAACGGGAACAGTCGCCCCGGAACTGAAAATCCCCTTGGCGAAACTCAAGGCCAATCCTGGTCAACCCCGCAAACGCTTTGATGAGGAGAGCCTTAAGGAACTGGCGGATTCTATCAGGGAGCATGGGATTATCCAGCCCCTGATTGTGGAGGACGCCGGGGACGGAACATGGCTTATTGTCGCCGGGGAACGGCGCAGCCGGGCGGCCCGTCTGGCGGGTCTTACGGAAGTCCCGGTCCTTGTACGAAACTATTCCGACGAAAAACGCCTGGAAGTGGCGCTTATCGAAAACGTTCAGCGTTCAGACCTTAACCCTGTGGAAGAAGCCGCCGCATACCGGGGGCTTATGGATCTGACCGGTCTATCCCAGGACGAAGTAGCAGCCAAGGTAGGGAAAAACCGTTCCACCGTAGCGAACGCCCTGCGGCTCCTCAAGCTGCCTACAGCGGCCCGGGACGCCCTGGAAAGGGGTGAGCTTAGCTCCGGTCATGGCCGGGCCATCCTGGCGGCTAATAGCGAGGCGGCCCAGGAGCGGCTCCTGGGGGAGATCCTCCAGCGGGGCCTTTCGGTGCGGGAGGCGGAGAGCCGGGCTGCGGCCCTGAACCGCGACGGGACCGGGATAAGCAAGGCCCCGCCGGCGGCTTCCAAACGGGACCCCGAATTAACCGCCATGGAAGACCGCTTTAGGGAACGTCTGGGAACTAAGGTGGCCATCAACGGAGATTTGAAAAAGGGCAGTATTAGTGTTGAGTATTATTCAATGGAAGATTTAGATAGGCTGTTGGGGATACTGGGGTAGTATTGACCGGTTTATTTTTTTTGATTTTGTAATTTGATTAAATTTTTTATCTGCGTTAAAACATAATTTTGAAAATCGGGGTTTAATTCCTGGAATAAAATAGCCATTTCTTCAAATTTCTGGTCTATTTGCCGGTCGAACATTTTTCCTTCACCGGTTTTTAACCAGTGCTTATTTATCCCATAGACCGATGATGCCAATTCTATAATACGGTCATTAACTTCGTGCCGGCCAATTTCTATGTCAGAATAATAGCCGCTACTTTTTAGATGTATCCCCTTAGAAAATTTTACCTGGGATAGTTTTAACTCATGCCGTGCTTGTGTTAAACGTTCATTAACCGTCCTATCCATAACACTCCTAATTATACTATCAAAAATCGGTTATAGCAAGGCAAGGAACCCTATTACAGGGTAATATACTACCCTGTAATAGAGTTTCGGAGATTTGTGAGGAATCCTTGTAAGGGGGGAACTATGGCAAAAGACAAAGAAAAAATGCTTGAAACCTTTAATAAGAATTTTCCGGCTCTGACAGAAGAAAACAAGTTATCGATACTAGCTATTACCAAATTTCTTGTCCGTACCCAAGATACGGTTATTCCCTCTATTTTTAATAAGCAAGAACAAAAAGAGGATAGCAATAAGGAATAATGGGCTTATACCGATTAAATATAGTTTCAAGGGGATGAATGTGAAAAAAAATATTATTTTAATAGCAATACTCGGCATGACCCTGGTATTTGGAATAGTGTTGACGGGGTGCCCGGGACCGCATGATCCGGATCCAACTAAATATACGGTAACTTTTAACGCAGATGGCGGAACTGTTAGCCCGGCAAGCAAAGAAGTAATCTCCGGTAACGCAGCAGGAACATTGCCTACGCCAACAAAATCGGGAAATAACTTTGGCGGCTGGTACACAGCTCAAAATGGCGGGGGAAGTTCCTTTACTGCAACAAGTGTGGTTACGGCTCCTATAACAGTGTATGCTCAATGGATTAGTGGTGAACCAACTGAATATACGGTAACTTTTAACGCAGAAGGCGGAACTGTTAGTCCGGCAAGCAAAGAAGTAATCTCCGGTAACGCAGCAGGAACATTGCCTACGCCGACAAAATCGGGAAATAATTTTTTTGGATGGTTTACAAAGAACGGGACAGGGGGTGATTGGGGAGATTCCTTCACAACAGCAACTGTTGTAACGGCCGATATAACAGTGTATGCTCAATGGGGTAGTGGTGAACCAACCTTATACACGGTAACTTTTAACGCAGATGGTGGAACTGTTAGCCCGGCAAGCAAAGAAGTTATCTCCGGTAACGCAGCAGGAACATTGCCTACGCCGACAAAATCGGGAAGTAACTTTGGTGGTTGGTACACAGCCCAAAATGGCGGGGGAAGTTCCTTTACTGCAACAAGTGTGGTTACGGGTGATATAACTGTCTATGCAGAATGGTTAGCTACTAATGAAACAATTGTTGAGCATCGAGGAACATGGTATAATGGAGGTATCACCCTTGTAATTGAAGCATCTCAAATTACAATCAGTGGTGCAAGTACGCCCGGGCTTAATGGGACATTCTCCATAAGGATTTTTGGGCAGGATGGTGATATAACGGATTACCAATATACTCATGGGATGAAATGCAAACTGGTAAACGGTAACCTTGTTATTCTTGAAGGTAGTGGCATGTCTGAGCTACATGGTACATGGACGCGGCTGGGCGGTGGAGATACTGCCAAATTACAAGGAACATGGGTTAAAGTTCACGGCCCAGAAATACTTGAGCCAGCAAAATTTACCTTTACAGGATCTTCTTATATGCACAATGAAGGTTACACAACTGAACGTAGTGGAACGTGTGTAGTTAATGAAACTGCCCACACCATAACAATTGATGATCCCTCATTAACCTTTAGTTATAGCTTCACGGACGATACTACGCTTGTAGTGACCGGTGTTCATGAACAAGTTGATGGAACCTTCATCAAGCAATAATAAGGTAACTCAAAGCCCCTGATATCGGCCCGGTTTAGTAATAACCGGGCTTTATTTTTAAAGGGATATTTTGCCGCCTACTCCGCCGCCGTAAACCTATAGCCGTCTCCTGCCGCCGTGACGGTTCCTATGGCCGGATACACCAGGTGCATCCCCGCCACAGGGATGTTGTTTTGGGCGACGTATGCCAGAATCCGCCTGCGGATTGCCGCTGCGGCGACGGGGTCCGTGTCGTAGCTTACCGATTGGTCCGGCAGGGGAAACTGGATGAGCTGAGCGTGCATCAGGTCGCCCCAGATGAGGAGTTTCTTGCCTTCGGATTCTACCATGAACACAGTGTGCCCCGGGGTGTGGCCAAAGGCGGCGATGGGTTTTATGCCCGGGATAAGGTCGGCAATGGTTGAGCCCAGTTCGCCGGGGAGGAAGGTTTCCACCCGGTTCCCGTAGGGGGCCAGGGCGGCGGCGGCGGAATTACCCGCCGTAGGGGCGCCGGGTTTTATCCAAAAATCTTTTTCCTGCCGGGCCAGATACACCTGTGCCTTGGGGAACACGGCCTTACCGTCTTTCTGAAGGCCTCCGATATGATCTCCGTGCATGTGGGTTAGGAGTACTGCATCCACCTGGGAGGGATCAAAGCCCAGGGTCTTTATAGAATTCAGGATGGCCCCGCCGAAACCGGTGTCCACCACAAGGATTTTGTCCGGGGTTTTAATAAGAAAAGTGTTGACCTCCGAAGTATAGCCCCCCCCGGGGATATAGCGATCCAGGGCCGCCCTATCGGGGTTTATCAGGATGGAAATGTTCCCCGGTCCCCGGGTTTCTACCAGCATGTGAACTTCGATCTTCCCCACCCGGTAACTAAAAATATTACTGTCCGCAGCAAAACTGTTTACCGCCATGGCGCTAAGGAAAATACCGCTAAGAATACTGACTTTCATATATGCTCCTTTCACTTTTCTATATAAGAAAATTTAACCGCAAAGTCGAAAAAGTCGAAGAGGGGAGGGGAGGGGAGGGGAGGGGAAGAAGAAAGGAATGGCAACTCTCCTCCTCTTTTCTTTCCCCACTTTCCTTTTTCGCCCCCTGCGCCTTTGCGGTTAATATTTCTTTGCAGTTAATACTTTTCCAGGATTCCCAGCAGCCGTTCCCGGTTGATAGACCGAAGGAAGTTTGCAAGCCGGGGTCCCTGGTCTTTACCGATAAGGGCCTGGTAGGCGGCCCGGAAGAGGGCCTTGCCGTCCAGGCTGTGGTCTTCCGCAACCTTGTAGATGGCCTCGGCGCAGGACTTGTCGTCGGCGTATTGGGCTATGCCGGCAATGACCTTATCCCGCAGATCCTGTATGGCCCCGGCCTCGGCATCGCTGAGGGTTGCCTGTTCACCGGGGGCGCGCAGGCGGAAGCGGAACTCTTCGGGGGCGCAGTTTTCCGCCCAGTACTTGGCCCGTTCCGCACGGGCTTTCAGGCCGGGGAGCTGCTCCGGTTTGGGGCCGTTGTCTGAGCTTGTCAGGCTGCTTATGGCCTGGTCTATGTTACCGTCGGCGATTTGGATGAGGTTACAGAGGTGGCGGAAGGGGATCTGGTAAGGCATTAGCGGAGGGACCGAGGGCCCCTTTGGATTCCAGTCCACCTGGGAAAGCTCGTAGATCCGCCGGGCCTTGCGGTAGGCGGCTTCGTCCTTGGCTTCCTCGGCCTTCCAGGCGATACGTTCAAGCCGGTCGTAGTCTTCGTAAATTTTTATCACGTCCAGATCGAAGGAGATGGTGAATTCCGTGTTGGGCCGGGTTCCCGCAAAGAGGTAGCGGGTCAGCTCCGGGGTGTAAACCCGCAGCACATCCTTGAGGTCCACCACCACGCCGGAGGAGCTGGACATCTTGCCGGGTATGCCCTTGGTACCGATAAAGTCGTAGCGGAAGGTAACGGGGGCTTCCCAGTTGTAGACTTCCTTGCTGACATGGCGGGCGGTGTCGAAGGAACCGCCCTGGCTGTGGTGGTCCTTACCGGCGGGTTCAAAGTCTACCTGTTCATGCTCCCAGCGCATGGGCCAGTCTATACGCCAGCCGAGTTTAACCCCCGCCGCCTTGCGGATGTCCACCGTATCGCTGTGACCGCAGGAGTTGCAGTGGTAGCTGAGGCCCCAATCGCCGTCCCAGCCGTCAATGTCCGTATCGTCCCGGTTGCAGTGGTCGCAGAAAACGCTCACCGGCCACCATTCACCCTGGATCTTGTGGTCCTCGTCCCGAAACTTATCCAGAATGGTTTTGAGGGTGTCCCGGTGTTCCAGGGCCTTGCGTATCCCTTCGGCGTAGCGGGAAGCGCGGTACCGTTCAGCCTGGTAGAGGTACTCGGGGCGTATGCCCACTTCGGGCAGCATGGTTTCCACGTCCACCTCATGATGCCGGGCGTAGCTGGTATCCCGGTCCCAGGGGTCGGGCACCATGGTGATGGGGAAGCGGAGGAACTTTTCCAGCTCCTCCTGCTTGGGCATATTCTTGGGCACCTTGCGGAACACATCGTAGTCGTCCCAAGAATAAATAAACCGTACCTTTTTGCCCAGGTCCCGT
Source organism: Treponema primitia (assembly GCF_046533075.1). GTDB lineage: Bacteria > Spirochaetota > Spirochaetia > Treponematales > Breznakiellaceae > Termitinema > Termitinema primitia_B. The sequence continues at coordinate 4,926 of NZ_JAJQRB010000011.1, read as the reverse complement.
AAAGAGCGGACCACCAAATCCACGGAAATTATTTCCCGGAAATTGCCGATATGCACCGTCCCCGAAGGGGTGATCCCGGAAGCGCAGGTATACTGTTCTTTTTCGCCCTTTTCCCGGATTATCTTTGCTGCGGTCTCATCAGCCCAGTGGGCAACAGCCCCGTGGGCCGCAGAAGGGCTTTCATTGTTTGTGTCCATTAGATTTCCTATTTTCGTACCGCCAGGTAGGCTTCAATGATACTACCCAGGGGATTTTCGTTTACCTTGACTATGCCCTTTTCCCGGTTCACGCTTTCCACGGAATCCGAAGCATGGGCGGTGTTGACCATCACGTTACTGCCGAATTCCCGGCGTACCGTTCCTCCCGGCGCTTTCAGGGGATCCGTGGGGCCTAATACGTCCCGGATCTTTTTAACCGCGTTTTCCCCTTCGTAGATGAGGATCATACATTTGACGCTGCCGGGATTGCTAATCTCATCCGGCGGGCACTTTCCCGTCCGGGTTCCGGACATAAACTCGATAATCTGATCAAACTGATCCTTTGCATACCGGACGCCGAAACATGCGCTGAGAGATTTTTCAATATCATCGGTAAGGGTGATTTCAAATTCCTTTTCAAGAAGTTCCCGTGCCTTTTTTCCGAAGATGGGGGCGAGTTTTTCCCGCAAAGCCTCTTCCACGGGGCCGTAAAATTCCAGCGCCTGGGCCAGGGAAAAGCGGTGCAACTTGATCCCCACGATCCGCAGCCCGGTCCGGGAGAACATATCAATGATGGTGCCCGGTTTGGAAGAGGCGTATTGCCAGTTATCGGGCTTGAGGATGACCAGGGTCTGTTCTATCTTCGAAGGGTCCAAATGCTGGAGATTATGAACGATATTCTCCCGGCCCTTTAAAAACCGTGCAAAGAGGGCTAAATCCTTATCCGCCCAATCCTGACTCCGGGAAGTTATCACCGCAGGCTCAAAGTAGGTGACCTTTTTAGGATCACCGGGGTCCGTGATAAGATCCGCGTAGGTATCCCGAATGGTTTCCCCGGTAACGTCATCCACATCCCGGTGTTCCGGATACAGGTGTCCGCAAATGGCGGCAAGCTTACCGCAGGGGTCTTCTCCCCGGAACAGGAGCAGGAGGCTGCGATGTTCCCTTCCCCCGGATGGTCCCAGGTTTTGTTCCACATAGTCCGCCAGGAGCGTAACGTCACTGGTTGGGTTTTGTTTGCGCAGAAGATCCGCGTATTCCCTTGTAAGGGCTTCATTGGCGGTTATCATTTGGCAGCCCACCAGTTCCAGTTCCGCCCGGGAAATGAGCCGGGATAATACGCCGCCGGTCCTGCTTTTGGCAATGGTATAGGGGGTTACCAATACGTAGGAAAGGGTCTGTTCCATAAATACTCCTGAATTACGTAATAGTATCACAGGATGGGGGAAAAGGGAAGGTGAATCTCACGCCTCATTTCTCCGCCGGTGAAACCGGGTAAACAGGTACAAGGCTACCGATATAAGGGCAAAGCTTATAAACGAAGCGAAAAGCGTCCGGTATCCCCCATGTTCTATGATGATTCCGCCGGCTATATTGCCCAGCATGGTTGGCAGACCGCTTCCCAGAGAAAGGTACAGGGACAGGCCCAGGGCGCGGCGCTCCGGGGGGACGCTGCTTGATATAAACGCTACTGCTGCGGGATGAAAAATACCGTAGCAGAGGGAATGGAGGAGCTGCCCGATGATGATTGCTCCCTTGAGGGGGAACAGGGCGTAAATGCCCAATCGCAGTCCTACCGCAACGCTGGAAAGCGCCACCAGGGGTAATGCGCCAAAACGACGAATAAGCTTGCTGGAGATAAACATAAAGGGTACCTCCGCAGTAGCAGACAACGCCGCAATCAAGCCAACCGCATTCCATTGCATCTTTTCAAATACATACAGGGGGAGAAACCCGTTTATCGGGGCCATGGCCAGACGGTTGAAGCCGATTATCAGGAGTCCCATGATGAGCAGCGGACTTAGTATTTTACGCGGGGAACTTAGGGTACTTTGAGGCGTTTGCAACGACGGCTTCAGTCGGAGAGTTCCCCGCGCCGTGGCGGCTGCCCGGGGCCGGCCGTTTCCGGTGTATTTCGCCGGGATAATAATCACCGTAAGGGTCGCTACGCAGCCTGAAAGCATGAACCAGATCCCTATATTAAGAGGTGTATCGGGGACTAAGAATTTGCTGTATTGCAAAAAGAGCACCATGATAATATACGATATCGATCCAAAGGCCCGGACTTTTCCGTAGTTTCCCGTATTTCCCAAACTGATGGTGGCCACCGCATCCAACAGGGGAGTGGATGAGCGGTACCCCATACCCAGTATTGCTATGAACAGGGCGCTGATCAGGGGATTGCGGAACAAGCCCAGGGGTATCCCGGCGATAGCCAAAAAAGCAAATGTCAGAATCAAGCCCGGTTTGTAGCGTCCCCATTTATCCGCAAAGTAACCAAAAAGAAAAGGGCCTGCAATGCCTGCGCCTTCAAATAATCCCAGGAGTATCCCTATGGTAGAAGGACTATACCCAAGTCCCCGGACCATGACGGCAATGTAGGAAGTCGGCGCATAGGAAATAAATGTCCAAAAATATACGAGAATGAGAAACATTTGTATATAATACAGGAATTGCCCTCCTAACGCTATTAGGGTACAATATGAGCAGGAGTTGTCCCCATGCTTAAAGTAATGCGTAATATCGGTATTATGGCCCATATCGACGCCGGAAAAACCACGACCACCGAGCGGATACTTTACTATACCGGTAAGAGTCATAGGATAGGCGAGGTGGATGACGGTGAAGCCATCATGGACTGGATGGAGCAGGAACAGGAACGGGGCATCACCATACAAAGCGCCGCCACTACCACCTACTGGAAGCGGGATGGGCAGCAGTTTCAGATAAACATCATCGATACCCCGGGGCATGTAGATTTTACCGCCGAGGTGGAACGCTCCCTGCGGGTGCTGGACGGAGCGGTGACGATTTTTGACGCCGTCCGGGGAGTGGAGCCTCAGACCGAGACCGTATGGCGCCAGGCGGAGCACTACAATGTGCCCTGCATAGGGTATGTAAATAAGATGGACAGGGTCGGGGCCGATTTTTTCCAGGTCCTGGAGGATGTCGAGGCAAAACTGGGCGCCAAAACCGTGGCTCTCCAGATACCCATTGGCAAGGAAAGTACCTTTGAGGGGATCATCGACCTGGTGGAGATGCGGGAACTCCGCTGGGACGCCGCCACCGACGGCGAGACCATCATCCCTTCACCCATCGCAGACGAACGGGCAGCCCTGGCCGCGGAATGGCGGGAAAAGCTCATCGACACCCTTTCGGCGTTTTCCGAAGGGATCACCGACAAGTATCTGGCCGGGGAAGCAATTGAACCGGAGCTGATCCGCCGGGAGCTTCGGCAGGCTGTGCTGAACCGGTCCCTGCTGCCCATGTTTGCCGGCGCTTCACGGCGTAATATCGCTGTCCAGCCGGTGATAGATGCGGTGGTGGACTTCCTCCCTGCACCTGATGAGGTTGCCCCGGCGGCGGGACATCACCTTAAAAAAGAAGAGGATGTGTTGGTACCCTGTGATCCCAATGGGCTGCCCCTGGGATTGGTCTTTAAGATACAGAACGATAGGGAGGCGGGGAGCCTCTGTTATGTGCGCATGTATTCCGGGGCGCTCAAGCCCGGCACGGCGGTATTCAATGTGGGGAAGAAGAAACGGGAACGGGCAAACCGGATACTCCGTATGCACTCCAACAAATCCGAACCCATGGACGAACTTTCCGCCGGGGACATTGGGGTGATTATCGGGATGAAGCTGGCCCAGACCGGGGACACCATCGGGAGTGAAGGCTGGCCGGTGGTACTGGAAAAGATGGAGTTCCCCGAGCCGGTAATTTCGGTTTCCATTGAACCCAGGACCATGTCGGAGATGGATAAGCTCCGGGAAATTCTGGGTCTCCTCTCCAAGGAGGACCCTACCTTTACTACCAAGGATAACCCTGAAACGGGGCAGCTGATCATCTCCGGCATGGGGGAACTCCACCTGGACGTGCTGGTTACCCGGATCATCAAGGAGTACAACCTCAACGCAAAGGTGGGGAACCCCCAGGTTACCTACCGGGAATCGATTACCCGGACGGTGGAGCATGAGGAGCAGTTCTCCAAGCTTATGGCGGGTAAAGAAAACGCAGCGATACTGCGCTTTAAAGTTGAGCCCCTCCCTTCCGGTTCCGGAAACAGCTACACCAACGCTGTTAAAAAGCGGGATGTTCCGGAGCAGATCTTCGAAGCGGTGGAACGGGGTGTAGGGGGCGCATTTTCTTCCGGCATAGTCCTGGGCTATCCCTGCATAGACGTGGGGGTTACCCTGACGGGGCTTGAGTACTCGGAGCTCACCGGTACGGAGTTTGCCTATGAGGCATGTGCCAACCGGGGGGTCTACGAAGCCTGCCGGGAAGGGGCGCCCATACTCCTGGAACCGATCATGGCGGTGGACCTCGTTTCCCCCAAGGAATTTGTGGGTGATGTGATGAGCCTGGTAACCCAGCGGGGAGGTCAGGTGCTGAGCATGGATTCCAAGATCGGTTCCGATGAGGTGAAGGCCCTGGCGCCCATGGCGAAGATGTTCGGCTTTATGACATCCCTCAGATCCGTAAGCCAGGGCCGGGCTACTTTTACTATGCTGTTCTCCCGGTTTGAAAAAAAGTCCGAGCGGTAAGTAGAATAAAGAAAAACCGCAGAGGACACAGAGGGAAGAACACAGAGGACGCAGAGGAAGAGGAAGGCGAAGAACCGCAGAGCGGTAAGGGGAATGAGGAAAAACCGCAGAGGACACAGAGGGAAGAACACAGAGGACGCAGAGGAAGAGGAAGGCGAAGAACCGCAGAGCGGTAAGGGGAATGA
>NZ_JAJQRB010000010.1:0-5061 GCF_046533075.1 Treponema primitia | reverse complement strand
CTGCTTTGTCATCTGCAAACTCCCGTTTGAGATTGGGGTCCACGATGGTTAGACTGTCGTATTCTGCCTCGGGCAGATTCAGGGCAACCTTTAAAAAACCGGCAAGAATATCGATATTCCGCTGGTCGCCGAAGATGAGCTTGAACACATAGTCCACCATAATTTTGAGCACTGGTTTTTTCATAAAAACCTCCTGCCCTACATAGGGAGTTGGACCCTGATTTTGCTTTAGTCTGCGGAGAAATATTTTTGTTTTTTAGGAAAATGCCTAGGATTTTTTACCGGGAATTTCGGCGCCTGGCACCCTTTGGCTTACCGCCGGAAAACCGTAAATGTGAAAAAGGCCATATTTCGGATGGAATTGCAAAAGGTTTTGGCATTAGGTCAATGTATCGATACGGTAAATTCCTCCGTCTTGCCAAATCCCCCATAGTTTAGTAGTATCTATTACAGAGGCAATATCATGGCGTTACCTATAAAAGACACCCCGGTATTAAAGGGCAAAGAAGCGGAACGGTTTTTCAAAATGGCCGAAGAAAATGTAGGCAAAACCGTCCCCATCGAAGAAGCGCGGGCTGTCAAAGAAGCCTATGCCCTTCTCAGGCCCCTCATGAAAGAGGATAACCCCCGTTAAATGGCCCTCAATCTCGGCCAGTATTCCCTGTTAAAACTACAGTCAGGGTATCTTATAAAAGATTTTGACTGTACCGATAGGGACTTAAATGATTTCTTTTCCCAGGAAGCCCTGCCGTACTATGAACAGTTATTGACCGTAACCTATGTCCTCGAAGCGGAAAATAAAACGGCTGGATTTTTCAGCCTTTCCAACGACAAAATCCAACGGGCCGAAAACAAGCCCGTCTGGAATCGGATAAACCGGCATATAAAATTTGAAAAACGGCGGAATTTCTACCCTGCGCTTTTACCAGAAGAACGGGTTTGGTTTTTTCATGGAAAACGATACCCATGAAAAAACACGGCTTATGTTCTTTGATTTATTACCGTTGAAAGATACCGTCATATAGGCAATTTTGGCGCCTGGCACAACATCATAAACTGTCAACCGCTTAAACACTAATTCTATTTGCCATCCCATTCGGTACAGTTCAAGCACCTGGATGTTGCCGCAGGCAAAAAGATAAAAGTCCCCGCTGCCGTGCACTCCTATTTTCATGCCGACAAAACCGGTGTATACTGTCTCGGCTACGGTAAAAATGGAGGCTCCCCATGTACGGTAATTTGATGAAAAAACCTGCCATCGCGGCGGCGCTGGTCATAGCGGCGCTGTTCTGCGCCGGGTGTCGGTCTGCTGCCCCGTTTGCCGAGGCAAGCTCAGCCGATAGTGATACCGGGGTGGAGGTATTTCCCCAGTTGGGGCATGGTCAGGTGGTTGCCGTTGCCTATAGCCCCGATGGGCGGCGCATGGCCTATCTGTATCGGAATGGACCAATCAAGATATTTGATGTGGAGAGCGGACGGGAACTGCGGACCATTTCCACGTCAGGAGTACAAACCGGGACTATAAGCTACGATGGGCGGTATATAATCTCCAAGGAATCGCCTGGTTACCTAACAATTATAAAAATATGGGATGCGGAAAACGGGCATCAATTGCAATCAGAGACGAATTTGCTACTGTCCCCCGATGGGCGACGGACGGTTTCCTGGTGGTATAATGGGTACGAAAGTGCAATTCGCCTATGGGATATGGTAAATCAGCGGGAACTGCGTGTCTTTAGATACGCCAAAGAACGGGATATAATAAAGTCAGTAGCGATCAGCCCCGATGGGCAATGGATAGTTTTTGGATCCGCTAATAAAACAATCAAGATGGTGGATACAGAGACAGGGAAGAAATTGCGGACCCTTTCCGGACATTCCGGGGCGGTAAATTCAGTAGCGTTTAGTCCCGATGGGCGGCGGATAGTATCCGGGTCCGCCGATAACACTATTAAGATATGGGATGCGGAGAGCCGACGGGAACTCTCAAGTTTTTCCGGACTTAGTGTTGGTGAAACCGTTGAATATAACCCCAATGGACGGCTAATACTTTACAGCTCTGAAATAAGAAGTTGGGATTATAAATATAAAGTATTGGATGCAGAGAGCGGACGGGAACTCTGGACTCTTGATAGTAATACATTTATCCATAGCGCCGATGGGCTGCGGATAGCCGTTCGGAACGGGACTGACATTATAATAAGGGATGCGGAGAGCGGACGGGAACTGCTGACTATCTCCAACCCTGGCGAACTCCTGGCATATAACTCTGATAAACGGCAGATAGTCTCGAGTTTTTCTCACAATACTATATACAAGATATGGGATTCAGAAAGCGGTCAGGAATTACATTCACTTTCCATTAATCATGATGCAGTAAAACAAATAGCATATAGTCCCAACGGGCGGCAGCTAGCCATTAATGACAGAATACTGGATACCGAGAGCTGGCAGGAACAGACCTTTGCCGGGGCAGCCGGGGTAGGTTCCATGGCGATTAGTCCCGACGGGCGGCAGCTTGCCATTCCGTCAGGAAATATAATCAAAATATGGAGTTTTGAGAGCTGGCAGGAATTGCAAGCCTTTCCCGGGTATGGTCCTGTAGTATATAGCCCCGATGGGCGGCGATTAGTCTGTAAAAGCCTGGACAGAACAATTAAGGTATGGGATGTGGAAAGCGGTCAGGAGTTACGAACCTTTTCCGCACAGAGCAGCGGAGGGCTTAAATCCCTGGCATACAGCCCCGATGGGCGTAAGATAGCCGGTGGATATAGTGGGACTGGGAAGGGGAACGAATCCTTTGTCAGCATATGGGACGTGGAAAGCGGTCAGGAATTGCGAACCATTTCCGGGTTTTCTAATTGGCAGACGGCTATGACCATTGCGTTTAGCCCCGATGGGCGGCAAATAGTTTCCGGGACGTCTGGTATCCACAATTTAAAAATATGGGATGCGGAGAGCGGTCAGGAATTACGAAATCTTTCTCTGCCGCGTAACCTTTCGGTATATTCCGTGGCATATAGCCCCGATGGGCGGCAGATGGCTGCCGGTGGTGGTAGTGGTAGTGGTGATATAGTGATATATGATGCAAAAAACGGGCAGAAGTTACAAACCATTTCTAACGAAGGTTTAGTATGGTCCATGGCCTATAGCCCCGATGGACGAAATATTGTTTCCTGTTCCGTGGGTAGTAACACCCTCAAAATATCCGATGTGGAGAGCGGGCAGCAGCAGATCCTTTATGGACATGGACAAAGCTATGGTGTACATTACGTAGCGTATAGCCCCGATGGTCAGCGGATAGTCTCCGCGTCTTATGACCATACCGCCCGCATCTGGGATGCCTCTACGGGCGAGGAACTCGCCCAATACGTCAGCTTCACCGATGGCGAATGGGTCTGGTTAACCCCCGACGGCTACTACAAAGCCTCCCTCAACGGCGACCGGCACCTCAACGTGCGGGTGGGGAACAATGTCTACGGCATAGACCAGTATCGCGCCACCTTTGACCGCCCGGCGGTGGTGGAAGCCCGGCTGTCCGGCAGCGCCGGTACGCGTATCGCCGGTACCGCCATGAGCATCCAGGATGCCGCCTCGTTTTCACCCCCGGCGGTAATCATCCTCAGCCCGGTAAGCGGCGGCAGTACTACTACCGCAGGAACCGTAGATCTTTCGGTAGTGATAATGGACGCATCCCAGCCCATCAAAAACATAAAGGTCCTGGTCAACGGCAGGCGTGTGGGGAGCGACGAACTGGGCAGATTTTCCGGAAGCCGGGGGATTGTGGTGGAGTCCGCGAGCCTGAATGTAACGGGGAACGAGAAACAGGTGGAGTTCCGCTTCCCGGTAAACCTGGAGCCCGGGGAAAACCGCATTGAAGTGCTGGCCTTTAACGGGTATTCGGAAGGCCGGGCCCTGGCGGAAGTGAACCTGCGGACATCCCAGCGGGCGCCCCTTCCCAACCTCTGGATACTCTCCGTCGGGGTTAACCGGTATGATGACAAAATCATCAAAAACCTTGAGTATGCGGTGAACGATGCAACGGAAATCATCAATGTATTCAAGGCCCAGGAGGGGAAGCTCTACGGGAAGGTCAACAGCCTCCTCATTGCCGACGGCGCATCCATCGCGCCCACCAGGGATGCTATCATGGATAACCTTTCGTATTTACGAAAGGCGGGGCAGCAGGATGTGGTTGCCCTCTTTATCGCCGGCCACGGTATGAACGATGACGGGGGAAACTTCTTTTTCCTCCCCTCCGATGCGGCCTTTGACGCCGACGGTTCCATCCGGCCCTCAAAGGCCATAAGCCACCGGGACCTGTACGGGGTGTTGGAAATCCCCGGTCAAAAGCTGGTTTTCATCGACTCCTGCCATTCCGAGGGAGTAACGGGGCGGCAGGCAGTGGACGGCACTCAGCTGGCCCGCTCGCTCCGGGTAGACGGCAGCACGGTGATTTTCACTTCCAGCCAGGGTACGGAATATTCCCAGGAAAGCCGGGACTACCGGCACGGGATATTCACCTACAGCATTATTACCGGCATGAAAGGCGCAGCCGACCTGATCAAAGACAGCCGGGTATCTATGATGGAATTAGCCGCCTATGTCATGGAAACGGTGCCGACCCTTACCGGAGAAGCCCAGCACCCGGTAGCGGATGCCCCCAACGGGTTCCGCAACTTTACCGTATCGGATTTGAAATAAACCGGTCACACCCTTCCCGTTGGAAATCATTTTCGGCGCATGGCATAATAGCATAAACTTAAGAAGAATAAAAAACCACGAAGGCGCAGAAGGCGAAAAAGATGAAAAAAAATTAAAGAAACCCCCCCTCTTTTCCCCGCGCCTTCTACGCCAAACTTAGTTAGCCCCCCCCGGTTCCCATGCAATACGCTCAAACACAGGCTAAGTGTAAAAGCGCCGGCGTAGCCGCGCCCGACAAACTCTCCCCAAACTTAGTTAGGCACCTCCGGCTCCCGGGAAATACGCTCAAACACAGGCTAAGTGTAAAAGCGCCGGCGTAGCCGCGCCCGACAAACTCTCCCCAAACTTAGTTAGGCA
>NZ_JAJQRB010000009.1:0-69756 GCF_046533075.1 Treponema primitia | reverse complement strand
CCAGCGAGGAATTCCTTATGTGCTCGGTTGGGGATGCCCCTCCCTCCGCCCGCCAGCGCCGGCTAAACAATGCGCTAAACTTAGTTAGGCGTTTCCGGCTCCTGGAAAATGCGCTCAAACACAGGCTAGTCGTACAGGCGCTGGTGGAGCCATGCGCCTACGAGGCACGGGAGCGCGCCTTCAATTAGTATGGAGTGGGGTGGCAGGAGGGAAAAGCCTGAGGGGACCCTCTGGGCTAAACTTGACCCACAAATAAGAAAAACCGCAAAGTCGAAGAAGTCGAAGAAAAAATGAGGAGGGAAATACCGAAAAATCTCATGTTTTTCCCCCTTTCTTCCCTTTCTTCGCCTTCTGCGACCTCGCGGTTAGAAATTTCTTCGTGATAAGTAATCATCATTGATTTGTGGGTCAAGTTTAGCCTCTGGGAGGTCCCAGGTTTTTCCCGGGAGGGCGCGAAAGTTGCATGAATTTCGTTTTTGTAGTATCATCGGGCTACTATGACCATACGAGACCGTTACGCGCCATCCCCTACGGGGCTTCAGCATATAGGGGGGATACGAACCGCCCTGTTTAACTACCTTTTCGCCCGCTCTAAGGGGGGGCGCTTTATACTCCGCCTGGAGGATACGGACCGGACCCGGTATGACGAGGTGTTCGTCAAAAACCTCTACGATACCTTTTCCTGGCTGGGTATCCATTGGGATGAAGGCCCGGATGTGGGCGGAAGCTCTGCCCCGTACATACAATCCGAACGGTTTGGGCTGTACAAAAAATACGCCCTGGAACTGGTGGAAAAAGGCCGGGCCTATTACTGTTTCTGTTCCGCAGAACGGCTGGACAAAATCCGCGCTGAACGGGAGGCTGCCCATTCAAGTGAGTCAGGGTATGACCGGTACTGCCGGGACATTCCCCCGGCGGAAGCGGCGGCGCGGGCACTGGCCGGGGAAGCCTATACTATCCGCCTTAAAATACCCCTTGGCGAAACAACCAAGTTCCGGGATCAGCTTCTGGGGGATATCGAGTGGAAAAACGATGATGTAAGCCCCGACCCGGTGCTCCTCAAGTCCGATGGCTTCCCCACTTACCACCTGGCCAACATTGTGGACGATCATCTCATGGAAATTACCCACGTGCTCCGGGCCCAGGAATGGCTTTCCTCTACCCCCATGCACGTAATTCTATATAAGGCTTTCGGTTGGGAACACCCGGTGTTCTGCCACCTCCCCATGGTGATGGGTCAGGACGGCAAAAAACTCAGCAAACGCCACGGCGCTACCAGCATTGACGAGTTCCGCCGCCATGGCTATCTGCCGGAGGCGCTGCTCAACTATGTGGCCCTCCTGGGGGCCTCCTACGAGGAGGGCAGGGAAATCTATACCCCGGAGGAATTGGCGGAGCGTTTCAGCCTGGACAAGCTCAACAAGGCCCCGGCGATCTTTGACTATAAAAAACTGGAATGGTACAACGGCCAATACATACGGATGAAAAGCGATGAAGAGCTTGCCGCCCTGGCCCTGCCATACAGTATTGCTGCGGGTCTTTTCGGCGAGGCGGGAACGGAGCCCGGCGCGGAACAACGCAGTAAATTTATCGCCGCCATGCCTTTGATCAAGGAACGGCTTGTGTTCCTCCACGAGGCAGCAGAAAAACTGCGTTACCTGTTCGGCGAACCGGCGATTCCCGCAGCGGAGGAATTTATCCCCAAAAAGGCGGATCTGGCCCAGGCGATCCGGCTTTTGAAGCTGGGCCGGGAACTGGTAAAGCCCCTGGCCGAATCGAATGACGAAGAGGCGGAGGCGATTATCAAAGCTGCGGCGGAAAAAGCGGATGTAAAACTTGGGGATCTCCTGATGCCCCTGCGGGTAGCCATTACCGGCTCGCGTGTCAGCCCGCCCCTCTTTGGCTCCCTGCGTATATTGGGAACGGAACGGGCGCTGGCACGGGTGGACGCCGCTCTTTCCGGCTTAGGAGCTACATAAGGGGTACACCAACAGCCAGCCCAAGGGAGAAGGAACGGTAGTCTGCGTCAAAAGCATCGGTTAGGAGAAAATCAAAGGTAAATTTTGCTTTTTTCAGGGCCGGGATGGATCCAAAATTGAGGCGAAGCCCCGTATTCAGGGTACCCCGGTACTCTGAATCGGCGCCCCAGGGATTTGCTGAATAAGAAAAGTTTGAATAGTCTATGATCCAGTGGAAAAATTCCGGTATGGCCTTGGGGAAGATGGTCAAGTCAAAGCCCATGCCAAAATCGAAATTAAAGTCCTTCTGTGAAACATCATGATCATTGTTAAAATTGAAGGTCTTCCCCAGGGCCACCGTAGTTTCCGCGGGCAGGGTAAAGAAAGTACCCTCGTAGGTTACGGCTGCATAAAGCTGAAAGGTTTGGTAGCTAAATTCTTTATTCCCCAAATTCAGGGCCTGGAAATTGCCGCCCAAGGCTACATCGGTGGCCGCTGCCGGCAGCTGAATCTTAAAACCCGTAATCAGATCGGTGTTGCTGTCATTATCATCACCGGGAAGATTATAGGATGGCTGAAAATCAAAGGCAAGGAAAAGCTCCGCCCACTTAAAAAACCCGGCGCCAATCTTGGCTATATGGTTCAGACCAACATCATCGTCATCGGTGTTTAGCAAATTCGAACTGTTAAAGTAATTATGTTCCGTTGCAATGATGGTATGGTACCCAATATCCAGGCCTATCTTCGTATCATTCGTCCAACCGATCCGTCCGGTGGGAACCGTATACAGGCCGGTGGCTCCGGAAAGACTCATGGCGTTAAAAGACTCGGCCATGAGCGCCGGGGCAGACAGGGCAATAAGCAGAAAAACTACCAGGACATTCCGTTCAAACTTCATCGTTGATTCCTCCATAACTTATAGTAAAATTGAAAGTTCCTCAAAGACACTTCCAAGATCTTCAAATTTCATAAACGCATACCGGTCCATGGGGGTTTCCATGTTATTAACGATAACCAAATCCCCGCCCCGGCGCTGGGTAATCTGGGGAATAGCAGCGGCGGGATAGACCGTGAGGGTTGTTCCCAGGACCAGCATCAGATCCGCCCGGGACGCTTCGGACTCGGCAGACTGGAGCGCCAACACCGGAAGGGCTTCCCCAAAAAAGGTGATCGCCGGCTTGAGAACCTCACCGCACTTTTTACAGCGGGGAAGCTCTCCGGCTTTAACCACGGCGGCGGCTTCGTCAAAGCCCATAAGGTCGCCGTCTTTTTCCGGCAGACCGGCGCCCGCCGCAGCCAGGGTCTCCACCCGGGAAAGGTCGGAACAGTGGAGACAATAATGTACCGACGGAGAGCCGTGGATTTCGATCACCCGTTTGCTCCCCCCCTTCTGGTGGAGGAGATCGACATTCTGGGTAATAAGGCTCTTCAGAAAGCCTTTCTGTTCAAGCCGGGCCAGGGTTTTGTGCACTATGGAAGGTTCCCGCTCATGGACATTGTAGATAAAGTCCGCCGAAGCTTTGTAATAGAAAGAAGGATCACGGTGAAAATAATCGATATCGAAGATCTTCTCCGGGGGAAATACCGCATCCTGGTCGTTGTAGAGACCGTTTTTTCCACGGAAATCCCGGATCCCCGACAGGGTACTAACCCCGGCGCCGGTGAGGGTTACAAAATACTTGGCGGCGGAGATACGCTCAAAAAGCAGGGCAACATCCTTCTTTATATCTTCGGACATGCATACTCCTGGAAGAGCTTAACCATACCGGGCCGGTTAAAGAGGACCACATACTTCCGGGCGCTGGCCCCAAGGCTGTCGGGCTCATCAACATTGGCCCCCGCCTTAAGGAGCAGTTCTACTGTGGGCTCGTCGTTAAGCCCCACAGCAATAATGATGGCGGACTGGCCGTCCTTGCTCTTAACATTCACATCGGCGCCGGCATTGAGGAGATCCCCAAGAATATCACTGTGTTTTCCCAGGGCGGCGTCGATAAGGGCGGAACCGCCGCGATCCCGGGCCAGGAGATTTACCGTGGCGCCGTTCTTGAGGAGCAGCTTTACAATCTCCCGGGCGCCGGAACGGGCGGCAAGACAGAGCAGGGGAACCCCGTTTTTGTCCAGGGTATCCGCTGAAAACCCGGTCTGGAGAAAAAGTGCCGCCGCTTCGTCGTTTTTTTCCGCGATACAGCGCCCCAGGGAATCCGCCGTAACCGGTATGCCCTTTTCCAGCAGGCTTATCCGCGCCTGTTTCAGGGTATGCTCCCGGGTCCACTCCTCCGCTTCCCGGGCCAGATAGGCCAGAAACTCCGCATCGGTTTTAAACAGGGCCAGATCCTTTGTAAGCTGCGGGGCCAGGGAAAGGGCGCCTTCCCCATAGGACACCAGGGGCAGATGGGCGCCGCGGGCAAAGCCCGCAGCAAAACTAAACCAGGAAGGGCCGGAAGGACCAAGGCCGGCGGTATTGGGGAAAATCGCCATCACATGGGTGGCATCCGCAAGGGCTTCCCCTAAATGGGGTTCCCCGGACTCCCAGGCCCCTTCCAGGAGCAAAGCTTCCCCGTTTATTTTCTGACTTTTTATCTGCTTAAGCAGATCCCCGGCAATTTTCCTGCCATCCCCGTCGTGGAGCATCACTATTTTCACCATAAACCCCCTCTTGTATTACAATATGTATTACATCTCTCGATTATAGGAAAGCCCCGCTCCAATGGCGGTGGTATATTCGGCGTCCACGGGATACTCAAAATGTACCGCGTACATAACGGTTATGGCATCCAGGATTTTCTTGCCGATAGGATTATGGCTGCCATTCCCGGTAACGATAACCCGGTCCGTACGCTTGCTCTTGGCCGCGAAAACCGAAAGCATACCGATAACCTGGAACACCATGTTCACCAGCCCCATGGCTATATCCTCGTTTCGCGCAGTATCCAGCATCTTACCGAAGTTGGAGGCCGTGGCTTCCCGGTTCAGGAAACTCAGGTCCATATCCATGATATCTTCCATATTAAGATCCACCTGGTTAAGGTTTCCCAATTCCGCCTGTTCCATGATACCATTAAAATCCGATGTGGAGATCAACTTCTTTGCCAGGCCGAGTATGGTCCCCCCCCCTACTCCGGAGCCGCCCATGTGGCTTATGGAACCCTTCCGGGCGTCGATAATCGCCGTACCGGTACCGATATTGGTGATCACAATATCGTCCTCCCCGGAAAGGAACATACCCCCTATACCGATGGACTGAATTTCGTCCACCCGCTGGGTAGGAATCCCAAAAAGGTCGTTTTTTATTTTTGAAGCCCCCGCGCCGGTGATCATGATCCGCTTGATGTCCCCAATTTTATAATCGTTTTCCATTAACATCTTACCAAAAGCACCGGTGGCGGAGGTTACCGCATCCATGGCCTTGGTTTTAATTTTTTGTATCTTTTCCCCCGCCACGATGGAAACCGCCTTGGTGGTGGTACTGCCTATATCTATCCCTATGATCATAGGGCATTGTAACAAAAAACCGGTATATATTGCAATTAACAAATGCTTAACATATACTCCCGCTGATATGTTTTTTTTGTTCTGCTTCCTTCTTACCCTATTCTCCTGTACTTCGGCGCCTGAACCCGTGCTGCCCGAGCCTGTGCCGCCGGAATCTGTGTTGTCCGAATCTGTGCCCCAGGATACTGTGGAAGCGGTAACAAACCGGGACAACCTGGGGGAGGAAGAGGAGAAGGAGGAGGAATTCTTCACCTATGGGGAAATTCCTGAGAACGCCGAAAATCTGCCAATTCTGAATTTTACCGAAGTATGGGGGTACCTGATTGCAGGCCGGGAGCAGGCGCTCAAGCTTAATTACCCCCTGTCGGACCTGGTTTATTTTGGAGCCGAAATTGATACCTATGGTAAGCTTACGGACGTTCCCAACCGGCGAAAACTCGGCCGTTTTCCCGGGCGTGTCCATCTGGTAGCAGCCTGTAATAGCCGCTCCCTGGCCCACTTCATCCTGGAACCGGAAAGCGCGGTCCACCGGCAGTTGGTGGAGGATCTCCTGGAAGCTGCGGGGCCCTACGACGGCCTGCAAATCGACTTTGAGCTCATCCCCGCCAGGGATGGGGATAGGTTCCTTTCCTTTTTACAGGAACTGCGGAATGGCCTGGGGGATAAGCTGTTCACCATCGCCCTGCCCGCCCGGCGTAAAACCTTAAGCGATGATGTTTTTGATTATCAGAAGATTAAACCCCTGGTGGACCGGATATTTGTGATGGCCTACGACGAACACTGGTCCACCAGCGAGCCCGGTTCCATTGCTTCCCTGGGTTGGTGCCGTTCCGTTGCGGAGTATGCCCTCAAAACAGTGGGGCCCGAAAAACTAGTCATGGGGCTGCCCTTTTACGGCCGTACCTGGGGCAGCTTCAACCCCTTTAGGGCCTACTTCCACTCGGGCATCGAACGGATCAGGAGCGAAAATGCCATTACCGAAGTCGTCCGGGAAAACGGCATCCCCACCTTTAGCTACGAAACCACGGTAAAGGTTACGGTCTATTACGAAGATATCTATTCCCTCAGCTTCCGGGGCGGTATGTACCGGGATATGGGGGTTAAGGCCATAGGCTTTTGGTCCCTTGGTCAAGAAGATTCAACTATCTGGAATTTCCTCAAGATTACCGAAAAAGACGCAGACTCAAACTCATAAACTTAAAAAGTTTCAACCGCAAAGGTGCCGAAGGCGAAAAAGGATAGGGGAAATAATCTAATTCATTTGTGTTTGTATCATTATTGTTTATTTTTATTTGATTGTATTGCATATAATTGAATTTTACTCTATAAATAAACAATGTAATAGAACGAAACCAAAAGGAGTTATGAAATGAAGAAAGGAAATGGAAGGATTTTTAAGGTAATATTGGCTGCCGTACTGTTTAGTATGGTCTCGGCAACGGTTTTTGCCGGCGGCGGGAAAGATAAGGCCGCAACCCCGACTCCGGCCCCAGCTGCAGCCCCGGCCGCGGTTCAGCAAAAAGAAGCCCCGGTCACCATCCTGGTGGCGGCGGCGGCTTCCCTGCGGAATTCTTTTGAACAACAGCTTATCCCGCAATTCCAGCAGAAATACCCCTGGATCACCCTGGAGGGGACCTACGACAGTTCCGGCAAGCTCCAGACCCAGATTGAAGGGGGCCTTGGGGCGGATGTATTCATGTCCGCCGCTCCCACCCAGATGAACAACCTGATAAACAAGAGCCTGGTTTCCGGTGATACCGTAAAGCCCCTGCTGGAAAATAAAGTGGTTCTGATTAAACCGGTGGGAACAAGCACCCCGGTTACAAGTTTCCAGAATATTACCCTGGCAAAAACCATCGCCCTGGGCGATCCCGCCAGTGTACCCGCGGGCCAGTATGCCAAAGAAGCCTTTACGAATCTGGGAATTTGGGATGCGGTGCAGGCTGCCAACCCCAGCCTGGGAACCAACGTTACCGAGGTCCTCAACTGGGTAGCTCAGGGCAGCGCCGATGTGGGGGTAGTTTATGGTACCGACGCGATCTCCGTCAAAACCGTAGAGATCATCGCGGAAGCTCCGGCGGGCAGCCATCAGAAGGCCATCTATCCCGTAGGGATCGTGGCGGCCTCCGCTCATCCTAAGGAAGCACAATTACTGGTGGACTTCCTCGCCTCCCCCGAGGGGCTGGGGATATTCAAGAACTTCGGGTTTTCCGCTAATAATTAAGTAATGAATATATCGCCCATACTGATATCCATACGAACTGCCACGGCGGCGATTGTGGTGACCTTTTTTCTGGGGCTCCTGGCGGCTAAACTGGTCGCCGGGATGCGCCGGAAGGAATGGAAAATGATATTGGATGGTCTCCTCACCCTGCCCCTGGTCCTGCCCCCTACGGTGGCGGGATTTTTTCTGTTGTACATCTTTGGAGTACGGGGACCGGTGGGGAAATTTTTCCTCGATTTTTTCAGTATCAAAATTGCCTTTTCCTGGGGGGCCACGGTCCTGGCGGCGGTGGCTATCTCCTTTCCCCTGATGTACCGTTCCGCCCGGGGCGCCCTGGAACAGGTGGACCAGAATCTTATCTACGCGGGCCGGACCCTGGGCTTTTCGGAATGGCAGATATTCTGGAAGATAAGCCTGCCCACCGCCATGCCCGGAGTTGCCTCCGGCGGTGTCCTGGCCTTTGCCCGTGGCCTGGGTGAATTCGGCGCCACCGCCATGATCGCCGGAAACATTGCCGGCAGAACCCGCACCCTGCCCCTGGCGATCTACTCCGCAGTTTCCTCCGGGGACATGGACATTGCCTATAACTATGTGCTTATCATTGTGATCTTTTCCTTTGCGGTGGTAGCCCTGATGAATTACCTTACCGTACAAGAAAAGCGGGTTAAGTAATGAGCATTAAGGTCTCACTCCGCAAACGATTGTCCCGTCAGTTTCAGCTTGAGACGGAGTTTGAAAGCCGCGATGGCTGCCTGGGTATACTGGGCGCTTCGGGCTGCGGAAAAAGCATGACCCTCAAGTGCATAGCCGGTATTGAGCGCCCCGACGAGGGCCACATCTCCGTTAACGGGCGGGTCCTCTTTGACTCCGCCACGGGGATCAACCTTAAACCCCAGGAACGGCGGGTGGGCTACCTTTTCCAGAACTACGCCCTCTTCCCCCGGATGACCGTATTGGGCAATATCATCACCGGACTGCCGGGCCGGCGGAACGAAAATACCGCCAAAGCCCGGGTCTGGCTGAACCGCTTCAGTCTTGAGGGCCTGGAGGATCGCTATCCCGCCCATCTTTCCGGAGGGCAGCAGCAACGGTGCGCCCTGGCCCGTATGCTCATCCGGGAACCGGAGGTGATACTCCTGGACGAACCCTTCTCTGCCCTGGACACCTTTCTCCGGGAACAGATGCAGCTCCAACTCCTGGAACTGCTGGGGGTCAATAGGGATATCATCATGGTTACCCACAGCCGGGACGAGGTCTATAAGATCACCGATGAACTCCTGGTGATGGACAATGGCCAGTCCCTTGCCCAGGGGAATACCCGCCGGCTTTTCCTGAACCCCGGAACCGTACTGACCGCCCGTCTTACGGGATGCAAAAATATTTCCCCCATTACCCGGACCGGGGAGCGGGAAGTATACGCCAAAAACTGGGGCCTCACACTCCGTCTGCCCCAAGAAACTTCGTTGGAAACGCCGCGAAGGATCACCCACATAGGTATCCGGGCCCACGACTTTGTTCCGGTTTCAGGCGACGCCGATCCGAAGGGTCATAACCGGGTACGTATCAATGTTACCAAGCGCTCCGAATCGCCCTTTGAACATATTGTCCTCTTTACCAATGCCGATGCCCCGGGACCGGAATCACGTGAAGAGTTTTGGTGGTTGTACAGTAAGTATGTTGATAGTATAATACCTGAATGGCTCTTTATTCCCCCGGAGGCGATTCTGCTCCTGGGTGAGGATACGCCATAGGAGGGTCGGTATGAAAATTAGTGCACGGAATCAGATTAAGGGGAAAGTGATAAGTATCAAGGAAGGGTCGGTAAACGGTATTGTCGTACTGGATATCGGAGGGGGGAATAGGATTTCCTCTACTATTTCTTTGGACGCTATCAAGGAACTGGGGCTTAAGGTGGGGGGCGAGGCTTATGCTATTGTTAAGGCTACTTCGGTGATGATCGGGATTGATCACTGAAACCACAGGTTTCTGAAACCGTTGGGGTATAATACCTTCATCGGAAAAACGCCGGTGGGGTGGGGAATCCCCAGCGCGGGATGCTTGTAGAGTCCGCTTCCGCAGCCCCGCTGCGCGGGTCTACTACAGCGGGGAATTCCAAATATCCCGCGCTGGGGATTCCCCACCCCACCGGCGCCTGTGCGCGGAGGGTTTAACTCCGGCTGTTTCACTTCACCATACGAAACGGGGTCGGGGAATATCTCGCTGGTATGTCAGTATTTGACAGGGCAATCTGGGTATATTATTGATGTGCTTCAGGATTTAGGGGGAAATATGGAAATGGATGCTGTATCAGAACAAACCTTATTCGATTGAGGTGAAAGTTTTCCTCAAATCAATTAAATGTAAATATAAAAAAATTGAATATTAGATTTTGAATTGAAAGCGGGGGTACCTCTACAGCCTTGGGTCCACTTCTTCATTTTCCAGGGCCAATACCGCAAACACACACTCATGGACCCGGTGCAGGGGATCTCCGCGGGTAAAGCGTTCCAGGGATTCCATGCCTAGGCTGAATTCGTCCAGGGCAAGGCGGCGTTTCTTTCCCAGAGAACGGCTGCGCAGGCGGTTGAGCCTTGCGGGTTCGGTGTACTCCGGGCCGTAGATTATCCGCAGGTACTCCCGGCCCCGGCACTTTACTGCAGGCTGGAGTATGCCATCCTTGCCGCGGGCGATGAAATCCAGGGGCTTTACCACCATGCCCTCGCCGCCCTTTTCGGTGAGCTGCCGCCACCAGGCTATTCCCGCTTCACGGGAAGTGGAATCGCTCAGATCCACTGTTAGATGATTGGTGGAGATAAATATCGTATCACTGCCGGTCATATACTCCCGTATTACCTCAAGGTGGCGCAGATGGCTTTCACTGCTCCAGACCTTGCCTTCGGTGGCCAAAATGTGAAAGGGGGCGACCCGGTAGTCCTCCACCGAATTAACCGGCCAACAGTAACGGTGATAGGCTTCGGTGTATAGTTTAAGGTAGGTTTCCCGATCCCGGAATTTCCCTAATACTCCGGCAATATCCATGCTTTGCGGGCCATGGTTTTCCGGCGTAGTGTTGATGTTATCATCGGTGGTATTCGCCATATCGGAAAGAGCCTGCTCCAAAGCAGTAACCGCTTCCCGGAGTCCGCTTTTGCCGGATCGGCCAGTGGGCGCGTATTGTTCAACCAGAAGCTGCCGGGCTTTGGCGGACCAGGGCATAAGCTCTGTGTCCAGGCATACCCAACCGGTGGAGAAGGCCTTCCAAAAGCCGGTCCTGTCCAATACCTTTGCGAGACGAGAAAGGATAAGAGACTCAGGTGAAGCCGGCACTCCTTCCCCATCGCCTGAATTTATTAATTCTGTGGGGTCAAAAAAATGTCGTCCTGTCCGGGTATAGATGATACCGGTGGGGCTTTCAACGGAATCTCCGGCGGCTTCCGTAAAGTCATCCATACCAAAGCCAAAACGATTCCGGGCAGTTTCAGTATTTCTGCAAAGCACTATCACCGCCCGGGAACCCATGTGCTTTTCTTCACAGATAACCTGTGATACTCCCTGATTGGAAAAATAGTCAAAGGCTTCTTCGGGATATTCCAGATATTCTTCCCGTTTGCTGGTTCCGGAGGGAGACATGGTAGGGGGAAGGTATATAAGCCATCGGGGGTCCGCAGAAAAACGGCTCATGATTTCCAGGGCATGGGAACTGCTCTCGGCGCTGATAGTGATCTTCCGGTTAAGCCGGGTATTGATGTTCCGTTTCCCCAGCACATCGGCGATCATAAGCTCCCCAGTGTAAGCTGCGGGTGTTTCCTCCGGGTCTAAAGGCTTTACCGGCGCATAGTATTCCTGCTGTGCCTGTACCTCGGCATATTCTCCTTCGGGGTAGCGGTAGGCGGTAAGCTTGCCGCCAAAAACGCAGCCCGTGTCGATGCACACCGTATTGTTCAAGGGGCGGACTTCCCGGGAAGGGATATGGCCGTATACCACCAGGGCCCGGCCTCGGTAATCCTCCGCCCAGTTGAGCCTGACCGGCAATCCGAACTCGTCGGTTTCCCCGGTGGTTTCCCCGTAGAGGCAGAATTCTCGAACCTTACCTGAACTGCGACCCTGGAGCTTTTCCGTAAGTCCCGCATGGGAAACTACCAGCCTTCCCCGATCCAGCACATAATGACTCACCAGGCCGTCCAGAAAAGTTATCACCTGTTCGATAAATTTCGGCTGTTCCTGTTCCAGTTCCGCTGCCGTAAGCGAAAGGCCGTGGTTCAATTTGACATCGGCCCCCCGGAGTTTACGCAGCAGTTTTACGTCGTGATTTCCGGGTATGCAGAGGGCGGTTCCCGCAGAAACCATGTTCATCGCCAGTTTTAGTACAGCCGCATTTTTCGGCCCCCGGTCGCAGAGGTCCCCAAGAAAAACTGCCCTGCGCCCAGCGGGTGGGATGGCGGCATGGGCTTCCCGGTCCAGGGTATAATCCATCTTTTCAAGGAGGGCGCAAAGTTCATCGTAACAGCCGTGAACATCCCCGATAATATCAAAAGGACCCTTTTCATCCCGCTTGTCGTTCCAGAGCCTGGTCCTGACAATCTCCGCCGCTGCCGCCTCTTCCGGACTTGAGAGGACATACACATAGCGGAACCCCTCTTTTTGTAAACCCCGGATGCTCCGCTTCAGTTCCCGAATATGTCCCTTCACTACTTGCGGCCCGAAGTTACGGTCCGGCCGCTCCTTATTCCGTTCAAGACAGAGAGATTCATTCATATCAAATACAATTGCTGCTGCTAAAAGATTTTGTTCCCTGGCAAGGCGGAGCACCGCTTCCCGGGATTTTTTCTGCACATTGGTGGCATCGATGACCGTGAGTTTCCCTGCGTCAAGCCGTTTGTTGGCGATATAGAAAAGACTGTCGAAGGCTGCGGATGTAGCGCCCTGATCCGTTTCGTCATCCGAAACGAGTCCCCGGAAATAATCTGAGCTGAGGACTTCAGTGGCTTTAAATTTCCGGGCAAAGGTGGATTTTCCACTGCCTGAGGCGCCGATGAGGGTTACTACGCACAGTTCAGGAATAACTAATTGCATTTAGTAAATACTCCCATTTGGGTCGGCGCGCCCAGAATTTCGTCCGGGTCACCAATTTCCTCAATACGGAAAAGATACCCGTATCGGGCAGCGACCTTTTCCGCCCAAGTCCGGAACTCCGCCCTGGTCCATTCAAAGCGGTGGTCCCCGTGGCGCAGTTTTTCACTCCCCCCAAGGCCGGGATAGTTTTTATTGTACTCCCGGTTAGGGGTGGTAATCACCACGGTTTTCGGGGCGGCGCAGGAGAAAACCACCGAGGCAAAGGCGCCCAGGCGGTTTTTGTCCAGATGCTCTATCACTTCTACTGCCGCTACCGCATCATATCCTTCAAATCGCTTATCTCGGTAGATGACGGAACTTTGAAAAAGGGCGGTACGGTTTTTCTGCCCATCCTGACGACCTGTGTCCTCCGGCGTGATGATCAAATTAAGCCGCTCCCCTGCCCGCTCCAACGCCGAAGCTGACACATCAACGCCGGCTATCTTTTCAAAAGACTTTTCCTTCAATAATAAACGGAGCAGGTTTCCCTCTCCGCAGCCCAGATCCAGAATCGACTTGGCGCCGCTTTCCTTCAGCGCCCCCAGAACCGCCTCAAGCCGCCGGATGTTCAGGGGGACAAAGGGTGCGGCTTCAAAAGTATCCGCGCCGGTGGGTACAGGAACAGAAAAATCCGTAACCGCCGATTCCTCCTCACGTACAATATCCTGGGCGCCACCTTCGCCGTTGTCCAGCTGGTCCAGGGCCATCCGGGTATAGCGGTGCAGCTTGTTGAAATAACGGCGGGTGATAAGGGCCTTGGCGGGATGATTTTCCAGCCATCCCTCGCCATGGCGCAGAAGTTTCTCCACCTCATCATCCCCGATCCAGTAATGCTTGCGGAGATCAAACACCGGGATAAGCACATAGAGATGCCGGAGCAGGTCACGGAGCCGCTTCTTCCCCCGGAGATACAGGTTCACATAGCAGCTCTGCCCCCAGAGGGGATACTCCTCATCCAGCAATTCGGCAGTAAAGCTGATTTCATACCCCAGTGGGCCAAATATCCGTTCCAGTAATTCTGTATTCCCCCGACAGGGCAGCATTATTACCTGCACCGTCAGATCAAGCTCCGCCTCAGCAAGCTCAGGCCGTTTTTCACAGCGCCCACCCAGGGCGGTTCCGTAGACCCGGGAAATGGCGGTACTCATAAATGAGGAACTCACATAGGGGCGGTCGTTGACATAGTCGAAGAGCCCGCCATCCCTGGACCCAATTTTCCCCCTTGCAAGCTCCAGGGGATCAATATCCAGGAGCAGGGCTGCGGTACAGCTATCCTGCCGGACTTCGGGGTAAAATACATGAGCCTTCCCCATGGCAAGCTCCACAGTCTGGGGCCTTCCGGGGTTTTTGTGGAGCAGATACCCCAGATCCGGGGCATTTTCTCCTTTATAGGTAATGGTTAACAACATATTGGTTCCCTGTATAGTTTGTCAGAAAATGCCGGGTTTGAGAACAGGCATATCATCAACCGTAAGGCCGTAGATTCCCGTAAATAGAATCGAATAGGAAACCCTATTATGCCATAATATCTATTATTGTCATAATAAATTGAGGGAAATCCTCAAAATTCTGCTTGACCAATCATCTCAATCCGAGTTATACTATAAGTAACATACCTGCTAGGCCTATACCGGACGAAAGTCTGGCAAGCACACTCGGCGGGTTTTTTTATATTCTATGGCAAAACAACTATATGTTAAAAAACCCCTATCCGTCTCTGATCAAATAACCCTAATCCAAAGTCGGGGCTTGGTCGTTCCTGATACGGCTAAAGCAGAACGATACCTTGCCAATATCAGTTACTATCGCTTAAGTGGGTATATGTACCCATTTTTGGATGATCCGGTTCAGCATAAATTCAAGGCCGGGACTGCCTTTGAGGATGTTGTAAACCTTTATAAGGCGGACAGGGAGCTGCGGCTACTGGTATTTGCGGCAATGGAAAAGATTGAAATTGCTGTCCGGGCACAGCTTATAGACCGCTATTGTGTTAGTTCCGGCGATCCATTTTGGTACGAAAAACCGGCTTGTTTTAAAAACCCGCAGGAACACCGTGAGCTTTTACAAAATATTAAGACAAGTATCAATAGGTCTACAGATACGTTTGTCGGGCATTTCTACAGCGTTTATTCAAACCCCAATCCACCGTCTTGGATTACCTTTGAAGTTCTCCAAATGGGGCAACTTTCAATACTTTACAGCAAGCTTGCGCCATCCCCTGAAAAGAAGGCTGTTGCTGCTTACTTTGGCGTTATGGAGCCGGTTCTTATTTCGTGGCTTCACTCGCTTGTCTATGTTCGTAAGGAGTTAATCGCCCAATATTTTTACTGAATTTTTTCTTTTTTAATCCCTCAAAAACATGACAATTTACACATTCACGCTTCCTTAAAATACCCCTTAATCTGTCTTGATAGCGCAATACATTTTTTCAGGCCAAGACCGCCTAGAGCGCGCGGTACTCATAAATGAGGAACTTACATAGGGGCGGTCGTTGACATAGTCGAAGAGCCCGCCATCCCTGGACCCAATTTTCCCCCTTGCAAGCTCCAGGGGATCAATATCCAGGAGCAGGGCTGCGGTACAGCTATCCTGCCGGACTTCGGGGTAAAATACATGAGCCTTCCCCATAGCAAGCTCTACAGTTTGGGGCCTCCCGGGGTTTTTGTGGAGCAGATACCCCAGATCCGGATCGTTTTCTCCTTTATAGGTGATGGTTAACAGCATATTGGTTCCCTGTATAGTCTATCACTCCGGCAGTATCCCGCCTCCATACAATATATCACCTTTCACAATATTACTTCCGTCCATAAGGTTAAGGGCCAGTTTGGCGGGGGTGTATAGCAGCAGGTTGCTTATAAGCGTAGGCCTGGATTCCAGTTCTTCCAGCGCTACGTCATTTTTTACTACCTTAACATGGTCATTATAATAAATATTATGCCTGTTTTTTGTCAACACTTTCTTATTATTCTGTATAAAGCAATTTTCTATTGCTTCAACAGTCTGCCCTCTGCATAAAAACTGCACTTCGTTTTTTGGCGTGCCATCGGATATGACAAGAGACGGTAGGAAATATGATCCGCATTCAGGACAGCAGAACCTGGTATCTCGTCGGTATTGATCGGCCTTATCCCTAAACGCCGTATCTAGTTTGGGATTTGAATAGTATTCTGACAGTTCTTTAAAGGAGAAAATTCTGTTACAGTTGGGACAAACCGAATAATTTATAAGCTTAATCCGTGTATTCGGGATTCCGGAATTTATCAGACCCTGCTCCTCGTTTTTCGTTTCAATATCAGAAAGAATGTTTTCACCAGCCCTTGAACGAAAAAAACTACACATGGGTACTTCATTATGAAAAAAACCATAAGGTTTTTCCGGATATTCCGGTTTGCTTGTAAGAAGGGAGTCAAACATGTCGGTCAAATCGATTGAATCGCCAATGAAATCTTCACTCCAGTTTGGCGGACAAGAGATAAAATTTTTGATATTGCCTTCTACTTCGCAATTTTTTATCAATGATCTAATAATTCCAAGGATTTCCTGCTGTGATTCTTCGAGGTCTTTTAATCGGGCAGGGCCTAAAAAATCTAAATATTCTTTGTTTGCCGCTACTGTGCGTTTTGACATATTCCGAAATATTTTATTTACAACTAAATCATCCGCAATCTTAAGAGCTTTTGTCAGAGTTTGAGGATAGACCTTCTGTAAAACCTTCTGCAAATCCCGGTCACTCAATTTGGTTATATTATTGAGTGTAAATTTTGGTGACATTTCATACACAGTCTATATTTCCTTTTTAACCTATGTTTTCCCGCCGAAAAACAGGAATATTTAGTCGTATTTTTTCATAACTTCTTCTATCCCTATATTAACATAAGAATTCAATAATAATAAAATCATCATTTGGCTTTGCCTTTCCTGTATTGCAAGCACCGCTTCTTTTTGTATGGTTTTCAATATTTTTTTATCAGTGTCTGTTTCAAGATTCACAATATTGGTTAATATTTTATTAACTATTTCAGCATCAAAGCCATCAATAATTAATCTTGTGCCAAATTCCAGTATATCCCTTTTATAATATTTTTTGAGATCTATCATTTCTTCCAATGATAAAAAACCTTCACGGTGAACCTTTTCAGCTAACAATAAGGCCTTCTCCACGATGGCATTATATTCTTTTGAAAAATCATCGACTTTCATATTTATATCTCCTGAGAAAAAAATAAATTCCTAATCAGATTCCTGTGATTTCTTTGCAAATATGGCAAAAATGTTTCAAAACTGGTTTAAATAAGGTTTCCATGGTTTCCATACTCTATAATATAGCATATTGATCTGTCATATAATGATAGGTGATAAAAATATTTTTTGAACAAGTGGACCTCACAATCCTGTAATATGGTCCATAATATCCCTGAAAGTACAAATATTTAAGTAATATGACCATAAAACCCTTTAATAATTCATGGTAAACCCTATAGATGTCTCCTTTAGTCCATTAAAAATTCGTTTAATATCATTGGATTGGCAGGCATTATCAATATCAATAGCCAGTATTTTATTATCATCAGAACGCAGGATGGACTGTATTTGAATCCGTTCGAATATTTTACGAACAACACGGGCATTTGAAAAGTCTTTATCTTTATTTTGCACCACCCTTGTAAGCAATGACAAGATAGATTTTTCTGCTTCGTCTTCCAGAATCAACTGGTTTTTCGCAGATAAATCTTTAAATATTAAGATTAATTCTTCAACAGAATAGTCAGGAAAGTCGATGTAATATTGCATTCTGTCACGCAAGCCAGGATTCGATTTTAGCATTTGATCCATTTTATCAGTATAGCCCGCCATGATACATACAAAATCCTTGCGATTGTCTTCTAATCGTTTGACTAATGTGGCTATACATTCATGACCAAAATCCCTGTCAGAATCACTATACACTAAATTATATGCTTCATCAATAAATAAAACGCCACCTAATGCCGTATCTATTTGTATTTTAGTTTTTTGTGCTGTATCACCGATGTGTTCGCCAATCAACCCGCATCTATCTGTTTCAATAAAAATATCCTTTGATTTTAGTATGCCATATTGAGCAAATATTTTTCCTATAATGCGCGCTACAGTTGTTTTACCGGTACCGGGATTACCGCGGAAAACCATATGGAGGCAGGGAAGAAAATCTTTACCTTTAATTTCAACTATACGGCGAATCTCGCTGATTTTTTGCTTAACTTCTGTTAAACCTATCAAATTATCCAATTCCGATTGAATATCACAATCCTGATCCGGACTATTCTTTGAGGAAGTACCCGTCTTTATCTTCCCATCATTAAATGCTGATTCTCCAATATGAATAAGCCCGGCTGGTAGATTAATGCTTGTTAAACTATCGCATCCACAAAAAGCATAATCTTCAATATGAGTAATTGTCTGGGGTAAACTGATATTTTTTAGATTCTTGCATGAAGCAAATGCACATCTACCGATATGAGTTAAACTTGCCGGGAGTGCAATATGTTCAATATTTTTACAATCATTAAATGTACCATAATTTATATTTGTGATTTTTGCGGGCAAATTAATGCTCCTTAAAGATTTACATCCTGAAAATACTGAATTCCCAATATACTCAATATCCGCAGGTAGATTGATGCTTACCAGGCTTTCACAATATTCGAATGCACAATCCTTGATAAATATAATTTTAGGCGGTAAGTCAAGACTTACTAAATTTTTACATCCATAAAATGTTTCTTTTTCTATTTGGGTTAATTCAAAAGGTAGGATGATGTTTTCAAGTTTTTCACAATATTGAAATGCGGAACATCCTATAAAATTCACATTTGCAGGTATATCAATATTATTCAATATTTTACATCCAGAGAATGCCGCATTACCAATATATAAAAGATTTTCCGAAAGAATGATGCTACTTAAATATTCGCACTCATAAAATGCACAGTTATTAATACGGGTAATACTTTTCGGCAAACAATATGTCGAATGTTTTTTACCAGAAGGATAACATAAAAGAGTTGATTGTCCTTTATCAAGTAAAACACCACCATCATCTGTATACGAAGAATTATTTGAATCAACTATAATGTCTTCAATATTTTTACAACAACTAAATGCATTTGTACCGATATGGCCGACATTTGAAGGTATACTTATATTGTTTAAGCTCTCGCAAGAAGTAAAAGCATTATCTCCAATATGAGTTAGGCCAGAAGGCAAATTAATATTCCTTAATTCACTACAATTCCTGAATGCGTTATCCCCGATATGAGTAATATTTGAAGGTATGATAATATCAGTTAAAAGAGAGCATCCGCAAAATGTCGCATCATTAATCTGAGTCATATTTGATTTTAAATCAATGCTTATCAATTTAACACATCCGTTAAATGCATTATGGCCGATATGAATAAGTCCGTCCGGCAAGGTAATATTTACTAAATTCTTGCACTCATAGAATGCACTATTCCCGATATGGGTTATACTAACAGGTAAATTTATATTGCTCAGATTGGTACATTTATAAAATGCCTCGTCGCCAATATGGGTTATACCTAAAGGCAAAGTAATACCCATTAGATTTTTACAGCCATTGAACGTATTGTTGGCGATATGAGTAAGACCGGAAGGCAGGTTGATACTCATAAGATGCGTATTTCGCTCTGATTTGAACAGTGAATACGCAACACTTGAACAAAAATGTGAAATACTTGAACAGAAGTACGCAGGACTTGAACGCTGAATACGCACCATTTGAACACCAAAACGCTGACACTTGAACACCGATTACGCAAACATTTGAACACCAAAACGCGAACATTTGAACATCGATTACGCACCATTTGAACACTATGCCGCATATTGAGATAGAATTCCCCCGGGCGCGTTGCTGCCCAAGGGAGAATCTCATTATGAGGAGAATGGACATGGAAAAAGCGAAGGAAATCCTAAAGCTGTTCTGCGAAGCAGGATTGAGCCAAAGGGATGTGGCCAGTGCGACTGGGTGTTCACTGGGAACAGTGAGTGCCATCCTGGCACGGGTGAAAGGGGCGGGGGTAAAAGACCCCTTGGCGCTGGACACCAAAGAATTGGGGTCAATCGTGTATCCCCCTGGAAAGAATAACGGAGAGGACAAAGCCGAACCGGACCTCCCGTACATCGACCGGGAGATGAAGAAGAAAGGGGTAACCCTGTTTCTGCTCTGGGAAGAATACAAAGAGCAGCATCCGGAAGGATTTATGTACACCCAGTTCTGCAAGAAGTACCGGGACTACCGCAAGGAGAACAACGTCTACCTGAGGAAAGTATACAAGGCCGGGGAGCGGATGCTGGTAGATTGGGCGGGGCTCACCATGGCCTATACTAACGAGCAGGGGAAGGAATGCAAAGCATATCTTTTTGTGGCAGTCCTACCGGCAAGCTCGTATTTGTATACCGAGTCGTTTCGGGATATGACTTTGCAATCCTGGATCGAGGCGCATATCCATGCCCTTGAATATTTCGGAGGGACGCCGCATCTCATGGTCCCGGACAATGCCAAGACAGCGGTTGTCAAGGCAGACTATTATGATCCGGTTTTAAACAAGACGTATCGGGAGATGGCAAACTATTACGGGGCAGCTATTGTCCCTGCCCGGCCTTTAGCGCCAACCGATAAGGCTCCTGCGGAAACCGGAGTACAGATTGTGGAAAGGCGTATCATCGCGAAGTTGAGACACCGGCAATTGCTGTCCTTTGCGGAAGTACAGGAAGCGGTCAAGGCCGAAAACGAAGCCCTGAACCGGAAACCCTTTCAAAAGCTGCCGGGAAGCCGCCTGAGCGCCTTTCTTGAAACCGAAAAATCAGCATTGATGCGGTTGCCCATGCGGCGCTATGAGTTTGCCCAATGGAAAAAGGCAAAAGTCAATTTTGACTACCACGTTTCTTTCGGGAAAACCCTGTTTTACAGCGTTCCCTATCAGTTTGCGGGGAAAGAAGTGGACATTCGAGCCACTTCAAGCACCATTGAAGTATTCTGCGAGGGGGAACGGATTGCCTGCCATGTTCGCAGTTATGATACCCGAAGGCGGTATACTACCTGTAACGAGCATATGCCGGAGAAACACCGGGCGGTTACCGACTGGTCTCCGCAGCGATTTATCTCTTGGGCCGCAAAGACCGGTGAACAAACTAAGGCCTACATCACATGGCTCCTCGAACAGCGGGACCATCCCGAACAAGCATACAAATCCTGTGCCGGTATTCTCCGCCTTGCCGGGAATGTCCCTGCCGAAAGGATGGAACAGGCCGCCTCATTGGCCCTGACCCAAAATGCCTATTCCTTCAGGCATTTCAAGACACTGCTTGAAACGCTGGGGGAAGCATCCCCTTCCCCTATCCGGCATGAAAATCTCCGTGGCCCTGAATACTACCAGGAGGAAAGCCATGTTGAATAACGCAACTATAAACCAGCTTCACGATCTCCGCCTTCCGGTCATGGCCACAAAACTGAGGGAACAATTGGAACAACCGGATATAGCCGCACTCTCGTTTGAAGAACGGTTCGGCCTTTTGGTCGAGGCTGAATGGCTCACCCGCCATTCCAAACGTATTGAAAAGCTTATCGCCCATGCGGATTTCCGTTTCACCGCTCACCTTGAGGATATTGACTACCAGGGCAAGCGGGGTATTTCAAAACCGGATATCCTGCGCTTAAGCGCCGGAGGCTATATCAAGAAAAACGTGAACCTCCTCATCTCAGGCCCCACCGGGGTAGGCAAAACGTACCTTGCCTGTGCCCTTGGCAGAGCTGCCTGTTCCCAAGGAGTTCCAACCGTTTACATCAGAGTACCGGATCTTTTCCTCCGCCTTGCGGATGCCCAGACGGAAGGGAAGTATGGTTCCCTCAGAGACAAATTCACCAAAATCAATCTGCTGATCCTGGACGATTGGGGCCTGAGAAAATTCACCCTTGATGAAACCCAGGAACTTATGGAACTCGTAGAGCGGCGTTATGGCAGGGCCACAACAATCATTTCAGGCCAGCTTCCACACTCTGCCTGGCATGATCTGTTTCCTGACCCTACCTTAGCCGATGCGATTCTTGACCGGATTATCCATAACGCCTACAAGTATAATATCTCAGGCGATTCCATGCGGAAAGTCCTTGCGGAACGGGATCTCAAATCGTGCTAATTTAATAAAACAGCGCCATAGGCGCACCGCCCATATATGCAAAATTGGCGTGTATGGGCAACTCCTCATTTTGCGGCACAGTGTTCAAGTGTTGCGTATTTTTGTTCGTATATTTGCATATTAGGTGTTCAAGTTAAGCGAAATACGCATAAGACTTATGCACCCAGAAAATGCCCCGCTGCCAATATACTTTAAACTTACAGGTAAACTGATGCTTACCAGATTTTTGCATCCGGAAAATGCATTGTTACCAATATTTGTAAGATTCACGGGTAAACTTATGCTTGACAGGCTTGTATTTTTTCTAAATACAGTATCACCGATTTGCGCGACACTATCGGGGACCATAATATCGGTGTCCTTCCCGTTATATTTGATTAATGTCCCATTCTCATTAATTTCAAAATCAGAACTCATTTTCGCCCCCTTAATTTAGATGGATCCCTTTATTTAAGTTACAATATTAATATATACCAACCGATCTGTCAGGGAGTGATGGATCAAGAGAATTTATAAAAATTTTACTTTCAAGTATTCTTTAATGGTTTGTGATATGATGGTTTTAAAATTGTTTATATACAGAATAACAAAATAATTAGCCGTTCGTGAAACTAAATGCCGGGCTTATTTCTTTACTTAACTATTTGCTATATCGTTAATGGTAAAATGTCTATTCTACCATTAACGATATAGACTTATAATCCTTCTCCAATCTTTTCGGCTATTTTTAATAATTCCTTTATTTTTGAATCGATCTCATTAGTTATTTCATTCGTCTGCCCTTTGGCAAGTTCTGCAAATTCATCTTTACCCCAATCCCGATAAACATCCATATATTTATATAAAGGCAATCCTTCTTCATATTTATATAAAGGAAAGCCTTCCTCATATTTATAGTTTTTAAATTTATTTTTGATTTCATTGGGCATTTGCTTTTCCGGGTTATTATAAAATCCATAATAAAAATTCCTAAAATTCTCTTTGTCAAATTGAAAATGTATTCTTATATATTTCCAATCACAATTTACAAACTGAAATCCAAAATACTTAAGGTTAGAATCAAAAGATTCTAAATCCAAGCCATTATTCGATGCTATACCCTGTAACGCTGGAATTAAATGCTTGTATATTATGCGTTTTTGTAGATTAGGAATACTATCATGTATATCAAAGGCTGCCTTAATATTTTCTTCATCCTTCATTAAAATATCAACTACGTCATTAGACATTTTATCACTCCTTGATTGACCTGTTAATTTATTAATCAACAATATATATTGTTTAATGTTTTCCCTTACGAAAGGCAAATCAGCTACTTCCTGTTTGCACTTTTTCAACCAAGTAATTATTGTATCTTTATAAGCTATACATTGGTAATCTTTTTTTTTTAAATCAACAGCACTTTCTTCACTGGCCTTATCACCATATAAATTAAGATAAATCAGTTTGGTTTTTTTTTGTTGTTTTATATTTAGATAAATAATCATTATACCGTGAAAGTTGCTTAGGTTGATCGTTTGCATATATTTTATTCTCATTTATAATTTCAAATTTATCACTATGTAATAGTATATCAATACGACCTGATTCAATGGAAAATTCTTTATCGACTTCTATCTTTTTTAAATCATCATCAGATGGTACATCTTTGTCTATTAGGTTTAAAAAACATTTAAGGAAAATTTCCCCCTGCCCATGCGCTCCTTTAGGGTCTAACAATGTGGCAATAAATTTAGAGTGTTTAAGTTCATCTGTTGATAAATTTAATATTTCAAAAATATTGAAGTTTTCACCGGAAATTCTGGCTATTTCCTCATGCAACTTACATATTCCATATATTTGTTTTATCAAAGGTTCATAATTATTACTCATGTAGCGTACTTTACATTAGGGTTAATTTTTTGTCAAGTACAATCCAATTTTAAATAAAGTGGATATTCTTCATAACTAAACCTCCTATTTACCCCTTGATAAATCTAGGGGTAAATAAAATATTTAAACAGACCTATAACTTATTTCTTTACAACTTTTATCAAAAGTGTAAATAAAAGAACCTTTTTTTGTGGTAAAATTACTACCGGCTGCTCCCCGTACTTCATGATCTGACTTTGACATATAAGCGATCTCTTTGCACTGATCATCAAAGGTATAAATAAAAGAACCTTTAACAGTTACGAAAAAATCACTCCCAATTCCGACAACTTCATGATCGGATTCTGACATATAGGCGATTTCCTTACCAGAGGAGTCATATGTAGAAATAAAACTTCCCTTAACCTGAACATCTGAGATTGCCATTTTTTGGCCTCCTAAAAATATATTATTCCACAATAGTAAAAACCATTGCAAAACACAATGAGAACCGGAGCCGTTGATCCCCGCTTAAAAAACATCTCATGTCTCCTTCCCGCAATGAGGACATATTTGCGTTTGCTGTCCTTTATCGCTTACTTCTTTTAACAACCCGGAACTGATTATCCCGGAAGGCAGCGCGACCAAACCAATGCCCAAAAGCGCGATAACACAGCTCAGGATTTTTCCTGGTATGGTAACAGGGTACACATCGCCGTAGCCTACAGTCATGAGGGCAAAATCAAAGGACCCGACAATTACGGCAATAACATTCAGGGATATTAATATCATTAAAAAATAATCAAAAACAGAGCTTGCCCTATCATGGTCTTGGCATTTCTCAATTATTTCAAACACCCTTTTCTTTGTTATCATACCACCCCTTTTTTTTAGCATATCTAAGAGCTTATCACCCTTGATCTGTCATCTACTGCTAATCCTTTTTTAAAATTTCAATAAATAGTCTGTATTTTAATAATATCATTCATATTTTATCCCTATTGCATACATTTGTCAATCCAGATTAACCCCACTTTGCAGACTGATCTGTCATAATTTGCTATATGAATGCTGAATTCTTCTGGAAGATAGTTAAGAGGGAGGTAGACCGGCAACAGACCAGTTTTGAATGGCTGTACCGGAAGACGGGTATTCCCAAGGGCACCTTCTCTTCCTGGAAAACCCGGAATATCATCCCCCGGGCCGACGAAGCTTACCTGATTGCGGAAGCCCTGGGGGTGTCGGTGGAATACCTCCTTAACGGCAGGGATGGAACCGGCCATTCCTCTAATCCATCACTGGAAGAAATTGTAAAGACTATCATCCCCCTTGACCAGGTTGACCTGGACGCCGTAAACGCTTTGGTTAAAGCTCTGGATAAACGGTATTAACATTTTTAGTAATAAATATTTTTTGATCTGTCATTATATGATAGATTAGCTATTGTATAATAATATTCTATTGCTTGAGTCTGTCTCTATGGGCTCGTTTATGCCTGTATTTAGTTAGATAGAATTTTAATGCAACAAACATTTGAAAACAGCTATTGACAAAAACAATAAAATATAACCTAATGGTAAATATTTGTTTGAAAAGGAGATATATTTTATGGAAACATCAACTGATATTAGGTCCATGCTAAGTGGTAATAGAATATATGTTCCATCATATCAAAGAGCCTATTCATGGGATGCCGGAAATGAACAAAAACAAGTCAATGTTTTTCTCTCGGATATTAAAGACTGCATAAAGAGTTTATCTGCCTCAAAATATTATTTTGGTCATTTTCTTTTTGAAGAAAACGGCAATAAGACCTATGGTATTATTGATGGTCAACAACGACTTACTACTATTGTAATATTTATATCTGCATTGTTTTCAAAATTAAAAGCAATACGAGATTTGTCAGAATTTGAGAGCGAATTATTTGAAGACTTGGTAAAAAGAAATTCCACCTATCGCTTTGATACTGTAATATATGATGACCAATTATTCAAAGATTACGTTATTAATCAGAGTAAAAAAGATAAAAACGGCCTCAAGACTGAATCAGCAAAACGCATTATAAAAGCGTTTGATTTTTTTGTATCGGAATTCTCAAATACAGATGAAGAAATGTTGTTAAAAATGTTAAATACAGTTCAGGGAGCAAAATGTACAACACATCTTGTGGCCGACGAAACAGAAGCAATACAAATGTTTATATTCCAAAACAATAGAGGTAAAAGGCCGTCTAACCTTGAAATAATAAAGGCCTAATTTATGTATAATACGCATTTATATGGCGGAGAAGGTAAAGACGAACTCCTCGAAGAAATAAAAAATCGATTTCAGGAAATATATGAATCTATCACGAGTATTGAGAAATATGTGGATGAAGATGATGTACTGACTTATACTTTAAGAGTATTTTTTAATTCGCTGGGCGAATCAAACGCTTTGAATAAAATTACTTATATTCTTTCCGGAGTTGAATACGATCCTATTGTTTTTATAAAAGAATTTACTGAATATCTTGCAAAAAGTTTTGCGGCATTAAAAACATTCTTTTGCGAAGACGGAAAGGAATATATAGAAGTTCATTCTCTCGTAACATTGGGAAGATTTGGAATAGTAATACCGTTTATAGTTAAAGCTTATAATTATGGACTTTTAAAAGAAGAAATATGCAGTCTCTGCTCTGCATTAGAAACGTTGGTTTTGCGGCATAGATTGATTGGCACAAAAGCAAATTTAATAACAAGAATTGAGGATGTATACGAAAAATTCAATGCAGAAAATCATTCAATCAAAGATATATGCGATAGAATAAATTTGATGAAGATAGTTCCCGGCAGTAATTGGTGGTATGCATATTGGAATAATGATGCCTTGGAATATGCGCTTCGCGGCGGCTTGGAACATTCAATAGCAAAGTACATTCTTTGGAAGTATGAAAACTGGCTAAAAAATAATGGTAAATCCGGATATTCATTTACACGTTTTGATAGTATTGACAGACCCCATCTGGAGCATATAGCGCCGCAAAAACCAACGGATGGGGAACCAATTGCCGCTGGTTATTCTGTATATGATGAAAAATTTGTGATGGAGTGCATTGATTGTCTCGGGAATTATTTGTTATTATCTGCTCCCCACAATGAATCAATAGGGAATAAGTCTTTTAAACAAATAAAAAGACCAAGCTATACACAGCTCATACAACAACTGGAAATTGTAAAATTAACTGAAAATGATGAAGTTTGGGATAGGGCAAAAATAGAAACACGAAATAATGTGTTAAAAGAATATGTGTTAAACAACATCTAAACTACCGGAGAATCGGTTTCAGCAATTGTTGTTTGGAATTGGCAGTAAATCGCCCACATTCGCAAGAAAAATTTTACTGATTTGTATTCAGCTTCTTTTTAACAACAATCACCTTTCTTGGAACCTGTTCATTGCGTTGATGACCATAAGATTCCCATACCGCTTGTTCCCGGCGAATGTCTTCTTGGTATCGCAGGTTGTCTTTATAGTTTGCCCATTCTTTATCCGGCTTTTCTGAATATCCGGCTTTTTCTCGATCTTGCTGTTCTTTATAATATTTTGCTACATACTCATCTATACAATCTTCATACCACCCATCGGGTAATTCATCTTCAGTTTCAAAAAATTGCATAAATGTTCCTCCTTATACATGCAAAGTTTAGCATACTTACTATATTTAGAATTTCTTTATAATCAATTTTATTTTTCAGCCCATTATCAGCGCCTTCCTTCACAGGACTATCGATATATTCCACCAGAATAGCCCAATAGTGCTGATCAATAGCCGCGACCAGTTCTTTTCGTGTCTGAATAACGCGGTGTCCCCGGATAAACCGGTTCAGGGCTTCCTGTTCGGGGCTGTCGGCATAGAGGGGTAATAAAAACGGCGCATATTGTAGTTTCATGGCAGCTTATGACCAGTGTTGTTCCCTTTCTTGTTGTTAGAATTTGGGGGGCACGCCCCCCAAACCCCCCTAAAATTTATTCCCTCTATGCCTGCGGTCCCTGCTCCGCTCCATACCCTCTCCTTCGCCCCTCCGGGGCTTCGGTCGGGTATTTCGCGGCGCCGGAACCTTCCTTTTCTTGGAACCTTGCCGGTACCTATTATAAACTGGGGCGAACAAGACGGAAGCCCAGGTAATCGTACTGGCGAGACGGAATGATGCCGTACCGGGCCGCCGAACGCAGGGCCTGGGCATAATTGTACGATGTCCCGCCCCAGCTCCCGCCGCGACTCACGCGGAGCTGACCCGAGGACGCACCCACCGGATTGGTCTGCGCTCCGGAGTTATAGCTACCATACCAGTCCCAGCACCATTCCCTCACATTCCCGTGCATATCGTACAAACCCCAGACATTGGGCGCAAAACTGCCTATCGCCGTTGTCTTTTGCCGGTATATTCCTTTGGCGTTATTGTTATACGGATTATTCCCGTCATAGTTCGCCTGATCCGTGGTGATATTGTTTCCTGTGTTAAAAGGAGTGCTTGTCCCCGCCCGGCAGGCATATTCCCATTCCGCCTCCGTAGGCAGCCGATACCCGTTAGCGGCGTAGTTCCAAGTTACGTTATTCCCCTCTATCGTGTAAGCCGCCGTAAGCCCTTCCAGAAGGCTCCGTTCATTACAGTACTTAACCGCATCATCCCAGCTTACTTGCTCCACCGGAAGGTTAGACCCCTTAAACTCACTGGGATTTCTCCCTATCACTTCCTCGTATTCCTGCTGGGACACCTCGTATTTACTCATATAGAAGCTGTCCACCGTAACCGAATGTAAGGTTTCATTACTATCCCGGTTCCTCTCGGAAGCGGGGCTCCCCATGGTAAAGGTTCCACCCTGGATACGGACAAGCCCATTTCGTGCAATAATATTGGGTAAACGGTAGTATTCCGCTTGCGTTATAATATTGATCCCCTTGGTTCGTGCGGCAGTTTCAGCGGCGGTTCCGTCTATGCTGGTAATTCTGATGCTCAATTTGTCGGTGATTAAATCCGCCTTAACCGCAGGAAAGGTAACGGCCTTTCCACGATCCGCAGTAAGATTATAGGATTTGCCTATCTTCGCCGACCAATTCAAAACAATTTCCTGTCTGCCTATACTCACCCCCTGATCGTTCAGCAGTTCCGCCACCACCGCAAAACGGGCGCTCTTTTGCCGCTCCTGCCCAATGGCAAGCCCCCAGGATGCGGCTTTCCCGGTTGTCTGTAAACCCTCATCCACTGTGGTTATAACCCGCGTTATGGTATCAAACCAGGAGCGGTCCGGGTTCAGGCTGATAGTAAAACTGATAGGCAGGGTTTCATTCTGCCAATTAATAGCCCCCTGCTGTAAATCGGTGGAATAGACCAGATATACCGGCGGGTTAGCATTTACATAATTGCCGACATACTGTTCCAGCTCTTGCAGCCGCCCCAGCCAGGACCGCCGCCAGGCAATTTCGTTCCGTGCGTCCGCCCCGATATTGCCGCTGGAAACATTGGCCGAAAGGATATTGAGCCTGCTCGCCGCTTCCGCAGAGGCGGGGTCCAGACCGGCGGCCTGGATATAATAGGACAGAGCCTCCACCACCGTACCGCTTTTCTGGGCGGTTATCCCCTTTGAAAGTACCACCTCCGCATCCACCGTTTCCTGCCGGGCCATCTTGTGCAGTTCCGCTTTCCCCGCTTCCGTCAGGGTTACGCCCATCTGGACAAGCAGATCCTCCACCGCATCGGCGGCGGCTTTCCCGCTCTGAATTTCCGCAGCGGTGCAGTTCCGGGGAGGGTAGGAGAATTTACGTTCCCCGCTTTCGGCGTCCGAAATCCCCAGGTCCAGGATATACCCGGCGTTGATTTTGGTAAGATTCCCCGCCAGTATATATTGGGTATTGGTAAAGTTCCCAAT
This sequence comes from Treponema primitia, assembly GCF_046533075.1. Lineage (GTDB taxonomy): Bacteria > Spirochaetota > Spirochaetia > Treponematales > Breznakiellaceae > Termitinema > Termitinema primitia_B. The sequence goes on along the minus strand of NZ_JAJQRB010000009.1, from coordinate 40,005 downwards.
TTTGATATAGTCATCGTCAGAAAAATTACCCCCGACGGAAAGATTCTGTTCATCCAGGATCCGGTCCATATTCTGCCGGTCCAGCACGGTGATAGCGGAAAAGCGGTTAAAGCCCCCGGTAAGGGAGCCCTGCACAAAAGCCGGGAGGTAGTCATCGTCATCGGTTAAGCGGACCGCCTTGGGCGCCAGCACCGCCAGCCGGGTTCCCCTGCCGCCCTCGCCGTTAAAAAAGACCGGCGGTTTCGCCGCATCCTCCGCAAAAGCAAAAACGCCGCACAAAAGCAAAGCGGCGGCTAATACCATTCTTTTCATAGAACCACTCCTTTTATTTGCTATGTCCATGAGGTTTACACACATAGAACTCTTCCGGTACTATTATAAACATCTTCAAATTTCTTTTGTAATTTTCGTAAACCCGCAAAAACATTTTTAGCCTCTAATGAATTATTTTCACCACGTAACAAATCATCTCTGAAATTTCCAAAATTGAAATCTTTTTTAGATTCCTTGCTATTGTTTTTACCTTTGAAATAGGATTTGACAAGTAGTCCCATTACTGATCCGTCAGTATGATAATGTTTTTGAATTTCATGTTGATTCCACCAATAAAGCCATTTATCCCATTCTCTGGCATATCGGCTTCGTAGTAGGTTTTGTTCCCATTTTTCAGCCTCTTGCTCTTTTGGTTCTTTTCTATTATTCCATCATCTTCACTTACGGTTACGCCTTGCAAAAATAATTCTTTCTTTGGTGAGTAATAATTTATAATGCTCTCCATGAAAAACAAAACGGAATCTTTTTCGGTTCCCCTTGATTTTCCCCAAATATAACCCCGTTGATAATAGGGTATGTAAAAAGGTAAGTCTTTTTCTAAGTAATCATTTAAAGTGATTAATGTGTTTTCTTCCATTATTATAACAAAAGCTCCTTATACCCCCCGACATCCCTGCATTGTGACACTCTGTCCCACAGTACTTACATGTTAAAGCCATAATTAACCCCCCTAAAAATTATCTACTGGTATTATATACCAGCTGATCTGTCATATAATGCTCTTCATTATCAGGCTTCTTCAAATTATTATAAAATAGTCTGTATTATCATAATATTTATCATATAATACCTCATACGCATACATCTGTCAATCCTTTTCAATCCCCCAATGCAGACTGATCTGTCATAATTTGCTATATGAATGCTGAATTTTTCTGGAAGATGGTTAAACGGGAGGTAGACCGGCAACAGACCAGTTTTGAATGGCTGTACCGGAAAACTGGTATTCCCAAGGGCACCTTCTCTTCCTGGAAAACCCGAAATATCATCCCCCGGGCCGACGAAGCCTACCTGATTGCGGAAGCCCTGGGGTGTCGATGGAATACCTCCTTAACGGCAGGGATGAGGCCGGCCATTCCTCTAATCCATCACTGGAAAAGATTATAAAGACTGCCATTTCTTTTGACCAAGTTGACATGGACGCTGTAAGCGCTTTGGTTAAAGCTCTGGATAAACGGTATTAACTTTATCAATCATTTTACAATATTTGTCTTTGGATGTTTGATACATCAATTTTGCTCCGATTATATTTCTCTTAAGTCAACCATGCAGTCCCGGAGTAGGGAGAAGATAATCATCTAATGCATTCTTCAAAAATATCATTTTGTCAGATCACGATATTTTTTCATAAACTCTTTAATTGACAGATTATCCTTTCTTGTTTTAGCTTCATTAAAATAAGTCTTTGCACGATTTGCTAATTCTGTACATATTGTATTAAAATTTCCTTTATACTGGTTGATATTATCGTTGAAAGACAATCTTATTTCTTCCGAAAATGAATTGCCCTGCGCACTATCGCTTTCTGTCCTTAACTGTTTATTTAGACAAGGAGGATATTCATCACTACAAGAGGATTTCAGCCCTAACAAATATCTATTCCATCCTCTTTGACCATTACGATATTCATCCACTTCCCGGATATAAGTTTCAATGAAAATTCCAAAATAAATATCTTCGTTATCCTTTGTATTATTAAATGGGCCAATGAATATCTTACAATCATTGAATATTTCTTCATTGAATTTAAAGCAAATATATTCTCCCTCGAACCCACCTTCTTCATGGCGTTCATATGTTCCATTTTGTATTATTTCTGCTTCTCTTACAAATATTTCATCCATCATTTTTAAAAGAGTCTTTCTAAATAATATAGGAAACATACAATCTTCTAATTCTTTTTGACCTGTTTCATCAACATACCCATCAAACCCCAGTTCTTTACTTAAAACATTAATTATAGAAAATATATTTTTTCTCAACATTTCATCATCATCTGCAGTACTATTAAGTTTTTCCACGTTGTTCCTAATTTCAATCAGACTTTCTTTTATTTTCTTTGATGAATCTTGTTTTAAATATATCATGAGTTTGCTATAATAATCTGAAATGAGATTTTCATATTCCTCGGCAGATAGAAATCGGTCCTTCCAGACCTCCCATACAAGATTTATATATTTTTCAAATAATTCTGATTTTTTTTCGAATACCTTTACATTCCTTTCTTTTACTTCCTCCGCTTCTGTCTGTCCTTTTAGCAATACAACGGTAATGACAGCCGTTATGATTGCTTCCAGAAGTGCGGCAACGATATTTAAGGGAAGCTCGTCAACTTTAAACAAATTTGATGTTGTAGCTACTAAGCAAAATACCACTACACAGAGAAGCGCCAATAAAGTCGCCTGTACCCATTTCGATTTAATCAAATTATTTGGCTTAAACATATTCTTACCCCTTAGTTTCAATTTTAACCAGCCCGATCTACCATCCATCGCCGGAGGACCCATTTCTCCTAAAAATTATTCAAAAAGGGTCTGCGATAGAATTGCACAAACAATATTGTGCCCTATATGCAGATATTCGTCAATCCAGGGATTCACATATATGTGTCCAATTTCGTATAACTGATTCCTACCCTATGTCCCAAACCCAATCCTTCCCGTCTGTTTTTCCAGCACCTCTTCCTGGCAAAACGAAACAAGCCGGTCAATCGAAGGTTCTTGCCCGGAAATTATGTTCTCCACCGTTCGCTTGCGGGCAATGTTCTCAATCTGCCCTCCGCTGAATTCAAACCGGGCGGCCAGTTCCCGGGCATCCGCATCGGATAAATCCGGTATGATGGACTGCCAGATAGATTGCCGCGCCGGAAGAGCGGGCTTCTCAAATTCTATCTTATACAGAAACCTCCGTTCAAAGGCTTTGTCCAAATTGTTGGTCAAATTGGTGGTGGCAATCAATATGCCGGTGAGGTTCTCCATTTCCTGCAGGATTATGTTCTGGATAGTGTTTTCGGTTTGATCCACCGCTCTGGAGCTATCGCCCAGTTCACGGCGCTTCCCGATAACCGCATCTGCTTCATTAAAGAGCAGGATAGGCGCGATTTCGTTTGAATCAACAAATGCCTTGTACTGGTTGAAAATTTCCTTGATCTGTTTTTCACTTTCCCCATACCACTTGCTTTTTGTTTCCGCAATATCCACCAGCATAATATCCCTGTCGGTCTTTTTGGCTATCTGGTACACGGTTTCGGTCTTTCCGGTTCCCGGGGGGCCGTAAAAAAGGCAGGCAAAACCTCTGCGCATACCACCTGAAGCCAGGCGATCCTGAATGGATTTAAAATTATTGTTCTGCAGGAGCGAGGCAAGTTGCTCTATTCTTTGAGTTTCCTTTTCATTGTAGAACAGTTTCTTTTCCGGGAGTTTTTCATGGAGCGTCAACCGCTTCTTGTTGCGGCCAAGTCTCATTTTCATGTCCAGCTCACCGAGCAATTCTTTTTTTGCCTTATCGGTAAGTTTAAAAGCTTCCTGATCGCCAAAACCGTCAGAGGAAACATTTTCTATAAATTCATTTTCCAGCAGAAAATGTTCCCCCTTTTCGAATTGCCGTTTTATTGAATTCTTGACCCAGGACTCTGCATAAATATATTCAAAATCATGATGCCGTATTTCATCATCGTTATTATTGGCAAAAAGATGGCAGAAACAAATCAGCAATACTTTATCCTGGTCACCTATATGGATATTTTTCATGCGCTGTGAAAAATGAAGGTGCATGTTATTGTCCATGAGGTCATACAATTCCCCTGCCAGGGTTTCAAAGGTTAATTCGTCATCTCCCCTTTCTTCAAAAAGAGTTTCCACGATAGTAAAAAACTTATCTATTGACAGGTTTGAATGGTCAGGGGGCTTAAATTCCTCCCCTTTCCTGATAGCGTTTTTAACGTCCCAGGGAACCCTGTAAGTAACCGAATTGCCCCTGCTGCACCGGATAAGTTTCTTTTTTTCCAGGCCTTCAAGGTCATTCATATATTGAAGGGTGCGTATCATATTGCAATGTATATCCTCGGCTATTGAGCTGATAAGGATAGTGTTCTCTTGAGATCTGTTAAGAAAATGGGAAAAAAATACCGCTTGTATTGGAGAAATGTCAAGCTTTTCAGTTATATATTGAATATGGTTATCAGCTATCTTAAAAAAAGTTTTTGTCAACCCGTTTTTATTTGAAAGTGTAATAATTTTATCCGCATGGTCCAGCAGGGTTAATTCTTTTGTTGTGGTGAATATATTCAATGCCTCTGAAATATTTTCAATTTTATTGCTGGTAACTGTAAGTTTTTCAAGGGAAGGGAGATTCTTGATTGTTTCAGGAATATCCCTGATAAGATTGGATGAAAGATCAAGGGTTTCAAGAGAAACCAACTTGCCCAGGCTGTCCGGCAGAGATTGCAGGCTATTATGGCTTATATCAAGGTACTCCAGGGAAACCAGCTCCCCAATAAAATCCGGCAATTCAGTGATCTTGTTATTACCCAGGTCCAGTACGGTGATCTGGGTTAATTCCGCTAATTCAGGGGGGAGTCGTTCAATCCCTTGCCCTGACAAATCAAGTTCTTTTTCCCCGTTTTTGCGGCACCGGCTTATTAAATTTTTCACGCCCGACGAATTGCCTGATTCTGTTACTATCATCCCAATACCCCCATTGTTACCCCTGCTGCCCCGATCAGCCCCTTGAGCGTTTTCCTGCCATAATTCTCCGCCGCCAAACACGCGATAGCCCCGCAGGTCCTGGCATCATCAAGGGCGTTGTGGGCTTCGTAGACAATGCCGAAGGTTTCTCCCAACCTGGTAAGGGCGTGGGATTCCAGTTCCGGCCAGGCGCGGCGGGCCAGGGCGAGGGTACAAAAATAGTTTAACTGCGGAACCGGCAATGCATACCACTCAAGTACCGCCCGGAGTACGCTCATGTCGAAGGGGGCATTGTGGGCGCCCAGAGGGAGGCTGCCGATAAAGGGGCGGATACTGCTGTCCCAAAGATCGGCGAATGTCGGGGCATCCCGCACATCGTCAACCGTAAGGCCGTGGATGTCGGTAAAATCCGGGCGGATATACAGTGACGGAGGACGGATCAGGGAATACCATGAATCAACCGGTTTGCCTTCCTTGTACTTAACCAGGCCCACCGCACAGGCGCTTTCCCGTGAGTGTTTCGCCGTTTCAAAATCAATGGTTACAAAATTCAATTTTTCCCCTCCGTCTTTTTTTCCCCTGCCATCTTCCGCATCCTTGCGGCGTGCCATTTCCAGTCCCTTACCAAGTCCTCCGGTTCAAGGGGTTTCGCAGTACAGCCGCGGGATAATACCCACTCAAGGACTTTCTCGTATTGGGTGCTGGTAAAGGTGATAACCGTTCCTTCTTCGGTTTCCTCAATTACCTGATCCGCCGCCCATTTCCGCTCCTCTACCCAGAGTTTCGATTCTCCGTAAAAGATGATGGAAAAGCGGTATTTTGTATTTCCCGCGAAAACGCCGAAGTTACTGCCATCGGCACGGGAACAGTAATCGTAATTGGGAGGAAGGGTAAAGGTATATTTTGTGAGGGCTGCATTTTTCATCCGGGAAAGATTAAACACCCTGATAGCCCGGCGTTCTTCCGCATAGCCGTAAAGAAACCAAACGCCGTTATCAAAAAGGAGCTGATAGGGCCGCACCCGGCGGGGTTTAAAATCATCATCCCAGGCGCCCCGGTATGTAAAGGCAAGGATCTTGTTCTCCTTAAGACCCGCAGTGATGGTGTTCCAGGTTTCGGTTTCCACATTGGCAGCGGCTACCGGGGGTACCACAATCCTGTTTTCATACAGCCCAGGGTTGTTCCGGTCAACCAGGGGGGCGGTAATGCTCTCCAAAAGATTCCGGGCGGCATCGTAAAGCGGGGTATCCCGGTACAGGGAAAGTAGTGTTTTGGCCATGCCCAGAGCCTGCATGTTTTCCGTGGTGGTAAAACTGCCGGGCAGGCGAAAAGTTTTTACCGAGTAATAGTAGCCCCGGCGCAGGGCATCGTATTTTATGGGCGCCCCCAAGCTGTACTTCATGAAATCAATGTCCCGGCTTATGCTGGACATACTGGTCCCATAGTCTTCCGCCATCTGGCGGGTACTGGGGTACCTGCCAGAGGCGATCATCTCGTCAATACGATACAGCCTGGGCAGGGCGGCCTTTGGAAGGGCTTTTCTTGCTTTCATACGTCCCCCTATATACTGCACCGCCATGCGGCGTTGCAAGGTCATATTATGAATATATCATATTGGTCTGTCAAATACTGAGGGACCAGTAAAAAAATGATATTTTATCTAATTGCGGAATAAGTTTCCCGGTATCCGAAGGGGGCTTTTCCCCATTGCCCCAGTTAAGGTATAATCTGAGCCGTGAACCGCATTGGGCTGGCCGTCGTAGTTATGTCTACCGGGATATTTGTTCAATAACTTCTTCAAAAAAATTTACAAATTTATTAAAGAGTGTGGTAAAATTACGTAGCGTTTAACCGTTCTTTGGTGAACGTATTTTTTTAGGAGGGTTTTATGAGTTTTTATGATGTTGCAAACCATTGGCTTATCTACCTGATGGTGAGCATTGGCATCCTTTTCGTAGCGGGCCTTGCGGTTGTATCCATGCAAAAATCCTGGAAACGGGCCGTAGCAAAGGGTTTCCCCCGGGAAAAACTGATGACCGTGGTTAAAAGCGCCGTTTCGGCCACGATTATCCCTTCCCTGGCCATTGTGATAGGGTTCTTTTCCCTGGTCACTATCCTGGGCGTACCCTGGCCTTGGTGGCGGCTTTCGGTGGTAGGGTCGGTTACGTATGAAACCATGGCCGCCGATTCGGCAGTCAAAGCAGCCGGGCTTGATATGACCAAATTAAGCATGGCCACCGCCGAAGATTTTGTGCTGGTGATGTTCGTCATGTCCATCGGTATCATAGGCGGGCTCTTTTTCTCCCCCTTTGCATCAAAATCGATACAGGCGGGAACCATGAAGCTTAAAGTCGGGGACAAACGCTGGGGCGCCCTGGGGAGCAGTGTTTTCTTCATGGTGATCCTGACAGTCTTTGTGGTACCCATGTTCCTTGACTACAGCAAAACCGGTATAGCAAAACTGTTGACCCTGGTAACCAGCGGGGTGATAACCGTCATTTTGAATGTTCTGGCGGACAAGTGTAAGCTCGGCTGGTTGCGGGGTTTCACCCTTGCCCTCAGCCTCCTCTTGGCCATGGCGTCTTCGGTCCTCTGGGTCGGACTTTTGAATTAAGGAGAACAGTACAATGAGTGATAAAAATAACAAGCTTGGCATTGATGCCGAAAGCAAAGCCCATATTGATTCCATGCACCGTCTCGGCCGTATCGGCGCGGCTTTTGCCGTTACTATTATGATCGGTATGCCCGTTATTGCGGGGATATATTTTAACGCCATGCCCGGTCTGGTCAAGATTATTACCACTTCCATCGGGCTTTTGGCGCTCTTTGTTCCCGGGGCTATTTCCGAAGTTATCGCCTATACCCCCATATTCGGAAGTTCCATATACCTGGCCCAGATAACCGGAAACATCATGAACCTGAAGCTGCCGGTGGCCAATGCGGCCCTTCAGCTTTTGGATGTGGAAAGCGGCACCGAGGAAGCGGACATCGTTACCTCCATTGCGGTGAGCGTTTCCAGTTTTGTTACCATCATAGTTATTTTCCTGGGGGTCCTTCTGATCCTGCCCCTGCGGCCGGTGCTGACCCTTCCGGTGGTTAAACTCGCCTCGGGGTACATCGTACCAGCACTGTTCGGTTCACTTGCCATCGGAGCTATCGGCAGTAATATTGGCGGCGGTATTAAAACTAAGGGCCGCTTAAAGGGAATGATACTTCCGGTCATTATTGTTGCTGTTGTTAACATTATTGTTGTGTATATTATAAAAAAGCCCATGCTGCTTGCGTTCTACCAGGGCTTCCTCATGCTCGCCCTGCTGCCGATTTCTTATTTTGGCACCAAAATACTGTTCAAAAATGGACAGATCCAGGTATTCCTGCCCGGAGAAGGAAAATAAAATGGGTGATAAAAAAAGACTTGTTGAGTTGATAGACGGGAAAAAAGAAAAGTTTGCGAAATTGAATGATCGTATCTGGGAATTTGCAGAAATCCGTTTCAGTCTCAAACAGTCCGCCGATGCCCTCTGCGAGGTTTTGGAAAAGGAAGGGTTTGCCATAGAGCGTGGGATTGCCGGGATGGCCCATGCTTTTGTCGCCAGCTACGGCAAGGGCAGCCCGGTTATCGGCATACTGGGCGAATACGACGCCCTGGCCGGTATGGACCAGGCTGCGGGGCTTACCGAAAAGAAGGCCCTTAAGCCCGGCGCCCCGGGTCATGGCTGCGGTCATGCCGCCCTGGGTTCCGGCGCGGCTGCGGCTGCGGTGGGGATCAAGGATTATATGAAGGAGAAGGGGCTGGCCGGGACCATCAAATACTTCGGCTGTCCCGCCGAAGAGAGCGGTTCAGGCAAGGCCTATCTGGCCCGGGCCGGCGCTTTTAACGGCCTTGATTCGGTCCTTACCTGGCATCCCATGATGGAAAACGCCCTCATGGGCATAAGTACCCTGGCCAATTACCAGATATTCTTCAGCTTTGCCGGGCGGAGCGCCCATGCGGCCATGAGCCCCGATCAGGGCAGGAGCGCCCTGGACGCAGCGGAACTGATGAACGTGGGGGTAAATTATCTTCGCGAGCACATCATCCAGGAGGCCCGTATCCACTATGCCTACACGGATGTCGGCGGCGGCGCCCCCAATGTGGTGCAAGCCTCTGCGGAACTGCTCTATTTTATCCGGGCGCCCAAACAATCCCAGGTGCAGGAAATCTACGAGCGGGTGGTAGACATAGCCAAGGGCGCAGCCCTGATGACGGGTACCGCCATGAGCCTGCGCTGGGACAGCGCCTGCGCCAATATCGTTGTGAATGAGGTCCTGAGCAAAGCCCTGTACTCGAACATGACATGGCTGGGACCGAACAGTTATACTAAGGAAGAGCTGTTCTTTGCCAAAACCCTGGTGGACAGTCTGGATGAATCTTCCAAAAAAGGCATCCCGGCCAAAGCCGCCAGGACCTTCTTCGACAAGAGTCCTGAGGACCTGGCAAAAATAGCCGTCAAGCCCCTGGTTGATGACATTGCCCCCTATTTCTTTACCGATAAGGCCATACCTGCCTCTTCCGATGTGGGAGATGCAAGCTGGCACGCTCCCACGGCGCAGTTCACCACCGCCTGTTATCCCTACGGTACGGTGTCCCATTCCTGGCAGGTTGTGTCCAGCGGACAGTCCGGCATGGTTCACAAGGGACTCGATCAGGCGGGGAAAATAATTGCCCTGACTGCTCTGGACCTTTTGGAAAATCCGAAAATGATAGAGGACGCTAAGGCGGAATACAAGGTACGTTTAGGGGGTGAGCAGTATCACTGTCCTATACCGGGGGAGGTAAACCCCGAGGGCTAAAACTTTTGTTCAAAAACGCCGGTGGGGTGGGGAATCCCCACCCCACCGGCGCCTATGCGCAGAGGTTTTACTCCGGCTGGTTCATTATACAAAATGGTAATTTTTCAAAATCTATGAGTTGTGCGGTGTTGTGCGCGTATCCTATTCTGTTAATACCTAAGAGGATCATCTATGATGAACAGAAAAAATAATAAGCTGGCGTTGGCGGTTCTGGTCTTTGTAAGCCTGTTGCTTTTTAGTTTTTGCGCGGGGAGCAAGGTTGTAAACAGCGCTGTCATGGGCCATTGGTCCTATGCGGGGAATACTGGCCCGGCTTACTGGCATACTCTGGATCCTGCTTACCGCATCGCCGCCGAGGGGCAGGCACAGTCTCCCATCAATATCAATACCCGCGCCCTTTCCGAAATGGCCGCTCCGGGGAAACCGGTCTTCCATTATATCTCAACCAAATATGAACTGGAAAATAACGGCCATACTATTGAGTTGATCCCCGAAGGAGAGGGTAACTATATTACCCTTGATGGTACGGACTATGTTCTGCGGCAGTTCCACTTCCATTCCCCCGGAGAACACCAAATTAACGGCGAAACCTTTGATCTGGAAGTACATTTTGTACATACCGATAGGGAGGGGCACAATGCGGTTGCAGCGATTCTGTTTAAAGTGGGAGCGGAGAATAGTACCCTTGGGGAAATTTTTTCGGCCCTGGAACGGGAGGCGCTACCTGCGGGGGCTTCAATTAAAATGGAGGAACCCTTTAACCCGGCGGAACTCTTTGATGTCCTTTCCCCCGTGTATCGTTACAACGGTTCCCTGACCACTCCGCCCTGCACCGAGGGAGTTGCGTGGAGTATTGCCTCTCCGTTCCGGGAATTGTCAAAGTCCCAACTTGACGCTTTTCAAGCGGTCTATAAAGGAAACAACCGTCCGGTGCAGGATACGCATGACCGGACGGTGTATCGTTCCAAATAATTTTAAGCGCCTATATGAGATGTTTTTTAATCACAAAAATATTTTTATTGTCCTCATGGCGGTATTCCAGGGTATCCATGATTTTTTTTGCTATAAAAATGCCTAAACCCCCTACCTCCCGCTCTTCTGCAGAGGCCGTGATGTCGGGGTCATCTTTTTCCAGGGGATTGTAGGGTTTTCCCGCATCCTCAAATTCTATCGAAATCTCACCGCTAACGGCAATACGTATAATTGCGTCTCCAATTATGGGGTTATATGCGTAATGCGCAATATTTACAAATATCTCCTCCACAGCGATATCGATCTGATGCTGAACCTTCATGGAGCAGTTTTTTCTATCCAGTTCGGCATTTATGAAATCCAGCACCGCATCAAGATTTTCGGTTTTAGCCTCAATTTTCAACTCTTTCACTGTGCTCTCCTCCCCTTGTATTGTAGTACCAGCATGGTGATATCATCCGCCTGTTCCGTATTCTGGGCAAATTGATCAATTTCATCTTTGATTGAGACTGCAAATTCCTTCAGGCTGTAATCTTTATACTTATTGGCGGCCTCAATAAGCCTCGAATCCGTAAAGAATTCCTGCTTTGTATTAAACGCCTCGGTGACACCATCGGTGTACAGGTACAGCACATCCCCCGCCTTAAGGACCGTTTCGGCCTGGTTGTATGCAATATCAGGCATACCGGCCAGCACAAGACCGGGTTTTACCTTTAGCCATTGAAAATTCTCCCCCTGTTTTATCAAAGGGGGATTATGGCCGGCGTTGACATAGGTTAATTTACCGGTTGGAATGTCCAGATAACCCATAAACACCGTAACAAACATGTTTTCTTCATTGTTTTCACAAAGTAGTTTGTTGACTATCTCAAAGACTTCTTGGGGATTTTTGTCGTTTTGCGCGTTGTTTTTAATAAGCGTCTTGGCAATGACCATAAACAGCGCCGCGGGCACCCCCTTGCCGGAAACATCGGCAATTAAAACCGCCAGGGTGTCCTTGTTTACCAGGAAAAAGTCATAGAAGTCACCGCCGACTTCCTTGGCAGGAAGCATGGATGCGTAGATATCAAATTCTTCACGATCGGGGAAAGGGGGGAATATACTCGGCAGCATGGACGCTTGTATTCTTGTGGCAACATTCAATTCAACGCCGATGCGTTCTTTTTCGCCGGTAATTTGTTTTATATTTTCTATCATATGATTAAAGCTTTCGGCAAGCATCTGGAGCTCGTCCCCGGTTTTAAGCTCCATTTTATGATTCAGGTTGCCATCGCTGATGATTTTAGCGTCCTTGCTCAATGATATGATAGGAGCGGTAATGCCATTTGAAAGACCTGTCGCAAAAAATGCGGTTGCTGTGCCGCCTATACCGATTACTATTAAAAGCCCCACGGTAGCCATGATGATATTGTGGTCTATCCTGTTTATTTCCGCCTTGGTAAGGGTTAAAATATCCTGCTGAATAAGATGAGCCGGGGCTATGACTTCAACCATGGGGGCTGCAACCGCCATGCTCCAGTTGATGGATTTCAAGGGATAATAGGCGGCAATAATATCTTCCCCATCTAAATTCAGATTCATGATGCCGCTTTCCCTGTTTATCATTTTTTGGGTAAGTTCCTTAAGCTCCGGACTGAGGTTGTTCAAATAATTCTCTCCGATATCGCCGGCTGCGCCGCCGCCTTTAGAGGTAAAAATAAGCTCCCCTTTCTCGTTCAGCACGAAGGCGTAGCCGCTTTTGCTTATTTTGGCGGAATCTATAATTTTATTTACATTTTCTGATATAAGGGAACCACTGCCTGCTACTCCTTTAAATATTTTCCTTCCATTTGAAAGATCATAAAAAGGCATGGCGCAGGTTATGGTTAAACCCCTGCCGGATGCATCCGCAAAAATATCGGTCCAGAAAATCCCGTCCTTTTCCTTAGCCCCGATATACCAACTTCGGGTTCTGGCATCATAATCGGTTCTGTTCGGACCGGATGATGCCTTGTCCACGGTTATAAAAAAACCGGACTCCCCCCCAATATAGTTTGCGGTAATACCCGTATCTATCGTTGTTATCTGACGCAGTATGGTTACCGCATTGGCCGCAAGATAGACTTCATTCCTGATATCATTAAGAGAGACCCCCTCCGCCGTCCGCAGATGGGGAATAGTTGTCCCTACCTGATCCGGCTGAAGATAATTAATAACCCTTGGCTGGTATTGGTCTTTGTTGGTATAAATATGGGTAATTACTTCGGCTATCATTCTGGTCTGATTCATTATTACGTTAAGTTTCTCATCGGTTAATGCCGCCTTATCCTCTGCAAGGCTCATAAGCTGCAGGCGTACCTGCTGTTCCAAGGCTGCTTCGCTGTTCCTGGCCGCCGTAACCCCTAATTGATCGCTTTCTTCAAGAACAGTTTTACGCATATTTAAAATGCTTATCATGGTGATAATACACAAAAGCAGCAATGCTCCCAGGGACGTCGATAAAATGACCCGCAATACTTTTGTTTTAATCTTTTTTGACAACATGAACCTCCTTATAGAGATTTTGAATATACCGTAATCTTTTTGTAAATTCCGGTATTACCATGATTTTATTAAAATCAACCACCAATCCCGGAGAATAATGCAGGATCATGTATTCCCCGGAGCCTGACAATGGATGTATGCCGGTAAAGAAAAAACCCTTTCTTTCAAGAGCGCTGCAGGCATAGGACGCCCCGGGATCGTTCAAATTAACAAAGGCATTAAATGTCTGCCCTTCAAGATGGGCATATTGATCCAGATATCCGGACAAAACATCTTCAAAATCATTCCCCGCCTCCTGCACGAATAATTCACCATATCGATGCATTTCATTTTGTGAAATATCAACTTTTGATCTTTGGACCGCCGGTTCCCCCGGTTCTCCCAAAGAATAGGTTACATTGAGATCCTTATACAGCTCCGCAATATACCGGGCATGGGAGGTTGGCGGATAAAGCGTCAGAACATCCCGTTTTAAAAGGGGGTAACAGGCCATAAGATGGGTCCGTTTAAGGGGTAAGGATAATCCTTTAAGGTTTTCAGCATTTACATCATAAATATAGCGGTTTATAAGCAGCCCCGACATCGTATATCCGAACTCGGCGTGATTTGACTGACTTATCGTATCCAGGGTAAGGCAATGTGCGTATATACAGGTATACTTACCCGTTAGGACCTCTTGTAAAAGATAATGATGGATTTTTTTTCCTAAGCTAAATCCGCGAAATTCAATTTTAACGGTAAGCAGGTTGAATATAAGACAACCGGGAAATTCGTTTTCCTCATCCGATCCAACCATGGCTGCCAATGTTCCATCAGAAGCAAGAACGGCCACAGCAAAACGCAGAATGCCGGATGCAAGGGCTTGACGCAGAAATATTTCATCATAAAATTTACGGTTTGGATAATTAAGGCCGTGTTGTTTGAGCAGTAAGGCTATCAGCTGCGGCGCTTCCTCCGGGCGAGCCAGGCGGATGTTAACATCCAGCGAATTTCCTTTTTTATTATAAAGTACCAACAGACACCTCCCAGGCCGTCTTGCCTTATTCAATGGTCAGGATGCCGGAGAAACCGGTCATCTCAAAAACCTCCTTTATTTCCGGTGAAATATTGACAAGGATCATCTTGCCCCCATTGGCCTTGGCTTTTTTTTCACCCACCAGAAGTACCCGCAGCCCTGCGGAAGACACATATTGCAATTTCTCAAAGTCCAGTTCTATATAATGTATGTTATCAAATTCCGGAATCAGTTCCGCCTGGAGTTGGGGCGCCGTGCTAGTGTCCAGTTGTCCCTCCAGGGCAAGGACAAGTTTGTCTCCGGTCTTGTTTTTGGTGATAGTCATGTAAACTCCTTTAAATTGTAATATACGGTAGATTAATCATACCGGCAGCGGCCCTAAATCCTGTCCAAATTTATGCGTATGGAGATCGATACGGGCATTGAAAAAGCGGAATCATTCCCGGAAGGGCTGGGTAATATGTCGAAAAGAAAAATATGGCCGGGACAGATATCCATGGTTACGGAAACAAGGGCCTCGGGGAAAAAACAGAGTCCCGCAAATACTGCGGCGTTAAGAAACAGCGGGATTGTTTCCGGGAAGTCCGGATTTTCATATATTCCCAATGAAACAGCAGCCCCGGCCCTCAATCCGATATATTTCCATTCCTTGGAGAAATAAAAATTATCTTTTGCGTAAAAAAGATATTTCTCCTCTTCTTTACCATCGGTGTCCTGTAGAAAAACATTGCCGATCATCAGGAGGGCGTCATTCTGCAGATAATTATTGAAAAGCCGGATGTTAAAACCTATTCCCGCTCCCCAAAAACCCGGTTTCATGATATTGTAATCACCGCCTATCATCAGCATATTCTGCGGATGGGACTTTGTTAGGAACGCCAGGCCCAGAATAAGCAGAAACATTGTTTTTTTCATCGTATTATTCCACCCATAAACAATCAGCGTTTTTCTACGATCATGCCGTCAGTGATCGTGATCTCAGGCCAAGTCCTTGAAGAATACCATACCGAAGACGCGGGGATTTCTACATTAAACTCAAGCTCAACATAGTATATATATTTGCCGGCTTCATCCTCGAGGTAAATGGGGATATAATTATTCCCCTTGTCATCCATGGCATAGTCTTCTGTCAGGTATAATTCAAAAATAGACCAGGGGTTATTATAGGCAATAAGCGCCCCGGGTTCCCGGTCCCTGGATGTTTTATAAAATTTGAAGCTTATACCCCCATTATCAACGTTACCCTGCAGAAGGATCAATTTTTCGTTCATATAGGTACTACTGGACCGCGGGTTATTGCCGGCGCTGGATACCTCCACATACCTGAAGCGATCCATAGCCATCAGACGGCTCCTGACAGGAAGCCTGTTTTGGACCTCCACCGGAGGCTGATGAATTATCCAGGAAAATGGTTTTTCCACGCCCGCGGCGGCTGAGGCTATTTGATAGACCGTCCCGGCCCAATTCTGAATGTCGGAACCGCTAAACAGGCTGTGGTGCAGCGCCGCATGGACCGGATCTCTCCCGGTTTGATCCGGAGGAGCATCTTGTCCCTGCGGCAGGGCTGCGCCCATGGCTTCAAAGAGGGAAGCGATTTCCTGCATGGTTTTGAAGTCAAGGGCATTTGCCGGCAAAGCATTACTGCATAAGGGATAGGCCCTGTACTTTTCATAATTCTCAAGCAGGCGGGTTCTGTTTGTTTCATCGGTATGGCGGGCAAGAATTTGAGATCCGTCTATAACAAAACTGTTCCACCATCCTATGCCGATGGCGGCATTCCCTGCATCCTGAGCGCCGGTATACACCGTGAGATACGAATTTTTTAAATCTTCTTCCGATACGGAACGGAGTATGGCATAGGCCTCAAGGGGATCCCGGGGAAGTGATGCCCAGGCCGAGAACATCCTTTCCGCATCGGCGCTTAAAAACTGGTTCATGAGGGCAAGTTTATCCCCCAGGGAGGCGGCATACCTGTTTCTCAATGCCACGAGGGTATCATTCAGCAGGGTATTATCAATCTGGTTCAGGAATTCCAGGCTTTTGGCATAGACGGAAAGCAGCACCGAATTTATCTGAAAGGATTTGTACTGCGAAGCTCTGGACATGAACCGGTCCCATGTTCCGGCGGACACATAGATACGGTCAGGATAATTTCCCCAATACATAATATAGTTCGAAAGATAATCCATAAAGGCCCGGGGCTGATACATCCTTTTATCAACATTTCTCAAGAACGGAGGCTGGTTCTTCGCATCCTCCCCGGTTTTAAAAAGGGCCGCAAAAGAAGCGACATTATCAACAATAAATTTAAGCTGCACCGGATCGTAGCCCTTGTTATAGTAGAATCCGCCGAAGAGGTTCTCAATGGTACTGCCGGAAAAGGAAAATAAACCGGAGCCATCTGCTTCGGCTTCTATTACTGCGGCAATGTTGCCTTCAAAGGAATTAAGAAAAGCATAGGAAGTGGTAAAGGTAATATATCTGTTATAATAGGCTTCCGCCAGCATCATTACCCTGGCATTTGCAATCAGGGCGGATACCTTTTCATTTTCACCATGGGGTTTCACAAAAGACTCAAAGGCATCCGTTGCCGTTTTGATGGTGCTCTGTCCGGTCTGCCAGTTTACATTGAAGCCGCTTTTTTGAAGCGTATTCCGATTCGGTACAGGAATATCTGAAGCAAGGGTTATTATTTTCTCAACGGTCATAAAAAGGGAAGGGGCGTCGGGTTTTTCGTCCAGCCTGTCTGACAAAAGCGCATTGTCCTGGAGAATACGGGCATTCAGACGGAGCGCTTCCACCTCCTTTTCCAGATTGCCGCTGAAGGAATTCTGTTCCGCTATAACCTGCCCCCGCAGGCCGCCATCGGTGTTTCCTGTTTTCAGTTTTATGAATTCCATGTCGGCGTCGAAGAGCCGCAAATATTCCTGAACCGCATAGCTTATCACCATGTCATTAAAAAGATAGTCATTGATAAGATTATTGTTGAACGCATCAAGGGAGACCTTTTTCTGAACAATGGCTCCCTTCCCTGACATATTAAGCGTCGGCAAATTGGCTTCAAAGGGCAGGGGAATATGGGCCGCCTTTAATAAAGATCTTACCTCTTCAAAGATAGCCCTTCCCCGGGCCGTAAGAGCCTTATGCCTGTCCGTAAGACTTTTCCACTCATACACAGCCTCTTCCACATCAGAGAGGGAAGACACCCCGTTAATTTTTTTAAGGGCGTTTTCAATATCCCGGTAATTGACGGTTATTTCTTCCGATATGGCGGCGAGATTTTTTATTTTTCCATATATTGAATCGGGATAGACTGCCCCTCTTTTCCAGGCTGAAAGCATGGTGTCCAGGGCCGCCTGTTTCGCCGCGGCGTAATCCGGGGAATAAATATAATCAATATCCATTTGCGGGGCATTGGAACGGTCATACCCCGGTTTATAATTACTGAGCAACTCCATGGTATCGTTTGAAATATCAGGCACAAGATAGCGGATCATGGAATCAAGCTTAAAATCCCGGGCGGTAAAAAATTTATAAAAATCCACCCCCTGAACCTCATCGAGGGAGACAAAGGAGACAATAACCCCACGGGTATCATGGTCAAGAATCTGGGTGTCGACCTCTTCAATCAGTTTGCTGCCTATGTTTTTTATCACCGGAATTCTCACCATGGATTTTTGCAGTTGGTTTGCAATAAAGGCTTTCTGCCTGTACCCCATATTCCGGTTAAACCCAAAAACCAGGACCTTCGAAAGACCGAAGCCGAAGGGAACGGGTGTCCCTAAATCGCGCTGGGTAAGGGTATTGTAATAAAACTGAAGCCTGGATGAGAGGGATTCACCGTAGAGCGGAGCCCTGTCCAGCGTAAAACGGCGGTACTCATCTTCTTTTATAAGGGGAGACCGGGAAGGGGCGTTTTTTTGCAATACCGGGTCCAGCCAACTGTAATAGGACTCATGCATAATCAGGGAGGAGCGCAGCTTGTCCCTTTCAAAAAGGGCGCTGAAAAGAAAAACCGAACCCAGGGCGGCCAGGGCGGCGCAAAGAAAGTATTGGGGAATATGGCGGCGCATGGCCTCGCTCCGGACAAAGTCTGCATGGGGAGAGGGAACAAAGATCCGTTTGTGGAGCAGATCCCGGATAAAATAACCCTGCAGCAAATTCGCCCTTTGCAGATAGGGCGCCAGAAGCGTTCTGGAAGCATTTACCACCACCAGGGCGGTAGAGGGAGTATTTAATTCCAGGGCTTTGGACGCGGTATCGTTGGCGGAGGATGCCCGGGAAACGGGTATAAATACATCCTCGACATTTCTTCCCGCAAGGGACGCGATTTCAGGACTAAAGGAAAAATCCATATCTTTGGAGGAGGTAAAAAATACGCCTTCAAAAAAAGTATTTCCGGTTCCATGAAAATTCTCTTCGCCAAAAAGTATTTCCAGGTAGGTTTTTAAATTCCCGTACAGGCCTGAAAAATTATCCGGAAAGAGCCATATCTTGCCAGTCCTGTCCATGCGGTTTTCCCCGGTGGAACCGGAAAGGCCCGATGCGGGGAAGATAAGCTGCTTTGAACCGGAGCGCAGCCTGTCATACAGCTTTGCCCAGAATTTGCCGAAGGTCTCTTCAACAAACACCCGGTTGTCGCTCTCGAAACCAAGGATCTGATGCCGGAGATCCCCGGTAAAAGCGCCGGAATATTCCTGAAAACCGCTTACCATGTCGAGTTTGGTTACCACCACATAACAGGGCAGCCGCATTCCGCTTTGCCGCAGAAGGTTTCCCAATTCATTGGCCATTAGAATAGCTTTTCTGGAGGAAAGATTTTCATCGTCGATCAAAAGGGCATCGGCGGGAATGGTCAGGATAACGCCGTCCAGAGCCTTCCGCCGTCCTCTCCGGCAGATTTGCCGGACAATGTAATTCCATTCGGCGCTGGAAGCGTCAAGCCAGCGGTCAAAAAAAATTTTTCCGCTTATATCGTATAGCACCGCTTTGGCGCCGGTCCAAATCCGCACCGGCAGACTGTTGTTGGGATCCTCCTCAGGGTTTTTTTCCTCCACCGACGGAACCAGTTCCAGATCGCTTGCCGCCAGGAGGGAGGATTTTCCCGACCGGGGCTCGCCCAGAACCACATACCAGGGAAGGGCGTACAGATTCGGAACGTTCCTTGCCGCATGGCCAAAACCCTGTTTTAAAAGTTCGTTTATACGAACGATATTATCCGAAAGATCCTGCTTGGCCCTGTCATGCTCCTCCCCGCCCTTGACAAGCTGCGCCAGGTGACGCCAGGTGAGGAGATCTTTCATTATATTCCTGGTTTCTTTGTTTTTTATTCTCTTGAGTCTGAGCTTCCGGATCAGGGGAATTACAAAAAACAAAACCGCCAGCAGAACTGCCAGAATGATAATAATGGGGCCAAAGGGACTTGTTTTTAAAAAATTCATGGCAATCCCCATGGTACCGGAAAGGGAGGAAAATAAATTGGGCATTATTGAATTCCTTGATCCGCAGGAGAAAAAGCCGTTCCGGCTGTGGAGTCTTCCGCTGTTTTTTCCAAAACAGTACGGTAATTTTCCGTGATATCAAAGAAAACCACCAGGTTGACGATAAAACCGGCAAGCAGAAACAGAGCGCAAGCCAGCAGGGCGGCGCGGATATTCAGTTTTCCCTGTCGTCTGTGAAAAAGATTTTTTTTGGGAAAGGTCGTGATGGGTTCGGAATAAACATCATACTCTATAACGGCCTTTTCCATGCAAAGCCGCATACACTGTTCGATGTATTGTTGGTTGTAGCGGTAGGCTCCGTCAAAACCCAGGCCGAGCATGATATAAAAAAGCACAAAGGAATTTTTGAATTCAGGATATTCAAGGGTTTCCGTAAGCAGGTTAAAAAATTTCTCGTCCCCCGAAAGCTCGTTATAATTCCGGGAAAGTTCCCGCCATTCCTGCCTGAAGGGAAAACGGCCCTCCTTTACAATATAGTCAATAAAGAACACCAGGGGTTTTTCTATCCAGGCAAATTCCCGTTCAAGGAGGGGGTCTTCCTTCGACTTCTCTTTTGCTTCCCCAAGGCATTTTATCAAATCCTGCTGAAATTTTTCTTTTTCAACAAAATTCGTGATACAGCTGAGCTGCCAATAGTTACAAAGACAGAGAAAAACAGGATTACAGATTTTTTCCAATCCTGACGCCATATTTATTTACTCCCAACGATAAGGTACAGGGATAGTTCCAGACCGGAAAAAAATCCGGACACAAAATCTACCGCTATCCCCTGTTCTTCCGTAATTTCACGCCATACCCTGGCTGATTCTTCCAGGTCCAGGTGGAACCAGATCGTTTTGCTTAAAACGGGCAAGAAACGCGGCGCATAGGGAGTTTCTACCAGTTTTACCCCGCGGATGCGCAGCTGTTTTGATTGGGGGTTTATCAGTTTGAAGGTATCTCCCTCTTCCACGGCCTTGATCACATCGGGTTTGCTGCTGTCGGTCTTGAGGGCCAAATAAAAATCCTTGGCCCGGAAAATATCTTCGGCCTTAAGGGCGGTATAAAGATAATTACCGTCTCCGTCCTGGGTAAAATCCAGCTTGATGAAGTCGGCGCTTCCTTCCTGTAGAATAAAGGAACGAATATCCTTGATGATTTCAATAAACTGGGGGGCGCTGTCCAAATGGTTATACTGTTGAATTTCCCGAATATTGTGCATGGGGTCATAGGCCATGAGTTCCGACAGAAGGGAGCTAAGCTCCATATAAAACTCGAAGGGCGTTATGTTCCCGGCGCTTAAAAGGGCGTTAAGGCGAATTTCGTACACATTCAAGGCCCGCAGGCGTAAAACAGTATAGGCCGTATACCCTGAAAGATCATCATTCTTGAAATTTGCCGTGGTCAGAATGTCCAGAGCCTTGTCCCGGCAGCGGCGTATATCGGCGATAAGTCCCTGGATCTTATTGTAAAGGGGGTTGTCGGAACCGGTGAGCAGGAAGGGTGCAAAATAATTTTCATTTACCTTCAGGGCCGTCTGCGCCTTATCGTGGCTTAAAACCACCAGGCGCAGTATGGGAAGAATTTCCATGTCCTTTGCATCGTCCAGATTACTGATCAGACGGGCATTGAGCCTATGGGTGATAATCGTGATTTCATTGTCCCCTGAATTTTCGTCCCGGATACTCTTTTTTTGCGTGGAAAAATGCCGTTTTTCCCCGCTTTCCCCAAGGTTGGGCTCGAACTCCGACCACAGGGGAAGGGCGAGGTAAATGGTCAATTCGTCGGGGTTCTGTTTAAGGGCCTCGCTTAGATCCAGTGTGCCGAGGAGACAGTTGCCGGGCATGGACAGGGGTGTTCCATCCGCAAGGACAACGGAAAAACGCTTAACCGTTACCCTTGCGGCGGCCAGGGCATCGGTGTCGATCTCGAAATCCACAAGCCCCCAGGGATAGGGGCAGGAAAAGGTACGGAAAGATTTTAAAAACGCCAAATTCTGCCGCTCTAAATACTGGAAATGATGGGGCTGCAAAAATTCCCCGTCATTCCAATGTAATAACTCTTCAAAACGCATTTGTTTCTCCTTAACGGGCCTTCATTAACGGACCTCGATCCACTGACCGGAGGAAGCCGCTTTCCCCTCCTCCGCACTACCTGAGATTTTACTTGCCTGTACCACCTTTTGGGGCTCTACCAGAAAGTAGAGGGTTTTGGCCAGGACATAGGTTTGCTTCATTTTGACCAGTACCAACCGGGGATCTGCGTCCTTGCTCATGGCAGAGTCATAGGGCAGACTGGCAATCACCAGAACATTCTCCGGTTTTTTTAACGCCCACTCCCTCCAGACCGGGGCCCGGGAGGACAGTACAAAGAGGCCGTTGTTTTCGCGGTAGAAAAAACAGGTCTGGCTCCGAAGCCGTTCCCGCAGTCCGCCGCCGGGGGCGAAATACTTTTCCACCCCTTCCTGTTTTACCTCCGCAGCTTCGCCCTCGGTTACCGCCGCTATATCAACTTCTATAGTAGGATATTCATTAAAGTATTCCTGCAGCTGGGGCGAAAATCCCACCACCACCTTGTACTGGCTGACACAGCCTGAAAATAACAGGAATATACCCCATAAAAACAGGGTATCAAAAAAAATCCTTTTCATTTTGATGCCGTACCCATTTATAGATTCCCCTCCGGCTTCCAGCGTTTATAGCCGTTCCCGTTTTGTATACCCTCGGCGGCCGGTACAGCGGGCGATGCGGATGCAACGGGTGCAGCGGGCGCCGTTTTGCTCTCCGGCTTATTGACGGGTGTTTCCCCCGGGAAGGAAATTTCCTCGTGGGGCATTTTCCCCGAAGCCAGGGAAGTCTCCCAGTTATCCGCTCCGGTCAGGACCTCAACGCCGATGCGAAAATATTCTTCGTAACGTTCCTTAACCTTACGGGTTCCCCCCTTGTGCAGGGCGCTTAACAGAAACACCTGGTTAAGCCCGTTCGCCGCAAGCCCCGGCGGGGTGGGCACGGTCTGTTCTCCCAGGGGCATAAGGTTGCCATAGGCCCAGAAACCGGAAAGGCAGAGCAAGCCCGCAGGGGTATCGGCGCACTCGTTGCCGATGTCCAGGCACTTCTGGCTGTTCTCCGCGTCCGGGGCGGCCACCCAGCGGTAAACCGCCGAGAGGGCGTTGTCACGCAGTTTTTTTTCGTGGGCGGGAACTTTGGAAGGAAGAACGGCCTTAATGGTTTCCACCGTTTCCTTCTGCACCGCCGCAAGCTGGGCCTTGAGTTCCGCCTCCGCCTTGAATATGGGGGAAGCGGGGTCGATAACCACCCGGGGCTCGTTGATCCGTTCACCCAACTTTTTCGCCAGGTCGATGGGATGAATGCCGTGTATCTTTTTAAACTCCTGGAAGGCCACTTCAACGGCATCCCTTACCAGTTTGAGGATTTCGGGGTTAACCAGGGCCTCCATCTCTTTATTCTGTGCCCGCAAATCCGCAACCTGGGCGGAAAGGGGCGAGGTGTCGGGGGGAGGGGGCAGCTCTATTTTGGCCCAGTCCGGCACGGTAACGGTAAAATCGGCGGCGATGTCCGCAATATCCCGGTCCACCGCCGGATTTTGCCGCAGCTCCTCCAGCAGAGAAAGGACGCAGCGGTACCCCCACCAGATCGCAGCCCGGCGGTGGGCGATATAAGCCAGGAGGGCGCAGGCTTCCTTAAAATTCCCCTTGTCCGCCAGATGGAAAACGGCGTCTTCCGCACCGGGGTTTAGGGCAAACAGTTCTTCCTCCTGGGGGGGGATTTTATAGCCCTCTTTTTCCGCAGCATCGGCCACGGCTAGGTATCTGAGGAGCACCAAGTGTCTGTTCAGCCAGTCAATCTTATCCGCCATCATGTCTCCTTTTTTTTGATCAGGTCATTTTGAGGGCCTTGGTCTCTATATCCGCGGCCCCGGCCTTGGTACGCGCAGCCGCCGCCCCGGAGTCCAAAGCTTTGGCTTCGGCGTCCTGGGCGGCGGCGTCGGTGCGGGCGGCGTTCAGCTCGCCGTTTTGGGCGGCAAGGCTGTCCTCCGAAAGGGCGCCTTCCTTTTCCGAGGCGGCAACTTCGGCCTTACTCACGGAAACAGTATCTTCCGTGGGGTGTATGGACTTATCGCCCGCCATGCTGCTTGTCTTCATGTTGGTTCCCACAAGCGCCAGTACGCCCGCCGCCGCCGCCGCCACAATGGCGCCGGCTATACCGCCCATGAGGGGCGCCACATCCCTGGCAATTTCCGCTTTCATTTGCGCATCCACATCCATTTAGAGCTCCTCCGGGAGCTGCTTTTTCGCATCGGCCCCTTTAGCAATCGCAATACTGGCGGTTACCGTTTCCGCCACAATCCTGGTCAGGGTCACCCCGTCCTGCACCAAAGCTGTAATGGCGGCGAATTCCCGAATAGCCAGACTGGGGGTTTCAACATTTTGTTTATTCATGCCGACCATGTTAATGCTCTCCCCCGTCAGGGTGAGTTCCCCGCTGGCGCCCAGCTCCACCTTGCAGATCTCCCGGGTACCTTTGACGGCAAAAATCGAAGTGAATATGGCTATGATGTCATTGTCGGTAATGGCTGCGGACATATAGAGATTGTCCCTGAAGGCGTCCGCGCCATCGTCGTACCGTCCCGTGGTTTGTGATGGCAGCATACGGTAGGAACCGGCTTTTGATTCCAGCCCTGAATAAACGGTGTCCGTTATTTCCAGTATCAAGCCCAAAAGGCTGTTCAGCTTATAGACTGCAGAGTCACTCTTTGATATTACCATTTTTTACTCCTCCTAATATTACGAAGACGCAATTCAATCAAACGCCCTCGTCTTCGTCCGATATGGGCGCCGGGGTGGTGTTAGCGTTGTTAGCTTCGTTAGCTTCGTTAGCTTCTATGGGCGCCGGGGTGGTGTTAGCGTTGTTAGCTTCGTTAGCTTCGTTGATCTTTTCCTTAACCTCTGAGTATTTTTTCCAATGAGCGGTAAAACTTTTTACCAGATTCGCTATTTTTTTGAGGCTATTCACTACCAGTCTCGCTATATCCTGGCCATCACCGCTGCTGGGATTTACCCCGCCCCGCGCAAGGCCCAACAATATGTTATTAAACACGGTCTCACTATCCGCTATCGCCATGTTAAAGAGGTACTCCGCTTCGTTATAGGTTTGCAGCGCAACCTCTCTGCCCGCAATCTGGACCACCCCTATGCGGCTGCTCAAGCCTCCGCCGTAACTGTCTCCCATGCTCGCCTGCCGCGTTCCGGTTATATTGACGTTCTGCCCGCTCATGATTATACCCTGCATGGGGTTCACGTTCAGTGAGGCGTCCCAGGATGTACCCCATTTGCCGCTGACCCTCCGACTCGTTACCCGGAAGCCCATATCATCTATCACCAACGATGTACGGCCTACCTTCAGCTGGATCTCCTTACCCGCCTCGATTATTATCCGTTTCTTCGCACAAATATAGATCTCCCCCTTGTTCAGGCTATTGTCAGCGGACCGGTGCGAAACGGGACCGCAATCCGCCAGTATCTCTACCCGCTTTCCCGTTGAGAGGTGGTGGTTCTCCGCTCTGCTGTGGAGGTCCCCGGCGGACTGTATGTTCATCCGGTCAATAAGGGGATAGCCATCGCTGTCGCAGTACTTTTTGCGCCACTCATCAGCCTTTGTCTGCTCTTCTGCGGTAAATTCAGTTTCCTCGTCATCCTTTTTCCGATAGCCAATGTACTTCCCTGATTTCTCCTTAAAGACCAGACTGGAACCTTCGTCCAGGGTAATACCCAGTTGGTCGGCGGAGGGGTGCGCCACCCAGTCGGAGGCGGCATCATATATGGATACTTCGGAATATTTAGTGTCCACCGAGTGCGGCCCGCTTTTTTGGCGGCGCAGCACGAGTCCCCCGGCTTCGCCCTGGAGTTTGGATCGTTCGTTATCCCAGACCAGAACCTGGGCCTTTTCTTCCTCCGTCCATACATCCTTGCTTTTCTCCTTTATGGCCTCGATTTCCTCATCTGTTTTCTTTATGGCCTTGATTTTATCAGAGCTGTAGGGCAGCAGGGAATTTTGAATATCATTTTCCGAAGGTACGTAGCCGGAAAGATACCAGGCGCCCCCTGATTGCAGCACCAGCACCTTGTCCCCTATCCGGGGGAAGGAGTAGAGTCCGGACAGTTCGCCCCCCAGGGGCAGGGTCATATTGACCTTAACGACGGGTTCCACGCTGGCGCTTTCACCGTCCTCCTTCTGCACATAAAAACCGTAGGGGCTCCAGGACACCTGGGTTTGGCGTTTGTCCACCCGGCCCTGGGCATCGCAGACCGTTCTAATCACCGGCACCCTTGACTCGAGTTCATTGATCTTTGACTTGAGTTCGTCGATCTGTGACACGAGTTCATCGATTGAAGACATCAGTTCCTCCTGCAATAACGTTTTTCCGAATCCCGGCCCCAGTCGGCGGCGTTGAATTCTACCTGTACAAGTTCGCCGGTTTCCGCATCGACAGGCGGGGATGCCATATCTTTGGGCCACAGGGAACGGACATGGAGATGCGAGGCGATTACCAGCACGCCAAGAAGGCCCTTGTCTTTAGAACCATAGAAGTGGCCCAGTTCAAACACCAGGCCGGGCATGAGGAGGATATTCTCCGCCCCGCCGGACCATGTTTGTTTTTCCAGGGCCAGGGCAAGCCGCTGCCCTTCCAGGATCTGCTTAAGGTCCCGGTCGATTTCGGCAGGGGGAGTATGCTGCTCGTAACCGTGAAAGAGGGAACTCCGGCTATGGTACCGTTTGCCCGGGCCAATATCTCCCCAGCGCCATTCCTTAGAGCCGTAATTGAATTCCGGATAGGAGGCGTTCAGCTCCATGCCGTCGACGCCCAGGGTGTTTTCCATGCGCCAACTGTCCATCTTCCAGAGGTTCCCCCCTTCGTTGTAGTTTATAAAGTCGAATTGCTCGATACCCGGAATTTTCCGTTTGTCCGAGTATTCGTAGAAAGGCGGGGGAAACTTGTTTCCTTCGGTAAAAAACAGTTCCGCAGTTCCGATGCCCTGGGGGGCCGGACCGTGTACAAAGGTCCAGGAGATGCCGTAGAGATTCATGACATGGCGGATAAAGTCCAGGTCGGATTCGCCTGCCTGGTCAAACTTCAGGTTTTTACTGTAGCCGCTGCGGTTAAAATAGGTTTCGGCGAACTGTCCCCTGATCCGGTACCGGGCCAGGATCTCTTCAATAATATCCGCCGGGGTTTTACGATAAAAAGGATAGCTGAGCCGCGTAGAGCGGAGGAGAGCAAACTCGCTTTCTATGGTGATGATGTGGCGGTAACAGGGACTGCTCTCCCCGCCGCTTACCACTCCGGGACTGGCCACCCCGGTAATAATGCTGTGGAAACGGCGGCTCCGCGTTACAAGTCCTCCGGCTATGGGCTGATTAATTTGAAGGGAAACCTGCCTTTCCAAAAGACTTGCCAGATCCTTTTGACTCCGGCAGGTTTTGGTGATAACCGTAAGCTCTCCCCGGCTTACCCGGGAAAAACCTTCTTCCAGGGTCAGCTCGTAGGGAAAGAAATCATCGTATCCGCCGCCGGCGATCTTCATCGCCAGATTCATAGCGCCGCTTTCTGCCATGGCCGCCACCTAAACGATCACGTTAACGTTCGGGCAGACAAGGACCGGCGTGGCTATGGGTATGCCGATGGGGGTAACACCGATAACAATGCTGCCGATGCAGGCTTGTGGCCGGCCTTTTGCCAGCTTATTGAGGGCCGTGGTCATGGTAATAACTCCGGCAACGCAGAGGGCGCCCGCCACGGCGTCCCCCATGCAGGCGCAGGGCAGACCCTTCACCATGGTGGTAAAGGCGCCGGGGCCGATAATAACATCCCCGGTGGCGGTTAAATTGGCAATGGTTGCCACAGGTGTAGGCATTATTCTGCCTCCTTATCTTTAAAATCGTAGGTAAAAGACTGGTCTTTTGCGCCTATGGTAACGGCGCTGAACTTTTTCCCCTCCAGGGTACTGCGGAGGAATTCGGCGCTGATCTCCGGAAGCAGGCTGTTATTAATAACTGCGTCGATAAGGCGCGCCCCGGAAGCGGCATTGTCGCAGCGGCGGATGATCTCGTCCTTTACCGCGTCTTCTATGAGGAGCTCTGCGGCATAATTTTCCGTTACCCGCTTTTTAATCTTTGCCAGCTTAAGATCGATGATGCGGTACAGGGCTTTCTTTCCCAGGGGATAATAGGGCACGATCTGTATGCGGCCCAGAAGGGCTGCGGGGAAAACACGCATCATATCTTCCCGAATGGCCTCTTCCAAAACGGAAGTATCCGGCAGGTTTTCCTCATCGGCGCAGAGTTTTTCGATGGTCTGGTCGCCCACGTTGGTGGTTAAAAGGATAAGGGTATTACGGAAATTCACCCGGCGGCCCGCGCCGTCCTCCATCTGGCCCTTGTCAAAAACCTGGAAGAAAATTTCGTGTACATCCGGATGGGCCTTTTCGACTTCGTCCAAAAGTACCACGCTGTAGGGTTTGCGGCGCACCGCCTCGGTAAGGACGCCGCCTTCCCCGTAGCCCACATAGCCGGGGGGAGCGCCCTTGAGGGTGGACACCGTATGGGCTTCCTGGAATTCGCTCATGTTGATGGTGATGATCTGCTCTTCGCTGCCGTAGATCTGTTCTGCCAGGGCAAGGGCGGTTTCGGTCTTGCCGACGCCGGAGGGGCCCGCCAGCATGATGACGGCAATAGGCTTGTTGGGGTCCGCCAGGGAGGCCCGGGCGGTAACCACCCGTTTGGATATGATCTTAAGGCCGTGGTCCTGGCCGATAACGCGGCGGCAGAGTTCCTCGTCCAGGGTCAGGATGGATTTTATTTCGTCCTTTACCATGCGGCCCAGGGGTATGCCGGTCCATTCGGAGATAACCGCAGAGACCGCCTGGATATCCACCTGGGGCAATACCAGGGGATGTTCCCCCTGGAAATCCGTAAGGGCGCTGCGTTTTGTTTCAAGTTCCGCCGATAGTGAGGATGTTTCGTCCTCCTTTGCACCGGCAAGTTTTTGGCGCAGTTCCGTTATTTCGGCGGCCAGGGTTTTTTCTTTTTCAAAACGGGTATTTATCCCGTCGCGGTTTTCTTTTTCCGCTTCAAGCTCCTTGTCCAAGGCGGCGATTTTTTCACGGTGATTTACACCGCCTGCTTCTTCGCGCTTTAAAATATCAATTTCAAGTTCCAGGGCTTCAATGCGGCGGCGGGAGTATTCCAGTTCGGCGGGCTCAGCATTCTGGCTTAAATGTACCTTGGCGCAGGCCGTGTCGAGGATACTCACCGATTTATCGGGGAGCTGCCGGGCAGGGAGGTAACGCCGCGAAAGCTGCACGGCAGCCTTAAGCGCTTCGTCCAGAACAGTAACGTTGTGGTGTTTTTCCAGGGTCTTTATCATGCCCCGCATCATCTGGGTTCCCTTTTCGTCATCCGGCTCGTCCACCAGGATGTTCTGAAACCGCCGGGCAAGGGCGGGGTCTTTTTCAAAATATTTTATATATTCCTGATAGGTCGTGGCGGCGATACAACGGAGTTTGCCCCGGGCAAGGGCGGGCTTTAAAAGGTTTGCCGCATCGTTTTGTCCGGCCTGGCCTCCGGCGCCTATCATGGTATGGGCTTCGTCAATAAAAAGAATTATCGGCGTTTCGGAACCCTGTACTTCTTCGATAACCTGCTTCAGGCGGTTTTCAAATTCGCCCTTCATACTTGCCCCGGCCTGGAGGAGACCCATGTCCAGGGAAAGGAGCCGTGTTCCCTTGAGAACCGATGGAACATCCCCTGCGGCAAGGCGCTGGGCAAAGCCTTCCACAACGGCGGTTTTTCCAACGCCGGCGTCTCCGGTTATGATGGGGTTGTTTTGGCGGCGGCGGAGCAGTATGTCTATGACTTTGCGGGTTTCTTCGTCCCTGCCGACAATGGGATCGCTCCTGCCGGCGGCAGCTTCGGCGGTCATGTCCACGGTGTACTGTTTCAGGGCTTCGCCCTTGCCCATGGCAGCGTTTCCCATAAGCGAACCGGCCTGGCCTGTGGCTGTGCTCTCCCCTGAGGAAACCGCCACGGAAGTCTCCGCCGAATCCTTGACGATCTCTGCGAATTTTTCCGCCAAAAGGTCGCCGTTAATTTTTATGAATTCAGAACTCATGTCATGGAGAATACGGGCCAACTCCGGGGACTGCTTGATAGCGCAGAGGAGATGCCCCGTACGTATAAGCCCTTCGTTGAACACAAAGGACGAAATCATCCAGGCGTCCTTGATAACAAGCTGGATGTTGTTGGAAAAATCCGATATGGAAGACGCTCCCCGGGGCAGGGCGTCCAGGGCGGCTATCAGGTCCTTGGCAAGTTTCGCCTCGTCCAGGGCAAAGTACCTGATGGCCTCGTGCCAGTCGGTCTCCTCGCCCAGAATTATCTGGTTTACCCAGTGGGTCAGTTCCACGTAGGGATTCCCCCGGGTCTTACAAAGGATGGTGGCGCTTTCTACAGCCTGATAGGCCTTTGCGTCAAGCTTTGCAAAAAGCTGAATCCTTTTCAATTTAGCCATAAATTTTCTCCTTTTCTATGTGCTTTCCCCGGTTAAGCCGTACGGCAGGGATACTGAGTATTACTTCACGATCTTCCTGGTTTCCTATCCAGCCGGTATAACCCAGACAGGCAGGTTCCCACCGCTTCTTTACCAAATCGAAACCCAGCTGGGCCAGCGGAATGGTATGCCAGATAACCGAAAATACCACCGAATAATCCAGCGGGCGGTCCAGATACCGATCTACTACCTGCGAAAGACGGGCCAAACCGTTTGAGCCCCTCATAAAGCCCTGATACTCTTCAAAAGAAAGGGGGCCTATATGGATTTCAAATTTTCCCGTCAGGCTTATATAACTCCGGCCTATCTGCAGATCAAATCCCAAAACAGTATTTCTTTTTCCCAAAACGGCATAATTTTCAGGGGGTATATCGTTAGCGGCGGGAACAAATTCCTCAATCCTTAATTTGGATATAAAGGTCCTGCGGAGTATATCCTCCAGCCCCCAGCGGTTTTTTACCGGCATTGAGAAATACCTGGCTGAATCAAGCATAACCCCCGCAGACTCCCCTCCTCCCGGGGGAAGCCCCGCAAGGCTCCCGATAATGTCCGCAAAAACATCATCTTCGGGACGGTCGGCGCTTATGGCCTGCTGATTGGCCGCAAATGCCCGGTAATAAAAGCTGAGAAAACGGTGATGAATAATATCCAGAAAACGCCGCCAGGTATTGTCAAAATAACTGTGGGATCTTCTGAAAATATAATTGGTAAACTCCAGGGGCATGGGTCCGCTTACTCCCAGAAGGCCGAAAAAATAAACGATCAGGGTTGCATCGACACCGGGGTTTTTGCCGCCTTCGATTATTTCGGCAATATCCGTGGTTGGGAAATACAGGTATGGCATCTGCCCGAACCGGACATTCTCCTCCCCGGGGTTATTGGCCCGGCCGAGCCGGGGTTTTGTTTTATCCGCATTTTCCAGACTGCGGACAAAGGCCCAGAAATCCGGCGCAGAGATACCCTTGCGCAGCAGCTGGGAAGCTTTTTTTACTGATTTTCTAATGTCTTCCATACCGCTATGTTCCCCGACTGCAATGTGTCTAAATGAATTTCCAGAAAAGTGTTTACCGGTGTAAATGATCTGAGAATTTCGCTTACGATACGACCGAATATATAAAAACCCATGCCGGCGAAGGCATTTTCATCCAGGATCAGCCGGATCTTCCAACCCCATTCATAAAATACCGCACCTTTTCTGATGAACCGGAAGGTATCGCCGGCGCTGGTCAGGGCGGTAATACCGTTTATTGCCCGTTCCATCTCTTCCGCCGGCCGTATGGGATAGGAGCGCAGCATATTCCGGAGGATTTCCAAAGGCCGCTTCCCTTCCTCCCAGAGCATGGCCGAGAGGTTCATAACGATGTGGCTGAGACGTCCAAAATCGTCCCGGTCCCCCCGCTCCGCCAGAGGATAATTGGGCCGGGTGGGAAGGGTTATAAAGGCGGCCCCGAGCAAAAGGAGGGATGAAGAAGTAATAGCCGCCCCTGTCTGCAGAAGGAGCGGTATATCCCTGTTGGTAACCAGAAGGTCCGCCGCAAACTGGTAGGCCTCTGCCTCCAGAGGCCCAAAGGACAGATAGACCTCTGTCCCGCTGTAGGTACTGCGCGCCGTGGAATGCCGTTCTATCAGTTTTCTGCGCCGCCGGGCGCTGAAAAAATTCCGTTTTTTTTGCTCCGAACCCAGGTCATAAAAATTTGCGGCGCTGAAAATAAGACTGTTCTTCTCGTCGTAAAAATCAACATTCCTGACCGCAGCCACCTCATAATCCCGCATGGAGGTCCTGTCGGGAACAAGGTGAAATTCAAAGGCGTCCCGTTCTACATTTATCCGATTCGAACGTTTGGAAAACAGGTTCAACACGGGAACACAGTTAAGTTTGATAGAAGATGTTTTTACCAGGGCCTGCAGGGCGGGCTCACGGCGGCGGAAGGCAAAAACCAGTTCCAGCCTCCCCTGCCCCGCAGAAACGGCGTCAAGCCCCCGGATACGGAAAAACTTAAAAAAATCAGGGTACGTAAGATAATTTTGCAGAATACGTAAACCCCGGGGATTGGATTTTACCTGTATACCGAAAAGTTTTTCCCCGGTCATCATGGGAATATCAATGCTTACTCCGCTTACATCTTTATATTCCCCGTCTCCCTGTTTTACGTACACCCCCAGGGTGTCATGGGCAAGGAGACGCAGCAGCAGGGACACATCCGCCTCGGCGAGGGTTACATACAGCTGAACAGCTTCGGTAAGGGGAAGCGCCCCATTGCCGGGGCCGGAAAATGCCAGACACAGTGCCGATTCGGCATCGTTGTTTTTGATTCCCAGACCGGAGACATCATGACTGATATAATCCGCCCGGGTCAGGGAAAAGGGGGCAAGGGGCGTGTCTTCGGCGCAGGAAAAACGGCAGGGGGTATTTATCCCGGTAATAACCGTTTCAAAGACTGTTCCGGCCTTGAGCATGGTCCCCTTCCGGACATTCTCGTCTGCGGTATTGGGAAATACTTCCAGAACAGCCCCGGAGGGAACAGGATAGAGTGCATCGGGGGCAATGGAACTAAGCACCGACTCCAGAAAAGGATAATATCCATCGTCGAGTTTTTTCTCGACCTTTGCCGAAAGATAAGCCGTGCCTTCCAGAAGCCGCTCAATATAGGGATCCATACAGTCAAATTCGCTGAGTAAAAGCCGGCGGGCTATTTTGGGGTACTCCGCCGCAAACTCGGCGGATAAGCCCCGGAGGTAGCTCAGATTGTCCCGGTAGTAATCCAGCAGATCCATCGGCTTTTCCTATTTTGTATCCGGGCGCAGTTCGGCGCTTCCGGATTCAAGATTCAATTTGGATATGAAAAAAATTTCTTCGTTTACTTCTTTTGTGTTAATGACCCCGCCGATGCGGAAATTCATACTCATCCCATCGCCGGCAGAGGGGTCCAAAAGTTCGATGGTTATGGATTCCGGATTAAGGCGCGGTTCAAAAAGGCTTATCTGCTTAAAAATTTGAGCGCGAAGTTCTTCCCTGGAAGAAGTGGAGCTTTGACGCCCGCAGAAATCGGAAATACCAAAACCCAGGACCGAATCCGCCACATCGTCATAGCCCTTTAAATCCGCAAGGTCCGCATGGGATCGGGAATTAAAAAGCATATCTATGTTTTCAAAAATATCCTCTTTAATCTGTTTCTCCGTTATGAGGCTTTCGGCCGCTTCGGTCTTTACGGAAGGATCAAAATCGGTCAGCCGCTTTAAAGTGTACGGCTTATACCGAGCTTCTTCTTTTGCGGAGTACGCTGTATTATCCGGCATTCCTTTAATCCTTTATGCCGTGGTCCCAAGGTTTTGGAACCACGGCGATAAACAAAATTCTTAACTGTTCGTAACCTGATTCCACTTGGTCTCGATGGCGCCGTCTTTGGAGCCGTCGGGTTTAATCGGTGTTACCTTTACGGTGATCTCGGCGGCCACGAGCTGAACTTCTTCAACCGGCTGCTGGGATGCGGCATCGTCCGGTTTAGGATTGATGGTCTTTATTTCAGTCCGGGCAACCCGGACACTGTTCATAACAAGCTCATACACCGCAGTCTGGGCTCCGCCGAGAACCCGGCAGTATTCAAACTTTGCCGTCTTGATTACTTCGCCCTTCATACATGAAAGCTGCAGTTTTGGTGTAGCCTTATCTACCGCGTGGGTAAAGATAAAAGGAATGTACTGACCCCGGCCCTGTACATCCGACGTAGCCTGCACATTGATATTCTGCAGGGCTCCGTGGGAGAACGAAATAAGGTCGAGCCATTTCTCGTGCTTTGCATCCGAAGCCTGTCCTTCAATTCCGTCGATCTGTAAGAAATAAACACTTGCCATAAAAATCCTCCGTACTTGAAATTTAATACCCAGGGTATTAATGGTTTATTGAACCGGATCTAT
The DNA here is from genome assembly GCF_046533075.1 of Treponema primitia. Taxonomy (GTDB): domain Bacteria; phylum Spirochaetota; class Spirochaetia; order Treponematales; family Breznakiellaceae; genus Termitinema; species Termitinema primitia_B. The sequence continues at coordinate 5,623 of NZ_JAJQRB010000009.1, read as the reverse complement.
TTATTCCCGCTGGGAACCTTTGTAACCAGGCGCAGGGAAGCGGTAAGCCCTTCCAACTGGTAATGGGGCCTGAGATAGAACCGGGCATTGTAATAGCCAGGCTGGCCTTCCACATCCTCGACTTCCACCTTGGCTTCCGCCAGGGGGTACTTGGCCTTGACTTCCTCCGATGCGTTGGGATCGCCTGTCACATATTGGGCAATCCAGTCCCCGAGGAAACGCTCCATATCCACCCTTTCCTTGAAAGAGCCGATTTTATCCCTCACTATGCACTTAAGGAAATGGGAGAAACGGCTGGCGGCAAAAATGTAGGGAAGCCGCGCCGACAGGGACGCATTGGCGGTAGCATCCGGAGAATCGTACTCCGCCGGTTTATTGACCGTCTGACCCCCCAAAAACACGGCATAGTCGGTATTCTTCCAGTGTATGAGGGGGAGAAAACCGTTCTTTGAAAGCTCAGCTTCCCTCCGGTCGGTAATGGCAATTTCCGTTGGGCATTTCTGGACCAGACCCCCGTCTTCGGAGGGGAATGTATGGGTGGGCAGCCCCTGGACAGCCCCGCCGGACTCCACGCCGCGTATATTGGCGCACCAGCCGTAATTGGCGAATGAACGGTTGACATTCACCCCCATGGCATAGGCGGCATTCATCCAGTTGTACTTTTCGCTGTCCCCGGCGCCGATATCTTCCTCAAAATCAAATTCCTCCACCGGGTTGCTTTTTGCTCCGTAGGGAGCGCGGCTTAACACCCGGGGAAGGGTAAGGGCGACATAACGGCTGTCGTCGGATTCCCGAAAACTCCGCCAGGATGCATACTCGGGGGTGGAGAAAATTTTGGCAATATCCCGGGGATTAGACAGCTCCTGCCAGGAACCAAGGTTTAGAATGGAAGGGTCAGAGGCGGAAATAAAGGGCATATGGGAAGCTGAAGCAAACTGGGCTATGCCTTTCAGAATTTCCACATCCTGGGGGGTGTGGTTAAAGTAATAGTCCCCGATGAGGGCGCCGTAGGGTTCGCCCCCGGCAGTTCCGTATTCGTCTTCATAAAAACGCTTGAAAAGGGGACTCTGATCCCAGGCTGTTCCCTTGAAACGTTTGAGGGTTTTACCCACATCGTTTTTTGATATATTCAAAACCTTGATTTTCAGGGTATCGCTGGTGGCGGTATTGCTTACCAGGTAATCCAAACCCCGCCAGGCGCCTTCCAACCCGGTAAATTCGGGGTGATGAAGCACAATGTTCACCTGTTCCGAAAGTTTTTTGTCAAGTTCCGCGATAATCCCCTCTATGGTTTTAATGGCGTCATTGGAAACCAGGGCGACATTTTCCAGCGCCTGGGCTACCAGCGTTTTTACCGCGCCCTGGACAGCCGTCTGGGCTTCTTCCGACTGGGGCTTGAATTCCTGCTGGACGAGTTTTTCAAAATCGGACATTTCCAGGGATTCCGCGCTGAGGGCTTCAATTTTTTGTTCACCGGCCATATCTATCTCCTCCTATTTGGCTTTTTCATCTGTTTCGGTTTTCCCGTCATTTGCCTTTGACGAGAGGGCTTTGAGCAGGGCGGGATCAGACAGAACCTTGTTCAGGAGATCCTCCGCCCCTGCCTTGCCATCCATATAGGAAAGCAGGTTTGCTAACTGCTGCCTGGATTCCATGAGCTGCTTCAGACCATCCACCTTGGAGGCCACGGCGGCGGGAGAAAAATCGTCCATGCTCTGGAAAGTCATATCCACATTAAGGTTGCCCTCTCCGGTCAGGGTATTGGGAACCGAAAATGCAACCCTGGGTTTGATGGCCTTTAACCGATCGTTAAAATTCTCGGAAGTAAATTCCAGCATTTTGCGATCGTCAACCTTGGGCAACGGCTCTTCGGACTTTCCCGAAAGATCCGACATGACCCCCATGACAAAGGGTATGTTAACTTTTTTCTGCGCTCCGTAAACTTCCACATCGTAATCAATCTGGACCCGGGGCGCCCGGTTCTTGGCTATAAAAGCCTGGCTGCTTCCTGAAGCCATTTTTCTGCCTCCTTAGCATTTTACTAGTAGCAATAGAGCGCACCTAAAAACTGAAGCTTTTAGGGGTTCCCAATATGTAAACAACCGAGTCTCGAAGAAACTCTTTATGATTACCACAAATAAACAGATCGGATTTCGAGTGGCAGGGCAAATTTTGGGCCCGAAGGCAGTGATTGTGACAGACCGGCCTAAAACTTTGAGAGGTATATATCTCAGTAATACTAACGCTACATATGATGGGGGGGGGGGGGGGGGGTACTAGCGCGCTACTTATAAACATATAAACTGTTTTAGCAGGTTATTGACCGGCTTCCCCTTTTATTCCAAGAATTTCCTTGCCTCTGGGCAGGGCGTCGGGCACAAGATCTTCAAGAAGATCTATAAAACTCATCTCGGAGAAGCGCAGAGCCCGATTCACCAGGAGGGGAATGGGGCTGTTTGGCTCATGGTAACGGAAATATTCCGCGCCTTTTTTAAGTAAAAGGAGGGCGTCGGCCCTGCTGGCCGGTTTGTAGGCAGAGAGATTGGAAAGCGCAGCCCCGGAGGAAAATCCGGCCTCTCCCGCAACGTCCGGATTTTCAGCGGCCGCCGCATCGGTATGACCGGAGCCGAAGGAATCAAGAAAAACACCGTAAGTCCTGCAAAACCGGTCTATCTCTTCTGTCAGGGTCTGCATGGTCAGAATACCGGCGCCGGCCATTTTTTCGCCGGCCACGGCGCAGACAGCCTTGATGGTTTCCTGCAGGTCCCGGGCGGCTGCGGCCTGTTCCTCTATTTCCGCCAGGGGCACACCCATCACCTCACCCAAAATGAGGTTGGGATCTATGCTCTGTCCATCGGATGTTTCAAGCTCGTTTAGGGAAATAAGGCGATCCCGAAGCGAATACGGCAGAGACGGGGTCAATTTCAGCGCCCTGATTTTGGAGATGAACATGATGGGATCGTTAAAAGCTCCCGATTCGGGGGAAAGCATGGCAAGGATATTGAGTCTTTCGATAGGATCGTTGTCATCCTCTGGGTCAAGCTTTGGATACATGGCATCCCACATATCCCTGACCAGAAAAAGGATGAGTTTAAGGGCTTCCGAACAGTCTTTTATGCCGCCCAAAGCGGTTTCGGCGATGGACAAATACACCGCCACCCGCAAATCCCGGGTTTTCCCCCAGAGACTAAGGCAATTTTCGCGGAGTTTTTTCCAATCCGGCTTACGACCCTCGATCCTGGATTCCCCCATCACGCTATCCAAGGTTTCCACCGCCAGGGAATCCAGCTCAAGATAAAGGGGATCGTATTCCAGATTTTCCCCTGCCGGATTTTCACCTTCCAGAGGGACTGCTAATTCGCCAAGGTTAATCATGAAATCTGCTAATCTCCTTTTTCCCAATGTACTAGTATACGCCTTGGGCAATTTTTGTCAAGTCTGCGGCGCTAAAAATTTTGTTCAAAAACGCCGGTGGGGTGGGGAAGCCACAGCGCGGGATGCTTGTAGAGTCCGCTTCCGCAGCCCCGCTACGCGGGTCTACTACAGCGGGGAATTCCAAATATCCCGCGCTGTGGCTTCCCCACCCCACCGGCGCCTATGCGCAGAGGTTTTAACTCCGGCTGGTTCGCTTCACTATACAAGATGGTGTGCGGGGAGGGCATTGAAATAAACACTACGAACCGGTATGCGATCCTGCCGGAAAGACATTGATACAAACCCTGCGAAATAGTATGTGATTCAGGTGGGGAAGGCATTGATACAAATACTACGAAATGGTATGTGATTCAAGTAGAGAAGGCATTGCTACGAACACTACGAACCGGTATGCGATTCAGGCCGGGAAGGCATTGATACAAACCCTGCGATCCGGTATGCGATCCTGCCGGGAAGGCATTGGTACAAACTCTGCGAACCGGTATGTGATTCAAGCGCAGAAGTTATAATAAAAGCCGCTTCCCATCCTTCCGACAAAGGCGGACGGGGGAGGGGCATCCCTGGCCGAGCACATTTGGAATTCCCTGCTGTAGTAGACCCGCGCAGCGGGGCTGCGGAAGCAGACTCTACAAGCGTGCTCGGCCAGGGATGCCCCTCCCCCGTCCGTTTATGCCGATAAGTTCGGAAACAGGGACTGTGAAAGATATATTAAATCCGCCGCGTGACTTCTCCACCCTGCCGATAGTTTACCCAACAAGACAATTACTGTTTTATCTGAGACGTTAAATTGACTATAAGTTTAGCTAATTCGTGTATTGACTTATTCATGCCGTTATTTATCCAATGATATATAATGCCAATAGTACCCGTAACGAAAAACATAAAATAGTATTCCTTGGTTTGCTCATCAGGCAATTTATCAGTAAGATATTTAAAAATATTTTTCCGGTACAAAGAGCTGAAAAGGGTTTTAAGGAAATTTACATTTCCATTTTCGCTAAATAACACATAGACTGATTTGTTATTATCCGCAATATGTTGCAAAATTTCTTCCAGGATTTGTAATGCGCCATGCTTGTCATTCTTATAAAAAGTATTTTTATTAAGTATACTATCAAAAAAGACAAGCATTTCTTCTTCGGTTTTTTGGAGTAAATCATTTTGATCGGCATAGTGGGCGTAGAATGTTGAACGGCTTATATCGGCAAGTGCGCATATTTCTTTGACAGAAATGAGTGAAATTGGTTTCATTTTCATCAACTCCATGAGACTTTCTCGCAAAACCATCCGTGTATAGCGAGCTTTTCTGCTTTCCTTTACCTGTTTGTCCTCCATAAATGGCACTTCCTCCGTCTCTTTTCCTGACATTTTCCGGAATTTTATCCAGAAATGGACATAAACACAGTGTAGTGTATTCATTCACTATGTATTTTATTGGACACGTTGTTAAGATTAGCGTATAAAGATTTTAAAGTCAATTATTTTTTGAAGGTGCAATTAATGAAGATGAAAGCTTGTGTCATAGCCAACATTCTGCTTTTTGTAACAGGAAGGATTTTCCGAAGCAACCGTCAAATTCAATGACGAAAACATTGGGCATCATCTTTGGAATATGCTCGCCGCTAACACCGGTTATAAACATGGAATTTTATCCAAATAAATTCAGAAGGAGATTAAGGATATGAAGACAAAGTTTGGAATGCTTTTATTATTTGTATTGACCGGCTTATTTGTTTCATGTGCAACCGGGGAATACATGAAAATGAGTTCAAAAGAAAATGCGGAAGTACTTGGTTATGTTCAAAGTACATTCTTGGTGACCGGCTCTTTCAGATACCGAAGTACCATTAATACACAAGCCTATATCACACTATTGGCTGAAGCGCAAAATAAATACCCCGATATAACCATTGATATACGGGATATTGTATGGGCAATTGGACAGGGAGATGCCGCTAATAATAATTATGAGTATACCGCTATCGGAAAAATTATTAAAAGGTAACCGAAAGTATATACTAGGTCCGGAAGTATCAGGCACACTACTTCACTATACAAACGGCATGCGATTCAAGCGCAGAAGTTATCATGCCAGCCGCTTCCCATATCCTTCTGACAAAGGCGGACGGGGGAGGGGCATCCCTGACCGAGCACATTTGGAATTCCCTGCTGTAGTAGACCCGCGCAG
>NZ_JAJQRB010000008.1:0-83914 GCF_046533075.1 Treponema primitia | reverse complement strand
GACCAGGAAAGATAGTTTCATAACAGCTCCTTAATGGGCCTAAGCCCAGGTTTTAGGCGCGGCTCTTCGGCCCGCTGCATATATAAGGGAGTTATGATGAAAAACGCTTTACCCTGAGGATCGATTTTTTAAAAATTCGTATGGGGTGATTTTTGGGGTCAAGTTTAGCCGAAGGGGAGGGTCCCCATATCTTTCCCAGCCGACAAGACCCCAAACGTAGTCTATGTGCGTTCCCGGTAACCTAATCGGGGTCCATAGGGGGGGATTAGCGGGTACGGAGTGGATTGGCGCCGGGGCCCCGGCAATGGCTGCATCCCAGTACATGGACATGAGAACGGCCGGGCTTATCAAACAACCTGGCAATAAGGTTTTCATCGTAGTTAAGTACCGCCCCGCAAACCGGGCAGACCCGGGGCCTATCCCCTTCCAGGCAATAGAAGCATCCGGAAATGTACATGAGCCGATCGGCCTTTCCCATGGCGGGAAACGCCGAGGATTTGACCCGTTCTCCCTGTTTGAGCCGGATGGAACAAACAGGGCAGGTCCTGGGGGATCCGGCTTCCCCTTCCAGATCATCATCATCTTTATTTTTTTTACCCGACCCGGAAAGATGCCCCTTACCGAAGCCGAAAAAGAGGCTATATCCAAAATAGAGGAGAACCACTCCGATAATAACAAGACCTAAAATCTGGAGATACATATTTTTTAACCTAACATTTACGGCTTCTAGGCGGCCAAGACCGTATTGGCTATACTGAACCTGTGTCAACTTTGTATATTATCGGTACGCCCATAGGGAACTTGGGAGATATTAGTTTCCGGGCAGTGGAAATCCTTAAAACAGTTGACCTCGTAGCCTGTGAGGATACCCGCCGCACCCTCAAATTGCTGAGCCACCTGGGGCTGCGCATCCCCCTGCTTTCCTGCCGGGCTCAGAATGAAGGATTCGCCGCTGAAAAGGTTATCGCTTCCCTAAAGGAAGGCAAAAACGTGGCCTATGCCAGCGACGCCGGGACGCCGGGGATAAGCGATCCCGGCGCGGTTCTGGCGCGGCTTGCCGCAGAGGCCGGATATGCGGTTATCCCCATCCCGGGACCCTCGGCCTTTGCCTCCCTGGTAAGTGTTTCAGGCGGTATGGACAAAACCGTGGTTTTTGAGGGTTTCCTGTCCCCAAAGGCCGGCCGGCGCCGTTCCCGGCTGAAGGAACTCCTGGCCATGGAAACCGCCTTTGTTCTATATGAATCCCCCTTCAGGGTTCTTAAGCTTTTGGAGGATCTGGCCGATCTTGATAATGAGCGGTACATATGTGTGGGTAGGGAAATGACCAAGGTACACGAAGAGTATCTCCGGGGTTCTGTAACGGAGATTCTGCTTATTTTGCAAGAAAAAAATAAGCAAATTGGTGAATTTTCGGTTTATGTATCTGGAAAGAAAACCAATAATCGTGTAAACTATTAACAGATATATGCCGATAATTGGGGTAGGTAGGATATGAGTATGACGGTCGACAGGATAGGTTCTTTAGATCCCATTCAGCCCGGTAAAAAACCCGGACGGAGCGGTCAGGTAAGCCAGAACGAAAAAACTGACTCGATTTCCCTCTCTTCGGAAGCTCTGGAAAAGGGTGAGCTGTATCAGGCAAAGGAACTCATTTTTTCCGCCGCCGATGTCAGGGCGGAACGTATCCAGGAAATGAAAAGCAAGATCAACGATCCTTCCTATATCAACGAAACCATCCTGAAGGCTACGGCCGATAAAATTATGGATGCCTGGGGATTATAAACTAAATAGCGTAATTTCAGAGCGGAACCTTAGGGTTCCGCTTTTTTTGGCCCTTCCAGCAAAAAATTCATGGCATTCACCGTAATAATCCCCCGGTCATTACTGCCTAACACCGGATCCATGGTGATAATGTACTTTCCATAGTTGTCCCGTATTTTTTCCAAGGGCCTCATTTCCCGCGCCCGGGTCTCTTCGTCCATAACCGTAAGGGCAACCTGATAGTATTCGGGGATCCCTGTCTTAAAGGCAATAAAATCGATTTCCAAATCCCCCATTCTTCCCACATGGACCTTGTATCCCCGGCGCCGTAGTTCCAGGTACACGATATTTTCCAGTATCGCCCCATGGTCCTTCATTTTATCGCCCAGCAGATAGTAGCGCATACCGATATCGGCCACATAGTATTTGTCATTGGCTTTGAGGTACTCCCTGCCGTTCACATCCAGACGCCCCACCTTATGGATGATAAAACTATCCTCCAGGGCGGAAAGGTAATTTTCCACCGTCTGTACCGATATATTGAAACCGTAGGACTTCATGGTATCCGAGATTTTCTTGGTAGAGGTGATGAAGCCGATATTACTGAAAATAAACTTCATAAGCCGTTCCAGGGCGGCCACGGCGCTGATCTGTTTCCGTTGTACCACATCCTTCAAAACGATGGTGTCGATAATGGCGGCCAGGTATTGATGAACCTTTTCGATGTCATTATCCAGAGCCAGGGTATAGGGAAAAGAACTGTACCGCAGATACTGTTCATATAATTGTCGAGGGCTATCCCTTCCGGGACTGTCCGAGTCCATGGCGGTACAATACTCACTGAATGAGAGAGGGGTCATTTCAATAGACACATACCTGCCGGCAAGTAAAGTCGCCAGATCGCCGGATAAAAAATAGGCGTTTGAACCGGTAATATACAGATCGATATTTTCCCGCAGACGGAGACTATTGGCCGCCTTTTCAAAATCCTTAACCAACTGGATTTCGTCAAGAAAAATATAGTTCATTCCGTCCGGGGTAAGATGGCTTAATATATGATCATGCAGGACCTTGGGGTCGGTAAGGTTCGCATTGTTAAAGTCCTCAAAATTGATAAACTGGATCCGGCTATCTTCCACTCCGATGGACCGTAAATAGTCGATGTATAACTTCAGCAGCGTGGATTTCCCGCACCGCCGTATACCTACAATAACCTTTATCAGGTCCTTGTCTTTAAAACCGATGAGTCGCTTAAGATATTCCGGCCTTTGTAATGTCATATTCAAAGTATATGTTAAATTTATTATTTGATCAATGTAAATTTAACGTATACATTAAATTTATGATATTTTTATTGGAAATTACATATTAACTTGAATTTATCTCGCAATTTCATTAGGGTACTAATATCTATGATTCCTCTGCACAAACTTGGACAACTCCCCCGCTCCCAACGCTTACGGAAAATCGGCAAAATTTTCGCCGAGGCTGAATACCGAATGAGCCTGGGTGAACTCCCTTCTGCAAACGGGTTGTCCTATTTGGGGGAACTGGCGAAATTGCTCAGCCGGGATGAGGCTTTTTCTCCGGCTGTTGTCTCCGCTCTCCGGGCGCTTAAGATCGATCCCGAAGCTGAGGAAAAGGAACTTCGCCGCGGGCTCAATACCGTCCGTCACATTCTCCTGGCCGAAACGGGTAAACAGACTGCGGACTGGGATTTCATCGACCATGAGGGCCGTTTGGACCCCGCAAAACGGCAACCTTTCCCGGGGATGAAAATATACCTGGAAGACATCCGCTCCCCATTTAATGTAGGAGCCATGTTCCGTACCGCCGAATCATTCGGCGCTGAAAGGATCTACCTATCACCGCTCTGCGCCGATCCTACCCACCCCAGGGCGGAGCGGACCGCCATGGGCTGTACGGACATCATTCCCTGGGAACGGCTTTCCGAGTCCGCTGGCCTGGAAGACTTGGAGGGACCGTTTTTTGCCCTGGAAACCGGGGGAACGAAACTTGACTCCTTTCATTTCCCCAAACAGGCCATCATGATTGTCGGATCCGAAGAACTGGGGGTGAGTCCTCAAAGTCTGGCCAGGGCGGACAATTCCCTGGGCAGGGTGTCTATCCCCGTCTACGGAGCAAAGGGTTCCCTCAATGTGTCCGTAGCCTTTGGTATAGCCCTTCAGGCCTGGACTTCCGCTTTAGTATTGCACGAAACATTTTAAATACGTATCCTTAAATCTATGGATAATAATGCCACTAAAACAAAAAGCAGACAATTTGCGGTAAAGATTACCCAGCTTTACAAGCACCTCTCACATAACAAAAAAGAATATGTCATGTCTGAACAACTCTTACGTGCCGGTACAGGTATCGGAGCGAACCTTGTGGAAGCCGAATGTGCAGCCAACAAAAATGACTTTCTGGCAAAAATCCAGGAAGCGCTTCAAAAATGTGCGGAAACCAGGTATTGGTTGGAAATTCTCAGCGAATCCGGCTTTATAACAGAATTTGAATTTAAAAATTGCATTGAAGGTTGTGATGAACTACGGAAAATCCTGTTCTATACGATAAAGAACCTCAAAACCGCCCCGGCATCCCCGGCAAAAAATGTTTCACGTGAAACACAAAAACCTGGCCCATAGAAAATGTTTCACGTGAAACATTTATTCGTTGGCGGATTCTTCGTTAATGGGTTTACAGACATCCACCCATTCTTTGTTTTGGGAGTATTCATTAAGTTCGTCCATGGTAAGCTCAATGGCGGAGTTGCAGCTTCCGCAGGCGGGAAATACGGTGGTAAATCTTTTCATAGAAACATCCAGGTAGACCCCTACCCCGGCGGGAAGGCCGAAAGGACAGACCCCTCCAACGGCATGACCGGTGAACTGTAGGGCTTCCTCGGGAGAGAGCATTCTAGCCTTTATACCAAAATGATCTTTGTATTTGCGGTTATCCAGCTTTACATCTCCGGCAACGACAATTACCGTGGCGGCATCCCCCTGTTTAAGGGAAATGCTCTTGGCGATACGAGCGGGAATAACCCCCAGAGCATTGGCCGCCTCCAAAACCGTGGCTGTGGAGGCCTCCATCTCAATAATATCCTTATCCCGACCCCAGGGTTTTAAATACCCGCGTACCTGCTCAATCGCCATCTATTTTATCCTCTTTAATAAAAATTAATTGGATTCCGGGACGATTCCAGGGGTAAAAACCAAGATTATCGGATCTCCTTCGGAGGATTCGGAATGCAGTTCAAGTTTATCCTGGGTTAATAGCCATTGGTTTACCCGTTCCAGGTAGCCATAGTACTCCCTTTCCTGAAGGCCCTCGGGTTCCACAATACTCATCATAAGAGTTCCGGCGATAGGACTTATGGAGATCTCCTGATCATCCCCCAATGTATAAGGGGAAAAGTACCGGTTAGGCGCTCCTTTCCCACTTATCCGTTCCTCATCAATTACCAGAGTAAAGACATCACCCATTCCGTCAAGTTCTAATTTCTGCCGGTTAATTACGGTTTTGCCGGATTCGCTTACAAGCTCATCCAGTACCCACACTTTTCCCTGTACTTCATCAAAGGAAGGGGAGCTTATCTCCAATTCCCCAGCTATCACGCCGCTTTTGGTGGCGCAGGCGCTAAAAACCAAAGCTGCCGCTAAACCCATGGTTGGGATTCTGAAATAGTCTTTCACCGTACACTCCTTTTTATAGTGTACGAAAAAAATTTGTCAAAGGCAATTATTCCTCTACCGGCGGTTCCGCTTCGTTCGGAACCGGGGCATCAGCGTCAATGGTAGTACCTTCCTCTTCAGCATCATCTTCCTTGACGATTCGATCTACCCCGATGACAAAATCGGGCTTGTCAATGCTGAGTATACGCACGCCCTGGGCGCTGCGGCCCATTACCCGGATGGAAGCCACTTTCAGCTTGATGGACTTGCCCTGGCTGGTGATGCACATAATTTCTTCGTTATCCAGGACATTGACACAACCCACCAGTTCGCCGGTTTTATCGCTGACCGTATAGATACGCTGGCCCCGGGTACCCCTGCCATGGGAAGAGAAGTCGCTGAAGTCCACCCGCTTGCCATAACCGTATTCCGAAAGGAGGAGCATGGTTTCATCCGTAACTACCCGGAGCAGGCCGGTTAGTTCGTCGTCGTTGTCCAGCTTCATGCCGGAAACTCCGCGGGATGAGCGTCCCATGGCCCGGACAGCATCCTCGTGGGTACGGAGGGCCTGGCCTTTCCGGGAGATGAGGACCACCTCGTCGGTACCGCCGGTAAGGAGGGCGCTGACCAGCTTATCACCCTCGTCCAGTCTGATGGCGATAATACCCCGAGTCTTGGCATTGGAAAACTCGCTGGTCTGAACCTTTTTCACCACACCCCGGGCGGTACCCATAAACAGGTAGCGATCATCGGTAAAGTCCTTAAGGGATACTATGGCGGTGATCTCTTCGTTGGGGGAAACCGTGAGGAGGCTCTTGATGTGGGCGCCCTTACTGGTGCGGCTGCCTTCGGGGATTTCGTGGACCTTCATCCAATAGGCTTTCCCGGCGCTGGTGATGAAGGTGATGTATTCATGGGTGGAGGCGACGAAGATCTGCTCTAAAAAGTCGTCTTCGTTAAGCTTGGCGCTGATCATACCCTTTCCGCCCCGTCCCTGATTCTTATACGCCGTAACGGGAACCCGTTTGACGTACCCCAGGTTGGAAATGAGGATCATCATCTCCTCTTTCTTGATCAGGTCCTCTATGTTGATGTTTTCCACTTCCCCATGGACGATTTCTGTGCGCCGCTTATCCCCATACCGTTCGGATATGCTCCGGGTTTCATCCTTGATTACCCCCCGGAGTTTGTTTGAATCCTCCAGGAGGGACTTGAAGTAGGCAATCTGGACTTTAAGTTCCGCCAGTTCCTGTTCAAGCTTTTCAATTTCCAGGCTGGTGAGCCGCCCAAGGCGCATATCCACGATAGCCTGGGATTGGACCTCGGAAAGTGAAAACCGTTCCTGCAGTTTGGCCTTGGCGGTATTGATATCCCGGGAAGCCTTGATAATGGCCACCACTTCATCAATGTTCGCCAGGGCGATAACCAGACCGGCCAGGATATGGGCCCGTTCCTCCGCTTTACGCAGATCGTGCTGGGTCCGGCGGGTAACCACATCCACCCGGTGTTCCACAAAGTAGTGGATAAGTTCCTTGAGGTTGAGGCAGAGGGGCTTCCCATTAACCAGGGCCAGGTTGATGATCCCAAAGGTGGTCTGGAGCTGGGTATTGGAAAAAAGCTGGTTTAACACAACCTTGAGGATCGCCCCTTTCTTGAGCTCAATCACCACCCGGATACCGTCCCGGTCCGATTCATCGTTAAAAGATGAAATCCCGTCAATAACCTTGTCCCGGACGAGGATGCCGATACGCTCCAGCAATACTTTTTTATTTACCGTGTAAGGAACTTCGTTGAATATGATCTGCTCTTTACCGTTTTTGGTGGTCTCCACGGCAAAGCGGCCCCGGACCAGGATCTTCCCCCGGCCGGTCTTGTAGGCCTCCCTGATGCCCCGGCGGCCAAAGATGATACCCCCGGTGGGGAAATCCGGCCCGGTGACATACTTCATCAGCTCTTCTATGGTGATTTCCGGGTTATCGATATAGGCGCAGACCGCATCGCAGACTTCCACCAGGTTGTGGGGGGCCATGTTGGTGGCCATACCAACGGCGATACCGCTGGACCCGTTAATCAGCAGGTTCGGAACTGCAGCGGGTAGTACCAGGGGCTCGGTGAGGGACTCATCGTAGTTGGGACCAAAGTTTACGGTTTCCTTGTGCAGGTCCTGGAGCATCTCGTCGCCGATACGGGAAAGCTTGGCCTCGGTATACCGGGAGGCTGCCGCAGGGTCGCCGTCCATGGAGCCGAAGTTACCCTGACCATGGACCACGGGGTAGCGAAGGGAAAAATCCTGGGCCATACGGACCATGGCGTCGTAGAGGGAAGCATCCCCGTGGGGGTGATACTTTCCCATGGTATCCCCGACGATACGGGCGCTCTTTTTGGTAGCAGATCCCGGCCGCAGCCCCAGTTCGTCCATGGCGTAGAGCAGCCGCCGGTGCACCGGTTTAAGACCATCCCGCACATCAGGCAAGGCCCGGGCTACGATGACCGACATGGCATACGTAAGGTAGTCGGTCTTAACTTCGTCTTCTATCGCAACGGGGATTATTCTCCCGGTTACCACCGGACTTTTATCATCTTGGGAAGCCATCTATATTCCTTCTGCTAACGGATATTCAATTAGATTTACTTAATTATACACTTTTTTGAGAAAAAGGTCACTATGAAGAAGCGGCGGCCCAGGGAAAAAGCCTTTAGTCCAGCATACCTTCCCGCATCTGGCGTTTCCGCTCGTACATGGCCCGGTCTGAATCAAGGATTATCATTTCCATATCCGTAACCTGCAGATTGTCCACCCGGAAACCGGCGGCGAAACTGATGCGTTCCAGCTTGCTTTCCTGCTTTTGATTGTATTCAGCGACAATGGCGTCCAACCGTGTTAGATGTTCCAGCGCCTGGGCATTATCGGTATTGTCAAAAACAGCCAAAAATTCATCGCCGCCGTAACGGCCCGCAAAACCTTTCCCTTCCTCCGCCCAGGTTTTTAAGGATTCTCCAAACCCTTTAATGATCCGGTCTCCCGCCTGGTGCCCCAGCTTATCGTTAACCACCTTAAGATTGTTCATATCGAACATAAATACCGTAAGGTTTTCCACCGGTTTGTTCCGATCATGTTCCAGGCATATCTGTTCACAGCGGGTCCGGTTAGGAAGCCCGGTGAGCGCATCAATATAGGCAATACGTCTGACCGCAGACATACGGATAACATATATGAGCCCTACCCCCAGAATAATTATAAAGAATACGGTAAATCCTATAAGAATATTCCGGGATCTGTTTACTTGGGTCTCAGAATAGCTTTCGGCTTTAAAAACCGTATCGTTGGCAAGATCAAAATAAAGTTGGCTCTGGTCGTACAATTCCTGATCGTCCCCGCCGTTGCGGACGATCTGAATCTGCTCCTTTAAAAGGTTCCAGCTTTTCCGTACCTCCGCCATATTGTTTTGAAAATCCTCGCCGGGTATACGGACCAGGTTGTTTACCGGACCTCCGGTGATCAGCTCGTCCACAATGGTATCCAGCCGCTTCTGCAATTTATCATCGCTCTGGCGCCTCAGTTCTTCCTTAACCAGCCGCTGGGTGGCGCCCCGGACTATGCCGACATAATTCACTACCCTGGCATTTCCCGCCTGCTGTTGGATAGATCGCAGGGACATAAGGCTTACCGCAGTAAACATAAGCACCGCGAACAGGATAAACCAAAATTCTATTTTTACCGCCCTCTTTTTCACCTCATTCTCCCTTATAAATAGTAATATTGGATCACTTTGTTTTTACTAAGAAGTCATAAAGCAGTTTTTTAATGGCGTCGATATCAATAGGTTTCGCCGTATGCCCGTTCATCCCGGCGGCAAGAGCCTTGTCTATGTCTTCCCGGTAGGCGTTTGCCGATAGGGCTATAATGGGAATAGCCGCCGCATCGTTCCGGTCCATGGTACGAATTATCTGGGTTGCTTCATATCCATCCATAATCGGCATGTGGATGTCCATAAAGATAAGGTCAAAAAAATCGGGCTGGGCGGCGGAAAAAATATCTACCGCTATTTTTCCGTTTTCCGCTTCGGTAAATTCCACATGGGTATCGGCAAGAAGTTCCATCAGGACGATACGATTTATTTCCACATCCTCTGCAAGGAGTATATGTTTGCCCGTCAAATCCAGTTCAGCGATTTCCATGTCCGCATCCGGCTCCGCCTGCTTTGTTTCCGCCTTTTCCAGAGTAAGGGCAAAGCGGAAGGTGGTTCCCTCGTCCACCTTGCTTTCCACGGAGATTTGTCCGCCCATCAGGTTTACCAGGTTCTGGCTGATAGCAAGGCCCAGGCCGGTTCCGCCGAAACGCCCGGCAATACTGCTGTCCGCCTGCTGAAAGGCGTTAAAGAGCTTATTCTGCTGTTCCGGTGTCATACCGATGCCGTCATCGGACACGGAAAATTCCAGGGTGATGGACGAGTCGGTTTCCAGCTTCCGGGAAATAAACAGGCTAATCCGGCCTTCCCTGGGGGTAAATTTTACGGCGTTGCCCAGCAGGTTGATGAGGATCTGCTTAATCCGCAGTTTGTCACCCCACACATTGAGGGTCTCAAAATCTTCGGCGTTAATTTTAAAATGAATTTGTTTTTCTTTGCAGCGCGGGTCATTTATAACGTAGATTTCTTCCAGGGCTTCCTTGATGTTAAAGGGCTCTGAAGCGACTTCAAATTTGCCGCTTTCAATCTTGGAGATATCCAGGATATTGTTAATCAGATCCAAAAGATGGGCGGAGGCGGCGCTGACTTGATCGATGGAAGCCGCAGCTTTTACCGGATTTTCTATGGATTTCCGTGCAATTTTAGTCATGCCGATGATGGCGTTCAGGGGAGTGCGGATTTCGTGGCTCATCCGGGAAAGGAAATCGCTTTTTGCCTTAGACGCTTCCTGGGCATCCAGCTCGGCGGCCCGGCGGGCGGTAATATCCCGGGCGATACTCAGCACCGCCCCGGTTTCTCCCCGGTATATTACCGGGGTCTTGATGGTCTCGAACAGGCGCCTTGTTTTGTAATAGGGGGAATACAGTTCCTCCTCTATGCTGATAGTTTCTTTAGAAGCAAGTACCTCGTTTTCTTTTTCCCGGTATTGTAAAAAATTATCCAAATCCTTAACAAATAGTTCGGTATCCAGCGTCCCTTCCACCTCATCATGGGCCAGATTCAGAAACCGTTCAAAACTTTTATTTGAAAGGACAATCCGCCCTTCAGGGTTCTTGATACAAATCAAATCAGGAACTACCGAGAAGACGGCATACGAAGCCAGGACTTTTTGTTCCAACTCCCGGATCCGTTCTTTAAACAGTTTATCCAGATTTCTGCTTAGACGTATTTTCTTCTGTAACAGAATAAACAGAATTATTACTGCCGCAAAGAGGAAAATACAAAGAACCAACAGTAGGACTAACAAAGCATTAACCTCCAAGGCAAAATGCGGAGTGTTTTGTCACACGTCCAGATTCGCCACCAGCAGCGCGTTCTCTTCGATAAACTCCCGGCGGGGCTGCACCACTTCACCCATGAGGGTGGTGAAAATCCGTTCCGCTTCTACGGCGTCATCCAGGTGGATCTGGATGATGTTGCGTTGAGCCGGGTCCATGGTGGTATCCCAGAGCTGATCGGGGTTCATTTCCCCTAAGCCCTTGTAACGCTGGATGGCAACCTTTTCCGGGTCCCGTCCGGATTCCGCCAGAAGCCGGTCTTTCTCTTCATCATCGTAGGCGTAAAAAGTCTTTTTTTCGTAGTTAACCTTATAGAGGGGCGGCATGGCCAGGTATACATGACCCCGCTCAATAAGCTCGGTCATGTAACGGTAAAAAAACGTAAGCAGCAGGGTACGGATATGGGAACCATCCACGTCGGCATCGGCCATGATAACAATTTTGTGATACCGTATTTTGGCGATATCGAATTCGACGCCGCAGCCTGCGCCTATGCTGGCGATGATGGGCTGGAGCTTTTCGTTGGTCACCACCTTTTCGATCCGGGTTTTCTCTACGTTGAGCATCTTGCCGAACAGGGAAAGTATGGCCTGAAACTGCCGGTTTCGGCCCATCTTAGCGGAGCCGCCGGCGGAGTCGCCCTCTACAATGAAGAGCTCACAAAGGGAGGGGTCCTTTTCGGAACAGTCCGCCAGTTTTCCCGGAAGGCCGGCGTTGTCCATGGCGTTTTTCCGGCGGGTCGCGTCCCGGGCCTGCCTGGCGGCGATCCGGGCTTTGGCGGCAAGGATCGATTTTTCCAGAATATTCCCAATTACATCGGGATGCTGGTCCAGGTACAACTCCAGCTGCTCGTTCACCAGGGATTCCACAATGCCCTTAACCTCGGAATTCCCCAACTTTCCCTTGGTCTGTCCTTCAAATTGGGGATTGGGTACCTTGGTGGAAAGCACCGCAGTAAGCCCCTCCCGGACATCGTCCCCGGAGAGGGATTCTTCCAGTTTTTTGGCATGTTTAGATTTTTTCAGATATTCGTTCAAGGTCCGGGTCAAGGCGGATTTAAAGCCCACCAGATGGGTTCCCCCTTCCCGGGTGTTGATGTCGTTTACGAAGGAGAACATGATTTCGTTATACCCATCGTTATACTGGATGGCGCATTCCACCTCTACCCCATCCCGGCTGCCTTCGATAAAGATCGGTTCCCGGTAGAGTACGTTCTTGTTTTCGTTAAGGTAATCCACAAAGCTCTTAACCCCGCCGTCAAACCTGAACTCGTGGTCCTTGGGGGTGGAGAGGCGTTCGTCCCGGATGGTTATCTTTAAGCCCTTATTGAGGAAGGCCAGTTCCCGCAGCCGGTTGGAAAGGGCGTCGAAGTTATAGGTGGTGGTCTCGAAAATAGAGGTATCCGCTTTGAAACGGACCACCGTACCGCGCCGGTCCGTGGTTCCCGCCTCGTGGGTAGGCGCGTCGGGCACGCCAATATGGTATTTTTGGGTATGGATTTTTCCGTCAATATGCACAAAGGCTTCACACCATTCGGACAGGGCATTTACCACGGAAACACCGACGCCGTGGAGACCTCCGGATACTTTATAGGAATTTTTATCGAACTTGCCCCCCGCATGGAGCCGGGTCATAACCAGTTCCAGGGCGCTGACCCCTTCCCCGGGGTGGAGATCCACCGGGATACCCCGGCCATTGTCCTCCACCCGGACCACATCGTTGCCCTCTAGGACCACTAAAATATCGTCGCAGAAACCCTTACCGGTTTCCGGATTTATGGCCATGGCCTCGTCAATCGAATTATCTACTACCTCGAACACTAGATGATGAAGACCGTCAATGCCGGTGGTCCCGATATACATGCCGGGCCGCTTCCGCACTGCCTCAAGGCCCTTTAACACTTGAATATTTTGGGCCGAATATGTTGAACTCATACCATAGTATATTTCATCTTGAACAAAAAAGTAAAGATAAGGTAAAATGACCCTCGCTGTGAATAACTTGTGCATGAATTGCTGATAATGTATGGATATTTGAATGAAAAAAAGAAGTATTTTTCAATTTTTTTATAAGTAGTATTTTTATTTGGGCTAATTATTTATAATACAATGAATTATATCTATTATACTATTCATGTATTAAGGTAATAATTACTATTTTTATTTATATATCTTTTTTTAGGTTTTGGATATATAATCAGCCATTGTTGATAATGTGTTGATAATTTTTTAAAAAGGTTAACCATGGCTAATGGAGATTATGATATAATCTGGAAAGAAACAATGAATCAGATTCGGGAAGAGCTGGGAGAACAGGAATTTACCATGTGGTTCAACCTGGAATACCTGGATGCCTCGGAAAATGAACTGACCATTGGGGTTCCCTCTACATTTTATCAGGATCAGGTACGGCAGCGCTATCAACTCTACATTGAGGGTAAAATACGGGATCTTATCGGTAAAAATTTAACGATTAATTTTATCGTAAATGTCCGGTCAAAGGAAGAGAGTCCTACCCCGCCGACCGGCGGTGAAAAGCGTACCGCAGTCAGTTCTGCAAAGCCGGTTTCAGGTACGGAAACTAAAAAGCGCCACTCCCAACTGAGAGAAGACTACACATTTGATACCTATATAATAGGGGACAACAACCACTTCGCCGCAAATGCTGCCCAGGCTATTGCCCTGAATCCCGGTACTACATCCTATAATCCCCTGCTTATCTACGGCGGAGTAGGATTGGGGAAAACCCATCTAATGCAGGCCATTGGGAATGAAATCCATAAGAGGTCTGAGAGTAAGATCATTTATATAACCGCAGAGACCTTTACCAATGAGTTTATCCAATCTGTTAGGGAGAATAAAACAGCGACCTTCAAAAACAAGTATCGGTTTGTGGATGTTCTGTTAATTGATGATATTCATTTTCTTCAGAAAAAAATAGAAACCCAGGAAGAACTTTTTCATACCTTCAATGCCCTGTACGATGCGAATAAACAGATAGTATTCACCTGTGACCGGCCGGTGACGGAGCTTAAAGATTTTAGCGACCGGCTCCAAAGCCGGGTGGGCCGGGGCCTTAACGTGGACCTTCAGCCCCCGAAATACGAGACCCGGTTTGCCATTTTAAAGAAAAAGATAGAAACCCATAATATCACTATTCCCGATGAGGTTATCGAGCTGATAAGCCGGAACGTTTCAACAAACATTCGGGATCTGGAATCCGCCATGAATAAGCTTGTGGCTTATACGGATATCATAAAAAAACCGGTTACCCTGGAAATTGCCCAGGAACAGCTCAGAGATAATTTTACCTCCCCAAAACAGTCCAATTTATCAATTGAGATAATTCAGCGGGAAGTGGCGGATTATTATCGATTGTCCCTTATCGATCTTAAGGGTAAAAAACGGACCCAAAGCATTGTTTTCCCCCGGCAGCTTGCCATGTATATAGCCAGGAAGCTTACCGACTATTCTACCATCGAAATAGGCCAGTCCTTTGGCGGCCGGGATCATGCCACGGTAATTCATTCATGCGACAAAATAGAAGGAATGATCCGGGCGGATCCTAAGGTAGATTCTGAAATACAAAATATTATGAGGGCCATAAAAACCCATGGCGTAAAGAACTAATAAGATGTTATTATATGGAGTATAGGATGTGAATTATTATGGCGGCAGTGGAAACTGTGGATAAAAGGGATACCTTATTAAGAAAATATAGAAATTTTAATTCTTTATAATATAAAGAATTATCTATGTTTTCAACATAAAAGCAACCCCTACTACCACTACTACTATTATATATACATATATAGGAGATAGAAGATATGAAGTTTACCTGTGAAAAAAGCGTACTTCTCAAAGAAATTACCATAGCCCAAGAAATTATATCATCCAAGAATGCCATTTCCATTCTTTCAAATATTTACCTGGAAGCGGAAAATGATTCCCTTATTATTAAGGCCACGGATATAAAGGTTAATTTTGAGACCAGAGTTCCGGTGACGGTTTTGAAAGAAGGATCTACCACGGTATTTGGGGATAAATTCCTTGGAATTATCAATTCCATACCCGATGGGGAGTTGGAATTTGATCAAAGCGATATGAAGATAGTCATCAAACCAACCCTTAAAAAGGCAAGATTTCAGTTAAAAAGTATTGCATCGGATAAATTTCCCGAATTTCCCGTGCCAAGTACTAATAACCTTTTTGAATTGCCGGTAAAAGAATTTAAAGAAATGATTTTGCAGACCGTTTTTGCGGTTTCCGATGATGAAACCCGGTATTTTATGAACGGGGTATTTTTTGAAAAGCAGGGTGAAAAGCTTATCATGGTGGCTACCGATGGCCGGCGGCTTGCGTATATAGATAAAGAGGTAGGGGCGGATATAAAGGATTTTGCCGGTATCATAGTGCCTCCGAAGATTCTCAATATCATTATGAAAAGGGCCGGGGATGAAGGGCTTGTGGCAATATCCATAACGGACAAAGTTATTTTTATCAAATTTGGTTCCTATCAGCTCTCTTCGGTATTGATTGAAGGGCAGTTTCCAAATTATCACCGGGTTATTCCGGAAAGTCAGATTCATTCCTTTTCTATGAACCGCTTTGAAGTGTTGGATGCCCTTAGGCGTGTATCCCTTCTGGTAGAACAGAAGTCCCGGCGTGTATACCTTGGTGTTGCTCCCGGGGTTATAACTATTTCTTCTGAAGAAAGTGATATAGGTACCGCGAAGGAAGAAATACCCTGCAAGTATGATGGGGAGGAGATTTCCATAGCCCTTAATTACCGGTACATAGAAGAACCGCTGAAGGTTATGTTTGAGGATGAGATCAGTATCCACTTTACGGAGCCGAATAAGGTAATAACCATAAAGCCGGTACCGGAAAAGGATTATTTCCATATCCTTATGCCCATGCAGCTCGATTAATCTTGGCTTTTAAAACCCTAAGAACCGCTTCTTTCCGGAACCTTTCGGATACGGAAGTTGATATCCGGGCAAAGGATATTTTCTTAGTTGGGGAAAACGGTCAGGGTAAAACTAATTTTCTTGAAGCCCTTTATTTTTGTTCCTACGCCGCTTCTTTCCGGGGGGTTAGGGACGGAGATGTAGCTTGTACCGGTGAAAAGGACTTTTCCGCCGAGGTAAAACTTTCCGGTTCCCTCTATGAAAATATTTTAGTCAAGTTTGAGAAGGGAAAAAAAATCGTACTTATCGATGGAAAACAGGCGGAAGACCGGAAAGAACTTTTGGAAATAAGTCCCTGCATTGTATTTTGCCATGAGGATATGGAATTTGTCGCCGGAACCCCGGAACGGCGGCGTTGGTTCTTCGACCAAAATCAAAGCCTCTACGATCCGGTTTACCTGGACGATCTCCGGCGCTACCGGAAGGTGTTGAAAAGCCGTAATGCCGTACTGAGGGATGGCCAGGATAAATCTATACTGGATGCCCTGGATCCCCAGCTTGCTACCTATGGATTAAGGCTTATGGAAAAACGGGAAGAATCTGCCCGGCGCTTTTCTGAAACCTTTGGACCCCTCTATGAAACCGTGGCCGGTATAGGGGGCATAGCTGTCCGGTATACCCCTTCCTGGAAAGCCGCAACCCTGGGGGCCGCCATGGCCTTCCTGGAAGAGCGCAGGGAGGCGGACCTTTCCGCGGGAATCTCCCTTTCCGGCCCCCACCGGGACCGGTACAGTTTTACCCGTACCGGCGCCGACTTTTCCGCCAAGGCATCCACAGGCCAGCGGCGGCTCCTGGCTCTGCTCCTGCGTATAGCCCAAGCCTGCCGTTTCTCCGAGATGACCGGCCGCAACCCGGTACTGCTCCTGGACGATGTGCTCCTGGAACTGGACCCGGAAAAGCGGCGGCGGCTCCTGGAGGTGATGCCCGGGTATGATCAGGCTTTTTACACCTTTCTCCCCGAGGAACCCTACGAGCGGTACCGTAAATCCGATACCCTGGTGTATACTGTCCAGGGCGGGCAAGTATTTGACCAAAACACGGACCGGGGGGACCCATGAAAAAAGCAGGGGATTTGCTTTCAGCATTTCTTGATGAACGGGTACTTAATACCGCCCGGGGATATTCGGAATTGTTCTCATCCTGGCAGTCCATTGCGGGGGACAAGCTTGCCGCCCATTCCCGGATCCGGGAGCTGGAACATTCCGTTCTTTTGGTAGAGGCGGATCATCCCGGGTGGATACAGATCCTGCAAACCAAGGAAAAAAATCTTCTGGATGCCCTGCGCCGCCGTTTTCCGGACCAAAATATTACGGGTATTTCCTTCAGGTTAAGCCGGGAACCGCCGGTACTTCCAGCGCAGCTTCCCGCGGTGTCTCGGCCGCTTAGTAACGCTGTGCCGGAACCACCTGGTACCGATGGAGAAGCTCCGGCGGTACCGGATAGTACCGGCGGTGACCCCTACGAAAAAATAAGCGATGAGCATTTTAGGGAGACCCTTAAACGGTTGGAAGAGAGTATTACTGCAAAAAACAAAGGCTATAAAAGGAATGGGGAGTAAAATTAAGAGATAGTCTCCAGTTCCCGCTCAACTTCGTCCAGGCGTTTGGTCAGGGAATTGATGGTTCGCTCTATCCGGAGCTTTTCCTTTTCCAGCCGGTCCCGGGGATCATCTTCCTGGGATTTTTTCATGGTCTCCCGTTTTACGGCGTCCGGGCTTTTTCCCCCAAGAAGAGATTTTTCCGCAGCCGCCCGGTTATCATCATTTTTGATTCCCGCAAGAAAGCGCATATTATCGGAACCCAGGGATGGGTCAAGGTCGTACTCAAACATCTTCATGGACATCCTGGCCGCCAGGCGGGGGATGCAGAGAACCCGGTCGATATAATCCTCGAACCGGGCGCCGATACTGTCGCAGAGCTCGCCGGCCTTGAGGAGCAGCATACCTAATTCCTTAACCAGGCTGCCGTTTTGCAGAAGGTACTTTTTCCGAATGGTTTCGGTCAGCTCCGCCAATTCCGGTGATTCGGTAAACACATTTTTGTAAACGCCCTTGGCCTCGGCCTTTTCCAGGAGATCGTGGAGTATGCCCCAGAATTCCGTGGTATGGGAGCGGGAGGGAAGTTTGCCGCCCAGGGAACAGGCGTGGAGATGGTGGGCGTATTCATGGATGGCGGTATACAGAAGCAGATTATCATCCTCAAAATTGCGGTTATGGATGATGATCTCCCGGGTATCCGGTTTGTAAAGACCATTTACCTTTTTACTTTTTTTACCGGAAAAAATGAGGGTAAACTCTATGGGCGCGTCTTCTATCGAAAGAAGGATAGTCCTAACCTGATCCTGATTCATGAAATTATTTTACCAAAGCTCGCCGATTTTTTCCATAGCCAGTACCGCCGCCGCTACACAGGCCGTTTCTGTACGCAGGGCCCGCTTCCCCAGGGAGAGCCGGGAAAAACCTGCGGCCTCCAGAAGGTCCCGCTCCCGGTCTGACCAGCCGCGTTCCGGACCGATGGCTAAAACCACGGGACACTGCCGGACAGGCAGGTTCGCCATGGCCCCCGAGGGCCGCACATTGTCCGGGGCAATGAGCAAAGCGGCGCCGGGCGCCATTTTCCAGGGCCGTTCCTCCAGCCAGGCTTCCAGGCTGTGGTAGGTGGATAAGGCCGGGATGGTGGTGTCCCGAGCCTGGACCGCCCCCTCAATGAGGGCTGCCCGGGCGCCGCCGTCGGTGAGCAGCTTAGTGTCCCGGTAGCTTTTTTCGCCCAGGTCGGTCCCCATAAGGTCCACCGCTAAGAGGCCCAGGTTGGAAAGGTCCCGCAGGAGCCGGCGAAGCTGTATGGGCCGGGGAAAGCCCACGGCGATTCGTATGGGCAGCCGGGGGGGCGGTTCAGTCGGTAAATCCAGGGAATAGCTCAGGGCTCCATCGGAACTGATCGACTCGATCCTGCCGGTACCCAGACGGCCTTCCAGGATACCCGCGTCAAAGGAATCGCCGGGCTTTTTATGCAGCACCTTGAGCAGATGGACGGACCGTTCGTCCCGTTTAGAGAGTGGCTTTCCCGCCTCGTGGGGTTCAAAGAGGATGATATTCATTGTAAAAAAGATCCCTAGTGATAATCACTTACCAGAAGATGCACCGGCGTCTCATCTTCCGCAATAGACGGAAAGCGTCCCCGTTCTTCAAGAAAAAAATTGTCCTTTTGATCATCATTTACCATGGACACTTCACCAAGCAGCAGTTTAGCGTCGTCGGACCAAAACTGATGGAATACCCCCTGAAACAGGGTGATGCTTTCTCCCGGCCTAAGGCGCACAATGGCGCCGGCATCCACCGTATAGTTGCGGCCATCCACCGCTACGGGTACCGGGGATTTTTCATCCTGCTTGTGTTCCCCCAGGGAACCATAGACCTGAATATTTAAGGTTCCTTTACCGCCGCGGTTAATAATATCTTCCATTTTACTTTGATGATAATGATAAGGCGTTATCTGACCGGGGTTTACAATAAGGACCTTCTCCGCATAGGGTTTTTTATTTGAAGGATCAAATAGATTTCCGTTCCGTATGGTAAAAAGAAATAGTCCAATCTTATTAAAATTCCCACTGCCAAAATCGGTTAAATCCCAGCCAAGCAGGTTTCTCCGTATTTCATCATATTCGGGTCCCTTCGTTTCCCAATCCTTTGGGCTCCAGAATGCAAAGGGAGGCAGTGAGAATTGCATCTCCTGCAAAAAATCCTTTGCTTCCCGTATATTGCGGTTTATTTCCGATCGTTTCATATATTCCTCCGAGTCTTAACAGTATAACTTTGGGTGGGTTTATAGCAATCCACTAATTTGTTTTCGGTATGAGGCAATGTAGGGCGCCAGCCGTTCCCGTTTTTCCCCGGGATAGGTTTCGTAGAAGACGCCTCCCACGGTAAAACAGGCGAAGCCCCCGGCGGCGGTCCCCAGGATACAGGCCTCCCGGAGATCGATCTTGCCTCTTGGCGCCAGGGCTAACT
Source organism: Treponema primitia (assembly GCF_046533075.1). GTDB lineage: Bacteria > Spirochaetota > Spirochaetia > Treponematales > Breznakiellaceae > Termitinema > Termitinema primitia_B. The sequence continues at coordinate 64,034 of NZ_JAJQRB010000008.1, read as the reverse complement.
GTTCAGCAATACCGGCGATAATGCCTCCGGCAAAGTTATCCCCGCAGCCGGTGGTATCCCCTCTTCGTTCCGGGAAATCAGCCAGTTCCCGGTTGACTTCTTCGCAGACCGGCAGGGTTTGTGTTTCCAGGGGATTACATACCCCTTTTCCCGCAGCAATTCTAATTGATCGCGCCCCTTCGGTAATCAGTACCGCCCCGGTTCCCCGGGAAAGAAACCAGGCTGTTGCATCCTCCGATGAAGAACAGCCGGATGTTTTCAGGGCTTCGTCCCGGTCGGCAATGAGTACATCAATAGAAGGATAAGCATCGTCCCCGGTCCCAAGTTTCCACTTCCGGCCCGGAGTGTTGATTTCACTACGGTAATCATAAACCAGATTCACCACCGTTACTGCGCCATTTTCCCGGGCCCGCTTGAGGAGTCCCGTAAGGCCGTCATGAATGGACGGCGTCAGAGCGGTTCCTCCAAAGGCGATTATATCGGCATCAAAAAAATTATCCCCCAGGTCGGTGGGATCAAAATTACGGGCCGCTCCTAAAAGATTGATAAAAGTCCGTTCCCCGTGGCCATTATCGTAATGGGGGTCCGAAAATACATCCGTCCGGGGGGCGGCGGCGGGTTTTTTTAAAAGCCGGTACTCCCGGAAGGGAAGCCGGGAAAGGGAAGCATCCACAAGTTCCCCAGTTTCGTCGCTGCCCCGGATACCGAAAAAACACACCTGGGCTTTTTCTCTCAGCACCTGGGCTGCATGGGTTAGGGATACTACCGAAGGCCCCCCCAGGCTGCGGGAAGCAGGGGGAATACCGCCGCTTATATCCCTCAGGGCGGTTTCGTATGGCTTCCCCATGAAGCGTTCAAAATCTTCGGCAAAAACCAGCCGGCCCGGACTGAGTCCGCCATCACCATCCTTTCGGGAAAGAGCCTGCTGAAAAGAGGGGGCAGTAAAATCAATCGAAGGGTATAGAAAATCTATTACGCAGCACCCGGTTCCATGAATAATCATTCTACTCTCCCATTAATTAACAAATCTATTACTTTTTTGTCAATAACAGTATTACTGTCTAATCCGGATACGTTCTGTAGTATTTTTTCAAGATCAGTTGTCCCTTCCGATTGGAACTGGGCATCCGCAGGAAAGAGGAGACCCTTTTCATCCGTTGCGGCAAAGTTAAGACCTGCCTTATACACTGCGGCAATTGCGCTGAAGGGGACATTGTATTTAGCACAGAGCAGCATGGCTCCTACCAGGCGATCCTCCCGGCTTAACTTTCGGCGCAGATCCCGGCCAACCCGATGCACCGTATCCCCAAGGGCAGAATTTTTAAACCGGAAAAGGAGATCCTCAATATGATCCATGAGTTCCTGCTTGCTGTAGGATTTTGGATATTCTAAAACCAAGGCATCGACTGCCTCGTTCATGGCCGCCCTGACCCCTTGTTCAACCCCCTCTAACTTCAATGCTCCGGAAATAAACTGTTCCTTGGGGTCCTTCTGATATCCCAGATAGGCCGTTGCGGCATGGCCCAAATTATGGACAAAGAGCTTCCGGTCCACGTATGCCTCTATGGGTTCCACCGGGTACAGGCCCGCAATTTTTGGAAGAGGCCCCTTAAAACCCCGCTTATCCAGGATAAGGGTTTCGTATTCCTCCGCAAAAAGCCGGAGCGGATCATCCGTCAGGTCCTCCTTCCGCATGAGGGGCACCATTTTTCCAATGCTGGTCTCCACCAGACCTACTAAGCGCGAAAAGGGATACTCCGGCCCCAGCTCCCGGGTAAGGATATTCCGGAAGAGCTCCGGGGCAGAACGGTCATTTTCAGCGATAATAATATCCAGGGGCCGCCCCGGGTCTTTTTTAAAACGTTTTTCCAAGCCCCGGGCAAGGACCGGCAGCACCTTGGGAAGGGCGCCCTTGCCTACGCTGGTAGCTGCTATATCTGCATCGGCGATCTCCGTGCTGACCAGATCAATATCCCGGCCATCAACCGCTCGTACCGGCCCGATGCTTCGGCTTTCATCTGCTTTTCCATCTCGTTTGATTACCACCGTGTAATATTGTTCCTGGTTGAGGCGGGAAACCAGGAGGGGGTCCACGTCGATAAAGACTACTTCCCATGCGGCACGGGAAAACAAAGCCCCGATAAAGGAGCGGCCGATATTACCTCCGCCGAATTGTACAAATTTCATAATGCATCCTTTCCGTGAAAATGATCGTTATTCTAATCCCGATTACCCGGTAAATCAATGCTATTTTTGCTTACAAATGGAATCGGACTGATTTTAAAAAAAGGGTGTTGCAAGTTATAGAATTTCCGTTTACCCTGTATGATAAGGAAAAAGTATGGTGGAAGAACTAGTAAAAGTTGAACATATTACAAAGACCTTTTCCGGCGTCGTTGCCCTTAATGATGTGCATTTTGATCTTCGCCCCGGGGAGGTTCATGCCCTGTTAGGTGAAAACGGAGCGGGAAAATCCACCCTAATGAAGATAATCTCCGGGGTTTATACCCGGGATTCGGGGGATTTTTATGTTAATGGACAGAAAATCGAGCATGATCTGACCCCCCAATCCGCTCAAGCCCTGGGTATTGGGATAATTCACCAGGAGTTAAATCTCTGCCCCCATCTTACGGTGGCGGAAAATATTTTCCTGAACCGGGAATTTACCCGCGTCGGCTTTCTGGATACCAAGAAACAAAGCCAGGAAGCGTTGAAATACCTGAAAACTCTGAACCTGGATTTCGATCCCGATACACCCATCAGTAATTTACCGGTTTCCAAACAGCAGATGGTGGAAATATGTAAAACCCTTTCCATGAACGCTCGGATCATCATCATGGATGAGCCCACGTCGGCCTTAACGGAAAAGGAAATAGAAGACCTCTTTAAGGTTATCGCCATGCTGAAAAGTGAAGGCCGGGGGATTATCTATATTTCCCACCGCTTAGAGGAACTTTCCCGTATTGTAGACCGGGTTACGATCCTGCGGGATAGTAAGTATGTAACAACCCTGAACTTTGCCGAAACGAACCTCCCGGAGATTATCAGTTATATGGTGGGCCGGACCTTGGACGAAAAGTTCCCCCGGATCGAAGTGGAACGGGGAGAAAAGGTGCTGGAGGTCAAGGATATTTCCTCCCCCCATGGAGTCGGTGTGAAGAATGTGTCCTTTAACCTGTATAAGGGCGAAATTCTCGCCTTTGCAGGCCTCATGGGCGCCGGCCGGACCGAGCTGGTCAGGGCCATATCCGGGGCGGATAAGATGAGTGCCGGGGAAGTGATCATCAACGGGAAACAGACAAAGATCAGTACCCCCGGGGATGCCATCCGTCATGGTCTTTTTTGCGCCCCCGAGGATCGCAAGCGGGACGGTCTCTGCGTTAAGATGACCCTGGCGGAAAATATCACCCTTCCCAGCCTGGATATTGTTTCCAAACTGGGAGTTATCAGCCGGCGGCTGGAAACTAAGAAATCAAAGGAAATGATGCAGAGCCTTAAAATAAAGGCCCAGGGAGTGGAACAGTATGTCCGGAATCTGTCCGGGGGGAATCAGCAGAAGGTCGTGGTGGGTAAGTGGCTCATGCGGGATGCTCAGGTGGTTATCTTTGATGAGCCAACCCGGGGTATCGATGTGGCGTCCAAAATAGAAATTTACAATATTATTAATGACCTGAAAAAAAATGGCATCGGGGTTATGTTTGTATCCTCCGAATTGCCGGAGGTTCTGGGTATGTCGGATCGGGTTTTGGTTATGTGCAACGGTAAGATCACCGCGGATCTGGATACTAAGAAGACGAATCAGGAAGAGATACTGCATTACGCAACGCAATATTAATTAAAGGGGAGTATGATTCATGAGTGATAGTGTGGCTAAGGCCAAGATAGGGCTTAATTTATCCCGGGCCCAGAAGCAGTTGCTCTCGACCTTTAGTGGGTTGTTTCTTCTTGGGGTAGTTTTTACAATTCTGAGTCCCTACTTCTTTTCTGCAAACAACCTATTAACCGTGGCAACCCAAACGGCGGTAATTGCCATTATCGCCGTTGGTCAAACCTATGTGTTGATCACCGGAGGGATTGACCTGTCCATCGGGTCGAACATGGCCCTGGCGGGGATGGTTGCCGGTATGGCCATGCGTGCCCAGCTGCCGGTTCCCCTGGCTATTTTTTGCGGTCTTTTAACCGGTATTATTTCCGGCGGGGTAAGCGGTGTTTTGGTGGCCTTCGGGCGATTGCCCCCCTTTATCGCCACCCTGGGTACTATGACTGTGGTACGGGGTCTGGCCCTCACCGTTACCCAGGCCATTCCCATTAGCGGTCTTCCCAAGAATTTTACTGTCTGGGGAACCGGTTCTACCTTGGGTATTCCCAATCCGGTGATTAGTACGGTATTGTTGGTTGTTATTTTCGGCTTTATCCTGGCAAAAACAAAATTGGGCCGTCATGTGTATGCCACGGGAAGTAATTTTGAGGCTGCCAGGCTTTCCGGGGTGAATACCAATACAGTTTTAGTGATGGTGTATGTTTTTTCCGGCCTCCTTGCGGCCTTTGCGGGGCTTATCATGGCAGCCCGGATCATATCCGCCCAGCCTGCTGCGGGGGACGGTTATGAATTGGATGCGGTAGCCTCTTCGGTTATCGGCGGGACCAGTACCATGGGCGGGGAAGGCACCGTAGCGGGTACCTTTATCGGTGCTTTTGTTATCGGTGTTTTAAGAAACGGCCTCAACCTGGTTGGGGTTTCTCCCTTTATACAAAAGATTGTTATTGGAATCGTTATCGTTGGTTCAGTATTCCTGGATAAGATCCGGCGAAAAGATTAGGCTATACTTGGTCTTCTTATGGGGATCATTAAATTCTGAGGAGGATTTGTATGAAAAAGAAAGTAGTATTGGTTGGAGCGCTTTTGATCGCTCTGGTCTGCGTATTGTCATCCTGTAATAACAGGCGTCAGGCATCGGATGGTAAGATCAAAGCCATTCTGATCACCATGGATTCCATGGATGAACACTGGCTTAAAGTCAAGGCCGGTGCGGAAGCCAAGGCTGCAGAATTGGGTAACGTGAACCTAACTTTTAATGCACCCCCTGGAAAGGTGGACGCGGCGATTCAGCTTCAGATGGTTGAAGATGCGATTACCCAGAAGGTAGACATCCTTCTGCTTGCTCCCCTGCACGCAGAAGCTCTGGTCCCCGGGGTTGAGAAGGCAAAGAAAGCGGGTATCAAGGTTGTGTTGGTCGATACCGGCGTGAATAGCGATGCCTTCGATGCTATCCTGGCCACCGATAACGGCGCCGCGGCCCGGCTGGCTGCCAATGAACTGGCCAAAGCCATTGGTGAAAAAGGAAAGATCGCCATCATCAATGCTCAGGCCGGTGCTGGGACCACCATGACACGGGAAAATGATTTTAAAGATGAGATCGCCAAAAAATATCCCAACATCACCATCGTAGGTACCCAATATTCCGATGGGGATAAGACCCGGGCCCTTAATATCGCTACGGACTTCATGACCGCCAACCCTGATCTGGTGGGTATCTATGGCGCGAACGAAGGTTCTTCCACCGGCGGAGCCACCGGTGTTGAGCAGGCCGGTAAGAAAGGCACTATTAAGTTTGTTGGCTTTGATTATTCCGCGGATATTAAAGGTTTGATTGAGCGGGATGTTATGCAGGCCACCATGGTCCAGAATCCTTATGAAATGGGATATCAGGGACTCCAGGTGGGGGTGGATCTCCTGGCTGGGAAGACTGTGAATCGAAGCATTGATACCGGTGTAACCGTGGCTACCAAGGCCAATCTTAATACGATAAAGTAATTTTTATCGGAAAGGATCAGTGTTGATTATGAAGGCGCCGGACATATGTCCCGGCGTCTTTTTTGTCCCCTTGCCCATGTGTATTTTGGAGAGTAAACTCTAACATTAGAGGATGTCCATGCAGTTTAGATCTACCCGATCAAATGATTCCCTTGTTTCTTTCAAGGATGCAATTCTCCAATGTCTCCCTATGGATGGCGGGCTTTATGTCCCTGCTTCAGTATTAGACATGCGGCAGTATGTTCTCTATATGGATACCGAGACCAGCTATCCGGAACTGGTCGCCACGGTGGCGCCGGCCCTGCTTCAGGGGGAGCTAAACCCCTTTTCTGCGGCCCGGGCAGCGGAAAGCGCCTTCGATTTTGAGCCGGAGCTAAAGCAGCTGGATGATAACTTTTCCGTTTTAACCCTTTGTAACGGACCTACCGGCGTCTTTAAAGATTATGGCATTGCCTTTTTGGCGGCGGTTATGGAAGAACTCCTTAAAAACGACCAGCAGGCCATGATACTCTCCGCGGCCAGACAGGATACGGGGGTCAGCATAGCCCATGCCTTTTCCCAACGTAAGGGTATGATTTCGGCTATACTCTATCCCTCCGGTCCGGTCCGGGGCTTGGACCCCAAGTCCTATATCACCAATGGCGGCAATGTCATTCCCATTCAGATTAAGGGTACCTTTGATGACTGCCAACGTCTTATCATTGAGGCCATAAATGACCGGCCTTTTGCGGAACGGTACGGGATTACCTGCGCAAATGCGATTAATCCGGGCCGTCTTCTTCCTCAGGTTTTCTATTATTTTTATGCCTTTATCAAACTGAAAAAAATCCTTAAGGGAGAGCTGATATTCAGTGTACCCACGGGGAATTTTGGCAATTTGATCGCCGGGCTCTATGCCTGGAAAATGGGAATGCCCGTGAATGGCTTCATCGCCGCCATGAATGCCAATAATGCCTTTGGGGACTATATTAGGGGTAAGGAATTTAAGCCGGGGAAACTGATTCAGACTAATTCACCGGCTCTGGATGTTAGCGTCCCTTCAAACTATGAAAGGCTTGCATCTTTTTATAAGGAAGCTCCGGCGGTAATGCGGAATATGGTATTTCCCGACACTATTGATAACGATACAACCATAAACGCTATGGAAAAGGCCTGGAAGGATTATCATATCCTGCTGGATCCCCACGGTGCGGTAGCCTTTGCCGCCGCCCGGCGTTTATCCCAAACTGCCGGGTTTAACGGCCATGTGGTGGTCCTTGCCACGGGGCATCCGGCAAAACATGCCGATTTGGTTATGCAGGCTACGGGCCAACAAATTGATATACCGGAAAAATTTTCCAATCTCTGGAAAAAAACTGATCCCATGGCAACGATTTCACCCCAACTTGATGCTCTTGAAGGCGCCATAGCCAGTTGCTGTTAATTTTCTTAAGGGGGCTGCTATGAAGATTCGAAATTATATATTTGGTTTATGTATAACGCTGATAGTTTTATTGCTTCCATTCAACGCGGCGGCGGAGGAATCCTCCGCCGAGGCTGCAAGTTCCTCCCCGGAAGCGGTTGCGGACAGCGAAGCCCCTATCAAAGATGCGGCGGCCCTGGGGATAATCCTGGATCAAACGATACCCGGGGCATCGGCAGAAACTGCCGCTCCGGATGCGGGAACTGTCGTACCTGGGACGGATTCTGCGCCCCAAAAGGGGATTTTCGAGAACGCAGAAACGCTGGGTGAGAATATAAAAAATGCCGTTGAAGTGGATAATGGTTTTAAGCTGAATATCCTAATGCGCCTGGGGATTGCGGCGGCAATCATAATTGCCCAGGCCCTGTTTATACGGCTCGTCTGGTATTTTTTTAAGTGGTTTCAGGGAAAGCTTACTGTTTATGGGAATAAACATTTTAAATACCTGACCATAAAAAAATTCCACATCATGGATACCACGCAGATACTGAATATACTTTTTACCATATTAAAAATAGCTAAATATATTGTTACCGCCTTTCAGCTGTTCCTCACCATTCCTATTGTATTCAGGCTGTTTGCCCCGACCAGAAACCTGGCGGATAAATTATTCGGATATGTTCTGAATCCCCTTAAAACCATCGGCCTGGGGATACTCGGTTATATCCCCAATATTTTCACCATTACAATTATTGTCATCATAACCAGATATGTAATTCAGACCCTCAAATTTTTTACCCTTCGCATTGAAAAAGAAAAGCTGGTGATACCGGGTTTCTACGCTGATTGGGCCCGGCCTACCTTTAATATTTTACGGATACTTTTATACGCCTTCATGGTGGCCATTATTTATCCCTATCTTCCCGGGGCCGAGTCTAATGCCTTCCAGGGAGTTTCCGTATTTGTGGGTATCATCATTTCCCTGGGGTCCAGCTCCGCCATTGGAAACATGGTGGCCGGGATGGTGATCACCTATATGCGGCCATTTAAAATCGGAGACCGGATACAGCTCAATGATACTGTGGGCTTTGTGGTGGAGAAGTCGGCCGTGGTAACCAGAATTATTACCCATAAGAATGAATATGTTACTTTTCCTAATCTGATGGTCCTGTCCTCTAAAATCGTAAACTACCATACCTCCTCCACAGAAAATGAGGAAGGACTGATCCTCCATGCGGATGTAACCATGGGCTATGCGGTTCCTTGGCGGCAGGTGCACGAGATACTTCTTGCCGCTGCAAAAAAAACCGCTCTTACAGAAGAAAAACCCGGTCCATATGTATTACAAACCGCCCTGGATGATTATTACGCCCGGTACCAGATCAATGTGTATACCAAGGCGGTAGAAAAAATACCGGCCATCTACTCGGAGCTGTATCAAAATCTGCAGGATGGGTTCACCGAGGCGGGGATAAGCCTGACGGCGCCGGCTTACCAGATACGGCTGCCGCCAGATTCGGGGAAGTAGGATGGGGAAAGAATTACAAAAAATTCAATGATTTATTTCTCTGTTGTGAACTAAATCGCAGAGAAGCTGCACCATTGCATCGGTACTTGCTTCCTTGGGAATCGCTGTTTCCATACCGTATTCCCGCGCCTTTTCCGCGGTAGGTTCGCCTATGCACACAGCCTTGGCAAATGTTTTGCCGAAGGTTTCGTTAAAAGCGCTTACCGCCGAGGGGCTGGTGAAAAATAGGTAATCAAAGCGCCCGCCTTCAATGGCCTGCCGTGCATGGCCGCCAATTACGGCGGGAACCGTATCGTATACCGCCAATTCCCGGAAAGGGACGCCGCCCTTTGCGAGGATCTCTCCCAGGACCGGAGCGCCTTGCCGGGAACGTATCAGGAGGACCGGTTCTCCGCGGGAAACTTCTACCAGCCCTTCCCCCAGGCGTTGTCCGTTGTAGGCAGGGGGAACATAGTCGGTAATAAATCCACGCCGTCTTAGGGCTTCCGCCGTGGCAGGACCCACTGCGGCAAAAAGGCATGCAGAAAAGCTGCGGATATCACCGCCGCCGCAGAGATACTGATCAAAAAACATATCCACCCCGGTGGAGCTGGTAAATACTATCCATTTGTATAGGCCGAGGTTCCCATCCGGAAAGGGCAGGGGTACGGTTTTGATACACGGAAGGGGCAGGGCTTCTCCGCCGAGTTCCCGTATCCGCCCACAGAGTTCGTCGTTTCCCGGTTCCGGCCGGGTTACCACCACACGTACCCCATCAAGGGGCAGCTGGGGCGTTTGATGGGACAGGGGCGTTGTTGGTTTTCCCAGGGAACAAACTTTACCTATCACTATCAGGGCCGGGGAAAGGAGGCCGTCAAAATTTGCGGCTTCACCAAGTTTGTCTAGGCGGGTAATCCATGTCCGGTGCTGGGGGCTAGTACCCCTTGATAGAATTGCTGCGGGCATGTCCGGGTTAAACCCCACATGTATCAGGCGGATTCCGATGTCTTTCAACGCCGCCGTCCCCATGAGGATCACCAGGGTTCCCCCTGCTTGTGCGATACCGGACAGGGCTTCATCGGTGGGTATTCCCTGCTTACCGTGCCAGGTAATGATGTGGACCGAAGAGCTTAGGTCCCGGTGGGTTAGGGGGATACCCGCATCCGCCGGAACCGCCAGGGCGGAACTAACGCCGCTTATCACCTCAACGGAGATACCCGCTTCGGCGAGGCTGAGGGCTTCCTCCCCGCCCCGGCCAAAGAGATAGGGGTCCCCGCCTTTGAGCCGGACAACCTGTTCGCCCCGGCTGGCCTCTTCAATCAATATGCGGTTGATTTCTTCCTGGGGCAGGGGATGGTTCCCCGGTGATTTTCCGGCGTTAATAAGCCGGACCTCCGGGGGTATGGTCCAAAGTATGGCATCCGAGACCAGCCGGTCATAAACAACCAGGGTGGCTTGCCGGAGAGCCGCCTTCCCTTTAAGGGTTAAAAGTCCCGGATCTCCCGGCCCCGCGCCCACGAGCCAAACCTTACCGAGCTTACCCGTCATCGGCTTCCTCCCCAAATAAGAATGAAGAAGAAAAACCGCAAAGTCGATGAAGGCGAAGAAGTATTTAAGGGAAAACGCACTCTTTTTTCCTTCCTTACTTCCTCTTTTTCGACTTCTTCGACTTTGCGGTAAAAATTTCTAAACGATAGGTAAGCATCTCTTGATTTATGGTTCAAGTTTAGCCTCCATTAGGCCCAGAGGTTGCAGCCAGGATGAGCCGGCGGGCCAATTCTTCCGCTAAAAGAAGAGCATGTCCCCGTTCACCGGAAATTTCTTCCCGGTAAAAGGGGAACCCTTCCGCTTTAGTCATAGGGGCGTACATGCCGGTAATGAGAATTTCTTGACCCAAGATTTGTGCGTAGGCGGCGGCGGGGGAAGAACAGCCGCATCCCAAGGTTCGGATAAAGGTCCGTTCAGCCAGGGCTTCCTCTTCGGAAACCGCGTCCCGTAGAATATCCAAAAAAGGGTAGCCCCAATCGCTCCGGCCCTGGACCGCGAGGGCGCCCTGGCCTGCGGCGGGGATCATCTCCTGTAGGGAGAATAGGCGTACGCCCCGGCGGGTGATACCCAGACGTTCCAGCCCCGCAGCGGCGAGGATCAGTGCGCCGTATTGGCCATTGTCAAGTTTGGATAGGCGGGTGGGCACATTACCCCGGATTGGGGCGCTGCGGAGCCGGGGGGCAATTGCCTGGAGCTGGATATGCCGCCGGAGACTGGAACAGCCGATGGGTAGGGCGGACTCAAGGGCCGTAAAAATATTCGTTTCAGGGTTATCCTGAACAGAATCCTGGGGTAGTACCAGCATATCCCAGGGACTACCCCGTTTCGGTATTGCCAGGATAGGCAGATCCTCCGGCTGGGTTTCCGCCATATCCTTGAGGCTGTGAACACAGAGATCGATTTCCCCGGAAGCGAGAGCCCGTTCCAAAGTACCGGTAAAAAAGGCCTTCCCCGCAGAACCCAGCGGCAGATCCGGTTTGAGGTCTCCCTCAGTTTTCATGGTAACCAGCCGCAGGGACAGTTCAGGATAGGCCCGCGCCAGGGGGTCCATGATCAGGCGGGTTTGGGCAATGGCTAATACGCTTTCCCTGCTGCCTATGCGGATTTCATGCAAGTACTTACTCCTTAAGCATTTGTGAGATCAGCCGATCCAGTTCCCCGGCTATGGAGGCGGTATGTTCCGACTCCCTAAGACGGCGGCGCTGTTCCCTAAGGATTTCCAGGGATCTCCCAAGATCCGCCGGCCAATCCTTATCCAGCCGTTCCCGCAGCCGCGCCGCAAGCCGGGGACAAGCGCCGGAGGTGGAAATACCCGCCGTCAAATCTCCCCGCCGGACCAGGGCCGGGAAAAAGAAGCTACAGAGCGCCGGGTCATCCGCGATATTTACGGGTATCCCCGCATCTTTAGCGTCCCGTGCTATCCGGGCGTTCAGCTCCCGGTCATTGGCGGCGGAGATCACCAGTACGGCCCCGGCTAAATCCGCCGGGCCGCCATAGGAGCGCTCCTCCAAGGTGATGGTATCCTGCCGGGAAAGGGCCCGAACCTCTTCCGAAGCCTCTAAAGCCAGGACAATAAGCTTTGCTCCAAAATCGACTAGGGCCTGTATTTTTCGTACCGCTACCGGGCCGCCGCCTATCACCACACAGCGCCGGCCGGACAGATCCACAAACAGGGGGAAAAAGGGCACCGGGTTATACCTGAACCGGTTCTTCCGCAGCGGCGCCGTTCCGAATCACAAAACTTTTCAGCGCCGGATCGGGATCTTTTAAAGAAATGATAATGTAGCTTAAAGAGGGGTCAAAGGCGAGGTGTATATCCTCTTCCGATGGCCGGGCGGGGGTGGCGGGATGGCTATGGAAGTTGCCCAGCAGGGTATAGCCCTTTTTCCGCATATCCGCGATGGCCTTGAACTGTTCTTCCGGAGCCATGGAGAAATGCTCGGCGCTTTTGTCGGTATTGGTGAGGCAGTAAACCTCCTTGACGGTTTTGTTGTCCCCCGCAATTTCACCGGCAAAGAGGCCGCAGGCTTCATTGGGAAGCCCCGTAAGCGCATGGGCTATCATACGGTCAAAATACTCCCTGGGAAGGATCAGCATCCGCCGCCGCCCATATAATAGAGAAATTCGACCACCGCCCCTTCTTTGATGATGGTAGCGTCAAAGTTGGCCCGCAGGATCATTTCATCATTTACCTGGACACTGACATACTCGGGCATATCGACCTTAGCCTCTTCAAGCAGTTTACTGACGCTGATCTCCCCGGAAATCTCAATTTTCTTCCCATTAGATGTAATAGTCACCGGCGTTTCCTCCAGGGGTTTTTATTACATTTTTATGCCTTTTTTGCAAGCCGTAGGGGACCGATTTTTTTTCAAAAAAGGATTGACAAGTTTATATTCATAGTATATACATTTGTTTAATAGTATATAAAATACTGAGGAGAAATATGTATTTTGATAAAGGTGGTCCTGATAATACGGAAAAAGCTCTGGATCTTGCTTTTGAGGCTGCACGGGACAGGGGTTTAAAGCATATTGTATTTGCTACCAGTACCGGTTCTACCGCAAAAGCATTCTTAAAAAGAGATATTTCGGCTTTTAATATAGTTTGTGTTACCCATGCTTATGGACAGATTGAGAAGGGCCAAAACGAAGTTTCCGATATATTGCGGGAAGAGCTAAAAGCTGCCGGTATTAAGGTATTGACCACTACCCATGTGTTAAGCGGCGCTGAACGCGGTTTACAGCGGAAATTCGGCGGAGAATATCCGGTAGAGATTATAGCTCATACCTTACGCATGTTAAGTGCGGGGATAAAGGTTTGCGTGGAAATACCGGTTATGGCTCTGGACGCTGGTTTAATTCCCTACGGAGAAAAAATTGTTGCGGTTGGCGGAACTAATAGGGGAGCTGATACTGTTGCAATTGTAAGCCCAGCCCATGCAAACGCGATATTTGATACCCGGATTCATGAAATAATATGTAAACCTTTATAGAAAAAGAAGCTGCTGGATATGGTGAACTACGGCCGCGTAGTTGACAAGATATTCAGTATCAATTATAAACATAGTAATTTGATCGGAATTCTATGTTAATAAAGGAGGGTAAAATGTATTTAAAAATACAAGAAATCCCAAAAACCGGAATTTCCGGAAGTTTTTTAACCCTTATTTCGGTAAATAGGTACATCCTGCGAAATGAAGGGAATAGGGGTTATTTGTGTAGTCTTTATTTGAAAAGGCTGTCGCAGCGGGTAATTTGTCCGGAATTTTTAGAATAATAAGGAGAAACGAAATGAGTACTTTAAAAGATAAGTTGTATGATGAGCTTTATCTCAAGCTGGCGTTAAATGTTGAAGGGGTTCAGTATGACGTTGGAACTTTTGATAAACTGTTACGGTCGAATATCACTCTTAAAAAGCGGGAGTATTGTACCCGGGATAAGGAACTGATAACAACCAAAAGTTACAATATTCCCTACGATCTTCAGCTTCCTAATGGGTTTCGGGTAAATTTGATTACGGATCGGAAGTCTCCCTATAAAATCGTAGAGCAGGATGGGGTTTTCAGCATTACCTATTTTGGTAAGTGGGTGTGTAACATTACCTTCCCCCAGCCGCCGGCGTTCTTTTCAGGGGTAACCAGTGACGGTACCAGTATGCGGGAAATCGCCGCCGACGGTACAGGTTGTGCCGATGACAAGGGGATCGCGGTCATGTACAGTTCGGAATGCTCCGTAAAAGACAAGGGTGAAACCTGCCTGTTTTGTACCTTTAACGGAGTCCTTGGACTGGAAAACAGCGAAGAGCGGCCGCCGTGGAGGAATCCCCTCCAGATAGCGGAGACCGTCAAAGCGGCCTACGAGGAAGGGTTTACCCGGATTAATATTTCCGGGGGCTTTATCCCCGAACGGCGGGAGGTGGATTATTACCTGGATGTAGCGGAAGCTATCCAGGACCAGTTGGGCCGGAAAGATTTTAACGGCGCCGCCTGTATCGGGGCGCCCCAGGACTTAGCGGTTATTGATAAGTACAAGGAAGTTGGATACAACAATATGTCCTTCAATATGGAGGTATGGGGCGAGGATTATTTTAATATTTTCTGCCCCGGGAAAGTATCCGAATGCGGCGGCTTTAATAACTGGGTTAAGGCGATTGAGTATGCGGTAAGTGTTTTTGGAAAGGGTAATATCCGTAGTAATTTTGTATCCGGTTTGCAGCAGAAGGAAAAATTACTTGAGGGTCTCGAATATCTAATCTCCATCGGCGTAGTGACCAATCCTTCTCCCTGGGTTCCGGCGATTGGTTCACCCCTGGAGGGGCATCGTTCCCCTACGGTGGATTGGCACTGGGATGTTCAGGTGAAAAATGCGGAGCTTCTTAAAAAATATGGTCGTACTTCAAGGGATATCTTTAATACGGCAGGAGCCCGGAATTATGCCTATGAGATATACCAGATAGAGAATGAAACCTTACCGATTTTCAAGGAGCAGAAAGCCGCCGTTTAAGGGGTGCATTGGTCTTTAGCCGCGGCATTTTGTGTCCGCGGCTTTTTTGTTCTTAACTTCGAAAAAAGTTGAGTTTTTTGAATTTTTTTTACAAAAGGGTTGACACGGAACATTATTCCTAGTATACCTCTATGTATTATTGTATATTATATACTTAGGAGAAATAGGATTATGGCAAGACTTTTTACCTCTGAATCGGTGACGGAAGGACATCCCGATAAACTCTGCGATCAGATCTCTGACGCTATCCTGGATGCGCTGATTGCCCAGGACCCGGAGTCCCGGGTAGCCTGCGAAACCCTGGCGACCACCGGGCTTGTGCTGGTGGCCGGAGAGATTTCCACTAAAGCTTACGTGGATATTCCTTCAATAGTAAGAAATACCATTGTGGATATCGGGTATCACAATAATAGCGGCGGTTTTGACGGAAAGACCTGTTCGGTACTGGTCGCCTTAGACGAACAATCCCCGGATATTGCCCAGGGGGTGAATAACGCCTATGAGGCCAAGGCGGCAGGGACGGCGGAAAAGGAAACCGGCGCGGGGGATCAGGGCATGGTATTCGGCTATGCCACCGACGAAACCCCGGAATATTTGCCGGCGCCTATTTTTTACGCCCATGCCCTTACCCGGAAGCTGGCGGAGGTGCGGAAAAACAAGACACTCCCGTATTTACGGCCCGATGGGAAGTCCCAGGTAACGGTGGAATATGGCGGCGATGGACAGGTAAATCGGATTCATACGGTAGTACTTTCTGCCCAGCACGATGCAGAGGTAAGCCAGGAGACTTTGAAGAAGGATATTATTGAAAAGGTGATAAAAACAGCGCTGCCGGCGGTACTTCTGGATGCAAATACCAAATATCTCATTAATCCCACGGGACGCTTTCATATAGGCGGACCCCAGGGGGACTCCGGGCTGACGGGCCGGAAGATTGTGGTGGATACCTACGGCGGGGTTGGGCGGCACGGAGGGGGCGCTTTCTCCGGCAAGGACCCGACCAAGGTGGACCGGTCCGCCGCGTATGCCGCCCGCTGGATAGCCAAGAACTTGGTGGCCGCCGGCACAGCGAAACGTCTGGAGGTAGAGGTGGCCTATGCCATAGGGGTTGCCCGGCCGGTATCCATAGCGGTGGATACCTTTGGTACCGGGAAACTGCCGGAAGAAAAAATCGTGGAGATTATCGAGAAGGAATTTGATCTCCGGCCGGATGCGATAATCAAACAGTTTAATCTGCGCAGGCCCATTTACAAACAAACCGCCGCCTACGGACATTTCGGACGGACTGATATTGATTTGCCCTGGGAAGCCTTGGATAAGGTTGGGGATGTTAAGAAGTATTTGTAAGAAGTATTTGTAAAAGGAAAAGGAGTGATTATGAGTGATATTAAACAGAAACTGTATGACGAGTTGTATCTTAGATTAGCCCTCACCGTTGAGGGTGTCCAATATGATGTTGGGGTTTTTGATAAATTATTGCAGCAGGATCCGTCCAGTAGAAAGAGAGAAGTGTGTACCCGGGATAAGGAACTGGTAACAAAAAAAAATTACAATATTCCTTACCAGTTCCTGCTTCCTTATGGTTTTCTGGTAAATTTGGTAGTAGACAGAAAATCTCCCTACAAGATAGTGGAGGAAGACGGGGTATTCAGTATAACTTACTTTGGCAAGTGGATCACCAATATCACTTTTCCAAAAGCGCCTCTCTTCTATTCTAAACTGACAAGTGATGGTGTCAGTATGCGTGAAATCGCCCAGGATCAACAGGGAGGGGGCGCGAAGGGTATCTCCGTAGCATACAGCCAGGAATGTTCAGTTAAGGACAAGGGGAAGACCTGCCTCTTCTGTGTATATAATGGAAACAAAGGGTTGGATAAAATCGAAGAACAACCGGCATGGCGGACGCCGCTCCAAATCGCCGAAACCTTTAAGGAAGCGCACAAGGAAGGCTACAACCGTTTAAATATAACCGGCGGTTTTATTCCGGAACGGCGTGAATTGGAATATTATCTTGACGTAGCGGAAACGGTACAGGAGCATCTGGAAGGAAAGGATGATTATGTTCTTACTGCGTGCATTGGCGCCCCCCAGGAAATTTCGGTTATTAACAAGTACAAGGAAGTAGGATATGACAATATGTCCTTTAACCTGGAAGTTTGGGGGGAGGAATACTTTAACGTTTATTGCCCCGGGAAAGTAACCGAATGTGCGCCCTTTGATCAGTGGGTAAAAACGGTTGAATATGCGGTAAGCACATTTGGGAAAGGGAAGATACGGAATAATTTTGTTGCCGGGTTGCAGCCTAAGGAAAAACTTTTTGAGGGACTTGAATATTTGACAGAGCTGGGGACCATACCGAATCCTGATCCCTGGATACCGGCCATAGGCTCAACTTTGGAGGGACACCGTTCACCCACAATAGATTGGCATTGGGAAGTTCAATTAAAGAATACCGCTTTACTGCGGAAGTATGGGCGTACCTCTACGGAAGCTTTTAACACCGGCGGCGCCCACTCTTATCCTCACGTGATGCTGCTGATCGAGGAAGAGGCATTACCGGTCTTTCATGAACAGAAAGAGGTAGTATAGTTTTCGTTTTTTTGCAAAAAATTAAAATAAAAAAGGAGTACTAAGATGAAAAAGTTTTACGGATTTACAAGCGGACTGAAGGGTTATATCCTTTTTGCGGTTATAGCGTTGTTTGGTTCAGTTCAGATCTTTGCGGGAGGGGGGGCACAGAGTACCGCACCAGCGGCTGTTCCCGGAGGCAAGGAACAACCTGTGAAGATTCGATTGGCTTCAACCGTTACTTCACAGACCCATGCCCGGATAGCGGAAAAATTGGGGTATTTCACCGATGAAGGGCTTGATGTGGATTTTACGGTTTTCGCCTATGGCCCACCCGAAATTGAGGCCTTTACCGCCGGCAGTCTGGATATAGGTACGGTGGGGGATTTGCCATCCTATTCAGCAATTGCCAATGGAGTTGATCTTGTTATTGTTGGTTTTTACAGTACCTCCGACACCATAACAGGGATTCTTGTTCGGGATGCGGCTAATATTAAAAGTTTTGCTGATTTAAAAGGGAAAAAAGTCGCCGTTGCATTCGGCAGCAACAACCATCCCTTACTTTACCAGTATCTGGATCTGGGCGGGGTGAAAGAAAGTGATGTGGAGATTTTCAATCTGCCGCTTAGTGAACAAGTAAGCGCCTTGGTCACCGGCCGGATTGACGCCGTAGTCACAAGCGAACCACGGATAACTCAGGCAGTACAGGCGGGAGGCATTACCTTGCTTTCTGAT
This sequence comes from Treponema primitia, assembly GCF_046533075.1. Classification (GTDB taxonomy): domain Bacteria; phylum Spirochaetota; class Spirochaetia; order Treponematales; family Breznakiellaceae; genus Termitinema; species Termitinema primitia_B. The sequence continues at coordinate 45,954 of NZ_JAJQRB010000008.1, read as the reverse complement.
ACCAAAGGAATACGTGTATTTTCTAATCCCGTTATTGCCCATACCGCCTTTCTTAAAACATATCCTGAACAGGCCGCCAAACTGTTGCGGGCTCTTGATAAAGCCGGGAGATGGGCAAATGCGAACGCAGACGAGGCGGGACAGTTAATCGCCGATATTACCGGAGGGAGTAAGGAGTCCCAAGTATTGGCCATTACCAAGGCACAACTGGATTTTACCTTAACCAAGGAACGGGTCGATAACTTTGTGTTAGGTGCGGAACTATCGCATAAATACGGACTTATTCCGGAAAAGATAGATGTCCGGTCCCATGTTGATGATTCATTCTTGAAAGCGGCGGGAGTTCAGTAATATAAAATACCCTGGGGGATACCCCGGGGTACTTTTACCGGAAAAAAGAAAATATTTGTTATATCCGGAACTCAATTGGTTATTTAGAAAAATGGAGAAAGTATGACTAAGTCAAGTGTGTTAATCATTTCTAAATCGAAACCAATCATATGGCAAAAATATGGTATCCATGGCGCCAATATATTGGCAGCCGCAGTTTTGCCGGTACTGCTGATTATCAGCTGGCAGCTGGCAGTCGATAATGGAATCCTCAACCAGTCTGTGTTTCCCGGTCCCCGTAGGATCATAAATGCCCTTAATCAACTTATTGCTAAAGGAACCTACTCACAGCACATTTTTTCCAGTTTGGGTCGGGTAGCTCAAGGCTTTTTTTGGGGGAGTACCGGCGGACTAATCGTAGGAACCTTGGCGGCTTTATTTCCTTGGGTAAACCAGTCTCTGATTGCCCTTATCGGTATTCTGCGGCCTATCCCTTCTGTTGCCTATATCCCTTTCTGGATTCTCTGGCTGGGCATTGGCGAAGAGTCAAAAATCGCGGTCATCATTGTTGGATCTTTTTGGCCGGTGCTGTTGAATACCATCCATGGAATCAAGACTACGGATCCTAAGTTGATGGAGCTTGGTCAAGCCTTTGAAAAAAATTATTTTCAGGTATTACGAAAGATAATCATACCTTCGGCCATTCCTTCTATTTTTACGGGTCTGCGCCTGGCAGTTAGTAGTTCCTGGACTGCGGTGGTTACGGCTGAAATGATTGCCGCTTCCCGGGGGATTGGTTTTTTGATTGCCTATGGCAGGGAACTGGCCCAGCCCAGTTTAATGTTTGTTGGGGTGATAACCATTGGCGCCATCGGCCTTATAATTGATACTGGCGTATTAACGTTACAGCGAAAGGTAATTTACTGGGGACCTTCGGGTAAAGAGTAAATCATACAAGGGGAATATTGTGGCTATATCTATCGATAATGTTGGTCGGATTTTTTTTATCAATCAGGCCGAGTTGGTAGCCATTCGGGATATAAATTTACAGATTGAGGATGCGGAAATTGTCAGCATTGTGGGACTCTCAGGATGCGGGAAAAGTACCCTTCTTAAAATCATTTCGGGACTGGATCATCCAACTTCGGGTGTTGTCTCTATTGATGGCCGGGAGATTACCAAACCCTCTCACAAGGATGTGGGGATAATATTTCAGGAATCCAGGCTTTTCCCCTGGAGTACGGTGGAACGGAATATTGAGTTTGGTCTTTCCAATGGTGTTTCAAGGGCGGAGCGAAAACAATCTGTCCAGGAACATATAAAATTGGTGGGTCTTACGGGTTTTGAAAAGGCCTTACCAAGCCAGCTTTCAGGCGGTATGAAGCAACGAGTCAGTCTGGCCCGTACTCTTATTAATCGGCCTAAGGCCCTGCTGCTGGATGAACCATTTGGCGCTTTGGATGCCTTCACTAAAATTTCCATGCAGAAAGAGGTACTCCGGATCTGGGAAAAGGAAAAGACCACCATGATCCTGGTGACCCATGATATTGACGAAGCCATTTATCTTGGGGATCGGGTGGTGGTCATGACAGCGAAGCCGGGGAAGATAAAGACTATTGTTCCCGTACAGCTTCCCCGGCCCAGGGATCGTACAAGTGTGGATTTTGCGATTTTGCGAAAGGAGGTTTATGAGGAATTTTTTGAATCCGATGAAATCCCCACAGATTACAGTATATAATTATTGAGATCATTGTCGGCCGATTTTGCTCGAATACACTCAAAAATCATCGATTTTTGCATTTTTTGTTTAAAAGGAGAACAAGATGGGAACGGTGAATGAAACAGAGAAACAGAAATTAAAAGATGAGATCTATTTAAAGAACCGGATACTGGTAGAGGGGATTTCTTTTGATCCTGGAATATTTAAGAATCTTGATTTGGGTGGTAGATATCTGGAACAGGTGAATGTAATGTTTGCCGCTGATAAGCATGCCCATGAAAAAGTTGAATTCCCCGGATGTATTCTAACTCCCAGAGGGCGTTACCGGACCCAACTCCGTTGGGATCAGAATAGCCTCCTGGTTTTGAAATATGAAGATGGCCAGTATAACCTGTATGATCGGGATAAACTTAGTATCGAAAAAGTAAAATTTGCTGAACGGCCTGATTATTACAGGCTTAAAACTTCTGATGGCGTTTCCATGCGGACTGTGGCGATTTCCCGTGGTAATGGAGCCATGTTTGTTTCCTACAGTAATGAGTGTGCTCTGAAAGAGAAAGATCTTGATTGCCTCTTCTGCAATATTAATGCAACAAAGGCAATCTATGGTGAGGCTCAGGGGATTAAATGGAAAACGACCCAGCAGGTAGGGGAAACCATAGCTGCTGGTTACAAGGAAGGTTATGACCATATGACGGTGAGCGGCGGCTTTATTGCCGAGCGTCGGGAAGTAGAATATTACATGGATGTGGCCGAGGCTATACAAACCCATACTGGTTTACAGGATTTTAATGGGACTGCCTGTGTAGGTGCGCCGAAAGATTTTTCTATTTTTGCTAAATATAAGGAAGCAGGATTCAGGACTGTTGCAACCAATATAGAAATATGGGATGAAAAAATGTTTGATGTGATCTGTCCGGGAAAGGCACAGCTTTGCGGCGGCAGGCAGAACTGGCTCAATGCGCTGGAAGAAGAATTGCAGATATTCGGAAAACACCGAGTCCGTTCAACCATGGTAGCCGGTATTGAGCCAAAGGAATCGCTTCTGGAAGGAGTTGAGTATTTAATCGGTCGCGGTGTTGTTGTGCTACCCAATCAGTGGAATGTTAATGTCGGCTCACCCCTGGAAGGTCATCGTACTCCCAACCAGGATTGGCATTGGGATGTAGCGGAGAAAACGGTTACTCTTTATCTGAAAAACGGAATTAGCTGGGATGAAATACGGGATTGCAATGCAGGAACCGATGCGGTCATTCATGATCTCTTCAGGCTTGAGAAGGGAATTGGTTTATCACAATATGAATATCCCATCAGGGAATTCAGCCGAGTTGCGTAAGACAAGCCCATATAGGACATAAAAAGGAGCCGGGTATGTTGTTCTCAGTTAAAAAAATTATCCGCAGTGAAGGCAAGCGAAGTTATTTGTGTCAGGGAAGAGAAGAATATCCGTAGGTTAAAAAATGGTATAGGGATGTGTTGCTTCCCCAGGAATAGAATGTCGTATTTTTTATGGAGTTTGAAATGAAAAGGAATTTGCTGCTCGCATTATTTGTATTTTCGGTTTTGTCTGTCGGCCTATACGCCGGTGGTACAAAGGATCAACCTTCTTCTGTTGCCCCCGGCAGTACAGAAGCGCCGGTGAAGATTCGTTTGGCAATTCAGCCTGGGGATATTCAGCCGACACTGGGTCAGGAATTGGGCTATTTTAAAGAAGAGGGTCTGGATGTGGAACTTATCACTTTCAGCTACGGGCCGCCTATTATTGAAGCCTTTACCAGCAAGAATGTAGACTTTGGCCTTTTGGGGGATTTGCCGGCTTATTCAGGCATAGCCAACGGGGTTGATATTACCATTGTCGGAACCTACAGCACTTCCGAAACCCATATCGCTCTGGCCGTACGGGACGCTGCCAATATAAAAAAGCTTGAAGATCTGAAAGGTAAAAAGGTTTCAGTACCTTTCGGCAGCAATAGCCAGCCTCTGCTTTATCTTTATTTACAAAAGGCGGGGTTAAAAGATACGGAAGTCGAAATAATAAACCTTTCGTTTACCGATTCGGTAGCAGCCATCGCTACCGGAAGAATTGACGCTACGGTAATTTCTGAGCCCAACCTTTCCCGTGCCTTACACTCAGGCGGAGTAAGCCAGCTTGCTACTGCTGAAGGCTTAAAACTTTTTGTTAATCCTATAATAGCCCGTGGAGAGTTTATCACCGTAAATCCCCTGCAGACTGCTAAATTACTTAAAATACTGGATAAAGCGGGAAAATGGGCAAAAGAAAACAGGGATGAGGCAGCTCAAATCATTTCTGATTTTTCAGGAGTCGATCTGGAATCAATAAAGCTCAATATTGACAAGCGTGATTTGAATCTTGCCCTTCCCAAGGACAGGATAAACGCATTGGTTATTGGCGCCGATCAGTCGCTGAGTTACGGTTTGCTTACGCAAAAGATCGACGTTGCGGGCCATATTGATGTTTCCTACCTGGAAGCTGCGGGAATACAATAACGTAGTAAAGGAAAATCTAATAAGAGGTCAGTGATGAGTACTATCAGCGAGCTGCAAAAAAAGAAACTGAGAGACGAGATATATTTGAAGAACCGTCTTTTAGTAGAAGGTATAGCTTTTGATCCGGAGATATTTAAATATCTGGATCTGGGAGGGAAATATATTGAACAGGTGAATGTTCTTTTTGCCAGAGATAAACATTCCCATAGTTCAATTGAGTTTCCAGCCTGTATCCTGACGCCGGAAGGAAATTACCGAACGCAGCTGCGATGGGACAAGTCAAGTCCTCTTGTTCTTAAATACGAAGATGGCCAATACAATATTTATGACAAGGACAGACTCAGCATTGAAAAAGTCAAGTTTGCGAGGCGGCCCAATTATTACCGTCTTAATACCCGGGACGGAGTATCAATGCGTACGGTAGCAGTAGATTACGGCTATGGTGCAATGTTTGTCTCCTACAGCAATGAATGTTCGCTGAAGGAAAAAGGGCTGGACTGCCTTTTTTGTAATATCAATGCCACAAAGTCTATTTACGGTGAAGCCCAAAATATTAAATGGAAAACTCCGCAGCAGGTGGGAGAAACCATAGCCGCAGGGTATAAAGAAGGTTTTGATCATTTGACGGTGAGCGGTGGATTTATTTCGGAACGCCGGGAAGTTGAATATTACATTGATGTGGCTGAAGCAGTTCAGGAGCATACGGGGCTTGAGGATTTCAACGGAACCGCCTGTATTGGAGCGCCGGCGGATTTATCGGTATTTGCCAAATATAAAGAAGCTGGTTTCCGTACAATTGCAACGAATTTGGAAATATGGAATGAAAAAATGTTTGATGTAATCTGTCCCGGTAAATCGCAGCTCTGCGGCGGCAGACAAAACTGGCTTAATGCCCTGGACGAGGAATTACAGGTATTCGGAAAGCATCGGGTCCGATCTACACTGGTCGCGGGAATTGAACCAAAGAAATCCCTGATTGAAGGAATTGAATATCTGGCTGAACGGGGAGTGGTCGTAGAGACGAGTCAATGGAATGTGAATATCGGTTCTCCTCTGGAGGGACACAGAACGCCGAGTCAGGATTGGCATTGGGATGTTTTTGAAAAGACCGCAACTATTTATAAAAAGTACAATTTTACCTGGGAAGAGATGCGGACAGCCAATGCTTCGGCTGATTCGGTTGCCCATGATCTATACCGGTTGGATCAGGGAATAGAAGTGGAAGAACCTGGAGATCGGGTGGTGGTCATGACGGCGAAGCCGGGGAAGATAAAGACTGTTGTTCCCGTACAGCTTCCCCGGCCCAGGGATCGTACAAGTGTGGATTTTGCGAAAGGCAGTTTATGAGGAATTTTTTGAATCTGATGAAATCCCCACAGATTACAGCATATAAATTAGGAACTATTGTGTTCTTATTTCATTTGGCGTAGCACCCTGGTCGCCAGGGGAATGGCAACGATAAAGCCCACAATATCCGACGCCGGTAGACTTAGCTGAATACCTAAAAGGCCCTTAAGGGGAGTTAAAATAAATAGGGCGGGTAACAGGAATATCCCCTGCCGGGACATGGAAAGGAGGCTTGCCTCCAGAGCTTTACCTATGGTTTGGGTCATCATATTGCAAATGACTAACCAGGCAGTAAAAGGAAGGCTGATGCAATGCAGACGGAGTCCCAGAGCGCCGATGCGGATCACCTCCGGATCATTCCGGAAGAGGGCAATTATCCGGGGGGCAAAGATGGCAAATACCACACTGGTTAGCAATAGGCCGGCGGAAGACAGTCGTATACAGAACCAGAACGCCCTTTTGAGCCGGGCGTAGAGCTTTGCCCCATAATTAAAGCCGCATACCGGCTGAAAGCCCTGCCCGAAGCCAAACATAATCGAACCGGCAAGTATATATATCCGGTTTACAATGGAAATTGCCGCAATTGCCGCATCCCCGTAAACACCGGCGAAGTGATTTATAACAATAGTTGAAATGCTCATCAATCCCTGGCGTAACAGCGCCGGGATGCCTCCCCGGATCATTTCCCGGTATATGGACAATCTTGGGGAAAAATGCTTGAACCGGATACGGATATTATCTTTTTTGGAGCCGCCGATCAGCAGGATTGCCATGCTCACTATCTGACTACACATGGTAGCCTGTGCCGCTCCCCGGATACCCAGGTCAAAAACAAAAATAAAAAGCGGATCAAGAAAAACGTTCAGAATTGCACCGGTTAACATTCCTACCATAGCGATAACGGCGCTTCCCTGAAAGCGGAGCTGCTGGTTTAAGACCATGGCGGCGGCCATCCAGGGAGAAGCAACAAGAATAAAAGAGATATATTCCATGGCATAGGGAAGGATGGTTTCGGTAGCCCCGAGGAGACGGACCAGGGAGGGTAAATTGAGGAGTCCCAGGATGGAGAGGGATGCCATCACGATAAGGGCGGTAAAAAACCCCGTCGCCGCCATCTTTGAAGCTCCCTCCGTTTCCTCGGCGCCCAAGGCCCGGGAAATGTAATTTCCCGACCCCTGTCCGAAGAAGAGCCCCATGGCCTGGATAATTGCCATCAGGGGGAATGCAATCCCCACGGCCCCCACCGCGCTGGTCCCCAGGGAACCAACAAAATAAGTATCCGCCATATTATAGAAGGCGGTGGTGAGCATAATCGCGATACTGGGAATCGCCAGGCTGCATATAAGCCGTTCCACCGGTGCGGTGGTCATTTGTATAAATTTATTACTTTGCTGCTTTATTGCCATTCCTATTCCTTTGCAAGAATTCAACCCGGCCATGTTTGACGAAGTTGTTTGAAGTGAAGTATATAATAGCTCTATATAATATAATATACCTAGGAATAATATGCTATATCCATATGAGGGGATTGGGGAGATCGCCCGCCCTTATCCGTATTGTCCTGAAAACTTTGCTCGAATACACCATTAAATTCGAAAAAATACCGATTTTTGTATTGTTTTTATAAAAAAGGGTTGACAAGGAGCCTAATTCCTAGTATATCTCTATGTGTTAATGTTTATTATTTACTTAGGAGAAATAGGAATTTAGCAAGACCTTTTACCTGCTGATATTGATTTGCCATGGGAAGTGCTGGATCAGGTTGGGAATGGTAAGAAGTATTTGTAAAAGCTAAACACAAAAAGGAGATAAAAATGGCTTTAAAATTTTGGACCGCAGATGTCAGCAACCTGTCAAAAAACGAGGTTAAAAAAAGGTTGTGGGAAGAATTATGGTTGAAGGCGGATATTGCTTCTCGGGGGGTTACTATTTCAAATGCAGCTCTCCAAAATGCTCAGGTTGGAGATAAATTTGTTGAACAAAACCTGGGCGGAGGTCGTAATCATCAGCTTAGTATTGGTGTTGAGCTACCTGGTTGTTTTTTTCTACCCTATGGATTAAAAATTCCCTTTACGTGGAATAAATCTTCTCCATATGTTGTAGATTTTGTAGATGGTAAACACTATCTTACCCTGGAGGATAAAAATTTAGTGCCAATTCGGTATGCACCACGGCCTAAATATCATAATCAGAAAACTTCTGATGGAATACCATTAAAACTAATTGGCCCGGGGGATTTCTATGATCGGAACATGACGGTATTTTACAGCAATGAATGTTGCTATATTGAGAGGGATGAAGATTGCCATTTCTGTAATATCAATTACGATAAAGATCTTTATACCGAAAAATACGGTCCTTATTGGCGGACCCCTAAACAGATTGCGGAGACGGTAAAGGCCGGGTTTAGCGAAGGGGTGGCGGATCATGTTACCGTTACCGGAGGCGTTATCGCGGAACGCCGAGAACTAGAATACTACACCGATGTGGGCGAATCAATTCGGGAACTACTTGGAGTAGAGGCTTTCAATGGTACTGCTACCGTGGCGGCTCCGGTTGATTTTGATAATATTCCTAAGCTTAAAGAAGCCGGTTTCCGGACTACGGCCATGAACTTGGAATTGTGGGATAAGGATTATTATAAGGCGGTTTGTCCAGGAAAAGCACGGAATAGCGGTGGTTGGGATAACTGGCTTAAAGCTCTGGAATATGCGGTAGAGGTTTTTGGCTGGGGTCGTGTACGTTCTAATTTTGTACCCGGTATTGAACCCAAGGCAAAAACTCTTCAGGGATTTGAGTATCTTTCCGACAAGGGCGTAGTATGTAACTTTACTACATGGGCTCCTAACGTTGGTTCTGCCCTTGAAGGACATCGGTGTCCTGAGGCGGGATGGTATGTTGATTTGGCAACCAAATTGGCGGAAATGTGGAAAAAGGCTGGCTTTACTGCGGATATTATTCATGATGCTTCCGGCGCTGCAACTCTATCTTACGATATTTTTCGTATAGAGAATGATTATTTTGATATTCTTGGCGCCGCAGGAATAAAACAAAATCAAGTAGCTTAAAGAGGAAAATAAATCTATCACTAATCCCCCGGCTTTGCCGGGGGACTTAAAAAGTTTGACATTGCTCAGAAAGAAACATAAGGTTTATTAAGCGGTTTTTTTCCTTTCCGGATGCTTTTCTTGTTCTACCGGTCGACCCCTGTTTTGTTCCAAAATATAGTAGAGCAGGATCACCACAGCGCCGGTAAGTCCGCCCCCCATGCAGAGGATCATGGCTAGCAGCCATTCACCCCGGCCACCGGAGATTTTGAACAGAGTGGTCATGGCGGCCATGGCGTAGGCAGAAATGAATTGTCCTATTCCCATGGCGGAAGTACCGAATGAGACTGCAGCATTTACATTTTTTGGGTCCCGTACCGAACCGCCTATGGCAAGATGTATTGATGGATAATAGGTTCCGTATCCTATCCCCAATACGCAGCTTGCGATAATAAATTCCATACCGGTATGAGACTTAGACAGGAAAAAAAAGGATAAACCAAAAATAATAATTCCCACCACCGCTGTATAGTTTTTTAGAACACGATAAATCTTTTGAAAAATTATTCCCATGGAAAACATAAACAGGGATTCCATACTCATCAAAATAGAGGCAAACCCTGGACCGCCAAGTTTTTCTTGGGTAAGAACGATGGAAATATTATTAAAGAAAGCCCAGAGGGAAAAACTGGAGAAAAGAGGAAGAATTCCCAAAAAATATGTTATTCCCTTCAGAGCGGAAAATCCCCTTGGGTTTGATTGGTTTTGGTGATATTCTATTTCTTTGGAGGATGGAGGGTTTTTCTTTTCTTTGGGAAAAGCAATAATAACAACAATCATACTAATCAAAATTAGACTATGTCCCCAGAAGACAGTCCGCCAATGCCGCTGCGCCAAGTATCCACCCAGGAGCTTAATTAGAATTCCGGTAATGGAACTTATGGCCATATAAACACCCATTAGTTTTACCCGCTCATTCCCTTGAAAATATTCCATAATAGACGCGAGGGTAACGGGAAAGCCAAGGCCGTAACCTATACCGAAAATAAGACGCATAAACAGGATGAAATAAATATCTCCATAAAATGCGGGGACCGTTCCGCCAATGAGGATACAAAAGGAAGAAAGGATTAACACATTCCTTTTGGAAATTAACCGGCATATCCGTCCCGAAAGCAGCGAAAATATAACCAACATCAGGGGCGGTATGGTGGTAATTGATTTTATAATAACCGGATTTGTTTCCGGAAAAGCCTGAACAAAGGCGCCCAATGCAGGGATAGTAAGACCAACAAAGGACGTTATCGTCGAAGCGGAAATAATCGCCAGTTTTAACAAAAATTTATTATTCGTTTTTATGCTAACATCTCCATAAATGCGCTTACCCGGGTAAGGAGCTGCCCTGAAGGCTGTCCCACCTGAAAGGTCCCTTCAATCCCCAGACTGGTAATTCCCCTTTCTTTCAGATAGGCTCGTTGTAATTCTGTCTGAACCCCCTGCAGGGCGCATCCAACATATCCGTAGAGGATTACCCCCTTGGCGTTAACCTTCTGTACCTCCCGTTCAATAGCTTGATTCCGGTGTATTATTGGAAGGTTCCTGGACTGGGTATTGCCGAAAAGATACCGGGTGATGGATTCAAGGGGTGGAACATCCTCGGGATACTTCCTGGTATAATTGTTTACCGCTATCCAACCTACAATAGCTCCACCGCAAATATCTACCGCATGATAAACTCCGAACTCCTGCCCTCTGGCCCCGACCCATACCACGGGAATAACATTTTTATTATTATCAAACTCCGGATTATCGTGAAGGAGTTCTTCTTCCAGTTCAGTCACCACATCTTCGAATACTTCCGGTCGGCCGTAAAGATGCCCCAAACCGCAGAGGAGGTACATAGTTGGAAGGCTTTTGATATACAGAGGCTTATCTCTCCGCAGATCAATAATATGATGTACCTTATCAATAATACGGTTAAGGCGTTTAATTTCTTCACTTATTTTTGTTTCATCCGGCTCTTTTCCATCCAGAAGAAATTTTGCAGCGTCCCGTAATTCCCGGGTAAAAAACCGTATTCTTTCCTCCTGCTCATCCTCGGAAAGCCATTTGGGAAGAAAAATATCTTCAATAAAATGGAGTTTATACCCCTCTTTCTTAATCAATTCACCGGCCATGACAATAGCTTCACAAATACCAGTGGTAAGGAGCACCTTCTTTATCGGGCCATCCTTGCGCATATACCATTCACCCAGCATGGAATTAACCATGGAACAGGATTCTTTCGGCGTTAGAAATTGGTTTTCCGCCAGGGTTATTGCCTGCCTGGAACCGAGCCGGCCCAGTTCGGTAAAAGCTATCGGGATGGTATTGCACCCGTAAAAAAGAGGGGCGTCCCAAGAACCGGCAGTATAGGATACTCGTTTCCCTAATCGGGCCTGATCCTCCGCCCACTGGATATAGCCGGTCACCAAGTCCAAGAGTTTGCTGACAGCCTTTGAATAGCCATGCATTTTTTTACTATAATTAATATAATCCCGCTGGGTTTCAAACCTGAATTCTTCAGACATTATGCACCCTTCCTTTCGTTCTGTAATTCCAACAGCACTTCAACGAATGCTTCAACCCTGGTTTTTAACTGACCTTCATCACTTTTTGAATAATCAATTGAAAGTTCAAGGACCGGTAGATCCAATTCATGAAATTTATTAATAAAATTACTTTTGATAATTCCGTAGCAGGGGCAAAATTTCATATAGGCGTAAATAACACCGTCCACATAATAATCCTCTGCCAGTTTTGCGCTAAATTCGACCCGCTTTTCAATCGGCGTCATCCGCGCACAAGGCGCCATGTCCAGATACCCGTTAGATAAGGATAGAAGGGGATCTCCCTCTTCGCTATGATCATAATAGACTGAACTTAATCCTGTGCAATGATCTTCTACTACTACCCGTGCGCCTATATCCTCTTCGATAATTTTTATGAGCCGCCTGTCGCCATCACTGACTATTCCGCCAAGCATCATTAGCCGTATTTTCCGATTTCCTGAATCAGGTTGTTTTGAAAGACGAGTATGGAGATTATCCAGAATGGGGATATATTTTTCAGGTTTCAGATAATAAAAACCTTTAATTAATTCCAAAAATTCGCCGCCCCGTATAGGAGGATCGCTTTTTTTTCTCAGTTCTGATATTTTTCTGATTCTTTGCTTAACCTGATTATATAGTTTAATTTTATTCCGGATATCTTCATCCAGTACAGGATGTCCTGTCAATTCCTCCAAGCTGTTACGAAAATGATCTATTTCCAATCGGAATTGTTCCCGGCAGTTTTCACTATCCGGTTTTCGGGGTAAATGAAAAATATCGGTTCTGACAAAATTGGTATCGATTGATTCGGCAGCCCTGAAAATTCCCGAGCAGGTATAAAAAGCGTACATACGATCAATTGCCAGGTAAAATGGGTTATTGTTTTTAAAGGAACCCAAGCAGCTCTTGATAACATCGCAGAAAGTACTCTGGGTTAATATTTCTCCCAGGGATATATCATCCGCACTGCCGGCCTTGAAAATTCTGGCATGTTTAACGCCCGCAGCTTCAAAAAGTTCCAGGGGGGTATAGGAACACAAATACCCTACCCTTTTTTCATCATCCGCTTTTGCAATAAATGTCGCCTGTTCTTCCTGAATCGCATTTTCCAAATCCGAAAGGTCAAGTCTGGAAATTCCCCCTGAAATAAATATTGATTCTTTTTTATCCTCGGCGGAAATACTTTCCAGGGCGTAAATAGATGCGCCGAGACATCCGGCGTAGGTGGCGTCCAGTCTGGTTTTAACGATAGTCTCACCGGTTAATTCTTCAAACGCGCGGATCATCCCTTCGTTATTGGAAACCCCTCCGGAAAACCGTAAAGCAGTTTCCATGTCAACCCGCTTGAGCTGCGTATACACTCGGGATGCAGTAGCGTAATGAACACCAGCGGCAATATCTTCCGGGGATTCACCGGCCGCGCGCAGAGAAATGATTTCCGATTCAGCAAAAACCACACAGGTACTGCTAATATTTAACTGGCGTTTTGCCTTTAGAGACGCCTCTCCGAGTTTTTCGGTGGTTAAATCAAGAATGGCTGCAACCTTCTCCAAAAATCGACCGGTTCCGGCAGCGCATTTATCATTCATTACAAAATTGATAACTTTGCCTGTATGGGCATCAATTTTTATGGCTTTGGAATCCTGTCCGCCTATATCTATGATGGTTCGAGTATCCGCATCCAGGTAATGGACTCCAAGCCCATGACAGGAAATTTCTGAAAGTATACTATTTGGAATGGGATCAAATTTTAATGAGACCCGGCCATAGCCTGTTCCAATTATGTAATTAATATCCTTTAATGAAAATTCCGCTTGTTCCAGCAAATCCTTTATCAATTCATCGGCGGTTTCCTGCATATTAAAACCTGTCCCAATCAGAGCGGTATATATATTATCCCCGCTTAATAAGCTGGCTTTACTGGTACGGGATCCAATATCAACGCCAATAATATTGTATTTTTTGTTATCCGCAAGACGGTCAACCAGCTTGGGATCTATCACTTCCGTTAATTTCATAAATACCTCTTTCTATGTTTTTCTTTATCGCCTTCCAGCACCCCTGGGCGATTTTCTCCATATTATTTATGTAGCCGCAGCAAGTCAGAGTTCGGATGATTACCGCATCGGCGAAAATCATCAGTATCATTGGTTAAATCATATTTTTCGGTTATATCATAAATCCCTTTTGCAAGACGTACATAATAGTCAAGAGAAGGTATTTTAAGATGTTCAAAATATGAACCTTGTCGGGGAATCCAAACGGTATTTACTACCGTAACCCCATGTTCAGCTAATTCTTCGACCCCTGCCAGAGTATGTTTCAAAGCCTCGTCTTCGCTTTTAAAACCATTCGGTTGGGCCAATTCAACTCCACCTACAATGCCGCTGTTTACATTTCCTCGGCCAAAAATATCCACCGCAATATAAAGCCGCTTTTTCCAGTTATCAAAACCAATCCATTCCGATTTTCCGGGACATATCCATTTAAATAATTCAGGGTCCAGAACTTCTATATCAGAAGTGTAGCCCATTAAACCGGTTTCTTCATAAAGGCGCCGTAATTGCCGTTCGTTGTATGCCGTTCCTGTAAGCTGGACAGGGAATTTTTTAATCGCAAAATTTTCTCCCATGGCTTTAAGGACATCAATATAATAATCCACCTCGGCATCAAATGGTTCAAATCCATGGGTATTGGAACCAGAAGTAAGACTGGTAGTGGTGAATCGACCTTCTTCCTTAAGCGCTTCGTGGTAAGTTTCTGATATATCCCGAGGATCTAGCTTAATACTATACCCCTCCTTGTCTGTAGCCTTTCGCAGTTTTGCCTGGGTAAAAACATCACAATAAAGGCAGCCTTTTCCGTTGTCCCAGAAATGACAGTAACCATAGGGGGCCAAACTAAGCCGCTGAGGACGGGCGCTTGCGATTGTATACATCGGCTTTCCTGAACTTGTCTTCTTATCAAAAAAAGACGGCTTTTCCCAATATTCTACTTCTTCATAAATTTCTCCATTGTCGGTAAGAACCAATTTTCCATCAAAATATTCTACAAGATATGAATTGGAATCCGGTGAAACCGCATCAACACAAATTGAAGTTCCATCCCTGAGTAATAGCGATGATGGAATTAAACTATCATGAATATTTTTATCCCTAATCCCAAAGATTCGAGAAGCATTACTAGCCTGATGTACTTTGGGATCAAATTGACTCAAAGCGCTTTCTGTATAATGAACACCCCTCCTTTGAACATCGATCTTAAGAATTACAAAGGGCGAAACATCAGGATATTTTTCTATCAGAAATTTTACATCATCTCTTTCATACTTAGCCGCATTTGAAAAGTTATCTGCCTCTCTGGCATGCTTTTCTGACATTATAATACTCCCGATTTTTTATATAGCTAGTTAAAGCGATTTTAAAATATCAAATTTTGAAATCGCCCCAACAGTTTCTATTTATTCAATACATCGTTATAAGGATTAAATTCATTAGTATAAATATCAGTAGGTTTCAGCTGCCCTTCTTTTAGATCATCTTGACTCACCAACCAATCAATCCATATCTGTAAATCTTTGTCATATACAAGCCCACCCTTGCTTGCAAGGCCAAACCCTTTAAAGTAATCTACGGTAGTCACCTCTTCATCGCGGTTTCTTTTTTTAATTATATCTTTCATCCTGGCTCTTACTTCTTCTATGGGTGTTTCCTTGGACCATTCAATCGCCTTTGCCATTGCCTCTACAAGTTTTCTGGTAGAATTTGGATTTTGTTCAGCGAATTCCTTTCTGACGGCATAAAGATTATTGGTATTATCACCAAAAATATCTATATCAGAAAATACAATCCGCAGTCCTCCCGATTCTAGAGACTTATCTTTAATTATTCCACTTATTTGCGCTCCGTCAATTTGTTTTGATCGCAATGCCTGAGCCATACTTACTGGAGGTATAACAACAAGTTCAACCTTATCAATTTCGGCAGGAGTAAGACCTCCTTTGACAAGGTAGTTTTTTATATAGGCTTCCGATGCGGCGGCAAGGGTATTAACGCCAAAGGTTTTTCCTATAAAATCCCGAGGAGACCTTATGGGACTGTCTTCCAAGACTACAAGGCTGCTGCTTCTAGTAGCATCGCTCCCCAAGGAACCTATAACCCCTATCAGTGTTCCATTGGCTGCCTTTAGATTGATTACCGCAGTCATAAAAGCGCCGCCTATATCAACCTCATTGGTTTGAGTCATTTGCAAATCCTGGGGACCGCCTTGGACATTTCCTATCCATTTTAACTTCAATGGTTCCAAGTATCCCAAGTCTTCAGCTAGTTCATGGGGCCTTACTTCATCGGTATATCCCTGATATCTTATTTCAAGTACTTCATAGGCCCCCGGTTCCGTACTTATTGGGCGATCGGAATTTTTATTACACCCTAAAAATCCCATAAAAAGAATGACACTTAATAGTACAATACAAATTTTTCCATTACCAACAATCTTTTTCATTTTTATGCACTCCTATAAAATATATATATTCTAAATCTCATCTTAAAAAGATTTACTGTTCATCGCCGAAGGCATACCGCTGGGCGATAATAGCAGCCCCGAGAGCTCCATTATAGATCATATCCAGTTTAGTCTCCGCAAATTGATGTTCCACTACTTTTTCAAGAGCTGCCCTCATGCCAGGGTTCTTTGAAACACCTCCGGAAAAAATTAATTCCGATTTAAACCCAATCCTATTGACCAGATTTCGCACTCGACGTGCGGATGCCAGATTTACCGCATTAAGAATATTTTCTTTGGGTTCACCCCGGGCTTTTAAGGTAATAATTTCCGATTCAGCAAAAACCACACATTGGCTGGATATTTCCAATTCACCCTTGGCTTTAAGACTCAATTCCCCCGCTTCTTCCAAAGGAATTTCCAGAAGCTCCGCGACCCGTTCAAGAAATCGGCCGGTTCCCGCAGCACATTTATCATTCATGATGAATTCCACCACTTTCCCCGTTTCAGGATCGATTTTGATGGCTTTGGAATCCTGACCGCCAATATCTATTATTGTTTCAGTCCCGGCATTAAGATAATGAGCGCCCATACCATGACAGGAAATTTCCGTAACCACTTTGGTAGGGGTATCTTCAAATTTTATGGAAATACGCCCATATCCAGTACCAACGATAAATGAAACCTTTGAAAAGTCCGTTGAGGTTTCTCTTAAAAGTTTTTTTATCAAGTATTCTGCGGTTTGCTGCATATTCACCGAAGTAGCGGTGATACCTGTATGGAGGGAATCTCCAGTTAGTAATACCGCCTTGCTGGCTCTGGACCCTATATCCACGCCTATGGTAATAGTTTCCTTTATTTCCGAAAGTAGTTTTTTCGGAATCACTGACGAAAGATTCATACATTCCATCCTTTATATAAAATCAGTTTTTGTTAAAAAAACATTAGAATCGTTCTTACTTATGCTAATTATTGTTTTTTAGCGATCCTATCCAAATGTTTAAAAAACGGATGATAAGTTTCCTCATACTTTTTTCGATCTTCAAAAGTCTCGTTGGATATTTCCTGAGGTTCAATTACCCATACTGCTGAAAGGTCCACATCCCCCAATTTTTCCCGAACGCTTTTATAGTATTTCTGAAAAACTTTACCAGCGATAACAGATTTTACAATCCGTCCCCGAATTTGATGGCTGCGGCCATTCCCAGCTTTGATGCCGAGGGAGATTTCCTTATCAAACCATATACTACGCACCAGATTGTTGTTAGTATTTGAAGATTCGAGAAGTTCAAGAAATATTATTTTCCCATCTTCATAAGGATAAATAAGATCGCTGATGATAACATAAGGTTCGCCATGTCCACCAATGGTAGCCAACGCCTTTACCGTATTATTACTTTCTAATAATTGCGTAATTTCATTATCCAATTTAATCGACATACAAAATCTCCTTTTTTATTTATGCAATCTAAGCAAATCTGAATTGGGATGGTTCCCGCACCGGCGGAAATCATCGGTATCATTTGTTAGGTCATATTTCTCAGTAATATCATAGATCCCCTTGGCGAGACGGACATAATAATCAAGGGAAGGTATCTTGAGATGCTCAAAATATGAACCTTGCCGGGGAATCCATACGGTATTAACAACCGTTACTCCATGTTGAGCAAGTTCTTCGACTCCTTCCAATGTATGCTTCAAAGCTTCATCTTCGTTTTTAAAACCATTGGGTTGGGCCAGCTCAACACCGCCAACGATACCACTATTTACATTACCGCGGCCAAAAATATCAACAGCAGTATAAAGCCGTTGTTTCCAATTATTAAAACCAATCCATTCGGATTTACCAGGGCATATCCATTTAAATAATTCAGGGTCCAGAACTTCTATATCCGAGGTATATCCCGATAAGCCGGTTTCTTCATATAAACGCCTAAGTTGCTTTTCATTATAAGCAGTGCCAATAAGTTGAATAGGAAATTTTTTTGTAGTAAAATTCTCTCCTATCGCCTGAATTACCTCTATATAATAATCAACTTCATCATCAAAAGGCTCTGCCCCATGGGTCTGTGAACCGGAAGTAAGACAAGTGGTAGTATATCGCCCTTCTTCCTTCAGGGCTTCCTTATAGGTTTCAGAAATATCTCGGGGGTCTGTTTTAATACTAAAATTATCCTTTTCCGCCGACTTGCGCGCTTTGGTCTGGGTAAAAACATCACAATAACGGCAGCCGTTTCCATTATCCCAAAAATGACAATAGCCATAGGGGGCCAAACTAAGTCGCTGTGGCCGGGCATTAACAATTTTTGACATTTGCTTTCCGGAACTTGTTTTTTTATCAAAAAAAGCCGGTTTTTCCCAATATTCTACTTCCTCGAAAACTTCACCTTTATCAGTAAGTACTATTTTCCCATCAATATATTCCACATAATATGGATTGGAATCAGGGGAAGCAGCATCCACACAAATTGAAGTTCCGTCCCGAAGCAGAAGAGAAGAGGGAATCAAACCAACCTGTAAATTCTTATCTCTGGCGCCAAATATTTGTGAAGTATTCCTGGTTTGATGCACCTCAGGGTCCAGCTGACTCAAAGCGCTTTCTGTATAATGGACACCTCGCCTTTGAACATCAGTTTTAAGAATTACAAAAGGTGAAACATCCGAATATTTTTCTATCAGGAATTTTACATCATTTATTCCTTCTACGTTTTCATTAAATTGATCTACAACTTTGGTAGTATTATTTTGTGGCATTTTTTTCTCCCTTAAAATCAAATTATTTCTGATCGTTATATGGATTAAATTCATTGGTATATATATCCGAAGGTTTAATTTGACCTTCTTTTAAATCACCCTGCTTTACCAGCCAATCTATCCATACTTGTAAATCTCTATCATATAAAAGTCCACCCTTTGATTGAAGGCCATAACTTTTAAAATAATTCGTTACATTTAGATCTTCATCACGATCTCTCTTTTTTATAATACTCTTCATTCTTTCCCGAACTTCTTCTATCGGTGTTGTTTTTGACCATTCAACGGCTTTTGCAGTGGCCTCAACAAATTTTCTAACTGTATTCGAGTTTTGATCGGCAAAACTTTTTCTAATAACATAAACGTTATTGGTATTATCTCCAAAAAGATCTACATCAGAAAATATAATCCGTAACCCGCCTGATTCAAGAGCTTTGTCTTTCACCAAACCGCTCATTTGGACTCCATGAATCTGTTTTGAACGCAATGCCTGCTCCATGCTTACAGGAGGTATAATAACAAGTTCAACTTTTTCTATTTCTTCAGGAACAAGACCTTCTTTAACAAGATAATTTTTGATATACACCTCCGATGCGGCAGCTAGTGTATTAACACCTATTGTTTTACCTATAAGATCTTTTCCGGATATTATAGGGCTGTTATCCAAAACTACCAAACTGGAACTTCTCTGCCGGTCACTCCCTGTTGCACCAATAACACCTATCAATGTTCCATTAGCGGCTTTAAGATTGATAACAGCTGACATAAAAGCAATACCAACATCCGTTTCATTTGTTTGGGTAGTTTGTATATCCTGAGGGCCACTAATCATATTTCCAATCCATTTAAGTTTCAAAGGTGCCAAGTATCCGAGATCTTCAGCTAGTTCAAAAGGCCTAACCTCGTTTATGGTTCCTTGATACCTAATTTCAATGGTCTCATATTGTCCTTGCTCTGAATTATTAACAGATGCGACAGCGGAGCTCTTACTCCCTTTGCATCCCATGGCATTTAATATAAACAAAACTAGCAATAAACCGATTATTTTTTGTAGCTTCAAATTCTCTCTTCTCATTTTTTTCTCCTTTTAGTTCTACAATTCATCCTTATATGGGTTAAATTCATTGGTATATATATCCGAAGGTTTAATTTGGCCTTCATTTAAATCACCCTTCTTTATCAACCAGTCTATCCATATTTCTATATCTTTATCAAAAATAAGCCCTCCCTTACTTGCAAGGCCGTATGTTTGCCAATAATCTATTATTTTCTCATCTTCATCGCGATTTCTCCGCCGTATTATATCTTTCATTCGTTCTCTTACTTCTTCTACAGGTGAATTCTTAGACCATTCAATTGCTTTCGCCATTCCCTCTACCAGCCTTCTGGTCGTATTGGGATTTTGCTCAATAAAACTTTTTCTCATGGTCCAAAGAGAACTGGTAAAATCTCCAAAAATATCAATATCAGAAAACACAAGTCGTACACCGCCTGATTCAAGAACTTTGTCTTTATAAATCCCACTCATCATTGCGGAATCTACTTGTTTTGATCTTAAAGTTTGTTCCATACTTACCGGAGGTATTATAATAAGCTCTACCTTCTCAATTTCATCTGGAGTTAGTCCTTCACTAACAAGATACGATCTAACATAAGTTTCTGACGCTGCCGCGAGGGTATTAACTGCTACTGTTTTACCAATAAGATCTTTGGCCGATTTTATCGGACTATTATCCAACACTATAAGACTTGATGTTTTATTTACATCACTGCCACCATATCCGATAACGCCAATCAATGATCCATTAGCAGCTTGCAAATTAATAATAGCAGTTGTAAAGGCATTGCCTATTTCCGTTTCATTTGTCTGGGTAGTCTGTATATCCTGAGGACCACTAATGGTATTTCCAACCCATTTTAATTTTAATGGCGTAATATATCCCAAGTCCTCAGCTAATTCGAACTGGGTTACTATATTGGCCCAACCCTGGTGTCGTATTTCAAGCGTTTCGTATTTTCCGGTTTCCGTGTCTTCATTGCTAATGTTGGTTTTCTTATTTTTTTCGCATCCAAAAATGCATAAAAAAGATATTACACTCAATAAAACTAATACATTTTGTTTTTTCATTTTAATCTCCATAATTTTTATTATTTGGAACTGTTACTTTTTGGTTTCCAAGAAGTAAATTTATTTTCCAATCCAACAATTAAATAATTTATTAAAACACCCAATATCATAGTTGTAATAATACCGACATACATTCTTGGTAATAGAAAACTATATTGGGCATTGATAATTAGATACCCCAATCCGGATTTGGCGCCTATCATCTCGGCAGAAATAATTACAAGAACAGACGATGCCGCAGAAAGCCGCAATCCAGTACATATTGATGGAATAGCTGCTGGTACAATTATCTTTCGAAACATTTGCGCATTGTTAAGTCCCATTGATCTTGCCAACATGATAAGCAGAGGGTCCACATTTTTTATACCACTAATTGTATTAAGAAGAGTCGGCCATAAACAAGCAAAGGCTACTATGGTAAGTTTTGAAGTTTCCCCGATACCCAAAAAGAGTATAAATACAGGCAACATTGCCAAGGGCGAAGTATTCCTTAATACATCAATGGGTAAACTAAGTACTTCTCTAGCGGTTTTATACCAACCAACAATCAAACCCAGAGGAATTCCAATAATAATGGCTATAACAAAACCCGTAAAGGACCGAAAAAGGCTAATAGACACATGCTTTATAAGCGCTCCCGATTTTATCATTTTTAAAAATTCCGCCAAAATAATGGAAAGCGGCGGTAGAAAAGTACGGTCTACCAACCCCAAACGAGGCGCCGTTTCCCAAGCTACCACAACCAGCAGGATCACAAACAGACGTTTTCCGATAGTTAAGAGAATAAATTCCTCATATTTTTTGGTTTGTGTCTTATCTTCTATAGTAGCTACACTCGGTGCGGCATCTAATATCGCTTCGCTCATCCTAAACCACCTTTTTTAATTTCCCATCTACAGTTTCAGTTTTGGTAATATTCTCTTCAAACCTTTGTGGAATCCCTTCACGTTGGGCTTTCTTAACCTCTTCGCGTAAAAGTTCCCAAATGGTATGCCGAATCCGAACATATTCCGGGTCTGAACGCAAATCGTCAATATTTTGCCGGGAAGAAGGAAGGGGTATATCTATTACCTGCTTAATCCTGCCCGGTTTTGAGGTCATTACCGCTACCCGTTGGCCCAGATAAACCGCTTCATCAATAGAATGGGTTATAAATACGATAGTTTTCCCCGTCTCTTCCCAGATGCGTAATAGTTCATCCTGCAGAGTTTCCCGGGTCTGGGCATCCAAGGCAGCGAAGGGCTCGTCCATAAGGAGGACGTCCGGGTCATAGGCCAAACTCCGGGCTATGGCCACCCGCTGGCGCATACCGCCGGAAAGCTCATGCGGATAATGCTCTTCAAAACCGTCAAGTCCTACCAGATGGAGATATTGCCTTGCAATGGAAGTCCAATGTTTTTTTGGAACTTTTTTAACCTCTAAGCCGAATTCCACATTTCCTAGGGCAGTTTTCCAGGGAAGCAGGGCATATTGCTGGAAAACTATGCCACGATCAAGCCCCGGTCCGGTAACAAGGTTTCCATCAATATAAATAGACCCACCGGTAGCTGTCTCCAAACCGCCGACTAGGTGCAGAAAAGTAGTCTTTCCACAGCCGCTGGGGCCTACCAGGACCAAAAACTCACCATCCCGTACTTCCAGATCCACATCCTTAAGGGCGGTAAAACTATCGGGTTGTTTAGGCCCATTTTTATTCTTTCCCTTTTGAGGTCTGAGCGCAAAGGTTAAGCTGACTTTCTTCGATTCGATCTTAATTTTCCCTTGAATACCCATTTTAGGCTCCTTTTTCAAATTCTTGGAATATCCTAGTATTCCAATCGGATATATATCTTAGTATTCAGATCAAATTACTATTGTCAAGGGTTTTATAAAAAAAATAAAAAATTTTATTTTTTTTAATAAAGAGTTCCAAATTTACTTGACAGGTGATTCTTAATTCAATATATTATTAATTACCTACGTTTAGTAGGATATAAAAAGGAGAAAAGAATGAAAAAAGAAGGATTTGGTAAATTAGTACCCTATGCGTTAGCGGTTTCCCTGCTTTTTGTAGTGGCAACCGGGGTCAGTGCGGGCGCCCAAAATGATGCCGGACCGGTATCGGCGGAAAGTAAGGGGGGTACGGTAGAACTGCTCAATGTTTCCTACGATCCCACCCGTGAGTTGTACCGGGAGTACAATGATGCCTTTGCGAAGTATTACAAAGACAAAGCGGGGGTTACGGTAACCGTCCGGCAGTCCCATGGCGGTTCCGGCGGACAGGCCCGGAGTGTTATTGAAGGTAACGAAGCGGATGTTGTTACCCTGGCGTTGGCCTACGATGTGATGCAGATAGGGGATAAGGCTAATATTATTGATACGGGTTGGCAGGAACGGCTGCCTAATAACAGTTCACCCTACACTTCGACCATCGTTTTTCTGGTACGGGCGGGGAACCCCAAGAATATTAAAGATTGGGACGATTTGATAAAGAGCGGTGTTCAGGTTATTACCCCGGACCCAAAGACATCCGGCGGGGCTCAGTGGAATTACCTTGCGGCTTACGCCTTTGCCAAAGAAAAATACGGCGGCGATGCCCAGGCCAGGGATTTTGTGAAACAGCTTTACAATAATGTCCCGGTCCTGGATTCCGGCGCCCGGGGGGCCACCAATACCTTCGTGCAGAGGGGCTTGGGGGATGTACTCCTGGCCTGGGAAAATGAGGCTTTTCTTTCCATTAACGAACTTGGTAAAGGGCAGTTTGAAATTGTGGTTCCTTCCCTGAGCATCCTTGCGGAACCCACCGTTTCCTGGGTAGACGGGGTTACTTCCCGGCGGGGAACCCTTGAGGTGGCCAAAGAATATTTGACCTATCTGTATTCCGATGAGGGCCAGCGGATAGCCGGGAGGAACTACTATCGTCCTTCAAACCCGAAGATAGCCCAGGAATTTTCGAATCAGTTTCCCACCCTGAAACTTATTACTATTGATTCATATTTCGGCGGTTGGAGAAAAGTGCATGATTATTATTTTTCCGATGGCGGAGAGTTTGATACTATTCTTACAGAACTGAAGAAAAAATAAGGATTTGGGCGGTCATGGGAGTAAAATTATTCGGACAGAAAAAAAACACCGCAAAACTGCCAGGGTTTGGATTAACCCTGGGACTTTCTATGGTATATATGTCCCTCCTTATTTTTATTCCCCTGAGCGCCCTGATTTTGTATGCGGCCCATTTACCCCCAAAGGATTTTTGGTTACTTATCTCCGATGAGCGGGTTATTGCAGCCTTTAAAATTTCCTTTTCATCAACCTTTTATGCGGCAATTTTTAATTTTTTCTTTGGCCTTATCCTGGCCTGGGTTTTAACCCGGTATAGTTTTTTTGGTAAGCGTATCCTCGATGCCTTGATCGATCTGCCTTTTGCCATTCCCACTTCGGTGGCAGGTATTTCCCTGGCCACGATCTTTTCCCGTAACGGGATTATTGGAACCTTTTTGCATAAATTCGGTATTGAGATCGCCTATTCCAGAGCGGGAATCGTGATAGCCCTGATATTTATCGGACTGCCCTTTGTGGTACGGACCGTACAGCCGGTTATACAGGAACTGGACAAGGAACTGGAAGAAGCCGCCAGCAGCCTGGGGGCAAATTTCTACCAGATATTTTTCAGGGTTCTTTTTCCAGCTGTTTTTCCCGCCCTCCTTACGGGGTTTGCCCTGGCTTTTGCCCGGGGGCTGGGAGAATATGGTTCCATTATATTCATCTCCAGCAACATGCCCTATGAAACGGAAATCGTTCCTTTATTAATAGTAAAAAAACTATTACAGTTTGATTACCGGGGGGCAAGCGCCATAGGTGTAACCATGTTGGTTTGTGCCTTTGTACTTTTACTGTTAATTAACCTCTTGCAGGGTTTTGCGCGGAGGAGGAAAATTAATTGAACCGAATCAACAGTGAACCCCTTTGGATAAAGCCGGTATTGTTAATTTTTACTATAGCATTTATGGGAGTGTTTATTTTTATTCCTCTCATTTCAATTTTTATCCAGGCCTTTGATTCTGGGGTGGGCGCCTATTTTAAGGCGCTGAGTAACCCGGATATTTTTGCGGCCATACGGCTCACCCTGGTTACTGCCTTAGTTTGCGTTCCGATAAATACCTTTTTTGGGGTTTTGCTTGCCTGGGCTATTACTAAATTTAATTTTAAGGGTAAAAACATTCTTATTACCCTCATTGAGATACCCTTTGCCATTTCTCCGGTTATTGCGGGACTGCTTTTTATTTTTCTCTTTGGATCCTTTGGCTGGTTTGGACATTGGCTTATGGCCCATAATGTTAAAATTGTTTTCGCAGTTCCGGGTATTTTTATCGCCACCGCCTTTGTCACCTTCCCCTTTGTGGCCCGGGAACTGATCCCCCTGATGCAGGAGATGGGCAAGGATGATGAGGAGGCGGCCATGACTCTGGGGGCCAATGGTCTGCAAACCTTTTTCAGAATCACCCTTCCCAATATTAAGTGGGGGCTCCTTTACGGGGTGGTCCTGACCAATGCCCGGGCCATGGGTGAATTCGGCGCGGTGGCGGTAGTCTCCGGGCTTATCCGGGGGGTAACTACCACTATGCCGCTTTACATTGATATCCTCTACGGGGAATATTTGTTCCGGGCCGCTTTTGCGGTGGCCTCTCTTTTAACCCTCCTTGCCCTGGTAACACTTATTGCCAAGACAATTATTGAACATTTTATTGCGGAGCAGCGGAAATCCGCTGAAGTTTAAGGAAGCGCCTTATGAGTATAGAAATCGCCGGGATACATAAAAAATTTGGGGATTTTACCGCCCTGGAGAACGTTAACCTTTCCATTCCCACCGGGGAGATTACCGCCCTCCTGGGACCATCGGGGTCGGGAAAAACAACATTACTGCGAATCATCGCCGGCCTTGAAACCCCCGATGCGGGGACTATCGGTTTATTCGGTGAGGATTCTACCAATAAGCAGACCAAGGATAGAAAGGTGGGCTTTGTTTTTCAGCACTACGCCCTGTTTAAGCACATGAGCGTCTTTGAGAATATCGCCTTTGGACTACGGATTCGTCCCCGAAACTTACGGCCCACAAAGGCGGAGATCCGCGACAAGGTCTTTAAACTGCTTTCCCTGGTTCAGCTGGAATCCCTGGCGAACAGGCTGCCTTCGGAGTTAAGTGGCGGACAGAAACAGCGGGTTGCCCTCGCCCGGGCTTTGGCTATTGAGCCCCGGGTGCTGCTTCTGGATGAACCCTTCGGCGCCCTGGACGCCAAGGTACGGCAGGAACTGCGGCGGTGGCTCCGGTTCCTCCACGATGAGATACACATTACCAGTGTGTTTGTTACCCATGACCAGGAAGAGGCTTTGGAAGTTTCGGATAATATTGTTATTCTGAACAAGGGGAAGGTTGAGCAGGTCGGATCTCCCGAGGATGTGTATGACCATCCGGCGAATCCCTTTGTATATGGTTTTCTGGGTAATGTAAATCTGTTCCACGCCCGGTTGGATAAGGGAATCATAAACCTTGAAACACGGGAAGACGAAGGCCAGGATACGGAAGTTTCTTTTTTTGTCCGGCCCCAGGATGTTTCTATTGACCTCTTGGATGGGGATAAACGGGGTATTGAGGCCAAAATCTTAACCCACAGAATTCTTGGCGGCAGGGTACGGGTGAACCTCAAAACCCTGGTGGGGGATAAGGAAATTGAAGCGGATATCGAAAAGAAACAGTGGAATCTTATAAAAAAAGAAAACCGGGATACGGTGTATATTATTTTTTCGGGCGCTAAAATATACTCAAAGGATGAAGTTTGGAGTGACTACGCTATCTAATCAGGTACTGACATCTATACTTGACAAGATCAGGGGACCCATGGCGCTTGCGTTCAGCCATCAGGCGGAGGACGCTGTCGTATTACACCTGATATTACAGTCCGTTCCGGAATTCGCTTCCGGGGGCTTGGAAGTCTTTACCCTGGATACAGAAAAACTATTTCCCGAAACCCTTTCGTACCACGAGGAAGCGGAAAAGTTTTTTAAGGTTCCTATTAAAAGGTACCGCCCCGACGGGGATGCGATAAAAAAGCTGGAAGAAGAGCTTGGCGAATGGGGTATGCGGGAAAGCCCGGAGAAACGGCGGCTGTGCTGCAGGGTAAGAAAGGTGGATGTCCTGGGTAAAGTCCTTGCAGGTAAAAGCGCCTGGATCACAGGCCTTCGGGCCGCCCAGTCGGTTACCCGGACGGGTCTTCAAGTTTTGGAATACGATGAACAGAATGGGCTTATCAAAATAAACCCCCTGGCTGCCTGGAGCGATGAAGACCTGGCCGCCTATATAGAAGAACATCGGATACCCCTAAACCCCCTGTATAGTCAGGGCTTTAAAAGTATAGGCTGCGCTCCCTGTACCCGGGCGGTACAGGAAGGGGAGGATATACGGGCCGGTAGATGGTGGTGGGAAAACCCGGATCATAAGGAATGCGGTCTGCATAACAATAAGAGGAAAACATCGTGAGTGAAGAAAACAGATTGACTAAGCTGGATAGGTTGGAATCCCAGAGCATTTTTATTATCCGGGAGGCTTATAAATCTTTCAAGAATATCGGTATGCTCTGGTCCATCGGCAAGGACAGTACGGTACTGTTATGGCTCGCCAAAAAAGCTTTTTTTGGTCATATACCCTTTGAGCTGATCCACATCGATACTAACTATAAGATCCCCGAGATGATCACCTACCGGGACGCCCTGGCAAAGGAACTGAAACTGCGGCTTGTGGTGGGACAAAACAAAAAAGCCCTGGCGGAAAAACGTACCTTTGTGGACGGTCTGGATCGGATCACTTGCTGCAAGGAACTGAAAACCATACCCCTCAGGCAAACCCTGGACGGTATCGGCGCCCGGCGGGTCTACGACCCCAATAGGGATGTATGGGAAGAGGCTGAAACCGCCGAACCCTACAATGCGGTAATTGTGGGGGTACGCAGTGACGAAGAGGGGAGCCGTTCCAAGGAGCGGGTATTTTCCGCCAGGGACGAAAAGAGCGAATGGGATGCCAGCGCCCAGCCCCCGGAATTGTGGAACCTATATAAAACCGAATTTGCCCCCAAGACCCATGTGCGGGTTCACCCTCTTTTGGACTGGACCGAGCTTAATGTATGGGAATATATCGAAAAAGAAAAGATCCCCACCATTTCTGTTTACTACAATCAGGGTAATGGCAAACGCTACCGTTCTCTGGGATGTTATCCCTGCACCAGTCCGGTGGATTCGGATGCCCATAATCCCAAGGAAATTATCGAGGAACTGATCAGTGGTAAATTCCGTAATATCGCTGAGCGGTCCGGCCGGGCGCAGGACATAGATGGCGGCGGTACCCTGGAGACCCTGCGGAAAGAGGGCTACATGTGATGGCTGTAACAACGGCGGCGGGAACTGCCAACCGGGATCGGATGGACATCGTTATTACCGGTCATGTGGATCATGGCAAGAGTACCCTGGTAGGACGGCTCCTGGCGGATACCCAGTCTTTACCGGAGGGTAAATTACAGGCCGTAAAGGATTCATGTAAAAAGAATGGCCGGGTTTTTGAATACGCTTTTCTCTTGGACGCCCTGGAGGATGAGCAGAAACAGGGCATTACTATAGATAGCGCCAGGATATTTTTTAAGAGCAAAGTTAGAGAGTATATCATCATTGATGCCCCGGGGCATATCGAATTTTTACGGAACATGCTGAGCGGCGCTTCCCGGGCAGTAGCGGCAGTTTTGGTGATAGATGCCGTTGAAGGGGTGGCGGAAAATTCAAAACGCCACGGTCTGCTGCTCTCCCTCCTGGGGATATCCCAGGTTTTGGTAGCGGTGAATAAGCTTGATGCCAAAAACTATGACCGGCAGGTCTTTGAGGATATTAAAAAGGAATATGAATCCTACCTGGAAACTCTTAAGGTAAAGCCCCTGGCCTTTGTGCCGGTGAGCGCCCGGGAGGGAAAAAATATTACCGAGCTTGCGCCGGAGATGCCCTGGTATACCGGGAAAACGATTCTGGAAATTCTCGACAGTTTTCGTAACCTCCCTTCCAACGAAGATTCCTTTTTTGCCATGCCTATTCAGGATGTGTATCGGTTCAGTAATGAAAATGATAACCGGCGGATTTACGCCGGTACCATTGTAAGTGGGGAAATCAGTGTAGGGGATTCGGTACGTTTTTTGCCCTCCCGCAAGGAAGCGCGTATCAAAAATATTGAGGTCTGGAACGCGCCGGCGAAGACCAGGGCCATTACTGCCGAGGCGGCGGGGTTTACCCTGGAAGCAGAAATTTACGTAAAGCGGGGGGAGGTGATGGTCAAATCTGCCGAGAAGGTCCCGGTGGAGACGACCGAACGGATTCGGGCTAATCTAATTTGGCTTGGAACCCGGCCTTTTACGTTTAACAAATCCTACCTGTTAAAGCTGGGGAGCGCAAAGGTGAATGCCCGGCTTGAAAAGATAGAAAGTTTCCTTGGAGAAGGTGATCGGAAAAAATATAGCGAACTTCGCCGTAACGACTGTGGCAGCGTTATCCTGAGCCTCTCTCATCCGGTTGCGGTTTCCACCTTTTTCGATAATCCCGTTTTGGGCCGGTTCGTTATTGTCGACGGTTATGATGCCGCCGGCGGGGGGATAGTGCTGGAAAACCTGAATAGCTTTGAGGAGGCCGATGGTCATGGGGATTTTGAAGAAGAGCTTTTTGCGTTGTTGAAAAAACATTTTCCCCATAGGTTCGAGTGAAGCGTGTTTTTATAGTAATATTGTGTATAAAACGAGAAATAATTTTTAAAAGGATTTTACCATGTCAAAAGAAACTGTCGGAAAAAATGCTTTGGTTTACCAGCATCTACTTGCGGGAATTACCCGGTTTGGCGGCACACCTGAGAATATTTGCCGTCTTGCCTTCAAGTGCGAGCCGGAGCTTATCAGTGAGAGGGTTATCCTGGCGCCGATGTGGGATTCGGATATTTTTGCTCCCTGGGCGGAATCAATAACTCCCCAGACGGAGGGTATTATACGCAAGGTGGATGAATTGGTACTGGAAGGCAAAAAAGTAACCTTTATACGTACCGGCCCGGGATCTCCGGCGGTTGCCCATGCGGTCTTCGCCTTGAGCTGTACTCCCTGCAAAAATATTATTTTTATCGGTACCGCCGGGGGGATGGTGGAGAATCAACAGGTTGGAGATATTTTGATACCGGAATATTCGGTCGCCGGGGACGGAGCGAGCCGGTATATAACCAAGAAAAAGGTTAAGGATAACGATTGTTTCGGCCTAAAATATTATCCCCATCCGGAGATATTCGAAAGGATTAACGCCGCTGCGAGAAAAGTCTGCGAGGAGTATAAAATTGGGTGGCATAAAACCAGAACCTTCAGTGTGGATAATATATTTGCCGAATTCGCTCATTTGGAGGAAATTATTAACCTGGGGTGCGACAGTATCGAAATGGAAACCGCCCTGCTGTTCCGGACCGCTGAGGTCTGTGACATAAAGGCCGGGGCAGTTTTTTTTGTTTCCGATAACTCTATTGGAGGAAAATCAATTTACGGAAACGACTTCAGAGAGGAAAGGGAAAAAAGGGATTTTATCCGGAATGAGATAATAACCCGGATAGTTATAGACTCACTTCCTTAAATTAAGGAGATTTTTGTAAAAAGGGGTTGACAAAGGATATAATTCCTAGTAATAATATGTAATTAATAATGTAAAGAATAAAATTTGAGGATTAGATCATGGGTAATCAAGAAGGAAAGCACATTGCCATTTATGGCAAAGGTGGTATTGGAAAATCAACCACTACCTCGAACATCAGCGCCGCATTGGCTGAGGCGGGTTTCAAAGTAATACAGATTGGTTGTGATCCAAAAAGCGATTCCACCAATGTCCTGCGGGGGAATGAATATCTGCCCACCGTACTGGACAGTATGCGGGACGGCAGCAAGGTCCATTTGGACGATATTTCCCGCCTTGGATTCGGCGGAGTACTCTGTATAGAATCAGGCGGCCCGGTACCGGGGGTTGGCTGCGCCGGCCGGGGGATCAATGCCGCAGTAACCTTGCTGCAGGAATTGCACCTTTTTGATGAGTTCAAACCCGATTATGTACTGTATGATGTACTAGGCGATGTTGTATGCGGCGGATTTGCGGTACCCATCCGGGACGGGATTACCGACCGGGCCTATGTGGTCAGCTCTTCGGACTTCATGGCAATTTATGCCGCCAATAATCTTTTTAAGGCCATCAGTAAATATGCCCCTTCGGGGGGAGCAAAGCTGGGGGGTATTATTGGGAACGGTCTTTCGGCGGGATACTCCCAGAACATTATCGATGACTTTGCCCAAAAGACCGGCACAAAAGTGACGGGCTATATTCCTCGATCGCTGGTTGTTTCCCAGAGCGAGCTCTATGGAAAAACAGTGATTGAAGCCAGTCCCGAATCGGAACACGCCAAGTTATACCGCAAATTGGCCAAGTCCGTAGCGGAGAATGAGGATTTGATGATACCCAACCCTTTGGCTACCACCGAGCTGCGTTCCTGGGCCAAGGATTGGGGCGATAAGGTTTTTAAACTGGAAGAAGGGGTAGTCGCAGGCAGTAGAGAAGCGATTTAAGGAAAACCAATGGCATTACTTGATACCAGAAAGGCATTAACCAGAGAGAAACGAAACGGTGCGCTCAGCCATTATCATGGAACCTTGGCGTCCATTTTGGAAGACAGTTCGGGGAAAGAACTTCAGCCCCGGGTCCGTACTTTATCCCAGAGTTCTCCCGGTGAAATAGTATACGCCCTGCAGGCGGTAAGCGGCATCCATGATGCGGTGGTGATTATTCACGGCGCTCTGGGTTGCGCGGCATCGGGGGTATGGTTTAATTCAGGCGGAAATCATTCCTGGTATACTACCAACCTGAATGAAAGCGATACTATTCTTGGTGGTGATGAAAAACTGCGGGCCGCTATCCTGCGGGCTTATAACGAAAATCATCCGGAAACAATTTTTATCATCGGGACTCCCATAATCGCAATCAATAATGATGATGTGGATTCGGTGGTCATTGAGCTTGGAGATGAGCTGGGATGTAAAATTATTTATATAGACGTAAACGGCTTTAAAACTAAAAACGCCATTTCCGGCTATGATGTGGTATTCCATGCATTCCTGAAACATCTGGTGGAACCAAGGCAAAATCCGGTTAGGCCTTTTCTTAATCTTTTTACCGTATCGGAAAGTCCCGACAATGTGGCTGCCATCGTGGAATTGCTCCTGGCCCTGGATATTCCTTGCAATATTATTCCGCAGTTTTCCGGTGTGAAGGGGATATGCAGCGCTTCCGGGGCCCTTTGCAGTGTTTCGCTGGATGACGCGGAAAATGAATATATTATGCTTGGACTTGAAGAACAGTATGGAGTTCCCGCAGTAAAAACAAATCCGCCTATAGGAACCGCAGCGGTCTACGATTTTGTTAAAAAAATTGCCGCCCGTTTTGACCGAAGCGAACAGGCGGAATCGTTGATAAAAAACGAAGAACAGAAAATTGGCGGCCGGCGCAGTAAAAAACCATTTGCGGGAAAGCGGATTCTGTTGGAGATGGATTTGCACCGGGTAGTGAGCTTTTCCTCTCTGGTTGAAGAACTGGGGGGAGAAGTATCCGGTATTGTAATTCCCCATCTGGATATTCAGAATGCAGGTAAATTAAAAGATCTTTCGATACTGTCCAGAACCGTCCCTTTTATAGTGGCCCATGGGCAACAGTTTGAAATTGTCAATGTTCTGAACAAGTATCCGGCGGACTTTTATATAGGAAGATCCGAAACTGCAGTAGCGGCAGCCCGGTTTGGTGTGCACCCTCTTCCGCTTGACGGGATTACTTATTATGGGTACCGGGGAATCGGCGAAGTGGTAAAGCGGGCTTTGAAGCCGATGGCGAATAATAACCATGCTTCTTTACTGGGTCAAAATTCGGGAGCCTCTTATTCTGAATCATGGCTTAAGCGGAGTGGAAATTGGTATGTCAAATTTGAGGTAAAGTAATCATGCATGAGGTACTGAAGAATTCCCGTCATGGGTGCGATCTGCACGGCGCCTTGCAGTCCCTGGAAGAAATTTCCGGTGCGGTCGCTGTTGTCCATGCCAATGCCGGCTGTGTGTATCAGCATTATCTGGCGGACAGGGCGAGTTTTCTGGCGGGCGGAAGTCTCTATGGGCCGGAGATTCCCGCCACCGAAGTCATTGAAAAGCAGATAGTCTTCGGCGGAGCATCCCGTCTGCGGGAAGAACTCAAAAATGCAGTTAAGGTAATTGACGGTTCATTATATATCATCCTGGGAAGCTGTGAAGCCGCCATGGTGGGAGACGATCTGGCGGCCATAACCAAAGAGGCCATTGATATTGCACTACCGGTAATTTTTTATTTTTCCGCAGGATTTAAGGGGGGCAGCCACTGGGGCCACGCCAATCTTATGAAGAGCCTAATCCGTCAGATACCGACGGTAAAAAAAATATCAACTGAAAAAATACCGGGCTTGGTCAATGTCCTGGGGATACTGCCTAAGACGGATATTTTTTACAAAGGGGACCTCCGGGAAATCCGCCGTCTTTTGGAAGCCGTAGGATTGGAGGCCAATATTTTTTTCGGTCCCCGGGACGGTGTGGCTGAACTGGAACGGAGCGCCCGGGCGGAACATAGCCTGGTATTTTCCCATTGGGGGCTTGCCGCAGCGGAGCAGTTGAAAGAGCAATACGGCATTCCCTATACGGTCTTTGAAAGCCTGCCGCTGGGAATTGAAGGAACAGCAGATTTTTATAAACAACTTTCATTGGCGCTTAAAACCGATGAGACGGGGGCTGCTGCTTTTCTGGAGCGGGAAGAAGAACAATACCGGTATTACCTCAAATCCATAACGGACGTGTATTTTGGGGAAACTCTGCAGAAAAACATCGCATTGGTGGGAGATATCAGCGCCGTAAAACGGATAGGTCCCTTTCTGGAACATTCCCTGGGCGCGGTGATCCATACGGCGGTGCTGACCGATGTATATACCCATGGTAAAGAAGACAGCCGTCCCGCGATTCCTGAAGGATTGGCAGGAGAAGTTTTTAAGACCGATGACAGTGCGGAGATTGATCAGATCCTCAGCGACGCCGATGTGGAGATGGTCCTGGGCAGTGTCCTGGAAGCCGGTGTATCGAAGCGTCTTAAAATCCCTCACCTTACGATTTCGGCCCCGAACGGGGATCAGGTTTTGCTTCATAAGACCTACGCCGGAATATCGGGCGCGTATTTTCTTCTGGAAGACTATGCAAGCGCAGTTCTGCGGAACAATGCAGAACTACGGGAGGAAAAGGAACGTTTTCTGAAGGGTCTCGATACTGGCTTCTTAGATCCCTTATCTTGATGGTCAGTTGTTATGGTATTCCTTCAGATCGCACACCGCCTGTTCGTAATCGATCAGCGTGGTGATGGTAGGATGCTCCCCGCAGACTTGGCAGTCATGATTGGGGGCAAGCTTGATCTTACGGAATTCCATGGTCATGGCGTTGTAGGTTAAAAGATAGCCGTTAAGAAGGCCATCCAGGCCCATGAGGTACTTCAGGGCTTCCGTGGCCTGGAGGGTTCCGATGACTCCTCCCATGACGCCGATAACCCCCGCTTGACGGCAGGTAGGGACCGCATCGGGCGGAGGCGGCTCTTTGAATACACAGCGGTAGCAGGGGCCTTTGCCGGGTATGTAGGTCATAAGCTGGCCCTGGAAGCGGATAATCCCCGCATGGGAGAAGGGCTTGCCCAGCATAACGCAGGCATCGTTGATTAGGAACTTTACCGGGAAGTTGTCGGTCCCGTCGATGATAAAATCGTAGTCCCGGTCTTTGATAATGTCGGTAATATTGGTGGAGTTGATCCATTCCCGGTAGGTCACCACCTCCACATCGGGGTTCATGGCGTTCATGGTTTCCTTTGCGGAGATGACCTTGTGTTTCCCCACGTCCGGAGTTGAATGAATGATCTGCCGCTGAAGGTTGGAAAGATCCACCGAGTCGGCGTCGGCAATGCCAATGGTTCCCACCCCGGCCGCGGCCAGGTACATTGCCGCAGGCGCTCCAAGGCCGCCGGCGCCGATGATCAGGACCTTTCCTGCCATGAGCTTTTTTTGTCCCTTGACGCCGACTTCCTTTAAAATAATGTGGCGGGAATACCGCTCCAGTTGTTCATCCGTAAAAGCCATGATTACTCCGTTAAGCGGACAGCCCGCCCTTCACTACCGTGAGAAGCCAGGTTCCGTCCTCAGTTTTAGTAACATTGGTTACCCGGTGTCCTTCGTCCTTGAGGCTGCGGGGTACGTTCTGAATGGGTTCGCCATCATTGAGCCGGACTTCCAGCACCTGGCCGTCATCCAGTTCTTCCAGGGCCACCTTTGTTTTAACAAAGGTTACCGGGCATACCACCGTGGTGATGTCCACCCGGGCGTCTATATGTTGGGTATCGCTCATTGTACCTCCAAATTATACTGTATTAAGCCTTTCGGTATTCTAAGTTTTATGGCGATCTTTTTCAAGATAGGGTTTGGCGGACGGACAATTCCCGCCGCTTTCCGATGATTGACGATCCGGCCACAGCAACAATAATGATAAGTCCGCCGATAAGCGTCGAAGAGGATGGTTTTTCCCCTATGGCTAAGAATACCCAGAGAGGGCTTAACACCGGTTCTATCATGGTGATGATCATAACCTGAATTGCACTGATCCGGCTGGTGCCATAGGCAAACAACAAAGAAGCGCAGCCGATCTGAAAGATCCCCAAGAAAAGAATGGGGAGAACCGAGCCGGGGTTTACATCGGGGGGAAAGAGAAAGAGAAAGGGGATGGCTATAATAAAATTAATTCCATGGCCGAGAATCATAGAATCCCGGGGGTTCCCGTCCTTCATCATCCTAAGTACCACCGAATGGGCGCCGAAAAAGATACCGGAAAACATGGCGATTACATCCCCTAACAAATTGCCGCTTTTTAGCCCGTCCTTAAAAAGCAGGAAAAGCCCCCCAAGGATCATCACCAGGGCTCCCCAATGTTCCCGCCGGGGTTTTTCCTTGATAAGGAACCATCCCAGTAAGGCTGCCCAAATGGGGGCGCTGTAATGGAGCACTATGGCGTTTGCCGACGCCGTAAGTTTATTCGCAGTAACAAAGGCAAGCATGGTAAAGGAATAGACCAAGGCCCCGGCCCAGAGCAGACCCGGGGGATTTTTTTGGGATTTTTTTGGAGGGAAAAAACCGCGGACGATCAGCATAAAAACAGCTGCCGTAAGGCTCCGCATTCCGGCTATAACTATGGGATGCCAATTAACCAGCTTGATGAAAAGTCCGCTGGTACTCCAGAGAATAGCGCAGCAAATAATCGCATGCTGACCGCGTAAACGAAACGGTTTAAGAATATTGCACCGCCGTCTCAAGTTCTTTTTTTAATTCCGTAGTTCCAACCCGGATAAGGGTTCGTCCCAGCCGTTCTCCGCCCTTACCGTTTTTCTGGTAGAACTGAACCGTGGTGTCCACCGCTTTAAAAACCTGTTCCTTGTCAAAGAGCAGGGGCAGGAGATGGAGTCCCTCCTTTATTTCGTTGCCGAACATACCCCCGAAGGCAAGGAAGTAGCCGTTTTTTCCCTCCCATGCGCCGGTGGGGCAACTCTTAACGCATTTGCCGCAGTAGACGCAGCCGGAATCGGTAAAGGCGAGGTCCTGTTTATTCTTATCAACCTTTACTACATTTGTAGGACATACCGCTTCGCAGACCCCGCAGTAGGTACAGCCCTGTTTGTTCCATTGAGGGGAGATACCCCCCTTAATACCCAGATCGTTTTCCTCCGCCTTGAGGCAGTTGTTTTTACAGCCCGTGATACCTATCTTGAATTTATGGGGCAGCTCCCGGCCAAAATACCGGGCGTCCAGTTCCTCCGCAAGGTCGGTGGTTTCAATTGCGCCGGAGGGGCAGATGGTCGAGCCCTGGCAGGCGGTAACGGTCCGTACCCGGGGCCCGCAGACGCCGATACTAACCCCCGCGGCGGCGAGTTCCTTCTTTACCTCCTCAATATCCTTTAGAGCGATGAATGGAATCTCCACCCCTTGACGGCTGGTCAGGTGAATATAGCCTTTGCCGTATTTTTCTGCGATCTCGCTAATTTTTTGCAGATGTTCCGATTTGAGTTGTCCGCCTATTACTTTAAGGCGCATGGAAAACTGATCCTTCTGAACTTGCCGCATAAAACCACCCTTTTTTAGGGTGGCGTAATCAACTTCCGCCATTATTACCTCCGCGATATATTAGGATTTTAGTTCACTTATTAATATACTAGGTGTTCTAGGCTATATTGATTTAAAGTGTCTTGTCAATTGGGAGGTAAAGATGAAATTTTTAATGTTTTTTCTAAAGGTTATTGACAAATAATTCATTATCCTATTAAATATATCTGCTTTATAGTATATGATAAAAGACATAAGCGATGAGGACTTTTTAACAAAGGCTGGTTGATATGGAAGATGAAGCCATTATTTGTATTGATCATTTATCAAAAAGCTATGCCCAGTCTGCGGGGGGCAAGGGATTAATAAAGACCGGTGAAGAAAAAGCCGGTTATGTGCTTGATGATATCAGCCTCAATATTCAGCAGGGGGAATTCCATGTATTTCTCGGCTGGAGCGGATGCGGTAAATCGACATTATTGAATATTATCGCCGGTTTTGTGGAAAAGACATCCGGCCGGGTACTGGTTGACAACAGGGAGGTAAAAAAGCCCGGAGTTGACCGTGGGGTTGTTTTTCAAAATGCCGATTCCGCTATTTTCCCGTGGATTACGGTTTGGAAAAATGTGGAATATGGGTTACGAATTAGAAAAGTCCCGGTTTCTGAACGGAACGAAACGGTCAGGCGCTGCATCAGCCTTGTTGGTCTGGATGGACACGAAAAAAAATATCCCCATGAATTATCCGGCGGTATGAAACAGCGGGTACAAATTGCCCGAAGCATGGCGAATAATCCAAAGATACTTATCATGGATGAACCCTTCGGTGCGCTGGATGCCCAGACGAGAAGGTTAATGCAGAACGAGTTGATAAATATATGGACGGAAACCCGTAAAACCATCCTTTTTGTTACCCATGATATTCATGAGGCGGTGTACCTTGGACAGAGGATCAGTATTTTGTCCCGTGCGCCAAATGCAAAAATTATGAAAACAATTGAATTACCTTTTTTGTACCCAAGGGATCTGTCGGAACGAAATACGGCAGATATTATTCAACAAATTCAAACGTTGTTTGATGTTGAATACACAATCTAGACTGGATAAAAGGATGGATATGAAAAAGCTGGCGGCCCAAATTTTTGATTTTTTACTGAACAAGGGCCTGGTGACTTGGGCGCTTTTAGTTTTGATCTGGGGGATTGCTGCGCTGATTAACGGTACTGAATTTTTACCCGGTCCGCTTACAACCCTGCGGGGCGGAAAGGAAATTGTAGTAAACGGGGTCTTGTTTCAGTATATGGGAATTAGTTTTATGCGGATTTTTACCGGGTGGGCCTTAGGGATAGTGACCGCCGTCCCTATCGGGCTTTTAATCGGACAATTCCGTATAGTCAGACGTATCCTTGAGCCCTTTATTAATTTTTTCCGTTTTATACCGGCAATAGGGTTTTTAACCCTGTTTTTAATGTGGCTCGGTGTCGGGGAAGAATCAAAAATCGCCATCATTATATACGCCACCATGTTTCCCGTTATCATTAATACCATTGCCGGGGTGTCAAGCATCAGCCCGGTAATGATCCAGGTAGCGCAGTCTCAGGGGGCCAGCGCCGGCCAGATATTCTTTACCGTTACGGTTCCTGCATCGGTACCCCATATTTTTACCGGCGTGAGGCTTGGTTTAAGCGGCGCGATTATTTCTATTGTTGCTGCAGAAATGTTGGCGGCTCAAAAAGGCATTGGCTACCTGATTTATACATCCCGTTTGTATTTTAGAACCGATTGGATTTTTGTCGGTATCCTGACCCTGGGGTTAACCGGTTATTTTTCAGACCGGTTGTTGCGTTATTTCGGAAGAACAGTCTTAAAAAGATTCGGTGTTACCGATCGAAAATAAAGTACAATTAATAGGAGTACAGAAATGAAAGAAAGAGTAGAAAAGTTCAAAATTATCGCTTGCAAGACATTAAGTATTTTTGCGGCAGCGCTGGTTTTATTTACCGGGTGCAGTAAAAAAGAGGCGGCCGGAGGACAGGGTAATGTACCCGTACTTGAAACGATTCGGCTTGGGGTAATGGCCGATACGATCTCTGCGTACATCGCAGAAATCGGAAATGAGGAGGGGCTATTTGCCAAATATGGTCTCAAAACCGATGTGGCGTCCTTTGCGGTAGGTATTAATACGGTTGATGCGGTAACTGTTGGACAGATGGATATAGGGTACGCAGCGGATTTTGCAATGATCAACCGTTTAGGTGGTTCGCCAAATACGATTTTACGGATTTTTTCAGGTTTAGGGGAAGGACGTTTTGATTCATGGAAACTCTATGGCCGGGGCGCCGGAATTAACAGCCCTGCGGATTTACCGGGGAAATCGGTGGTTACCCAGCTTGGTACCGTGATTGAGTATTGGCATGCCAAGACCTATGCCGCAACCGGGGTTGACAGTAGTAAAATTAATTTCCTTCCGGTGGAGAGTACCATGGAAGGTGTGGCCCTTATTCAGAGTGGAGCTGCGGTGGCAATGTGGGCAAACGCCCGTCCCGCCGAGTCACTTAATAAGATTGATGGAGTACATCCGATTACCGATCTTACCCCAGTGGGTGCGCCTACGCTGAATATAGCGCTTACAACAGACAAGTTTCTTAAGGAACATCATAGTGCGGTGGTAAAATATGTAAAAGTGGTTCAGGAGGTCTATGATCTCATAGAGAAGGACCCTCAACGGGCGGCGGAAATTGTTAACAAACGTACTGCTACTCCGGTTGAACAAGCGCTTATCACCATACGCAGTCAGGTTAACTATGTTGATTTGGATCAAAGATTTTTTGATGCGCTCAGCAGCTTATATGGGTGGACGGAACAGAGCGGTATCATTAAATATCCCTATGATCTGCATACATATGTGGATACAACGGCCTTACAGGAGGCCTTCCCTGGCCGGGGTAATTTTAAATAAGGAGCGATAAAAAGTATGGGGCATCCGACAATTTACCCAACCGGGGTAACGGTTTATGACAAGAAAGCGGCCTGGAACGGTTATACTATTTTCCCTTCCGCAAAGGGGGCTCTTCTGATTGATATGAACGGACGGGAAGTACACCTTTGGGAAGGTCTTGGGGGAAATCCGAATAAAATACTTCCCGGCGGGTATGTGTTAGGCAGTACGGGATCACGGGACCCGGAGGCCCATCCCTTTGACAACCTGGACTTAGTCCAGAAAGACTGGGATGGGAATACGGTTTGGAAATTTGACCGCCTGGAGTATATATCCGATCCAGGCCAGGCTCCAAGGTGGGCAGCACGGCAGAATCATGATTATCAGCGTGAAGGGTCGCCCACCGGTTATTTTTCGCCCGGAGCGGAGCCGAAAACAGAGGGAGGGAATACGCTTCTTATTGTGAATAATGAAGTTAATAACCCCCATGTTTCCGGGAAGACGCTGTTGGACAGTAAAATTATTGAAGTAAGCTGGGATGGAAAAATTCTTTGGCAATGGAACGCCAGCGATCACTTTGAGGAGCTGGGCTTTGATGAGGCGGCAAAAAACGTAATTTACCGTCTGCCCTCCGATGAATTAGCCCATGGCGGACATGGGTTCTGGCTTGCCATCAACAGTATTTCTACCCTGGGAAAAAACAAATGGTATGATGCGGGGGACGAACGGTTTCATCCTGATAATATCATTTGGAGCGCCCGGAATGCGAATATTCTTGGGATTATCGATAAAAAAACCGGCAAGATTGTATACCGTATAGGGCCGGATTTCAGCAAGACCGAACTTGGATGGATTATTGGCCCCCATCATTTTCACCTGATACCCCAGGGGCTTCCGGGGGAAGGAAATTTTCTGGTATTCGACAACGGCGGATGGGCCGGATATGGGGCGCCCCGGGATGTGTCGATCCATGGTACGGCAAATCAGCGGAGAGATTATTCACGGATCTTGGAATTTAACCCGCTTACTCAAAAGATCGAGTGGCAGTATACGCCGATTGAAGCGGGGTATATACATCCCCTGGATTCCTACAAACTGTACAGTCCCTTTATCAGCTCGGCCCAGCGGCTTCCGAATGGTAACACCTTGATTACCGAAGGAGTAAATGGCCGTATTTTTGAAATAACCCGGAATTATAAAATTATTTGGGAATACGTTAACCCCTATTTCAGAACCGCTAAGAACGGTTTAAAGGAAAACCGGGTATACCGTGCGTACCGTGTTCCTTATGAATGGATTCCGCAGTTGAAAAAACCCGTGGAAACAGATGTGCCGGCACAGAATGTCACCAAGCTCCGTGTTCCCGGCGCTCCCCCTGGCCCCGGAGGGAAGGTAACTACAATTCAAGGTATTAATCCAAACAGGGAAAAACTGA
This sequence comes from Treponema primitia, assembly GCF_046533075.1. Taxonomy (GTDB): domain Bacteria; phylum Spirochaetota; class Spirochaetia; order Treponematales; family Breznakiellaceae; genus Termitinema; species Termitinema primitia_B. The sequence continues at coordinate 4,396 of NZ_JAJQRB010000008.1, read as the reverse complement.
TTGATGATCCCTTTCAGGCGGCGGTTGCGGTCCGTAAGGAGCCGTCAAATTTCTGTGTGTTGAATTCAGGCAACGATAAATAAGGAGGAATCATGGGACATCCAAGAATATATCCAACCGGTACAACTTTATATAATGCAGATACGGCTTGGAGTGGTTATACAATTTTTCCATCCGCAAAGGGTGCGCTCCTGATTGATATGCGGGGCAATGAAGTACAGCTTTGGGCAGGACTTGATGGATTTCCGAATAAAATTCTTCCCGGTGGATATGTATTTGGATCTTCCGGGTCACGCGCCCCCCAATACGGCTATCAGGATCAACTTGATTTACTTCAGGTTGATTGGGATGGAAATATAGTTTGGAAATATGAGCAAAACGAGCATATCAGTGATCCCGGTTCAAATCCCAGGTATGTTGCGCGGCAGCATCATGATTTTCAGCGTGAAGGATCTCCGGTTGGATATTATGCACCGGGGTTGGAACCAAAAGTCGATAGTGGTAATACGCTGATTTTAGTACACAAGGAAATTACTAATTCCGGTATATCCGACAAAATTCTTTTGGATGATCGGTTTATTGAGGTTGACTGGAAGGGTGCTGTTATTTGGGAATGGCTTCCAAACGAACATTTTGATGAACTGGGGTTTGATGAACCGGCTAAAAACCTTTTGTTTCGGGATCCCTCGGTGGTTGCAACCGGACGAGGCGACTGGCTTCATATTAATTCGCTTTCTACCTTGGGACCGAATAAATGGTACGATGCGGGGGACCAGCGCTTCCACCCGGATAATATTATCTGGGATGCAAGGAATGCGAATATCCTTGCTATCACGGACAAGAAGACGGGGAAGATAGTTTGGCGGATAGGTCCTGATTTTAACGAAACCCCGGAATTAAAAAAACTCGGTTGGATTATCGGGCAGCATCATCTGCATATGATTCCCCGGGGACTTCCTGGGGAAGGTAATCTGTTGGTCTTTGATAACGGCGGTTGGGGCGGTTACGGATCACCGGCGGGGACTTCCCGCTACGGCATTAACAGTGTTCATCGGGACTATTCGCGGGTAACCGAATTTAATCCGGTTACCTTGGAAATTGTCTGGGAATACACCGCCCCCAAAGCGGGATTTGCGGATAACTACCGGTTTTACAGCCCCTATATCAGTGCCGCACAACGGCTTCCCAACGGTAATACTATGATTACCGAAGGTTCCGATGGGCGTATTTTTGAGGTAACTCCGGATTACCGGACCGTTTGGGAATATATCAACCCCTATTATTCAGAATCCCTTGGGGGAGTATTAAATATGGTGTATCGCGCATACCGTGTTCCCTATGAGTGGATACCCCAGCTTGCGGTCCCGAAAGAAGAATCGATTTAGGCCGCTTAATATCTGCGGATACTCCGTTTCCCCATCTTTTTCCCGTCTGCGGACCGGTAGGGGTTACGGCGGTTCCGCAGGTAGCTCTGATAGGCGGCGCTGCTTTCATAGTAGCCGTCCAAGCCCTTGAAGGACGATGACTCGTCACAACGGTAGAGTTCCAGCAGGGTGGGGAACAGGGGGGATTCCAAAACTTCCTGGGTTCTGATTAAGGGCAGCCGGGGTAGAGCTGCGGGAAGCATGTGGTTTTTTACCAGATAATAAATATCACTGATAAGGGATGATTTGAATTCCAGGCGTTCTAAAAATTTTCGTGCCGCTTCGGCGCCCAGTTCGGCATGGCCGTTGAAACGATGGCTTCCCGAGGATGCCGACAGGGGCTTACCCACATCATGGAGCAGGAGTCCCAGGGAAAGCCGGAGATCGTAGGCCGATTGGTTATGGACAATAGTTTTTCGGTACCGGAAGGTTTCCAGGGTGTGTTTCCATACGTTGCCTTCCGGGTGGAATTCCTTGGAGTGATCCACATCGTCCAGGGCAGCCAGTTCCGGCCAGAATTCCCGAATGAACCCGGCGGACTTGAGGAGTTCCAGCCCCCGGCCGGGATTGGGGGATACCAGGATACCCGTCAGGAGGAGCCGCTGCGCCTCGGGTTTCGGCGGGAATCCCGGGGCTAGGGTCTCTATAAGCCGGGCCATTTTCGCCGGGGACGGCCCGCCCTGTTCGGGGCCGTACCGGGCCAGGATAAGGGCGCCGTCCATGAGCGCCCGGAAGAGGTCAACCCCGGGGTTAAGGCCGGCCTCCCAAGACGGGTACTCTTGGACCGGCAGACTGTATTCTTTCCGGTTACCGGGATCGGGACGGGGGCTGTCGTTGTTTTGCGGGAGGTTTTCCCGGATGTTCCGGGGAAGTTCCCTGCGGAGCGCCCGGAGCAGGGGGTATAGATCCAGGGGATCTTGAAAACGTTTGGTATTCCAGTCCCGACGGAAAGACAACAGGGTATAGGAAGGGGCATTTGAATCCGCATGACGAATTTCCTCGGGATCGATACAGCGGAAGTACCAGCTATGCCCGTCCATATCAACAGCGCCATCGGCGATATCCGCGCCGGGAAAACGCAGCCCTTCCAGGAGCCGTGCCAATACCGGAATATCGGCGTTGGTTTCCGCCAGGGTATAGGGCAGGGGGGCCAGTCCCATATAGCAATCCAGGGCGCTGAAACTATGAAGCCTTACCGAATAACCAGCGGAAACAAGGGGCCCGAAGATTGCTGAATGGTCCATGATTCACAGTTTAGCATATCAACTTTTCCTGTCAAACCATCAGGATTATACCTTTACGAGAGGCGCCATAAACCCGGCGTGATGAGTTACCAGTTTCCGCCGGAAAACTGCATTACCCAAAGCGGCCCGGAAAAACGAACCTTGACCTTGGCTCCGTCTTCAGCGGCAGTTGACCAGTCAAAGTGGGTTTTTCCGCTTTTAAGAGTAACCCTAACACCAAAAATGCGGCCGTCACCTTCTTTATTAGAAAAGCCGGATACACGGTATACATTGGACAAATCACGGGAGACAAGGTTGACCGTTTCCGTTGCCAGCACCGGGGACCCGCTGCTGGATCCATTGATAAACTCAATCTGGGTGATAGCCCCGCTGTTAATAAAGCCATTGAAATATTCTACCTTGAACTCAATCGTGTAGCTGCCGTGGGATGAATCATCGCTTGCTAACTCATCACAAGCGGCCGACTTAAAACCGAATGCCAAACTTGTTACAAGCATTCCCAACAATAAAATTTTCTTTGCCATAGTTTACCTCCTAAAGTATCTGGCGCCCTACGGCGTATATGTCCACCTCGTGGATATAATATATTTGGATTTGGGCCGCGTATAGGTTCCGGCTTTTTTCCCGTTCTTGTTATAAAAGGATACAAATTTGCTATAAAATATTATTTCATCGGTAAGTGTAACATTAGCCGGGATGGTTATGCTTAATACAGAACCACCAAGCGCGTGTTTAGCAATCTCGGTAACACTGTTGGGGATAGCGATGCCAGCCAAATGAGTGGCAAAAAACGCAGAATCTCCAATACGGGTAAGGCCGTTAGGAAGGGTTATGCTGGTTAATTCTACTGACTGATATTGAAAATTATTAGGTCCTGTATAAATTCTTTTCGTAAAAGCTTCGGCACCAATCGCAGTAACCGGAATCCCAAAGATACTGGCGGGTATAACAACATTTCCGCCGGCGCCTTTATACTTGGTAATTTCTCCGGAGGGGCTTATTTCAATATCCGGCATCAGGCGGGCAACACTCCGGCTGTCTGTTCCCGCCCTAACCTCCGGCAGCTGCGCATATTCCGCTTCCCGCAGAATATTGATGGCCTTGGTTTTTGACGCGGTTTCCGCATTCACCCCGTCGATGCTTGCTATCCGGATAGTCAACTGGGGAGTAATCAGGTTGGCGTTCACCCGCTGAAAGGACAGGCTTCGGGAGCCTTGTATGCGGGGAATGAGTCCCCAGAGAGCTTTGTCATTATCTTTCCACCGCAGATTCCAGCCGCCCTCCACGGTAACCCGCTCGCTCCCGATGGTTGTGCCGTCCTGGTTCACCAGTTCTACCACCACCGTAAAGCTCTCGCTCTGGCCGCCGAAGGGATAGTTTCGACCCACGCTGTTGCGGGGCCAGTTCAGCCCCCAGGTCTCGGCCCTCCCGGTCGCCAATAAGCCCTGCCGCACCACATTGACCACATTCACCACGCTTGCAGATGCGTTAAACCAGGCCGCAACCGGCACCAGATCAACGGTAACTCCACTGATAGTTACGGTTTCGTTTTTATAATCGACCGCTCCCTGCTGAATATTGAAATCATACACCAGATAGTAGGGAGTGGGTCCCTTCACATTGTCCGCGTAGACCTTCTCGGCCTCCTCCAAACGGGCAGTCCATTGTTTGCTCCAGGCAATATCGTTCCGTATGTTCTCGCCCATGTTCCCGCTGGTAATGTTCGCA
>NZ_JAJQRB010000007.1:0-90828 GCF_046533075.1 Treponema primitia | reverse complement strand
TTCATGTGCGTGTAGAATTTGCTTCCGCAGCCCTGCTACGCAGGTCTACTACAGCGCAGTAAGCTTACTTCGCTTACCGTTCCCAATAGTGTTACCAGCATCGGGGAATCCGCCTTTTACGGGTGCAGCGGCCTTGCTTCGTTTACTCTTCCCAATAGCGTTACCAGCATCGGAAAATCCACCTTTGATGGGTGCAGGAGCCTTACTTCATTTACCATTCCCAATAGTGTAACCAGTATTGAGACTTGGGCCTTTTCCGGGTGCAGAAACCTTCGATCCCTTACCATTCCCAATAGCGTTACCAGTATCGGGGATAGAGCCTTTTCCGGGTGCAGCGCCTTATCCGAAATAAATGTACTAACCGGTAATGCCAACTATGGCAGTGAAAATGGCATTGTGTTCAATAAAAGTAAAACGGTATTGGTTTCTTATCCGCCAGGGAAAAAAGATTCAACTTACAGTATTCCGGCGAGTGTAACCCGCATTGAGGTTTGGGCTTTTTTCGGGTGCAGCAGTCTTACAACGCTTACCATTCCCAACAGTGTTACCAATATCGGGAATTCCGCCTTTTCCGGGTGCAAAGGCCTTACATCGCTTACCATTCCCAATAACGTTACCAGCATCGGGAATTCCTCCTTTTACGGGTGCAGCGGCCTTACATCGCTTACCATTCCCAATAGCGTTACCAGTATCGGAGATTCCGCCTTTTACGAGTGCAGCGGCCTTACAACGCTTACCATTCCCAACGGTGTTACCAATATCGGGAATTACGCCTTTTACAGATGTACCAGACTTAAAGCGGTGTCCCTTTCAAGAAATGCCAAGCAGGGGAATATGGTTTTCCCCTCAGACGCGGTGATTAGTTACCGGGATTAAAAGGAAAGCCATAAAATCCTTTATTCTGATAACCCTTGCCGCCCTTTTTTCCGCCGCCCTGTTACCTGCTCCCCGCATCGAGGCCGGTTCCGGCGGAACCGGACCAGCGGAGCGCCGCGCCTTGTGATTGCCGCAGGCGGAGAGGCAGTGATTTGAAGGCGTGTTCCGCTGCAATTCCTATTTTGCTGAATAGCTCCAGCCGCTGCCATTGTAGGTATAAACACCCGCCTTCTTACCATTATCCGCATAGTAGGAATCAAGGGAGTTATCAAAGACGACAACAGTATGGTCCTTCAGGAGCGGGTTCAGGTAAACCGATACATTTGCCCCAATGGTTACGCTCGTTAACTGGTTATCGGAAAACGCATTCTCCTCGAACTCGGTAACGCTGTCCGGAATCACCACACTGGTCAACTGGTTGTGGGCAAACGCCGCAATCCTGATCTCGGTGACGCCCTCCGGAATCACCACGCTTGTCAACTGGTTGTTGGAAAACGCGTTACCCCCGATCCTGGTGACGCCCTCCGGAATCACCACACTGGTCAACTGGTTGTGGGAAAACGCAAACTGTTCGATCACGGTAACGTGTTTTGGAATCACCACACTGGTCAACTTGTTTTCGAAAAATGCCATAGACCCGATCTCGGTAACGCTGTCCGGAATCACCACACTGGTCAACTGGTTTTCGTAAAACGCTGCAGACCCGATCTCGGTAACCTGCGTCCCGCCGATCTTCGCCGGTATCGCCACTTTTTTACTTTTCCCGCTGTAGCCCTTGATAATACCGTACTCAAACTCAAAATCCTTGGCCGGCGGTGTCATTGGTCCGCAACCCGCCAATGTAAATATTGCCGCTGTCAATAAAACGGCGCAACCAAAAAATACACCATATTTGCTTTTCATACCTTTACTCCTTGAATCAATAATGATTACCTATCACGAAGAAATTTCTAACCGCGAGGTCGCAGAAGGCGAAAAAGGGGGGGAACGCATGAGATTTTTCGGTATTTCCCTCCTCATTTTTTCTTCGACTTCTTCGACTTTGCGGTTTTTCTTATTTGTGGGTCAAGTTTAGCCCTGGGGTTCCTACTCCACACCGCCCACCCAACCTGCCCCACACCGGTTCTGCGAACCGGCAGAAAAGAATATGCCCCAAATAATTTTATCGGGGGTGGTGGTGTAAAAAATATCGGGGGACCCCCCTGGGATTCCTACTCCACACCGCCCACCCAACTTGCCCCACACCGGTTCTGCGAACCGGCAGAAAAGAATATGCCCCAATAATTTTATCGGGGGTGACAGTGGAAAAAATATCAGGGGGACCCTTTGGGGGTTCCTGATATTTTTTCCAGCTGGCAGGACCCCAAACAATGTTAAAGGGGCATATTCTTTTCTGTTTTGTTACTTAATCAAGATAAACTCCACCCGCCTGTTCTTCCACCAGTTATCATGATCATCAAACACGATAATCGGCCGGGTGCTGCCCCTTCCTACGGAGCTGAGACGCCCGCGGGTGACCCCGAAGCCGACCAGGAAATCTACCACCGCCTTGGCCCGCCTTTCGCTTAGGTTCAGGTCTCCCTGAGCCTCGGCGGCCGGCGGATTACGGCTTGTGGGATTGGCATGGCCTTCAACCAGGACACGGTAATCCCTGAACTTGTTAAGGATCTGGGCGATACGCCGCAGGACCCGGTTGTTATTGTCAATCTGCGTTTGGGTTAAACCAAACCGCGGGTCCTTGTCCTTGCCAAAGAAGTCCGCCTCATTTGCCCGGAAAACTATGGAGGGTACCTGGATCTTAAGGTTATCTCCGTCCCGAATTACCAATACATCCACACCGATAGTACCGTCCAGGGTACTGGTATTTCCCAGGGCGTCCACAGCCTTGAAGATAAAGGGATAGTCCGTGGCGGACTGTACCAGTTCACCCTTGGAGCTGCGTCCGTCCCAGATGGTTCTTTCCGCGGGGCTGCCTCGGCCTTCTATACGGTAGAATAGGAGCTTTGGCGGTTCCGGTTCGTGGATTTCAAAGCTCCAGTTTGCAATGGAGGACATATCCTGGATACCAAGGAACATGCTGAGCTCATCGTCCACACCATCGTTATCGGGGCTGAAATATTCAGGCTCGTAACCAAAGCTGAGAGACGGACCGGTAACGTCCACCATGATGGGGGGCGCGGAAACCGATATCTCATCGCCCTTTGTATAGATAACCGATAACTGGGGTACGAACTTCCCTTCCCGAAGCACGCCGTTGTCATCATAGCCGTTCCAGCTTATGGTTTCCGGCGGCGATAATTCCTTGGTTCCCGGTATGGGGAAGTGACGCCGTACCGTACCGGCTTCATCCTTGAGATCCAGGGACCAGCTTTCAATGCCGTCCTTGGGGGTGAGGATTACGCTGAACCGCAGTGCTTCACCGGTGGGGCCGCCCCTGGGGGCAACCGCAGTCTGGTTAGCGGTGAGGAAAGCTCTGGGTATGCGGGAATCCACAGTAATAGTGTCCATGGGTATCCTGATACTGTTCCCCGCTTCATCGGTAGAGCTGAGGGCGAAGGTGTAGACGCCGTCGGGAACGGTATTCCCCGCCTTATCATTACCGTCCCAGTTTACCGACGATGGGGCCGCTCCGGTCCAGGTCCAGGACTGGATCTCCGTACCCCGGGCATCGGTGATCACCGCTGTCCATGGGTCATCCCCTTCGGTACTTACGTTAATGGGAAGGGTATCCTTCTTTCCGTCCCCATTGGGGGAGAAGAGCGTGTAGGGCGTTGTAAGCGTTGCCTTAGGAGCCACGGTGTCCACCGCAAAGGGCCGGGAAAGAGCCGTAGGCTGATTCCCCGCGGCGTAGCGAACCTCAATATGGGCGGTGTAGTTCCCGTCAGGGACGGTGCTGCCCGCAGTATCCCTGCCGTTCCAAGTTGTCGGTCCGGGGGCGGTATTCGAGCCGGTGAAGCTTTGCACCATTGTTCCGGCGCTGTTCAATATCTCTATTCTCCAACTGCTTATCCCCGCTATAACCTGAAGTTGGGGAATAATATTGATAGTATCCTTGTTCCGGTCATTGTTTGGAGAGAAGGCCCGGAGGTCGGTGCTCAACATCACCGGTGTGTCGGCGGTGCTGAGGGCAAAAAGCGCCGGAGACCCTGACCCGCCGGTATTTCCCGCCTGATCCGTGGCGCTCAGCTGATAGGTATAGTCACCGTCCGGCGCCAGAGCGCCGGTGTCGGTAAGGCCGTCCCAGGTAAACCTGGCGGGGGGAGTCCCGCTGAACCGTACGGTCCTTACGTTGGCCGTAGTTCCGGCCCTGCGTATTTCGCCGACCCAGAGAATTTCCGCAGAACCTTCCTGGATGAAGACCATCTCATCCTGAATCCCGTCGTTATTTGGGGAGAAGGCATTGTACTCGGTACGCACCGAGGCGGTCGGGGGGGTGACATCCAGGGTAAATACCGGCGATAGAGAAGTAGACACATAACCGTTCCGGTAGTTTACGGCCAGTTCCGCATTGTAGGTACCCTCGGTGAGGAGGCTCCCCGCATCACTCCTGCCGTCAAAGTCAATCCGTTCCGGCACAGTATTAGTACCGTTGATGGTCCGCCGTACCGTTCCGGCATTATCCCGCACGGCTACCGACCAGGTGGTGATCCCTTCTTTTACCGGTATCGTGGTATTCAGGGTAAGGATATCCTTTATACCATTTCCGTTGGGGGAGAAATAGGCGTCATTGATAGAAAGATTTACCCGGGGCTGTAGGGTGCTGACAATGATATTCTCAAGGGTGGCATTCTCCGAATTAAGCGCCTTGTCGGTGGCGCTGATCCGATAGCTGTACACGCCGTCCGCCACAATATGCCCCGTATCATCGGTTCCGTCCCAGATGATCGGAGCGGGTTCCCCTTTATTGATACTAAAGCTTCGTACCTTTTCTCCGGATATATTATAAATCCCCGCATCCCAGAGATCTTCCACGGAACCCTGCTGGGTGATCGTAAGGGTATCCTTGTTTCCGTCCCCATCGGGGGAGAAGATCTTCTCCGCATCGGCAATTTCTTCTACCTGTACTGTTGGCGGGGTATTGTCCACTATCACCGTATAGGTGGCGGTAGATGAGGTATTCCCGTTATCGTCCGCCGCAATTATGACAAAATGATAGGTTCCGTCGGTGGCAATATCCCCGGAATCAAAAATTCCGTCCCAGCGGAAATTCGGTGGAACTTCAACCCCCACCTTTCCTGCTACGAGCCGGTTGAAAACATTTTTGACGCCCATGGTTTCAATACGCAGTTCCTTGTTTTTATAGGTCCGGACCAGGGTATCCTTTTCATCATAAATTTCCATCTTCCATTCAGCAACATAGCGCTGATCCGTTATGCTTACGGGGAATTCTAATACGTCCGCCTTACCGTCGTTGTTGGGAGAAATCCACATACCATCTTCGTAATCCACGGTGATCACCGGGGGTCGTTTATCCAGCACACCCACAGACCAGCTGACTCCGGGACCTATGGCGATAACATCGCTATACAGGGGTTTAAACCCCATACTTATCCCCAAATCCCCGTCCGATGGCAGCCGTCCTCCGGCTATGCGTTTTCCGGAGGAAAGGAGCCCCAGGTTAACCGTAAGCCCCAAGGAAGGGAGCCACGTGGGGCTTCTGCTTTCTTGAATATCTCTAATATTGAACCCCGTTGAAGCGGCGAGGGTTACCAGTTCAGCCACGGTTGCCGAAATTCCGAATTTCCCGGTCATATTCTGGAAGGTTGGGAAAGAAAAATCCGAGTTAAATTTTACGGCAAGGGGATCGGGCTTATCATTTTTCCCCTGGACATGGATCAGATCGAAACCAAGGCCAAGCACCGGGGTAAAAGCGCCGGGCATATAACTCTTTCCCAGGCCGCGGAACACAAAGGCGTAGGTAAAATTCTGCAACGGACCCAGCTTGCCGATATTATGGCGGATTCCCAGATCCCCCATGACAGTCCCGACCCCATCGCCGTTATCATCTTCTCCAAAGGCGAAATTGAACCCCAAGCCTACGTTTAAACCGGGGTATAATTCTTTGGCGGCGCTCAGATTCCCCCCAAAGGTGGTTCCTATGGGATAGTACCCATTAAATCCGGGGCTGCCCAGTAAATGCAATGAGCCGCCGAATACGGCGTATTTTGTGGGTAATAGGGCGCCCAATTCAATGGCCGTTCCGAGATCCCCACCGGTACTGGTGGAAACCAAAAAAAGAGCCCCGGCGTCAAAGACAATACGCTGCGCATCTCCCCCCGCCGCAGGGTTGAGGATGCTTGCGGGCGCCCCACCCTGTGAGGTGCTAAACCCGCCCCTACCGGCTAATTCCGGGGAAGAGAGATCCAGGACAGTTTCCGCCCCGTGCTGATCCGCAGGGATGGTTTGAATTACACAAAAGATGCTCAACATACAAAGAATTATTTTTCGCAGCATATTATTTCCTTTCATACTAATAATATAATCATAGAACAATTATGAATTTGCGCAAGTGCGATAAAAAGAGACCGTAACCGAAATACCTATTGGGATAAGGGTTAGGGCAAGCAATAGAAATCCCAGCGCTGTTTTTTGAGAGAAAAAAGCCCAGTAGACCGTGGCCGCCAGGAAGGGAAGGAGCCCCATGGCTATCGCCTTTGGAATATGGGTCCATTTGAATTGTCCGGGAAGCATATTAATAAAAAAGGGGACCCCTACCGCTATGGCAGTCCAAAGAATAGGGGTCAGAACCAGGAGGGCCGGATCGTTTTGGGCGCTCCAGGTTACCGCCCGGATGGCCCCCCCGGGGATAAGCCAAAGGAGGGAAAAATTGGTATAATTTGCGGCGTCCGAAAGGGTACGCAACTTGCAACGGAGTTCCCCGCGCAACTTGCAACGAAGTTCCCCGCGCAGCCGGAAAAAGAGGAAGCAAACCAGTAGGGGGATCACCGCAGGGAGGGTGACGATATCAATACAGGAGCTGAACCATCGGGAAAGGCCGAAAGCGCCGGGGCTTATAAAAGCTCCCAGGAAGAATTGAATGATAGCCACCAGGCTCCCCAGGATCAGCGCCCAAATTCCACCGGCGCTTTCGGCGCCCGATACGGCAATTGAACGCCAGAAGAGGTAAAACAGGGGCATCCACAGGAAGCAAAACAGACTCATCGGGATAAAATACTACAAAAAGCGCTTTCCGGCAAGACCGAAGCTCTCCTAAACGGTTCTTACTATTTTTGAAGAAAAACCGGACCGCGAAGGCGCATAAGGCGAAAAGGGGGGGAGGGGAATGGGGGATTTTATATACTTATTCGCCTTATGTGCCTTCGCGGTCAAAATTCCCCCTGTCGGGGGGGTGGACAAAAGCTTCGATAATTCGGTATAGTGATTGATAAGCTAATAGTCCGAAAGGGATCGGTGAGGAGGTCAGTTGGCGGATAAGGATTTGAGGATCAATGAACAGATTCGGGTGCGGGAAGTGCGCTTCATCCGTGATGATGGGGAGCAGCAGGTTATTACAACCGCCGAGGCGCTCGTAATAGCTAAGGAACAAGGTCTTGACCTTGTGGAAGTCGCCCCTCAGGCGGTTCCGCCGGTGGTTAAAATCTTGAACTATGGCAAGTTCAAGTTCGAGAATGAAAAGAAAGTCCGGGACTCGAAAAAGAAGCAAAAACTATTAAAATTAAAAGAAATCCGGATGCAGCCAAAGATAGATGAACACGATTTGGATTTTAAGTCCAAACATGTTCGGGAATTTCTTGCTGAAGGTAATAAGGTCAAGGTAACGGTTCGATTTCGGGGCCGGGAACTTGCCCACACCGAACTCGGGCTGGACGTCCTTAAGGATGTCCTCAAGCGTATTGAAGGGGAATATGTAATGGATAAACCTCCCATTATGGAAGGTAAGTTTATGTCCATGATACTAAGCCCCAAAATCAAGAAATAGAGGATGGCATCATGCCGAAGATGAAAACCAAGAAGAGCGCCGCCAAGCGGTACTCCTTCACCGGGACCGGTAAGGTCAAGTATAAGAAGCAGAACCTTCGTCATATACTTACCAAAAAGTCCAGCAAACGGAAGCGGAATCTCCGCCATACCGGTATTCTGTCCAGTGACAACGTACCGGTAATCAGAAAGAAGCTCCTGCCCTACGGGTAGGAAATACCCAAAGAACAGGAGTATCCTATGTCAAGAGCAGTGGATGGGTCCCGCAGAAAGGACCATCGTAAAAAGATACTGAAACAGGCGAAGGGCTATTGGGGCCGCCGCCATTCCAACTTTAAAACCGCCAAAGATGCGGTAACCAAGGGCCTTTTCTATGCCTACCGGGATCGCCGGGATCGGAAGGGTGACTTCCGCCGTATCTGGATCATCCGGATCAACGCCGCCTGCCGCGCCGAAGGTCTGTCCTATTCCCGCTTGGTGGACGGACTTGCCAAGGCGGGGGTGATCATTAACCGGAAAGCCCTGGCTTATTTAGCAATAGAAGACGCCGCTGCCTTTAAGGCGGTGGTTGCCCAGGCAAAAACAGCTCTGGGTGTCCAGGCTTCCTGAGGACTGTCTGATGGTAACCCTTGAGCAGGTACGGCAGCTTGAAACGAAGATCACCAAGGCGATTGAATACGTCAATCAGGTAACCGGCGAAAATAAGATGCTGCGGGAAAAGCTTGAAAGTTCACTAAAACGGGTGGAAGAGCTTGAGGGTTCGGTTCAGCGCTTTAAGGAAGACCAGGGCCGGATCGAGGAGGGGATTGTTGCCGCCCTTGACCGGCTCAACCAGTTTGAAGACGCCATAGGCAAGAGCCTCTCCTCGGTTCAGGCCATGGTTGCGTCACCCGTTCCGGTACGGCCGGCGGCAGCCCCGGTGCAGCCCGTTGTACCAGCCTCGGCTCCGGTAAGCGTCGCTCCGGTCACAGAGTCGGGCGAAATTTTTAACGATATTCCCGAAGATCCATCCCCGGATGCCGGTGAAACCGGGTCCGATGAGTTAGATATTTTTTAAAGGAGCGCCGGTGCCAAAAAGCGATCTCCGTATCGATATTTTGGGAACTTCCTTCTCCATCACCGCCGATGAGGATCCTGTTTACCTTGGAACTCTTCTGAACCGTTACCGGCAGGTCATTGAAAATACTAAAAAAATAACCGGCATGGAGGATCCGCTTAAGCTATCCATTATTGCAGGTTTTTTGCTCTGCGATGATCTGCAGAAACTGTCGGATCGTAACCCCCGGGTCCGGGATGCCCTTGAGGCGGAACAGCTTACTCAGGAATTGATAAGCCGCCTTGATCGTGCCCTGACCCTGACCATTATTCCCAGTTGAGCCGGAATAAATCTATGGTTTCCGTTTTTAAGCTGAAAAATCCAATTAAGCATTATGATTGGGGTTCCCCGGAATGGATACCCAAACTGCTGGGTCTCCCCAATGATGGGGAAGAGCCATGGGCGGAACTATGGATGGGGGTACACCCCGAAGGCCCTTCGGAATTGGCCCTTCCTACGGGTTTCGTTTCGCCTGCACCCCGGCTGCTTCCGGAGCTTATCGGGCTTGACCCGGCGCATTATCTGGGGGAAGGGGTTGCGGGGGAATTCGGGGAGCTGCCCTTCCTGTACAAGCTCCTTGCTGCGGCCCGGCCCCTTTCCATCCAAGCCCACCCGAACCTATCCCAGGCAAAGGCCGGCTGGGACCGGGAAAATTCCCTGGGTATTTCGCTTAAGGCGCCTAACCGGAACTACAAGGATCTAAACCACAAGCCGGAGATTATCTGCGCCATCACCCCCTTTACCGCCATGGCCGGATTCCGGGAGCCCGGGGAAATTATCAAGCGCCTACAGGCCGTGCAAAAGGTTCCCCTTGCGCTTGGAACTTCGCTGCAAGTAGCGCCCCTCATTTCCGCCCTGGAAGCTCCGGTACCCGAAGCCGCCCTGCAGGGTTTTCTTGCCGCCCTGTTTGCTCTGCCTGCGGAAACCCGGCAGGCCCTGGGCGAATATGCCCGGAGCCGCGGGAATGATCCAACCGGTGAATATGCCGAAGAATGGAAGTACGCAGCCTGGTTTGCGGAGCTCTACCCCGGAGACCCGGCGCTTATTGCCCCCCTCTACCTTAATCTTATTAATCTGAAGCCCGGAGAGGCGATGAACATTCCCGCAGGAATACTCCACGCCTATATACAGGGTTTCGGGATTGAACTCATGGCTAATTCGGATAATGTCCTCCGGGCCGGCTTGACCCCTAAGCATGTCGATCTGAAGGAATTGACAGGGATACTGCGTTTTGCCCCCTTTAAGCCGGAAATCATACAATCCCCGGGCGCTGAAAATTCGCCCGGCCTATTCCGCTACCCTTCGCCCTGCCGGGAATATTCCCTTTACCGTATGTCCGGCCGCGGAGGGGAGACCCCTTTCCCCCTAAACGGTCCCGCAATCGTGATTGTGCTTGAGGGGGAGCTTATCATCCCCGCAGAAAAACTGCGGCTGAGACAGGGGGAGAGCGCCTTTATCGCCTTTGGTTCGCGGCCTGTTTTTTCCGGGAACTATACCATCTCCATCGCCGATACCGGCGGGAGCCGCTCTGTTTGAAAATCCTGGTGGACGCCGATTCCTGCCCCCGCCCTGCCCGGGAGCTGATACTTAAAACGGCGATCCGGCGCCGGATCAAAGCGATTTTCGCGGCCAACCGCCCCATCCCGGGTATTGGCGGCCCTGATGGGGAATTTTCCCTGATGGAACTCTGTCCGGCGGGGGAGGGCGCCGCGGACGACCGTATCGTCGAATTGGCCGAGCCGGGGGATCTGGCGGTTACCCGGGATATACCCCTGGCATCCCGCCTGGTGGAGGCCTCTATCCTGGTGATCGATGACCGGGGTCAGGTCTACACCCGGGAAAATATCCGGGAACGGCTTTCCCTGCGTGACTTTATGGTAGAATTAGCCCAAAGCGGCCTTGGTATGGAGCGCATAGCGACCTACGGCAAAAAAGAACTCAAAACCTTCGCCGACGGCCTGGACCGGGTACTAGTTAAACTTACAAAGAATATTTAACCGCGAAGAAAACATTAAATTTTCTTTTTCCTCCCCCCTCGTGCGCCTTCTGCGCCTTTGCGGTTTATATCCTTTGGTACGGACAGCCTACACCTGTTCAGGATAAAGGTTTTGTATCTGCTTTATGTTAGGCAAGACTTCAAAAAAGACATCCGTCAATTCCGGGTCGAATTTAACGCCCCTGACATTTCGTATTTCCGATAAAACCTGCTCTTCCGTCCAGGGGTCTTTGTATACCCGGCGGGAACAGAGGGCGTCATAGACATCCGCCAGGGCTACGATGCGTCCCGGCAGGGGAATCTCCTCTTCCCGTCTCCCCAGCGGCTTCCCTTGATCGTCCGCTTTGATGGGTTTCTGGGTTACCGGATCGATCCAGCCGGGATAGCCCGTGCCATCCCAGTTCTCGTGATGGGTTAGGGCAATGTCCCGGGCAATGGTATCCAATTCCGATTGGAGATCGTCAAAGAGCCCGGCGCCATATACGGTGTGGTGCTGCATTACCAGGTATTCTTCCGGGGTAAAGCGGCCCGGCTTTTTTAGTATCATATCCGAAATGGCTACCTTTCCCACGTCGTGGAGCATGGCGGCGATTTTCAGGGTGTCCCGGTATTTTTCCCGTTCCTCGTTGGGTACATTATGGCGTTTGGCATAGCCGTCGTAGATCTCCACCGCATAGCCCGCCACCCGGTTTACATGGGTTCCGGTTTCCTTGGGGTCCCGAAGTTCGGACATACGGATCATCCTGAGTATCATAGCCCGGGTTACATAGGCCCGTTGAAGGGCGACCGTTACATTGGCGGCAAAGTGGGTGATTAAAAATTCATCATCCTTGGAGAAGGGGACCGTTTTGCCGTCCTTGTCCTTGGAATTGATAATCTGAATTACCCCCATAAGGCGGCCTTCGGCGGTTACCAGGGGAATAGCCAGGGTTGAGGTGGTTTTATAATTGGAAATTTTATCGTAGGAGGTACTGAAGGAATAGGGCGCATCCGGGGGAAGGTTGTATACATCCGGAACGTTGATCAATTTCTTGGTAAAGGCGCAGTAACCGGAAATGGTTAACTTATTGATGGGCAGGGAAAAAACGGAATAGATGAGCTTTTGTCCCGGCGGGAGCAAACTCTGCTGGGTATCATTCTGGGCATATTTGATGACCAGTTTTTCCGACCGTTCCCCATCAATTTCTTCGATTTCCCGTACATAGATTGAACCTGCATCGGCATGGACAACCTTCCGGGCTTCCTGGAGTATCCGTTCAAGCAGGAGATCCAAATCCTGAATCTGATTCAATTCCGAATCGACACGAAGTATGGACTTAAAATCGGTTTCTTTATTGCCCATTGGATCCCCCCTTAAACCAAGATCATTCTTTTCTACCGGTACACTTGATTATATGGTATCCGAATTGGGTTTGTACAACATCCCCCACCGATCCCGGCGAAAGACGCTTTACCGCCGATTCAAAGGCCGCCACCATTTTCCCCGGGCCGAACCAGCCCAGGTCTCCACCGGATGATTTAGAGGGGCAGGTTGAAAATTCCCGGGCAAGGGATTCAAATTGGCCTCCCTGTTTGATTCTCTTAAGAACATCATCGGCCAAAGACCGGTCTTTAACTAAAATATGACTCGCCCGCCATTCCATATCTATCTCCTTGTCAATAATACCGACAAATAACATTATCCGCAAGGGATAAAAAGAGCCCCGGAAAAAAACTTTTCCCGGGGCAGAAAAAAAAGGAAGGAGGAATAAGAACAGTACCAACTATTATCTGTATATAAAGCAATCAATGGATAAATAGGTAACAATTATTTTAACATTTCGCCGGAAGTTCCGCCTTCCACTTAGCGATGATATGTTCATAGGCGGCAATGGTTGCCGCCATGGTGATATCCCCAACCTCTCCGCGGCCGAGCCAATCCGCCCCGTCCATTACGTAAAGACCCTGGAGTATACCGTCCACATCCGCAACGGTACAACTGGGGTCCGCTGCCCGGCGCCGTTCCAAGCCCAGGACCTCCTGGTCGAAGGTTTTTGTGTACAGGGTATCCTGCCAAGTTTCTGTCATTTTACTTGTCCCTGTAACTAATAGTACGGTGTATTACGGTTTCCGAGCCCGGTACCAGGCGTCCAAACTGGCGGACAAAAGAGATCTCCCGCCGCTCTGTCCAGTTTCCCCGCTCATCCAGGGTATAGTCATACCGAATATCCAACTGCCGAAGTTCCTTGGGAAGTTCCGGTGAATCGCCGGTTAATACCCCGGTAAGCCGGACCAGATACCCCTTTTCATCCCATTGCAGGGTATAGTTCCCCTCGGGCCGTTCCCAGTACCGGACTTGGGCTGCGGCGGTATAGAGGGCTGCGTATGGGGCTACCGGGGCGCTTATGCCGCTTATGCGCCCGCCGCTGTTATACTCGTATACCAGGATTGTCTGACCCTCATCGGAGCGGCTATCAATAGAAAAGAGCCGTTTTTTTCCCTCCGTTTCCCGGTATTCCAGGGAAAAGAAAGCCTGGGCCAGACCTTCGGGATCGTACCAGATTTCATTTACCCGTCGTTCAAGGTATTCCGTGGCAACAAAGTACCAGGTTTCGCCAAGCTTGACCCGAACCAGGGAGGGCTTATCCTGCCTATATTCAAGAAACTCAAATTCGTAGGAGTTCTCCCCGGGATCAGAAGCCGCAGGATTGTTCAGGGTGATTTTTCTGATAAGCTCCGGATCGGCGGCATCAAGGCTTACCCTTGCCTGATAGAAGCTCCCGTTGAGGAAGAAGGGGAATTTCAGGAGCCGGCCCAGGGAGTTCCGGATAATACGGTACTCTACGGCCGCTTCTCCATCCGTATCCTTGCCGGAAGCTTCGTCGGTGGCGGCATCCAAAAAGCCGGCGGGTAGGGTGAGGGTAAGGGAAAGGGCCTCTCCGGAGATAAGGCTAAAGCCGTCCGGAGGCATGGCTGCGGGCCAATCGGGCCGCCAGGGGGTATCATCGGTACTTCCGTCGAAGCTTCCCGCAGAAAGGGCGGCATCCAGGAGGAGGCTTAGGGGGAAAGGGCCGGGTTGGTCCGAGGCTGTGGAATCCGTCGAAGCGGCTTCCTGTCCCGGTAGGAAGGAAAGGGCCGCGAAAAGAAGATATACAACAAGGAGATACCGGGACTTCATGGAAATAGTATATAAAAAGAAGGGGTGGGAGTCAAACGGCAGGGCAAAAGCATTTGTTTTCTTATACTTATTCGCCTTATGTGCCTTTGCGGTCTTAAATTAAAGCGCTCAGTAACACCTGCTCCAGTCCATCGCCGTTTATGCCCTGGACTTCCACGCCTTCTTCCTGTAGGTACTGCTCAAACCGGGAACCCAGCTCGCCGGTGGGAACAAAGCGAAGACGCTGTTCGGCACGGTCAAAACCTTCCACGGGGCTGGCAAAAAAATCGCCCCGGATAGAGATGGATTGGATGACGCCGTCTTCCAGATCCGCGCTGATGCGGATGAGCTTGCAGCCTTTTGGTTTGCCCGTAGCTTCGATTCTCAATGATGCTGCCGCCATAGATACTGCCGTTTAAACCGGAGGATACGATCCGGGGCCAGGCTTAATACTGCTGCAAAGGGCAGTACCAGGGCAAGACTTACCTGGCTCTGCTGCCAGAACCGTGGCAGAATCCGGAGGACCATGGAAAAGATGGCGGCGATTACAACATAGGACCAGAGAGCTTTTAAGAGGAAGCCCCAGAATCTGCCGCGAAAGATGTCCCGGGGGAAGGCGTAGAGGAGACCTAAGGGAACCGCGGCAAGCAGCAGGGGATTAATAAAGAGGAGGTTCATGTTGTGGTAGGTATAGTCGTGGTTGGTAAAGAAGGACATGAAAAAGGCTATTGTTCCGGAGATACCGAAGATGAGCCCCAGGATGCTCTGGCTTAATCCAAGGGCTACCCTGATCTCAACTTTCTCCCGGTACGCCATAAGAAGACCCAGGAAGGCGGCGATACAAAGGCTGAGGAGAAGTTCCCGGGGCCATTGTTTCCGGGGTATATCCAGGGGCAGCGGCCTATTTTCTGATACATTGATCACATCCACGGATTTTACCAGGTTCCGTTCCTGTCCGCGATTATCGATATAGCGGAAATCGGTAATACGGGCGCCGATCTCCGAGGGGAGGAACATCTCTTGCCAGACCGTGGTTGGGACATCAATGTCCTGGCCCATGGCGTAACTGAGGAACCAATCCATAAAGGGGTTGAACCAGGTATGCCGCTGTACCTGCTCCCGCAGAGTAAAACGGCCCGGGGCGTTCAGGAAGGCTTCGGAAAACTGACCGTCGGTTGCCAGGTCGACGATGTCCCTGATCCGGGTGGCGCAGTTATCCCGGAAATGGTGGTACCAGTAGTCTTTATTTTCCGGCCGGACATTTTCTTCCGCAAACTGGCGGACCTTTTCCTTTGTTTCCCGGGGGAGATCCAAGGTATAGAAGGTAACATCCCGGTTTGAGAGGATGTATCCGGCGATGTTGTTTTCCGCCCGGGAGACCCCGCAGCTGTAGAGGAGCCTTCCGAAGGCGAAGTTGACAAAAAAATTATCGTTTTCAAAGGAAAAGAGCCCGTAGTCGTAGAGTTTTTTCACCCGGGAAGCCCTGTCTTCAATAATTAGGGCGATATGCCCCCACCAGAAGTAAAGTTCGTCCCCGGGACCCATAACACTGATCCTGATGGTAAGATCGTCCTTATCTGGTTCCGGCCATTGGTATTCGGCGGGGAGGGGAAGGACCCTTACCAGCAGGAGAAAAAACAGAAAGCTGAGGATACGTGGGCCCTTCATTAGTTCTATAATGTACTATACGGGCGGGTTATGGCAATACAGAAACCACGGGATTTTACCGATAGTATGTAATGGGTTTTATCGAATTTCGCGGGGTCTGTAAGTACTACAATGCCGGTGAAAACCGAATAAGCGCGGCGGACCATATAAGCTTTGAAATTGCAAAAAATGAATTTACCGTGATCCTGGGACCCAGCGGTGCGGGGAAAACTACCCTCCTGAATATGCTCGGGGGTATGGAATCCTGCGACGAGGGGGTCATTTCCCTGGACGGGCGGGAGATCAGCTCCCTCAACGAGCGGCAGCTTACGGATTATCGCCGGCATGATGTGGGCTTTGTGTTTCAGTTTTACAACCTGATCCAGAACCTTACCGCCCTGGAAAACGTGGAACTTGCCTCGGAAATTTGTGATGAAAGCCGGGACCCCCGGGAAACCCTGAGGGCGGTAGGCCTGGCGGAACGGATGGACAATTTCCCCGGCCAGCTTTCCGGGGGAGAACAGCAGCGGGTCGCCATCGCCCGGGCTCTGGCCAAGAACCCCAAGATACTGCTCTGCGACGAACCTACGGGCGCCCTGGATTACGAAACGGGGAAGAACATACTCAGGCTTTTGCAGGAAAGCTGTGCGGGAAACTCCGTTGCAAGTGACGTAGGGAAGACGGTGATCGTTATCACCCATAACCATGCCCTCGCGGGCATGGCCGACCGGGTGATTCAGCTAAAAAACGGGGGTATCGTAAATATTCAAAGGAACCCTAACCCGCTGCCGGTTGAACAGATTGAGTGGTAATGCGTCCCAACGTACCCTTTGGCAAAACCTATATAAAAACCATACTCCGGGAGATTCGGGGCAGCCTTAGCCGCTTTGTGGCAATTTTTGCCATCGCCGCCCTGGGGGTAGGGTTTCTCGCCGGGCTTCTGGCAACCACCCCGGACATGAAATATTCCATGGACCGGTATTTCAGAAAAACTAATATGATGGATATCTTCATTAAAGCTACCATGGGTATCACCGGTGAGGATATTTTGGCCTTGGAAGCTCTGGACGAAACCGCCCTGGTTCTCCCTGCCTATGTGATGGATTCCCCGGTCAGGACCGGTTTGGACGAGGTCCTCGCCGCCCGGATTTACGGGCTGCCCCTGGATGCCGCCGGGGATGAGGGGTTTGTAAACAAGCTGGAGCTCCTTGATGGCCGGTTCCCCGAAAGGGACGATGAATGCCTGGTCCAGCAGGGCGGCGGTTATTTTGAGAATTTTAAGATTGGAGATATATTTTTTCCTGTCCCTTCCGTATCCGTGGATGAACAGGAAATCTACGGGGTAAACAGTTATACGGTTACCGGTATTGTGAAAAGTCCCCTGTTTATATCCTTCGAAAGGGAACCCGCCGGTATTGGCAATGGCCGTTTGGGGACGGCCCTCTATGTCCGGGGCAGCAGCTTTGCTCTTCCGGTTTATACCGATGCCTATATAACCCTGGCCGGTGAGCGGCATTTTACCGCCTTTAGCGATCCCTACCAGGAATTTGTGGACGGGGCGCTTGGGAAAATAGAAGCCCTGGGGGAGGAACGTTCCAGGATTCGTCAGGAAGATATACTCACGGAAGCCCGGAACCGGGGACGCCTTGAGATTGACCGGGGAACCGGGGAATTCGAGCGGGCCAGGATCAGCGCCCGGGAAAAACTGGCGGCCGGCCGGCTGGAACTGGATGCGGGAATAGAGAAACTTGAGCAGGGAGAGGCCGAACTCAAGGACGGAGAAGACCGTATCGCCAAGGGCCGTGCAACCCTGGCTGCAGAACAGGAGCGGGTGAAGAAGGAACTGGATAGCAATGAGGCTCTGCTGAGAAAGGGTGAAAGCGACATTGCCGCCGGAAAGCGTACCCTGGCGGAAAGCAAGGCCGCCCTTGATGCTGTCCGGAATGAGGTAGAGAAAACCCGCGCATCCTGGATCAGGATGGCTACCGCCCGGGGACGGGCGGGGGTAGCCCAGTATGATGCGGGGGTAACGGCCTGGGAGGAGGGGGAGAGGACCCTCGCGGAGAAGGAACGGGAATTGCGCCAGGGCTGGGTATTGCTGGAACAGGGCCGGGTCCGGGCCAACGGAGAATTCGAGCGGGCGGCGGCGGATCTTGATGCGGCGGCAGCGGCGATAGAGGCCGGCTGGCTGGAACTACTGGAAGGGCGGCGGGAACTTGCGGCGCGGGAAGCGGAGTATGAGACGGCCCGGGCCGGGGCGGACAGGATGCTCCGGCAGGGTGAAGACGATTTGCTGGATGCCCAGCGGAAGATTGGAAGTATTACTATCGACAATCCCCAGTGGTATGTACTGGATCGCAATGCCAATGTGGGCTGCGCAAACTACCGGGCCAATGTGGAAAAGATCGCCGATCTTGCCAGGGTGTTTCCGGTATTTTTTCTGTTGGTGGCGGCCCTGGTGGTATTAACCACCATGACCAGGATGGTGGAGGAAGAACGGATACAAATAGGGGTTCTCAAAGCCCTGGGCTATCAAAAAAGGGTAATCGCCGCTAAATATCTGATATACTGCGGTATCACCGGTATACTGGGCTCCGCCGCCGGGATGGTCTCGGGTTTTTGGGGGCTCCCCATGATCATCTACAATGCCTTTGGGACCAGGTACCGGCTTCCTCCCATAGCGTTGGAATTTAACTGGTCCTTCGGCCTTACAGCCTGCGGCGCAGTATTACTCTGTACCATGGGCGCCACGGTCTATGCCTCTTATAGTTCCCTCTGGGAAAAACCCGCAGCGTTGATGCGTCCAAGACCTCCCCGGGCGGGGAAACGGATCTTCCTGGAATACATACCCTTCATCTGGAAGCCCATGAAATTCACCTACAAGGTTACTGCCCGCAACCTCTTACGGTATAAAAAGCATTTTTTTATGACCGTTACCGGAATTGCGGGCTGTACCGCTCTCATGATTGCCGGCTTTGGTCTGCGGGATTCCCTGGTCTATATAGCCCGCACCCAGTTTACCGGTATTCTGAAATACGATCTGCGCCTGGAATTAGCAAAGGAAGGATCAGAGGCCGGAGAGGAGATTATCCATACCTACCTGCCCAATACCCGGGCCGTCCAAGACGGCGGATATACGAAACTCCATATTTCTAACGCCTATGTCATCCATGGGGATGACCGGATCAGCGTCTCCCTGTATATCCCCGGAAAGGCGGAAACCCTTGGGGACTTTATCCGGCTGCAGGGCAGGAATACTAAAAACCAAATTAGTTTTACTGCTTATTCGGCGGTGATCACCGAAAAAATGGCCGAGATTATGTCCTTAGCGGTTGGGGACCCCTTTACCCTGGAAAATGCCGACGGGCGAAGGGGGGAGTTTGTCCTTACGGGGATCACCGAAAACTATGTGGGGAACTATCTCTACCTGGGAGCGGAGGTCTACCGGGATATTTTTGGCGGAAGCCTTAGTTACGATACCCTTTTTGTAAAAACCGGCCTCCGGGAGCTATCCGCCCAGGATGCGGCCATAAGCCGTATCCTGGAAAGTGATCTTGTCATGGGCGCGGAATTTACTTCCCATGTGCAGACATCCTACGATGACCTTCTGTCGAGTATCAGCCTTGTGGTACTGATCCTCGTTGCCGCCGCCGGGAGCCTTGCCATGATAGTCCTCTACAACCTTACCTATATTAACATCAACGAGCGCAGCCGGGAACTGGCTACCCTCAGGGTCCTGGGTTTCCACCGGGGAGAAGCGGCGATCTATATTTTTCGGGAGATCACCATCCTCAGTATCGTTGGCGCCGCTCTGGGGCTGCTCCTGGGCATACCCCTGCACCGGTTCATCATCTCTGTGGCGGAAACCACGGACCTCATGTTTGGCCGAAAAATCGCCCCCCTAAGTTTTATCCTATCCGGAGTAATAACCCTGGGCTTTTCCGCGCTGGTAGATCTTCTGATGTTGGGGAAGATCATAAAGATAAAAATGGCGGAATCCATGAAGGCCGTGGATTAAGATCCCGTCCATAATTTCTTTGAACCTACTGGGGTAAATTAACCGTCTTCAGTCCCACGTGGTTTTTCAGGGCAAATTGTTCGATAAACTCGCATATATTCATGATGCCCTGTTCATTCCGGATCTTTTCTCCCAGGGCGGCGGCATTTTGCCGGTAAACAGGGCTCTTTACCAGATCCAGAATCTTTTTTTCCAGGGCTTTTTTACCAATCTTAATCTTGATGCTCCGGGGACCAAGCCCTAGTTTGGCTACCCGTGAGCCCCAGTAAAACTGATCGATAAGCAGGGGAACTACCATCTGGGGCTTTCCGGAACGGGCGGCGCTGTGGGTGGTCCCGCTTCCGCCGTGGTGAATGATGGCGTCACATTCGGGCAGAATAAAATAATGGGGAATGGCGCTGTCCAGGAGGAACAGGTTATCCTGGTTGTGCAGATGGGTCCCCACCTTCCACCAGCCGCAGCCTACCACCAGCTTGTAATTATAATCGCAGCAGATTTCAAAGAGCCGCTCACAGAAAGTATCCCGGTCATCGGCGTTGCAGCTCCCCAGGGTAAAAAAGATCGTCGGCCTGCTGTCTTTCTTAATAAAGTCCATACAGTTCTTGAGGGCGATCTCGTTATAGGGGAAGGTATCGTTAAAGCAGTAGCCGCCTATGCTCCAGGCATAGTTCCATTCAGTATCAGTTTCCCCCAGGTGCGGACTAAACATAAGGTAATTATGGGCGTTTGAGGGGGCGTACTCACCCTGATCTGTAATGGGCGCCATGTTCAGTTTGGCCCGGTTTTTGTTTATGTTCTTTTTGACCATCAAATTGAGCCCCGCATTCAGCAGCGCCCACTGGAAACCGATTAAAAAGTAGGGGGGCTTAAGAAAGGGAAAAACCGCCGGAGGCACACGTTTCCCGGGAATCAGGGGGGCGTAGCAGGTTCTGATATGCGGCTTACCGCAGTATTCCGCCACATGGGAAGCGGCAAATTCAGTATTGCTGCATATCAGAAGATCATGTTCTTCCAGCAGGGGGATCATTTCATCAAACTGGCTGTCAACCACCCGGGCAGTCCAGTCCAGAAGATCCTTTGTGCTGGGGTTCCCTTCCACCATGCCTGCGATATCGTCGTAGGATTGGAGAAAATAAGAGGCGCCCAGGGCCTTTGCCTGTTCTTCAAACAAACGGGGAAGGCTGATAGTAATACTGTGCCCATGTTGCATCAATTCCGCTGCCAAAGCCAGATATGGGTAGATATCTCCCTGTGATCCCCGTGTTACCAATAGTATTTTCACGCGACACCGGCTGTTTTTTCACCCTGAATAAGGCCTATCTCCGCCAGCTTATCCGTATCCAGATGGTACTTCGCTTCCAGATTCCGGAGCGTTTGTTCATCAACATGGACGGGGACATTCAGTTTCTTAGTTTCGCTGTTACTTTTGAAAAGTTTCCCGATCATTTTAAGGGGGTTGAAGGTGATGGAGCTCATGATCCAGCAGCCGTGGGTACACCAGCAGTTGGCCTTGTATCCGTGGCCGATGGCTTCAATCTCTTTTTTCATAGCATCGCTGTTCATAATATCCTGGATATTACAGTTATAATCCTTGACATTGCCGATGGGATCTCGCAGCTCGCAGGCCCTGAACCGTCCGTCGTAGTCAAGCACTAGGGTGGTTTCTCCGGCGGTACAGTCCATGCCCCATGGGGTAGGCTTATCCAGGTTTTGCGCCCGAATGTCGTACATGGCCCGCATAAGCCCCACGTAGAAAAACTTTGTAAGGCTCCGGGCAATGCCGCTCATCCCCTCGCCGATACGCTTTGCGTAGAGCAGGTAATAGGGGGCAACATCGTCCTGAATTAGGC
The DNA here is from genome assembly GCF_046533075.1 of Treponema primitia. GTDB lineage: Bacteria > Spirochaetota > Spirochaetia > Treponematales > Breznakiellaceae > Termitinema > Termitinema primitia_B. Next base: position 69,270 of record NZ_JAJQRB010000007.1, on the reverse strand, counting down.
GCAGTGATTTTTCGTTCAGCACCTTGACGCCGTTTTCCCGGGTAACTCCCCGGGCGGCCTCAATGGTATGGGTGGTTACATTGAGCCTGCCATAAGTCCAGGCCACAAAATCGCGCACTTCTTCTACGTTATATTTAGTAATAACCGTGGCAATATTTTTAATAACCTTGCCGTCATCTTTAAAATTGTCGTTTATCAATTTGAGGGTTTCCACGGCCCGGTAAAAACTGGGCACCCCCCGCTGGGTATCGTGGGTGGCGCCGAAGCCGTCCAGGGATATGCTGATAGCGATATTGAGATCCGGGCAGTTTTTTCGCAGCCGTTTGAGCCATTCGATAATCAGTTCACCCTTTATGCCGTTTGAGGGGAAGTTAACGTCCTTGATATGGTTATTTCTATGGAACATTTCAATAATTTCCGGCAGTTCCTCCCGCAAGGTAGGCTCCCCGCCGGAAAGCCACAGGCGGTTAAAATCCCCTGCGCTTTCGGAGAGCTTTTTAATCTCATCAAAGCTCAGTTCCGGCGCTTTCTGTTCCATATCGCCGGCATAGAAGCACATGGCGCATTTTGCATTACATTTTCCCGTGGTAAAGAGAAAAACCGATTCTAATTTACGTTTTGAGCTCATCGAATTAAATGAGCTTCCGGATCGTTTGGTTGTCATGATAGTTATATATTAGACGAAAATCGAATTTTTGTCAACATTAGGAATAATCTGAGAAACTACCATAATTTGAAGAAATTTAACCGCAAAGGCGCAAAAGGCGCAGAAGTATTTAAGGGAATACCCTTTCCTTCTGCGCCTTTGCGGTTGGATTTTTCTTCAAAAATAGTATCGCTTTTCAGGCTCCTCAAAATTACTGGTAAAACTGCGTCACAATCAGCCGTAAACTGCTATCATAACGCCTGCCGCAATGGCTGTGCCGATTACACCGGCTACGTTGGGGCCCATGGCGTGCATCAGGATGAAGTTACCCGGATCTTCTTCCAGGCCTACCTTGTTGGAAACACGGGCGGCCATGGGTACCGCGGATACGCCGGCGGAACCGATGAGGGGGTTGATCTTTTCTTTGAGGAACACATTCATCAGCTTGGCTACCAGGATGCCCGTGGCGGTGGCGATGGAAAAGGCCACGAGTCCCATGACTACGATGATCAGGGAGGACGGGTTCAGGAACTTTTCCGGGGTCATTTGGCTGCCTACGCCCAGGGAGAGGAACATGGACACGATGTTCATGAGCTCATTCTGGGCGGTCTTGGAAAGCCGATCCACCACGCCGATTTCCTTCACAAAGTTGCCGAACATGAGACAGCCGATAAGGGGGGCCGCCGAGGGGATGAGGAGTAAAGCCAGGGTAAATACCACCAGGGGGAAGAAGATCTTTTCGACTTTGGATACCGGCCGAAGCTGCTTCATTCTGATAAGCCGTTCGCTTTTGGTGGTAAGGGCCCGCATGATGGGCGGCTGAATGAGGGGTACCAGGGCCATGTAAGAGTAGGCCGCCACCGCCACCGTTGCCAGGAGGTGGGGGGCCAGCTTTGCCGCGATGTATATCGTGGTGGGGCCGTCCGCGCCGCCGATGATGGCTACCGAGCAGGCTTCCTTGAGGTTAAAGGCTACCCCGGGGAGGTAATTGGCTATGCTGATACCAAAGAGGGTAGCGAATACCCCAAACTGCGCCGCCGCCCCCATGATGGCGGTTTTTGGGTTGGCGATAAGGGGACCGAAGTCGGTCATGGCCCCTATGCCGATGAAGATGATCAGGGGGAACAGCTCATTGCCCACCCCCGCATGATAGATGATGTTGAGGAAGCCCTCGCCCTCACCCATGCCGGCAAAGGGTATGTTTACAAACACAATCCCGAAACCAATGGGTATGAGCAGTATGGGCTCAAAATTTTTGGCCGCCCCCAGATAAATAACCAGGAAGCCCACGGCTATCATGAGCAGTTCCTGCCAGCCGAATACGGTAATGGGAGTCCCTGCCGGGGTTGCTTTGGCGGTTGCGTTGTGGATAAATGCGTAAATACTGGTGGTTTCCACGATATTCTTGGCAAAACTGCCCAGGGTAACCGGGGGAATATCCGAGCTGTTGGGGATGATCCCATTCAGATTTCGGAAGGAGGGCAGCTCCGATGTTGAATCGGCTATCTGGGCGCTTTGAGCCTCCGCCCGGGGTGTAAAGGCCGCCCCAATAAAATTGATGACAAAAGCGCCGATGACCAGAACAAGACAAACCTTGAAAACCAGCATCGGATTCTTTTTAAGTTCTAACATGATACCTTCCTTAAATAAATGTGGAGTTTGCATGGCAAACTCCAAGCTAAACCCTTTAGGGTTTAGCCGATCTCAGCCAAAGGCTGTTGGGATGCGACCTGGGCGCCGGTGGGAGCCAGGAAGTGAACGCTTCCCGCTGTGGTTGCCTTAATCTCAAGTTCCATTTTCATGGACTCAATGATAATGACATTATCACCGGCGGCAACATGATCCCCTTCGTTTACCGCATAGCGTAAAACGGTTCCCGCCACCGGGGCCGGAATTACCGTCCCGCCGCTAGAGGGAGCCGCTGCTACGGGAGCCGCGGCCGGAGCAGCTTCGGGAGCCGCAGCGACCGGAGCGGCGCCTACCGCGCCGCCGCCAATCTCGGCTACCGGCTGCTGGGACGCCACCTGGGTTCCCGTGGGTACCAGGAAGTGAACCGGACCGGCGGTGGTAGCTTTGATTTCCAGCTCCATCTTCATGGATTCAATGATGATCACCGTGTCGCCGGGTTTTACCTGATCCCCTTCGCCCACCGCATACCGTAAAACCGTTCCCGCCACCGGGGCGGGGATGGTTACGCCGCCGCCGGAAACCGGGGCCGCAGCCGCCGCTGGGGCAGCCGCTCCGCCGGACGCCGGGGCTATCGCTACGGTACCCGCTGGGGCAACCACCACGTTGTAGTTGGCGCCGTTCACATTGACCGTATATTTCGCCGCCTGACCGGGCGCCGCAGGGGCAGCGCCTGCCGCAGGAGCGGCTTCGGGCTTGAACACCACCGGGCCCTGGGAGCGCTTCTTGAAGAATTCCGGCGCAACCTTGGGGAACATGGCGTAGGTTAATACATCCTCAACGGAAACCGTGGAGGTCCCCAGGACCTTCTTGGCTTCCTCTTCCAATTTGCTAAACTCCGGGGGAATATCATCCGCCGGGCGGTGGGTAATTTCTTTTTCCAGCTTGAGGGCGTCCAGGGACTTCTTTACCACATCCTTGTTTTTGGGAGCGGGGCAGGCGCCGTATTTGCCCACCATGAGGTCCTGGAACTCCCCGGAAAGCCGGTTGTAGGGACCAAAGAGGACATTAAACACCGCCTGGGTTCCCACGATTTGGCTGGTGGGGGTTACCAGGGGAGGGTAGCCGGCGTCTTTCTGGACCACGGCAATTTCTTTGAGCACCGCGTCCATCTTGTCCGCTGCACCCTGTTCCTTCAACTGACTTTCGAGGTTGGAGAGCATACCACCGGGAACCTGGGAAACCAGGATACGGGTATCCGCGCCCTGGAAGCTGGATTCAAATTTCTTGTAGTTCTTCCGGACTTCCCGGAAGTAGGCGGCGATTTCCAGCAGGAGCTTGATATCGAGGCCCGTATCGTATTCGGTACCCCGAAAGATTTCCACCATGGTTTCCGTGGGGCTGTGGCTGGTACCCATGGCCAGGGAGGAGATAACCGTATCCAGGATCTCCGCCCCCGCTTCGGCAGCCTTGGTCAGGGTGGCCACGGACAAACCGGTGGTGGCGTGGGAGTGGATCTCGATGGGGAGATCCGTCACCTTTTTGATAGCCTTTACCAGGTCGTAGGCGCCGTAGGGCGTTAAGAGGCCGGACATATCCTTGATACAGATGGAGTCCGCCCCGATATCGGCATACTGTTTAGCCAATTCGGCGTACTTTTCTATAGTATGGAAGGGGGTAACGGCGTAAGAAATGGCCGCCTGAATGTGCTTGCCGGTTTTTTTAGCGGCGTTGGTAGCGGCCTTGAAGTTCCGGGGATCATTTACCGCATCAAAGATACGGAAAATATCCACCCCGTCCTTGGCGGCGACTTCCACGAATTTAGCTACCACATCATCGGCGTAGTGCCGGTAACCCAGGAGGTTCTGTCCCCGGAGGAGCATCATAATCTTGGTATTGGGAAGAGCGGCCTTGAGTTTTTTGAGCCGGTCCCAGGGATCTTCGTTTAAGAAGCGGATACAGGAGTCAAAGGTGGCCCCGCCCCAGCCTTCCAGGGCGAAATAGCCAACCTTGTCCAGTTTTTCCGCAATAGGCAGCATATCGGCGGTGACCATGCGGGTTGCAAAGAGGGATTGATGGGCGTCCCGCAGCACCAGATCCGTTAATTGTACTTTAGCCATGTTTTCTCCTAATACAAATGGTTACGAAAGCCAAATTTGGCTTTCAGACTCCGCTTTAGCGGCCTTCAGTTTTGCGATATTCAGTAATTGCCGCTGTTATAACAGCCGTTACCACCGTAGCCTTTGCCGTATCGGCCGCTGCCGGTTTAGCAAGCTTGGTCACATCCTTATCCGCCCCAATGGCGTGGATAAACTTACCCATCAGGGTTACACTGATAATCAGGATGACCAGGAACGAAAATACGATTCCCATACCAAGCAGGGTAAGGACACTACTTTGTTCCAGCATATCAACTATAGTCATAAAGCCTCCGTCTGTTTTTCAACATAGATGATACTACCAAATTTATCCAGCAACATTCAAGGGTAAAAAATCAATGAGTATTGTTTTTTTTATGTTTCGTGGGTATAGTATTTTATGTAATAAAAGGGGTAAATATGTATTTGTTCCCTCGGCGTCGGCCTTTTCCCTCTTTTTCCAGGGGTACCAGGGGTATTCTCTGTCTTTTTAGTCTGGTACTGCTGTCGGCCCTGCTGTTTTCTTGCGATCTTTTCCTTTCCAAACCAAAACGGAATGTGCTTGATGATGTGGACTACGAGGTGTGGCTGGCCAAGGCGCCGAAACTTGATGTACAGATGGCGCCGGTTCCCGGATCGGGGATATCCAACCCGCCAACGGGGCATATCGACCCCCAGCCCAAACTGGAAGTGCCTTTTAATGTAAATTTTACCCCCAACCCGGAATACGGATTTGTAGAATGGCGGGCCTATGGTACCGGCGATACGATAAAGGACGAGGAAACCAAGCTTGGGGCGGAATGGGTACGGTTTAACCCCGCGAATTCCCCGGAAACCGAAGTTACGATACTGAGTAATGAGGCAATAACCCTTGTTCCCTTTAGTGATTTCCTGCCTCGGGTAGAACATAACCTGCCCAATGGAACCTTTGAGCGGCTATCCACCAATTACCCGGTGGAACTGCGCTTTAACGTGCCCATAGATCCGGCAAGTCTTGTCCTGGGTGCGGCGGATGATACAAACGCAACCATTACCATTACGGGAATAAAAAGCCAGGGGAACGGGGTATTCGTAGATCTGTGGCAAGAGTTTTATCCGCCGAAAATTGATAACGGGCGCTGGATTCTGATACCGAAAAACGCTGGTTTTAACTTAGCTAACTGCGATATAACGGTAACCCTGAAAACCGGTATCCGCCACGAGAAGTATCCCCTGTATATGGCCCAAAACGTAAGTTTGAGCTATGGGGTTACCAACGGCCCGGATACGAGCCTTCCGGTGGTGGAGAAAATCCGGTGGACCCATGGGACAGAGGCCGGAAATACACTGTATGCGGGTGTTACCGCCGATCCGGAACTGCCCCAGAACAGAACGGTATACTTCTTTTTCGATGCATATAAAGCCCAGGGAAAGGGAACCATACGGGAACTGCGGATCACCGAAGAGCGGATTCGGGGGTTTTCCGGGGAAATCTTAACGGGTCAGGAACAGACGCCCCGGGTTTACCTCAATGCGGACGATCATCTGAATAACATCTCCCCCCTGGCGCAGGAGTATTTAGACACCGGAACCATGCCCTATGTGGTTGAATACCAGGTTCAATCCACGGAACAGGGAACTATCCGGTTTTATATTCAGCCGGTGGACTCCTTCCTAAACGGAACCGACAACCGGATGTATTATATCGACGCCCTGCTTGACCTTCCGCCAAAACCGGTAAGCGGTTTAACCGGGGTCTACGATAAGTCCGGAACGTCGAGAATCATCCTTGGATGGGGTAATCCGGCCGATCCTGACCTGGACCATATCAACGTAGACTGGGGAGTAACCGGTCTTACCCCCACAACAATCCCCAATATCGGGAAGCCCAACTCCTATGACTTTCCTGGGATACCCTCTGACGGTAAATCCTATACCTTTACCCTTACTGCGGTAGATGTGAAGGGGAAAGGGAGCCCCGTCCAGTCCATTACCGTAATAGCGGACGCTACAATTCCCAGTCCGGTGACAATCACTCTGGCGGAATATACCCCCAACGCGATCCATCTCAAGTGGACGAATCCTCCAGGCGCAGACCGTACGGACATACGGGTTAACTGGACAGGCCCGTCAAACGGGCAACATCCCCTGGGGAAGGACATTGACGAGGACTGGATATACGGAATACCGCAAGCGCCCGGGGCCTTGTATACGGTTACGGTCACCGCGGTGAACAGCGCCGGCTCCAAGGAAATCGGGGTAAGTTCCGAGGTCTATGCGGACCTGACTCCTCCCAATAATGCGCTCATGGAATTGGCCGGGGTATACAACGGCGTAACCGGAAAAATCAGCATAAGCTGGAAGGAATCGGATGTTTCGGACCTCAAAGGAATATATCTACAATGGTATACAGGCAGCTCGCCCGATCCGCTGCCAGTGCCATTGAATCCGCTTCCGCTGAACACCGTATTTGTGCCCAGGGGATCCGAGAAATACACCACCGCCGCTGCCGTCCGCCCCGGGGTCAAGTATAAACTGCGGGCCTGGATGGAGGATTACGCGGGAAATATAGATAGAGTTAATCCATACACAATTCCAGGGTACGTAAGCACCGATCTGACGCCCCCCGGACCGGTAGCAATAAATAGCGCGGCCTATAACCCGGACCCGAGCAATACCATCACCCTTAGTTGGACGAACCCCGGCGATCCGGATCTGGACCATATCAAGCTGCGCTATTGGAATACCCGTCAGGGTGTAAGCACCGCCATTGAGGAGACGATCCTCACTTTGACGCTTAGCAAAACGATCACTAATGTGGTTTACAACTACGGGGAATATGTCTTCAGTCTGGTTAGCGTGGATGAATTCGGCAATGAGTCGAATCCGGTGAGTATTACGGTGCGTACGGACAATAAACCCGCCACCCCCGGCGGATTGACCGTGAACGCCACCTCCGAATCCGGGAAACTTTTGGTGAATTGGGACTCCGCAGGGGGCGCCGATGCCTACGACGTACTGTACAATAGTGGTAACAACCAGCTCTCCGCCACTTTGGTGGGTGGTGATATTATCGGCAACAGTGTAACCATCTCGGATCTTCCCAACGGTGTGCCCTACTATGTGTGGGTCCGGGCGAAAAAGGATTCCGTTGACGGGGACGTCCTTGGAGACTGGAGCGCCCCGGTAACCGGCATACCCCGGAACAATGCGGCGTTATTACAGGCTATTTCGATAAATTCCGTGTATACTACCGTATTTGACAGCAATCAACTTACGTACAGCTTGACGGTTCCCTCCAATACCGAGTCTATCACCGTCGTAGGCGAACCTGAAACGGGCAGTAACGGAAAGGTAAGCTATAAATTCGGCTCCGGGGGTGTTTACGGTGACGTTAATATCTCCGCCCTGAACAGCGGTTATCCCAGCCTGGTGTTTATTAGGGTTACCGCCGAAAACGGTACGGACTCTAAGGACTACACCATAACTGTTTTAAGAAAATACGCCGTGCCCGCCGGTCTTACGGTAAACCGTGTGCCCGGTGAAAGCGGCAAACTTAGGGTATCCTGGACGCCCGTTAACGGGAACTCTGTGTATACCGTGAAATATGGCACAGATACTGCTGCGGATGGCGGTCCTCCGTCCGCTGCCCTCGTTGCTAATGTTACCGGCGCCGCTTCTCATGATATTTCGTATCTTGAACCGGGGACAAGCTACTATGTTTGGGTAAGTGCGGGTTCAGGCCCTGCTGAATCGGACTTTTCCGGATCAGTAACGGGAACCGTGGGATGGGAGACCAAAGAATTGGAGAGCCTTACGGTGAACGGCCAGGTACTTGATCCAGCCGAATCTCCCCTGCCGGCAGTGACCATCCCCTACGATTCCAACACCATAATCCTGAACGGCGTTGCGAAAAAGAATGGAATAGTGCGTTATCAATTCGGGAGCGGCTCCAGAGACACGGTAAACACGGGGAACATTGACAGCGGAACAGAGCTTGAAGTGAAGATTTGGGTATACTCCGAGGGGTCCGGCCTTTCCGGGGCCGGTATTTCCTATACGATAACCGTAATCCGGCCCCGTCAGCTAAATATAGTCGTTACCGGTCCCGGGGACTTTCTCAATATAAGTCCCGAAACAGCAACCCTGCGTTTTGGCAGCAACGACAGGACCACCTTTAGCGTGAGCGGAACCGCAGCGGGGGATAGCATAACTTGGTCCGTAGACGGCAAGGACCTGGATAATGCCCTTGATACCGAACATGGCCATGCCCACAACGGTACGACCAAAACCGTTACCCTGTATGCCCGGGATTACCTTGTAACGACCCATACCCTTACGGTATTGGTGAACAAAGGCGGGGTCCGGTATACCCGGAGTGTAAAATTTACGGTTACCCAATAGGAAGGTTTGTCATGAAGCTATACGAAAAATATATTCTCCTATTCCAGGCCATTCTGCTGGCTGCGGCCCTGGGTTCATGCGCCAGCCCATTTAATTCCGGAAACTTAACCCGGCCGGAAGCGCCGGTTTTGGAGAGCGGGCCTATCCCGGAGGGGATGGGACGGCTGCAAATTGCCCTGGAACTTCCCGTGACAGGCCGGACGATTTTTCCCGAAACGCCATTTTCCCGCTATGAATTGGAATTTGAAACAACGCCAGGTTCCTCTACCCACGACCCGGTACCCTGCGGCCCATCGGGCGCTGAGGTTAATCTGTCGCCGGGATTCTGGACTATCAAGGTGAAAGCCTATGTAGAATCGGCGGACCCTGCCTCCCCCATCATTTCCGGGATCGGGCGGCAGCCGGGTGTAGAAATAAAGCCCGGTTCGGTTACCGCGGTGAACATCAGCATAGGAATATACCATGAGGGTACCGATAAGGGTAAGCTTACCTGGGACATCTCCTTTCCCGATGGGAACTATACCAATACCCTTACCCTGTGGGCCGGCGGGGCGCCGATAACGGGGTACGATCCCAAAACCCTGGATACCCCGAAGGATTTGACCGGGGTAGAGCTTGTCCCGGGCGATTATGAGTTTGAGCTGAAAATAACCAATACCGATCTGAACCATAGCGCTGTCTGGAAGGAAGCTATCCATATCTACCCGGGACTGAGCTCCCACATCAGCCGGGTTTTCAACGCCGATGATTTTAGCGCCCAAATACCCATTTGGGGAACTGTTGTCATCGATGGAGATGGCGCCGTGTTTATAACTTCCAAGATCGTGGAGGCCTTTAAATATTATGACGATTTTACGCATGAGTATAGCGAATTCCTCGGGGCCGGTACGGTCAACGCCGGCGGTGAATATGTCCTGTATATACCCGAAACGGCGATGGCGCCCACGTCCCCCGGCGTGTTTTTGCGGCTTGGGGCCGTCGTTTCTGGGAGCGGGGTTATGTACAGCCCGCAAGCGATTCCTCTCGGCGCCTTCTCCGGTCCTATAAAAAAAGACCTGGAGGAAACGGCTTATCAAATTAGCACTGCCATAATAGGACCGGGAACGATTTCTCCTAAGGCGGCCTTTGCGGATAACACGGTTTCCTTAACAATAACGCCGGCCTCCGGCTATCTCCTGATAGGGGATTCCCTGGAGCTTAGCGATGACGAGGGGGTTTCTTTTTCTCCTACTTTCGGGCTCTTTACCATGCCCCAAAAGAATATAATAATAGCCGCAGAATTTTCAGCAACCGGCAGCGGCAGTACGGCAGTTGCGTCCCTGAACGGCGTAGGGTATGCGGATCTGCACGCTGCCTTTGCTGCGGCAACGGGAACCCCGGACATTCCTGCGGTGATAACCCTGTTGAAGGATGTGGAAACCACCAGCGGGATAAGCACCTTGGCCGGCAAGCATATCCAACTGGTTTCCGGAAGCGATGCGGGTAATACCGTAAAACGAAGTACCGCGACTTCCCAGTCCCTTTTTACGGTGATAGGCGGGGGGGCGCTAATGTCCCCGGGCAAGCTTATCCTGGGGGACGGTGTCAGACCCCTCTACCTGGACGGCGGAGCGGAATGGATTGACCTTATATCGGGTTCTTCCTCCACCGATGCAAACACTCAGGCCCTTATCCAGGTTGGCGGCGGTTCCCTGACCATTAAGGCCGGGGCGGTGGTGCAGAACAATAACGGCGGTACCGGTAACGGCGGCGGGGTATCTGTTTCTCAGGAGGGGAGCCTTACCCTGGAAGGGACCATACAGTACAACTACAGCGCTAACGGGGGCGGGGTTTATCTGGCGGAACTATCAGCCATGACCGTGACAGGAAACGGGATGATCACCAAAAACGCCGCAGCATCCGGGGGCGGCGGCGTCTATGCCCTGGGGGATCTTGCCCTCAAGGGCAGCGCGTCCCTAAGCTCGAACAGCGCGGCCTCCGGGGGCGGAGTATATGTGGCCGTAGGGACAGCACTGTCGCCCGGCGGCAGCTTGAGCATGGAAGGAAACAGCGTCATAGGCGGCGCGGGTATCAACAGTAACTTTGCGGCTTTAGGAAGCGGGGTATACGTGGCGGGAGACAGGAAGCTAACCATGTCGGGGAACGCCCAGATACATACCGATAACGATGTATACCTCAATGACCCGGCGATGATTAGGATAAACGGTATCCTCAACGCCGCTACGGCGGCGAGGATAAGCCTGGCGGACTACACCCGGACCGCGCAGGTTTTGGAAGGGGCCCTTGGGAACAACAACACTACCCGGTTTAAGGTAAGCCTGCAGCCCGGGAAAAACTGGATGATACAAAAAACCGGATACCTGATGGACGGAAAATTTCTCCGTACACGGGGTTGGATCGAAGAATATTACGATACGCTTCAAGCTGCGTTGGCTGCCTCCCCCGGCAGTTCTGCGGTACTTCCCGACATAATAACCCTGTTTGAGGAGACCGTAGACATTGACGAAGAAACCGATTATATGACCCTCGATGCAGGATATGTTCAGTTGGTTTCCAATAGATCACTGGGAACCGTCATCAGGCGGATTAGCGGTACAGAACAGAACAAATCGGTCTTTACGGTGGAGGGCGCCACCCTGATCCTGGGGAACGGCGTAAACCCGCTGATCCTTGACGGGGGCGCAAAGTGGGCAGGCGGCGTTACCGGGACCGCGGATGCCGGGAATATCCCTAACGGAAAAGCCCTGATTACCGTGCAGAAAAAAGACAACCTTACGGGAACCCTTATCATGCGGGATCAAACAACCCTGCAGAATAATAACAATCAAAGCTCCTATGGCGGCGGGGTGTATGTCAACGACGGGACCTTTACCATGTCCGGGGGAACCATCAGTTACAATACCGCCGGCAATGACTTTGGCGGCGGCGGGGTGCATGTCGAAGAAGGGACCTTTGCCATGTCCGGGGGAACCATCAGTTACAATACCGCCGGCTCAGCCGGTGGAGTGGGTTTTGGTATTGGGACCTTTACCATGTCCGGGGGAACCATCAGCCACAATAACGCTGCCCTGGGGGGTGGGGTGGCTTTGGGCAGTGAAAACCCAGAATTCACCATGTCCGGGGGAACCATCAGCGAAAATAACGCCAGCATAGGCGGCGGAGTGGTTTTGGGTGGCGGGACCTTCACTATGTCCGGGGGAACCCTCAGCGACAATTCCGTCTCTGCTAACAACATGGGTGGGGGTGTGTTTCTTGCCGCAGGAACCTTCACCATGTCCGGGGGAACCATGAGCGGCAATACTACCGGCTCGAGCGGTTTAGGCCCCGGGGTGTATTTCCAAAATGGGACCTTCAATATGGGCGGGTCTGCGAAGATCGACAGTGTGGTGTATCTTAATACCGGCAAATTTATTACCGTAACGGGAGCCTTGAATCCTCCCCCCGGCGGGTCATCGCCGGTTTATTCCGCGGTTCTCACCTTCCCAGGTTCGCCCCTTGAGGGAACCGTCGCGATTACGGGGAGTACATCAGCGCCTTACTATTTCTTGACCGCAAACGATGTGGCCAAATTCAGTTATCCCGAAAGGACCCTGGTTTATAATGCTGCGGAAATTGGGACAGCAACACTAGGGCCGCTGGCAGGGCCGTAATGCGCCGGAGAATGTAATAGGATGTTTGGTAAATTAGCTTGGGCTGCACATTTGCTGTCCCGGGAACGGAAAAGCGGTCTCTGCTTCCTCTTCTTCTTCCTGGCCCTTATCCGGCTTCCCGCCCTGGATCTGGGCTTCCGGCTGCGGCCCTACTATTTTATCCCCCTGGGGGAAACCGGGGACAATTATCAGGGCGGCTATGGCGGAGATCTGCTCTTTGATGTGGATGTTTCCGGCATCCTTACCAATCCCCTGGGAATCGGGTACGGTCTGGGCCTTGAAGCCGGCATCGGCTATGCGGGGCTGGCGAAGGGCACCGCCGGGGATATACAGCCCTACTCGGCAGGGCTGGGGGCGAGGGTGTTCTACTATCCCCTGTCCCGGCTCCTCGTCACGGCTGATGGGGCTTTCGGTCTGCACCAGACGGTGCAGCACCTGGAAAACCGGGGGGACGGGTATACCGACTCCTGGTGGTGGAGGGTAGGGGGAGAAGCGGGGTTCCGGTTTAATCCTTCCTTTATTCTTTCCTTTGCCGGGGGCTGGAAAAATTTTAACAATGCTGCTGCGGGACGACCAATCCTGTCCGGGATCTATGCCGGGCTTACGGCGCAGTTTACCTTTGCTACCCGCTCTTCCTCTGCGGATGTTCAGGCAGTGATTTTGCAGGATGATCCGGTCTTTCCCCTGTTTCTCTCCCTCTACCGGGGAAATCCCGCGGGGACTGTCCGGATTACTAATAATGAAAACGCGGAGATCCGTAATGTGCGCCTCAGTTTTCGTGCGGGAAACTATACCGCCTCGGAGTATCCCTGCGGGTCCGTCGCCCTGCTGCCGAAAAACCGGTCCGTCGAGTTTCCCCTCTATGCGGATTTTTCCCCGGCGCTGCTCAACTTTACAGAGAATGGGCGGATTGTGGGGGAACTGGTGATCCGTTACACCTTTTTGGGGAAGGAACGGGAGGCGGTGCGGAACGGCGCGGTACAGATCTACAACCGTAACAATGTCCCCTCGGGTGATCCTGCGGCCCTGGCAGCTTTTGTGTCCCCCGCTAACCCGGAAGTCCTGGAGGCGGCGAAATACTTTGCCGGCCTGGCCCGCAGTAACCGGCGCTCCGGACTGAACAGGAACATGGAGTTTGGGGCATATCTTTTTGAAGGGCTTCTGGCAGGGGAGCTGCGGCTTCGGGAAGATGCCGACGCCCGAACGCCCGGGGTGGATTCCATACAGTTTCCGGTGCATACCCTGGCCTTCCGGTCCGGAACCGCCGCGGATCTGGGTCTGCTTTTTGCGGCCCTCCTTGAGGGTACGGGGATCAGCGCCGCCGTCATTCCCCTGGAGGATGACGATTTTATCATCGCCTATTCCCTGGGGATAGGAGCGGCAGCGGCGGACAGTTTATTTAACGATATGGGAAAGCTCCTGGTGATCGATGAGGAGGTCTGGCTGCCCCTATCCATGGCGGCCTTTAACCGGGGCTTTATCAATAGCTGGGAATGGGCTGCGGAACGGCTGCAGAAAATCTTCCTGGCCGGTGAAACGGTAGATTTTGTGTCCATGGAAGATGCCTGGACCCTGTATCCCCCGGCGCCGCTTTCCCCCCAGCAGATTCACTTTATCCAGCCCCGGGAGGAAATTGTCATTCACGGGGCCGCCCTGGCCCTGGACCGGTATGTGCTTAACGAGCTGGAACCAAAGATTGCGGCCCTGGCCGATCAAATACGCAGCAGTCCTACTGCGGCCCTGTACAACCGGCTGGGGCTCCTCAACTTGCGGGCCGGCCATACCGCAGAAGCCCGAACCGCCTTTGAATGGGCCGCGTCCCAGAGCTCCCCCGCAGGGATGGTGAACCTGGGTAACATGGCCTTGCAGGAATTAGATCTTTCCGCTGCAGATCGCTGGTTCAAACAAGCCTTGGCGCAGGACCCTAACAGGAATGATGCGAGACGCGGGCTGGACCGGGTAGCGGCGGAACAGGAAGAATAATATGAAACCGGGGAAAACACCTTTTCTTGGCGCACTTATTCTCCTTATTGCAGTTCCGGCTTTTCCCGAAAGCGATTTTGCCCTGCGCCTTGCCCCCTATGCGGTTGTACCAATTGGCAAAGAGGCGGAGCATTTTGTTCCCGGCTTTGGTATACAAGCTGCGGCGGACTGGGTTTTTTTCGGCCTGCCTACTACAAAGCCCTTCCTGGGGCTGCGCCTGGGCGGAGGCTATTCCCGGATATCCGTGGAAACCGGATCTGGTTTTTCCTTTGTTGATGGGAAACTGGGGCCCCTTTTCCAATGGCGGCTTAAGGATCGCCTGAGCCTCTGGGCGGAACTCAATGGGGGAATCTTTCAGTATCAGTACGAATGGAATGGGTATACCGATACCCGGCTGCGCATGGGCGGGAGCCTGGGGGCGGACATTCATCTTTCACCGGAGATTGCCCTCTACGCTGCGGCCGGGTATGACTCTTACAATTTCAGCCCGGAACGTTCCGTAGACAGCCTGGGGATTAACCTGGGCATACGCCTTTCCCTTTCTGCGCTCTTTAAAAGGGCGGCGCCCATCCAGGGGGAGCTGATAAAGCAGAACCGGGTATTTCCCGTGTCCTATGCATGGTACGAACAGAACCCCGTAGCCACCCTGCGGGTAATAAACAACGAAACTGTTGCCATCACCGATGTTAACCTTTCTTTTTACCTGGAACAGTTTATGAGCCGGCCTGCGGCCTTCGCGGTAATCCCCCGGCTGAGCCCCGGCGAAACAGCGGAGCTGCCCGTAACGGCGCTATTCAACGAGTCCATGATGGAACTGACCGAGAATACCACCGCCGGCGCACAGGTGCAGATCAATTACCGGGCCCTGGGAAGCAGGAAGGAAACCAGCCTGGACATAGGCATACCGGTATACCACCGGAACGCCATGAACTGGGACGATGACCGGCGGGCTGCGTCCTTTGTGTCCGCCCGGGACCCTACGGCCCAGCTCTTCGCCCGCTATGTAGAATCGGTGGTGAACAGTCGAAAACGGCCGGGGCTTTCCCTGCATGTGCAGTACGCCCTGGGTCTCTTTGAAGCCCTGAATGTCTACGGCATGAACTATGTCATAGACCCCGCAAGTTCCTATGTCGAACTGTCCGAATCCTCAAGCAGCCTTGACAGCCTGAATTACCCCTACCAGACCCTGTTTTACCGGGCCGGGGATTGCGACGATCTTTCCATCCTGTACTGTTCTCTCCTTGAGGTACTTGGTATTGATACCGCCTTTATCACCATACCGGGGCACATCTATGTTGCCTTTGCGGTTGGCAGCAATTCGGGAATAGGGGAGGATGATCTGATCCGCCACGGAGGACAGTGGTGGATGCCCTTGGAAATAACCGTAACCAACAGGGGTTTTTTTCGGGCCTGGCGTATCGGGGTCCAGGAATGGCGCCGCGCCGGGGACGAGGGTCGGCTCTATCCCACAAAGGATTCCTGGGCCATATACCCCCCGGTGAGCGTGCCCGATGCTGCCGGACGCGCTCCCGCCCTGCCCGAAGAAACATCCCTGATAAGCGCCCTGGAAAAATCCCTCAATACATTTGGTGAATTTATCATCCGGGAACCGGTACGGGAACTGGAACAGGGGATATCCCAGGCATACTCCGGGGATGTCTGGGATTTGAACAATAAGCTGGGCATACTCTACGGCCGTTACGGCATCCTGGACAAGGCGGCGGCGGCCTTTCGCCGGGCGGGGGATAAATACGGCGCCACAAACCTGGGGTATATCGCTTTTATCGAAGGCCGGAACACGGATGCTTTCCGGCAATACCAGGGTGTAATCAGGAGAGAGCCCGAGGATGTCCTGGCCTGGCTCGGAATCGCCCGGTCCCTGTACGAAACCGGAGACTTCCCCCAGGCGGAAGCGGCCTACGCGGACGTATTACGTTCCAGCCCAAGCTTAGCCGGCCTTTACCCCTACCTGGGCAGTTACCGGGAATGGCTGGGCCGCCCCCGCTCCTACGCAGACCGGCTGGCCTCCATCGTATGGTCACAAGCTATCCCCATGGAGGAACTTTTAAAGCAAGCTTTATTGAAGCACGAGGACCCCGCCCCGGCGGAAGAGAACCCGTTTCCCGCTTTTTATCTGGTTAAACACCAGGAAACCCTGTCCTATATCGCCGGCCTGCAGTTTGTCTACGCCGACTCCGCCCAGTGGCCGCTCCTCTATGAGGCTAACAAAGATATCCTCCCGGAACCGGCTAGCTCCAATCTTACCCTTCCGGGCCTGGTGCTGCGCATACCCTCCCTCAACGGGGAGCAGCGGAGCGGTTCACGGTAACAGGATTATCTAATTATCTAATTAAAAACATCGCCCAGGGTGATGCTGAGGCCCTCAAGGACACGGACCGGCAGAACCGCATCGGCCTTATAGGTACGCGCCTGATAGGCGCCGTCCTCAAGGATATTCACCTGGACGGTCTTCGATTTCGGAGACACAATCCAATATTCCTGAACCCCGGCTTCCAGATAGAGGTTGAATTTCTTTACAGACTCCTCTCCGGTATTGGAGGGAGAGAGGATTTCGATAACCAGATTCGGCGCCCCCCGGCAGCCTTCGGTCCCGATCTTTTTTGCATCGCAGATCACCGAAATATCCGGCTGGACAACAGTGATATCGGTTTCGTCTTCCTGGTAAAAGAGACGGACATCGAAGGGGGCGGAAAATACTTTACAGGGCTTCCCATGCAGATAATTTGCAATTTGTCTGAATAGTTCACCGCTTATCAATTGATGTTCGGTATCGGGGCCCGCCATGGCATGGGCGTCATTAGGCGCCCCCATAGCATAGGCCACGCCGTCGATTAGCTCGTACCGCTCCCCTTCTGCGAGTTCCCATTGCCGGTAGTCCGCATAGGTAAAATGCCCCCGGGGATCATCGAGTTTTCTTGCCGCATCACTCATAATAATTCCTTGTTTTCAAAGTATAAACGCCTTTTTTACGTCCGGCAAGTCCAAATTAAGTCCAAATTAGGAATAACCACGGAGATCTCAGAGGAGGCACAGAGATCACAGAGATAAAACAAAGATGCCTGACAAAAACTCTGTGTCCTCCGTGTATTCTCTGTGATCTCTGTGTTAAATCTTGGTATATTTGGAATTACTTTTTTACGTCTTGCGCATAAAGAGAGGGCTTACTATACTGAAACCGGAGGATATTATGGACCAATCCGCAATTATAAACCAGGCAAAGGACTATATAGCAAAAGAGCAGGATACGTTTTTCAAGGCCGAGGTGGAGGATCTTCTGGCAAAGCAGGATTGGAAGGAACTGGAAGACCGGTTCTACCGGAACCTGGAATTCGGTACCGGAGGTCTGCGGGGGGTCATTGGGGGCGGGTATAACCGTATGAATACCCTGGTGGTCAAAAGCGCTACCCAGGGGCTGGCCACCTATGTGCTCAAGGCTTTTCCGGAAAAGGCTAAAGCCGGAAAACTTGCCGCGGTGATAGCCTACGACAGCCGCCATTATTCCCCGGAATTTGCCGAGGCTGCAGCCCTGATTTTTGCGGGTAACGGCATCAAGACCTATCTCTTTTCCGCCCTCAGACCTACCCCGGAACTGTCCTATGCGATCCGGCGGCTTGGGGCCGACACGGGGATCGTGGTTACCGCCAGTCATAACCCTCCTCAATATAATGGATATAAAGCCTACTGGAACGACGGAGCCCAGGTTATCGCACCCCACGATGAGGGGATCATCCGGGAGGTCAATTCGGTAAAGGAAATTAAAGAGATTACCCGGGTAGAGGCCTTTTCCCAGGGTCTCCTGGAAATTGTTGATAAGGTCATAGACGAACCCTACCAGGCCATGGTCAGGAGCCGCCTTTTCCGGCCCGCTCTTATCAAGACTAAGGCCCATGAGGTGAAGATTGTCTACACGCCCCTCCACGGAACCGGAGCGCTCCATGTGGAAGCGGTTCTGGGGAGCCTGGGACTCCAGGTGATCACCGTACCGGAGCAGCGTGAGGGAAACGGAGACTTCCCCACGGTAGCCTTCCCCAACCCGGAGGAAGCGGCGGCCCTGGAACTGGCCTTAAAGCTGGGCAAGGAAGTGGGCGCCGATGTGGTCATGGCCACCGACCCCGATGCGGATCGCCTGGGCATTGCCGTTCCTTCGGGCAAGCGGGGAAAACCCGGTGATTTTACCCTGGTTACGGGGAACCAACTGGGGACCCTCCTGGCGGACTATATCTTCCTTTCATTGCAAGAATCCGGTAAACTACCCCGTAAGGGCACGGCGCCGACAAAGTTGGCCATGGTCAATTCCATTGTCACCACGGGGATGCAGAAACGGGTAGCCGAATCCTACGGGGTTAAATTCTACGAATGTCTTACGGGCTTTAAGTGGATCGCCGACGTGATAGCCAGGACCGAAGCGGACCAGAGCGCCGAAGTGGTGTTCGGTACCGAAGAAAGTTACGGCTACCTGGTGGAAAACGAGGTCCGGGACAAGGACGGGGTTTCCGCCGCCGCTTTGACCGCAGAGATGACCCTCTACTGGCGGAGTCAGGGGAAAAGCCTCCTGGACCGCTTGGACGAACTGTACGGGATAAACGGCTACTGGCAGGAAATGGGGATCTCCAAGTACTTCCAGGGGCCCCAGGGGCCGGCTATCATGCAGGGCATCATGGCGGAATACCGGAAAAACCCACCGAAAACCCTGGGCGGCATTGAGGTGGAGAAGGTCCGGGATATCCAGGAATCGCTGTGGAAGTACCCATCCCAGCCCGGCAAGACCGAAAAGGTGGATTTCCCCAAGAGCGACGTGCTCCAGTTCTACCTTAAGGATGGAACCGTGGTAAGCGCCCGGCCCAGCGGCACCGAGCCGAAGATCAAGTTCTACGCCTCAAGCTGTACCGAAATAGGCGCAGGCGGCCTGGAAGCGGCCAAAGCCGAAGCCGGGCGGAAGCTTGACGCCATCAAAAAGGACATACGCCAAGTTATTGGGGATTAGCCATGCTTGGGTAGTTGATAGGGTTTCCCTGAGTCTATACAATATCGCTTGATTGGAGGAAAGGCCTTGAAATACCGTTCTGCCTTTGTGGGTGTATTCCTTTGTTGTGTCCTAACAATATTGTCCTCCTGTTCTATTAACAAGATGGCTACCAAGGCGGTAGCCAATGCCCTTACCGGGGAGGGG
This sequence comes from Treponema primitia, assembly GCF_046533075.1. Classification (GTDB taxonomy): domain Bacteria; phylum Spirochaetota; class Spirochaetia; order Treponematales; family Breznakiellaceae; genus Termitinema; species Termitinema primitia_B. The sequence continues at coordinate 49,653 of NZ_JAJQRB010000007.1, read as the reverse complement.
AGCAGCACGGTGTTTACCGGCGACACGGACCCCGAACTAATCGCCGGCGCCCTGCCCTTTGCCATAAAAATGTACGAGGCCCTCCTCGCCACACAGCCGGATCACCAGGGGCTTATCCTTACCACGGGTTCCCTCTTTGTGATGTACGCCAACGCCTTTATCCAGGGGCCGGCGGAGATGCTTCCCCCCGAGGAATACCTTGAACGGGCGGATCGGATAGAGCGGGCCCGGAAACTCTACCTCCGGGGAGCGGAAATCCTGGCTACGGGGCTGGAGAAAAAATATCGCGGCTGGAACGATGCCTATGGAAAGGGTGTCCAGCTTTCGTATCTGGCAAAATTAAAAAAAGCGGATGTTCCCCTGATCTACTGGCATGCCGCGGGGATACTCTCCGCCTATGCCTTGAACCCCTTCGATCTGGACCTGGGGATGCGGCTTCCGGAACTTACCGCCGCCATAGCGCGGGCCTATGAATTGGACCCCGATTTTAACTCCGGGGCATTGGACGATTTCTACGTACTGTTCTACTCTTCGGTACCCGAAGGCATGGGGGGGGACCCTTCCAAGGTTGAAACCCATTATCAGCGGGCGTTGGAAAAATCGAAGGAGGGTCTTGCGGGCCCCTATGTTTCCTACGCCCAGGCGGTATGCGTACCGGCCCAGAATATTGAAACCTTTAAAAGCAGTCTCGAATCCGCCCTGGCGGTTGATATAGAGAAGGATCCCGCCAGCCGCTTGGTCAACATCATTGCCCAGCGAAAGGCCCGGTACCTTCTGAATGCGGCGCCGGATTTTTTCGCCGAACTGGACGCCGATACATGGGGTGAATGGTAGAAAAAGGAGTAGGGTTTTGAAAAAGGTAGGTTTGTTTTTTCTCGCAGTAATGCTGTTCGCCGGTCCTGGGGCGATTTTTGCCCAAAGACGGCCCGCACGGCAGATCACCATTAAGCTTGCCTCCATGGTTCCCGCCAATACCCCCTGGGGCGCCGCGTTGAACCGCATGGCCAGCGAATGGTCCGCCGCCACCAACGGAGAGGTGCGGATGCAGATATACCCCAACGGTACCCAGGGTTCCGAGGCGGATGTACTGCAAAAACTCAACATGAATGTTATTCAGGCGGCGGTATTCACATCCTTCGGACTGAACAAGATCGTTCCGGAAATATTGACCGTAAGCTGCCCCCTCCTTATCCGGAACGATGATGAACTTACGGCGGTTTTTGATGTTATAAAATCGGATCTGGAAGCGAAGATTAACAGCCAAAATTACTACAGTATGGCCCTGGTCAGGGGCGGCTGGGTAAAAATCTTTTCTAAGGATCCGGTGTTTGTTCCCACGGATTTAAAGCATATGAAGGTGGGCAGCGATCCCCAGGAACCGACCATGACCCAGGCTTTTAAATCCATGGGTTATCAGGTTGTGCCCGTTGAAGCCAACCGGACCCTCATAGCCCTGAACGGGGGCACCATCGAAGCCATCTATGTAAGCCCCATAGCCTCGGCGGGGATGCAGTATTTTGGGGTTGCCAAAAACATGTCCACCGTGAATATCGCCCCCTTCCTTGGGGGAATTGTGATGAACAAACATACCTGGGAAATGATCCCCGAGCAGCACCGGGCGGAGATCCTCAGAATAACCCGGCGGATTGGAGCGGAAATCGAAACTTCCCTGGCTCAGCTTGAAAGCGATGCTATTACCACCATGATCCGGCACGGATTGGTGATTAACGATCTCAATTCCCGGCAGCAGCAGGAATGGTACGATGATCTTGAAAAGGCCATCCCGGCGCTGCTGGAAAGCGCTACCTTTGACCGGGGTACCTACGATAAAATCGACGGGCTTGTAAAGACCTACCGGGGCGGACGGTAAAATCAATGGGAAGGGGAGTAAAGCGGGTACTATACGGCATAGAAGACGGGCTTTGTTACTTTTCCCTGTTCTGCCTGACCCTGTTGCCGGTGGCGGAGGCAGTCCTCAGAACTTTCTTTAAAACCGGAATTTCCAATTCTTCGGGAATTCTGATCCACCTGCTTTTGGTGGTGGGACTCGTTTCAGGGATGATTACCACCAGAAACGCCGAGCATCTGTCCATAGCCCTGGCGCAGGTTTTTTTCAGCGATAAGGCTAAGAGACCCCTGCTGATAATTACCAACTGCCTTTCCGCCTTTGTGGTTACCATAATTGCCTGGAGTTCGGTCTCCTTTATCAAAATCGGGCTTATTGGCCGGATAATCGGGTTTATCCCCGATAGGGTTTTTGCCCTGGTTATCCCCATCGGTTACGGGGTAATCGCCATCCGCTTTGCCCGCAGAGCCCCCCTTACCGGTAAGGCCAGGGTCCTGCCTTTTTTGGCGGTCCTGCTGGGAACTTTTTGCGCCCTGCCGGTTATCGCTAAAGCGGTCTGGGGGTTTAATCTTCCGGCTTTTTTGGCTGCCCTTTCCGATACCCTGTCTCTCCTGGCCTATTACATACGGATTCCCGCGGTTTTCATCCTTATCCTGGCTGCTTTGGCAGGAACCCCCCTCTTTGTGGTTATGGGGGGCCTCGCCCTTTTTCTTATTCAGGCTTCCTGGGGGGAAATTGATGTGGTGCCCAATCAGGTGTATATAGCCCTTACCCAGGATAGTATTATTCCCATTCCCCTCTTTACCCTGGTTGGTTTCTTCCTTTCCGAAAGTAAGGCCGGGGACAGGCTGGTTCAGACTTTCCGTAGTCTCTTTAGCTGGCTGCCCGGGGGAATGATCATCGCTGCGGTGCTTATCTGCGCTTTTTTCACTTCTTTTACCGGAGCTTCCGGGGTAACCATCCTGGCCCTGGGGGGAATACTCTTTGCAGTCCTGTCGGAGCATATAAAGTATCCGGAAAATTTTTCCATAGGGCTCCTTACTTCTTCGGGAAGCATAGGGCTGCTCTTTCCGCCCAGCCTCCCCATCATCCTGGTGGGGGCAACCACCATGACCAATATCATGCACCTGTTTTTAGGGGGAATTATTCCGGGGCTTATCCTGGTTGTTGCGCTTATTATCTTTGGTATCATCACTTCGATAAAATATAAAATACCCGTTGAACCCTTTCGTGTGCGGGAAGCCCTGGGGGGTTTAAAAGAATCCGCCTTCGAGATTATCCTGCCATTTTTGTTGATCGCCGGGTTTTTCTCCGGGATTCTCTCCCTGGTTGAGGTGGCTGCGGTTGCGCTGATCTATATTTTTATTGTTGAGGTCCTGATCCACCGGGATATTACCCTTAGGGGCCTGATACCGCTTTTCCGCAAGGCCGTTCCCATCATGGGGGGGGTGCTTTCTATCATCGCCCTGTCCATGGCCTTGTCCTATTATATAGTAGATACCCAGGCGCCGGAGAGGCTCGCCCAATGGATGCAGGCCACGGTTGAATCCAAGTACGTGTTCCTCCTCCTGCTCAACCTGGCGCTTTTAGTGGTGGGCTGTCTTATGGATATCTTTTCCGCCATCCTCATCGTGCTTCCCCTGGTTGCTCCCCTGGGTCAGGCCTATGGCATAGATCCGGTTCACCTGGGGATCATCTTTATTATCAATCTGGAAGTCGGCTTCCTCACCCCGCCGGTGGGGCTTAACCTTTTCCTGGCGACATACCGGTTTAAGAAACCTTTCCTGGAGATCTGCCGCTACGTGTTTCCCTTCCTGCTTATCCAACTGATAGTAGTAATCCTGGTTACCTACGTGCCCTGGTTTTCAACCTATTTAACGAGGTTTTTTTAAATGCGTGCAACCCGCGCCATTATCCGTCTTGATGCTTTTCGTTACAATCTTCGTCTGGTCCGTTCCCGTGTCGGTTCCGCCCGGAAGATCTGTGTGCCCGTCAAGGCCGATGGCTACGGTCACGGGGCGGTTCCCCTTGCAAAAACGGCTCTGGAGGAGGGCGCGGAATTCCTGGCGGTGGCCACGGCGGACGAAGGGGCGGAGCTCCGGGAGGCGGGGATTACCGCGCCGATACTGCTCCTTTCCATACCCTTACCCGAGGAAATTCCCGAATTGATAGTGGATAAGCTCATCCCCCTGGCAGGGGACCGGGACTTTGTCCGGGAGCTTGCCGCAACGGCGGAGCAGGGAGGGGAAGTCCTCTCTGTTCACCTGAAGGTAGATACCGGTATGGGCCGGATAGGATGCCCGCCGGAGTCTGCCGCGGAACTTGCAGCCCTTATCGCCGGATCGAAGCACCTTAAACTTGGGGGCGTCGCCACCCACCTGGCGGTCTCCGATTCTCTGAAGCAAGACGATGTGGCCTATACCAAGGAACAGCTTACCCGGTTTGGCCGGGCGGTGGAGGATATAAAGAAGGCGGGGATCGATCCCGGTCTGGTCCACACCGCCAATACCGGCGCCCTGGCCTTCCACGAGGATGCCTTCTTTGATATGGTTCGCCCGGGTATACTCCTCTACGGCTATGCCCCCGCAGGCGCTGAGCAGGTTCTTCCGGTAAAGCCCGTGATGGAGCTGGTCAGCCAAATTATGTTTATCAAGCAGGTGAAAAAAGGGGAGACCGTTTCTTACGGCAGAATCTGGACTGCGGACCGGGATACCACCATCGCCACCATTCCTGTGGGATACGGCGACGGTCTGCCCCGGCGGCTTAGCGGGGATTTTCAGGTACGGATAAACGATGCCTGGTATCCCCTGGTGGGCCGGATTTGCATGGACCAGTGTATGGCGGATCTGGGGCCAAATACGGCGATACGCCGCTGGGACAGCGTAAGTTTTTTCGGGGCAGACGCCCTTTCCGCCGCGGATCTTGCCGCGAAGCTGGGTACCATTTCCTATGAAATCACCTGCGGGATAAACAAGCGGGTACCGCGTATCTATGTTGACACTTGACGTCCCCATAAGGGGGCTATAGACTTGAAATTCAGAGGTGTGTTTGGACGATAGCATAACCGTTGTACTGGATAGCCATGAGGTTCTGTCCGGAGTTTGCGGGGCAAATGATGGGAACCTGAAGCTGATCGAAGGGTCCTTAGGGGGCCGTATCGCAACCCGGGGGAACGAAATACGTCTGGAAGGGGTCGATGAGGCCGGGGTCCGGCGTTTCAGAACGATGATGGATAGCCTTATAAGCGCAGTTCGGGAGGGGGATAACCCTTCCCCGGATTTTGTCAGAGCCCTGGTAGGAACCGTTTCTCCGGATGAAAGCGGGCCCGGGATACTGCAGGATGCGGTGATCCATATCCCCCACGGCTTTGGCAAGGTTTTTCCCCGGGGCCACAATCAGGCCCGGTATATCCAGGGTATGCGTTCCAGCGATATTACCTTCTGTGTGGGGCCCGCCGGTACGGGGAAGACTTTCCTGGCCATTGCGGAAGCCCTTTATCTGGTACTATCAAAAAAGATGCGTAAACTGGTGCTTACCCGGCCGGTGGTGGAAGCCGGTGAAAGCCTGGGTTTTCTCCCGGGGGATCTGGCCCAGAAGATAAACCCCTATCTGCGGCCCCTCTACGACGCCATGGAGTCCCTTATCCCCTTCGAGGTGATCCACCGTATGGAAGAAAATCATACCATAGAGATAGCGCCCTTGGCATATATGCGGGGACGGAGTCTTAACGACTGTATTATTATTCTGGACGAAGCCCAGAATACTACTAAGGAGCAGATGAAGATGTTCCTCACCAGGTTGGGCCAGAGCGCCCGGGCGGTGATTACCGGGGATGCTACCCAGGTGGATCTGCCTAAACGGGTCGATTCGGGGTTAATCCACGCCCTTACCATTCTCAAAGACGTGGAGGGGATACACTTTGCCTACCTCAATACCGGCGATGTGGTCCGGCATCCGCTAATCAAAAAGATTATTCAGGCTTACGAAAATGAAACGAAATCGTAGTAGTTTTGCCTTTGGCGATCCCTTTTTAAAAAAGTTCAGACTCCCGAAATTTCGCCTGGGCCCTGCTCTGGTGAGCATACTGGCATTTATCATATCCGGCGGCGCCATTATCTGGGGCAGTATGCGTTCCGATATCGTCGAAGCCGGGAACTATACGGAATTTGAACTTGGCCGGGTAGCGGACCGGGACATTATCTCGGAACATGCGGTCTCCTATGTGGACGAAGACGCTACCCAACTGCGCCGAGAGGCGGAAGAACGGCTGGTTCCGGCAGTTTTTGTGTTTTCCCGGGAGGCCGGCGAAGGAAGCCGGAACGCCTATGCCCGGTTTGCGGAACTCTCCCGGAATCTCTTTTCCCAGGGAGCCTCCGCGGAGGCTTATAAATTGGCGGTTCAGGCTGCGCTTCCCGGAGCTTTTGCCTCCAATACCCTGGACATGCTTTTTCGGGATTCCGGCAGGGATCGTCTTCTGGACTATGGATACGCAGTCCTGGACTACCTTCTGGACACCGGCATTGTTGCCATACCCCAGATCGGCCTGGAGATGTTTAACCCCGATGTGGTGGAGCTGTACCACAATAACGGCGGCCGGATAGAGCGGGAGCGGATCACCTACGGCAAGCTTATCAGTTATGACGGGGTGGAGGACGCCCTTAGGCGCCGCATTGTGGGAGGGGCTTTTCCCGCTGCCTTTGTTTCCATTGCCTTCCCCTTGCTGAAACCCTTTATCACGGAAAATGTGTTCTTCTCCCCCCAGGAGACCAGCCTGCGTCTGGCCGAAACCCGTTCCCAGGCAAAACCGGTGATGAAATATATAGAAGAGGGGGAACGGGTCATACGGAAAGGGTTTATCATAGGCGAAGGTGATATGGTTAAACTCCGGGCCCTGATCGATTCCCAGCCGGGATACGATCCCCGGCCGGTGATAGGCCATATTCTGATATTATTTTTAGTGTACGGTTTTCTGGTCTTCATGGGAGGTATGCGGAGCATTGGAAGGCTCCTCTCTCCGGCGGAGATTTATCTCCTGGCAATTCTTACGGTACTCTATATAGTGGGCGCAGTATTCCTGCGGACAATGCCCTTGGGAAATTACTCTTCTGCGGCCCTGGTGCTGCCCACTGCCCTGGTAGTAATGCTGCCCGCAATTCTGATCGGGCCGCAGCTTGCGATAGTCTTAGCTTTGACCCTGCCCCTGGGGGCTTTCATGTCCGGCCATTTTGATGCGCCTTCCTTTATTTTTGCCCTTAGTTCCGGAATAGTAGCGGTCCATGTACTGCGGAATGCAAAAAAACGCATGGATCTGATCAAGGCCGGTTTTATTCTGGCCCTGGTCCATATCTTTACCGCCACAGGTTTGCTCCTTATAAAACGGAGTTCCCTTGCGGACTATCCGCCGTCCTTGTTTCTTGCGGCCTTTAACGGCGTTGCCTCGGGGATGTTGGTCCTGGGTTTTCTCCCCATGTTGGAACATGCCCTGAACGCTCCTACCACCTTCCGGCTTATAGAGCTTTCGGATCTTAACTCCCCCGTCCTCAAACGGCTTTTTACCGCAGCCCCGGGTACCTATAGCCATTCGGTGATGGTGGCAAATCTGGCGGAGTCCGCCTGTCAGGAGATTGGCGCTAATCCGCTGCTTGCCCGGGTGGGGGCCTATTATCATGATATAGGGAAGATTGATCAGCCCGACTATTTTGTGGAAAATCAGACCGTCTATAATAAACATGATACTATCCCCCCCCGGCTTTCCGCCACGGTGATCCGCAGCCATGTTAAACTGGGTGTGGAAAAAGCACGGTTCCTTGGGCTTCCCCAAGCGGTTATGGATATTATTTCCGAACACCACGGCAATTCGGTGATCAGCTGGTTTTATCATGAGGCGCTTAAGCGGGAAGCTGCGGACGTGAACAATAAAGGTGTGGTGAATGTGGAGGACTTTACTTATCCCGGAAATCCGCCCCGCTCCCGGGAATCCGCAGTGGTGATGCTGGCGGATGTGACCGAAGCTGCGGTGCGGACATTGAAAAAGCCCACCGCCGCCAGGCTGGAAAAATTTATCCACGAAATGTTCCTGTCAAAATTTGATTCAGGCCAGCTCTGGGATTCTGATTTGACCTTTCGGGAACTCCAGATCATAGAGAATACATTTGTACGGGTATTGGCAGGGCATTATCATTCCCGAATTGAGTATCCCAAGCAGCTTAAAGAAGCAGTCCAGGCGCCGGGCCATACCCATTCCGCCGGACCTTCCGCTTCTCCGGGAGACCCTATATGAACCGGGTGGAAATCAGCGCCGAGGAGGTCCCCCTACCTGGCTGGTCGTCCCTGGCGAACGGCTATATTCTTAAAGTTCTTGATAGGCTGGAAAAGGATTCCTGGGATCTTTCGGTACTCTTCTGTAATAACGCCTATATCAGGTCGTTGAACGAGCGGTTCCGGAATATTGATGAACCTACGGATGTATTATCCTTTGAACTGGGGACCAATTACAATGATGAAGTAACCGGAGAAACCCGGTTCTTAAGCGGTGATATCATCGTTTCCCTGGAAACCCTGGCGGAAAACGCCGAATATTTTAAGGTTTCCCCGGATGAAGAATTACGCCGTCTTTTAATCCATGGTATCCTTCACTTAGACGGAATGGATCACCAAACCAACGAGGGTGCAGAGCCCATGTTAAAACTACAGGAAGAGATCCTGACGGAGTTATCGGGTGAAGCTATTTTTTAAAAAAGGTGAAATAGACAAAAAAATATTGCAGGCCCTGGAAACGGATCAGCAGGAAATGATCCGCGGGGTGGTGGAGCTTTCGGATACCACGGTTAAGGAAATCATGGTTCCACGGATCGATACGGTATTCATTTCCGTGGACGCCACCCGGGAAGAACTGCTGGAACGGATCACCGAAAGCGATCATTCCCGTTTTCCGGTGTACAAGGAAACTATCGACAACGTGGTGGGTATCCTCTACGTAAAGGATCTGCTTAAAGCCCTGGTTAAGGGCGAGGAACTTTCAATCCAGAACCTTCTCCGCAAACCATTCTTTGTGCCCGGCTCAAAGCATATTAACGAACTCCTTGCGGAACTGCGCCGCCGCAGGGTTCACATTGCGGTGGTGGTAGACGAGTACGGCGGGGTTTCGGGAATTATCTGTATGGAAAATATCATCGAAGAGATCATCGGTGATATCCAGGATGAATTTGATAACGAAACTGAGAACATTCTCAAATTAGGGGAGGGGACCTTCCTCTGTGACGCCCGGGTAAACCTGGAGGATCTTTCCGAGGAAACCGGAGTAACGCTGCCTGCGGACGATTTTGATACCCTGGGCGGCTTTGTGTTTGACCTTTTTGGAAAAATCCCCGTAAAATTCGAAAAAGCTGTCTACGGTGATACGGATTTTATCATCCAGGACATGGACGGGCATAAGATAAATACGGTAAAGATAGTATTGAATAAGAAAGAAGACAATAAAAACCACAAAGTCGCAGAAGTCGAATAAGAAAGAGAGTAAAACCGCAAAGGCGCAGAAGGCGAATAAGAAGAAAGGGAAGAAGATGATGAAGAAAAAAAGAAGAAAAGAAGAAGAGGATAATACAATTACTCCATTTTCCCCCCTTCCTTCTTCCTCTTTCCCCCTTTCTTCAACTTCTGCGCCTTCTTCGCCTTTGCGGTTAAACCCTCTTCTCTTTTTCTTTCTTTTAACCTTTGCGGTTATAGGGCAGCTTTATGCCCAAAGCGGTTCTGCTTCCGGGGCGGGGGCCTTTTATGACCGGGGGCGCGTTTATATGGTGCAGGAAGACTGGTACGCCGCTACGGAGGCCCTGTTGGAATGTGTACGCCTTAACTCAGCCCACGCCGAAGGGACCGCCGCTCTGGCGGAGTGTTACTACGAGCTTGGTGAATTCGATCAAGCCCTGAGCTGGGTGCGGAAGGCCCGGACCTTGGCCCGGAGCAGTATGCCCCTTGCCAATTTGGAAGCCACTACCCTCATAGCCCTGGGCCGGCTGGGGGAGGCCCAGACTATCATCACCGATATTCTCAAGCGGGAACCCTATAACCTGGAGGCCCTCTTTGCGGGGGCGGAGCTTGATGTGGCCCGAGGCCATTCGGGTGACGCCGTTATTCGGTACCGGGAGGTGGCCCGCCGCTTTCCCGACGATAAAAGGCTCCTCCTCTCTCTGGCCCTGGTTCTCTGCTCCCTGGGGGATCTGGAAGGCGCCCGGCCCTATATTGAACGGGCTCTCTTGCAGCACCGCGAGGATTACCGGGTCTATTATTACGCCTCCTACATAGAAGCCAAGGCCGGGCGTTTCCCCCAGGCCATACGGTATGCCGAACAAGCCCTGGATTATAAGCCGGGGTATAAGCCCGCACGGGCGCTTCTGGCAAGTCTCCGTTACCGTTCCGGACAGTTTGAAGAAGCCGCCGCTCTTGCGGATCAGACCATTGCGGAGGATCGCGGCGATTTAGCCGCATGGTACCTCAAGGGTATGGCCTATATCAGCCTTGGGCGGATCAGCGATGCGATGAATATACTTTCCCAGGCTTCGGGGATAGATCCCAACGATGAGTTTGTTCGTTCCGCCCTGGAGGATCTGATCCTCAGCAATACCAGCCTGGAAGATCCCCTGCGGACCCGCTGGGCATCCTGGCATTTTAACCGTGCCCGTTCTTTTCGTTCCAGGAGCCTCACCGATCAGGCTCTCTTTGAATACCGCCGGGGGCTGCGGCTTAACCCTTATGCCCGGGACCGGTTGGAATACGCAGAAATACTGCGGATTCAAGGCTATCCCGCCCGCTACCTGGAGGAACTGCGGTTCCTCCGGAGCAACAACCTGAATGACCCGGCGATTAACGATGCCATTGAAGCCTACGATGCCCTCCTGGCGGATGCACTGTACCGGCGCTGGGATGCGGATCCCGTTGAGATTGCCAAACGTCACTGGAAGGTGGCGGTATTTACCATAGCCTCCGATGGAGCTTTCTACCATGCCGAAGCAGGCGCTGTAGGTTCCGCCTATGTCCGGGACCTGTTGATCCACGACCGGAACATAGCCGCCCCTGACCTGACCCTTAAACAGCCCTCCTTTTCCACCGCCTTCCGTACCGCACGGGAAGAGGGCGCGGATTACTTCCTTATCGTTACGGTATCTGAAAACGAGCGGGACCTTTCCATCAAGGGTGAACTCTTTGTGGGCCGTACCGGTTCCCCCGCCGCATCCTTCTACACCTACCGTACCGGCGATGATCGTCTGCGAAACGCCTCCCGGGGCTTGGTCGACCAGCTTTCCCGGGCACTCCCTTTCCGCGCCGCCCTGATCCGGCGCCGTTCCTCCCAGGGTCTTATCGACAAGGGCCGTGCGGACGGCGTTAAGAACGAAGCGGAATACGATGTGGTCAAGAAGGGCCAGTCTGTGATCCGCAACGAAGGTATAGGTCTGGTTTATTCTCCGGAGGATGTGGTAGGAAAACTGCGTATAGAACGGGCCGATGAGGAGGTATCCATGGGGATACTCACCCGGGAGGGTTTCTTTGACCGTATCGGCATTGGGGACGAGATTATTCTGCAGAACGAAAAACCCGCCGATAACCCGGCCGATGCCATGGTAGACCCGGAATTGAGGAGTTTGCTGCGAAATCTTCGCGGGTAACTGCGTTGCAAGAATGGTTTGACAAGTAGACGGAATTTGGCTACTCTAAACCTATGTTAGTATCAGAATTAGGGGCTCCCATTGCGGAGCTAAAGGCTAAAATCTACGATACCTGGAGGCGTCTTTGAAAACCCGGCGCCCGGAACACCTTCCTTTGGACAGCGTATAGCGGAACTTGAGGCTAGCGCTGGGGAGGCGGATTTCTGGAACAATAGTAATCGGGCGGAGAAGATCATGGGGGATCTCAAGGCTCTCAAGGCCCGGTACGAACCATGGAAGGCCCTGGTGGCGGATATTGAGGACCTTGAGGTGCTTCAGGAACTGGCCGGGGAGGAAAAAGACGAATCCCAGGGCAGTGAAATCGAAAATACCCTTGGAAAACTTACGGAACGCTACGAAAAGCAAAATATTTATGAACTTATGGGCGGAGAGGTGGACAAGAACGGCTGCTTCCTCACCATCCATTCCGGCGCCGGGGGGACCGAAGCCTGCGACTGGTCCCAGATGCTCTACCGGATGTACCTCCGCTGGGCTGAACGCCGGGGATTTAAGCTTGAAGAGGTGGATCGCCTGGAGGCGGAGGGGGGGATAAAATCCGCTACCTGCCGCATCGACGGGGACTATGCCTACGGCTACCTCAAGGGTGAATCCGGGGTGCACCGGCTGGTGCGTATTTCCCCCTTTGACGCCAATGCCCGGCGGCATACCTCCTTCGCTTCGGTGTACCTTTTCCCGGTAATAGACGATTCCATCGAAGTTGATATCCGTCCCGAGGATCTCCGGGTGGACACCTACCGTTCCGGCGGCGCCGGGGGGCAGCACGTAAACAAGACCGACAGCGCGGTGCGCTTTACCCACCTGCCTACGGGCATCGTGGTGGCCTGCCAGAGTGAACGGAGCCAGACCATGAACCGGGCTATCGGCATGAGTATACTCAAGTCCCGGCTCTACGAATATTATCGCCAGGAAAAAGAAAAGGAAAATGAAAAGTTTGCCCAGGAAAAAAAGGATATCTCCTGGGGGAATCAAATCCGGTCCTATGTGTTCCAACCCTACACCATGGTGAAGGATTATCGGACCAAGACGGAGATGGGTAATATCCAGGCCGTCATGGATGGAGATATAGATCCCTTTATTGAGGAGTATTTGCGCTTTGCCTGGAAAAATAATCAAGCATAGTATTACTGTGCTCGCGCTATTCCTGGTATTTTCCGCTCCGGTTTTTGGGTTTGGAAAGGCCGAAGAAGAGGCGGCGGTAGCTATGAACCCCGAGTGGGCTCTCTGTATTACCGCCTTTGATGTTTCTTCCCTTCCTCTCCCCCAGCAGATTCTGGGGGATCTTCTGATGCGCAGGCTCGCAAAATCCATCACGGATGTCCATCACCGGGTCCGGATATCGGATGAATACTCCTACTACCGGGATCTGGCCTGGGTCCGCGCCCTGGAGGATGCGGGAAAAAAACTGGCGGCCAAGAGGGCCGAGCGGGATCTGCTTATCTATAAGGGGTATCCGGGATGGCGGTATAAGAGTGAATTAAAAACGGTCGATGCGGCTATAAAAACCCTGGATGAGGAATATCAAAAGGCCGAGGAAGCGGTAATGACGATTGAGTATGAACCGGTTTTTATATTGACCCAGGAAAATACCGGTGGATTATTTCCCGATCCTCCCTCCACAGGCGGAGAGTACCATTTTTGTACCAATAAAAAAGCCGATGCCTTCGTCTCCGGGAAGATATCCGAATTTCACGGCCGTATTTTCCTCCGCATCCGCATGTATACCCTGTATACCCGTTCGTTTGAATATGAGGATAGTTTTATTTTTTCCACCGATGATATGGGCATGGTGGAGGATGAAATGGTAGGACGTTTGATGGCAGCCATATCGGGCGCTCCGGCATCGGCGATATCCGTAAAAACAGATCCGGAAAACGCAGTTATTCTGGTCAAAGAAAACTATGCAGGGCAGGGTGATACCGGGATCAGGGAATATCCTCCGGGTCCGGTGAATGTGACGGCCTTTGCGGATGGGTATAACAGCTCATCCGTGTCGGTGGACCTTGCGGCGGGAGAATTGACGGAACTGCAATTTAAACTTCAGCCTGTGCCGAAGACCAGCTTTGACATTAATTTTCCTAACCATGATGGTGCATCGATATACGAAGGTTCCCTTTACATGGGGATGGCCCCCCTAACCATAACGACACCGGTAAATCAATTTGAATATATCCATGCGGAAACTCCTGCGGGGGATAGGACCGCTGTAATTTTCCGGGCAGGGCAGACGAGAGATGTGGTAACCTTACCAATCGCCATACCCGCGGGGAAGGACAAAAAACCCCTGGATACGGCCCGGCGTAAATACTACGGCGCCTGGACGCACGTCTGGATAGCCCTTCCGGTGGCTTTTTTGCTTTCCGGTATTACCCTTAACTATCAGAACGCCTATACCATGTCGCTTGATCCCGATATGTATGATACCTATCAGACCCTGAGTAATGTTACTACCGGCGCCTGGATTGTCTTTAGCGCTGTTATGGTTGAATCGATTTACCGGGTACTTCGGTATGGTAGTACGGCCAGTAAAAGTGTTCCGAAGATTGCGAAATAGGATGGTGAATCGTGGGAGCAGCTAGTTTTACAGATCGTTTAAAAACTTTTTTCGGCATAGGAAAACAGGTTTCGGAAGAATTATTTGAAGATCTATCGGATCTCCTGGTGGAGGGTGACTTCGGCGCTGCCGGAGCGTTTAAAACCGTTGATGCCCTCCGTTTAATTTGTAAAAAAGAGGGAATTTCCGATCCCGCTCAGATGCGCCTGGCCTTGGCGTCTTTGCTTGAAGGGAGCCTCTGTGCGGCGCCTGAAAATTCCGCCAATGACTCCCTGATAGTGATATTGCTCCTGGGAGTAAACGGGGTAGGAAAGACCACCACCGCAGCTAAACTGGCAGACCGGTACCGGTCTTTGGATAAAAAAAAGCCCATCCTGGCTGCGGCGGATACCTTCCGGGCTGCGGCGGTGGATCAATTGAAGATACATGGAGAACGCCTTGGAGTGCGGGTGGTTGCCCACAAGCAGGGGGGAGATCCCGCAGCGGTAGTGTACGATGCCCTGGAAGCGGCTCTGGCCGGGGGCGGGGATATGATCATAGCCGATACCGCCGGACGGATGCACACTAAAACTGCACTGGTGGAAGAATTAAAAAAGATTGACCGGGTGGTTGAATCTAAGGCGCCCGGGGCGAAGTATATACGGTGGCTGGTCCTGGATTCCACCACCGGGCGGAACGCCCTGGTCCAGGCGGAGGCCTTTCATCAGGCGGTAGCCCTGGATGGGGTTATACTGACAAAATTCGATTCCAGCGCCAAGGGGGGGGTGGTTTATTCCCTATCGGCGGAACTCAAGCTTCCGGTAGTTTTTATATGCAACGGAGAACAATACGGGGACATAAAGCCCTTTGATCCTAAGAAATACACGAAGGAATTTATCGGCCTTGAATAAACATGGTGTTAGGGGATCTTTTTTTTGTTTTACCCTGGGTTTTTTTGCTACCCTTATATATGCCGAAGACTGGTATATTTCTAATGCCGGGGGGATGGCCCTGGAACCGGCTTTTTCGCAGTATGCCCTCAGGAGCAAGTATGCTCTTTCGGTGGGAAGCGCGTCCCCGAAGGAACTGCCCGAAAGGCTGCTGAAATACTACGACCCATCATACCGGATAGAAATACGGAACCTCTACGAAGAGGGTGTTGTATCCCGGCGTCAGTGGTCGTTTAGGGATGAAACGGAACTTACAAGGCTTGCGGCGGTTTTTGAGGATGATAATTCGGGGTTTATTGAACTCTACAACACCGATAAGCTTATATCAGAATCGCATCAGATAAATGCGGATGGTTTGGATTTTATTCTGTACTATTACTACAACCGTAATTTTCTTATCAGAACCGAAACCTGGCGTTTCACTCCCTTTCAGGCAGAATCGGAAGAGCCTGCGGCGACGGTCTCCAATGTTCCGGCGCCATTAACGGCACGGGCGGAAGAGGAGGGCATAGAGATGGTTCCCATTCCACAATCCGTGAATATTCCGGTTACGGCGGCAAAAACTCTGAGTGATGGGATCGAAGAACCGATCTGGACAGATTATTATCATTATACCCGTTCCTATGCCCTGCGGAGCGTAGAGCGGCGTTACCTTAACGCACCCGCAGAAGGGCAGGAGGCGGCTTTTTTTAAATCCCCCCAGCTTATCCTTGGGGTCGGAGCGAAAAATGAATTTGTTCATCCCGGTTCTGTTTTTAGTTCTGAATTTTTTGATGATGTGATCGTCAATTCCGGCGATCGGATACTCTACAATACCGACGAGCGGGGCCGGATTAAGAGCGAAATTCGCCGTGATGAGTTTAACAAGGTATTGGGGGAAGTGATAAACACCTGGTCGGGAGACCGGCTTACTTCGGTGCTTTGGAAATCCGATACCGAGGAACGGCTCATAGAATATGAATATAACAGCGATGGGGATCGCATTTTTGAACGTAACTTTCGTAATGACATTTTGGAGCGGACGGTTCGTCAGGATGGTGAACGGGAAATTGAGGAACTCTATATGAATGACGCCGTGGTACTCCGTGCTATCTGGGAAGACGGCCGTAAAATATCTGAGGAACATGTCCGGCCGGAATCCGCCCGGAAGGAGGAATAATGGCTGGGCAGGGCTGGATAGGATTTGTCGCGATCCGTTACTTTCGGGGGCGGCGCAGGAATACTCATTCACCGGCGCCGGTTTTGGCCATACTGGGTATTGCCACAGGGGTATTGGCGCTGACGGTTATCATCGCGGTGATGAACGGTTTTCAGCTGGGGTTCATTGAAAGTATCCTTGAAATATCATCGTACCATCTGCGGATCGAAGCGTTCCCCCAGGATGGGCGGGGTGAAATGCTGGGGGAAAAAATCAGCGCCCTTCCTGCAGTTAAAGCGACAATTCCATTCCGGGAAATTCAGGGCATTATCCGCGGGCAGCAAAGGGGACATCACGGAGCGGTGGTCCGCGGCCTCCCGCCTGATGCAATGGAACGGGATGCGGGGATGGCGGAAAAGCTGGTTTTTGAAAGGGGCTCTTTCAATTTGGAGGATCGGTTTTCCATATTGCTGGGGGCTGAACTGGCGAGGCGGCTTGATGCGAATATTGGGGATTGGATCACCCTGGTTTCTGTTTCAGGGGAAGACTTTTTTTCCGGCGACGAAGAGGATGGGGGCGGGGCGGATAATTCCCGGTTTCTTGTTAAGGGTATCTTTCGCTCGGGCTTTTACGAATATGATTTGAGCTGGGGCTTTATCAACATAGAACGTTCCGCCGAAATAAGCGATGAAGATCTTCTCCTGGGGATCAAGCTGAAAAACCGCTGGCAGGATCGGGCCGGGATAGAACAGATCCGGAAGGTACTGGGCGATCCGATGATGCTTAATCTTCATGTTTCTTCCTGGCGGGACTATAACAGGGCTTTTTTTGGCGCCCTGCGGACAGAAAAACTGTTCATGTTTGTGTTAGTGGGGCTTATCTTTATTGTTGTGGGGCTGAATATCTTTCAAGCTCAGCGGCGCAGTGTCCTTGAACGCCGCGAAGAAATCGGTCTTCTCCGGGCTGTAGGCGCCACGGATATGGCGGTACGGCTGATCTTTGTCTGGGATGGGGTTATCATTGGTATCGCCGGGGCGGGTATCGGAATGCTCTTGGGGCTCCTTATCGCCTGTAACATAGCAGCTTTTTTCTCTATACTGGAATGGGTAGTTAATTTCTTTATCGGTATTCTTAATGTGGTTACATCACCCTTCCTGGGTTTGGAAGCCGCAGGCGAGGGTTTTGCGATTTTTTCACCAACGGTGTTTTATATAAAAGAAATCCCCTCCCGGCTTATCCCCCATGAGGTGCTGGTTATATTTTTATTTGGTCTATTCTCTGCACTATTGGCGGCATGGTTCGCTTCGGGAAGGGTCTCCCGGACAAGACCTGCGGAGGTACTGCGTTATGAGTAATATTGTTCAGGATGATGAATCAATCCTGGTCCGGGTTAGGGATCTTGTTAAGACTTATACATCCGGTACGGAAACTCTTCATATACTTCAGGGTATTGGGTTTGATATTAAACGGGGAAGCTCCGTGGCGGTGACCGGTGAAAGCGGCAGCGGGAAAAGTACGCTCCTTAACATTTTGGGGGGACTTGATCGCTGCGATTCCGGATCTGTTTTTGTTGGGGGCGCTGAAATAAGGGGCCTTACGGAATCTGCTCTCAGTTCCTACCGAAGCCACCGTGTGGGCTTTATTTTTCAGTTCCATTATTTATTGAAGGATTTTACCGCTCTGGAAAATGTGATGCTCCCCGCTTATATCGCGGGGATGAAGAAAAAGGATGCCCTGGAAAAAGCCCGGCTCCTCCTTGAGGACGTAAAGCTGGATGATCGGATACACCACTATCCATCCCAACTTTCCGGCGGTGAGCGGCAGCGGGTTGCGGTGGCCCGTTCCCTGGTGAACGATCCCGACCTGGTACTGGCGGACGAACCAACGGGTAATCTGGACGCTCAGAATAGCGCCATGGTGGCGGAACTGCTCTATGCCGGAGCCGGGAAATGGGGTAAGACACTTATGGTTGTTACCCATGATATCGGGGTGGCTGAACGGGCGGAAGTCCGCTATACCCTGGTAGGCGGGATACTTCGCTTTGGTCCGCAGACGGGCGTACTGAAGTGAAAGCCGGCCCCATTAGTTTTATTGGTCTGCGTTACCTCCTTGGAAGAGCCCGGGAGGGAGGCCGCTATCTCAGGGGCGCTGCGGGCGGTATCGCCCTGAGCCTCATTCCGATTATTGTTACTCTCATGGTGGCGGATGGTATGATTCGGGGCATCACGGACCGATATTTAGAACTTGGAACCGGCCACATTCAGATCTACAATTTTACTAATGCGCCGGAAGTTGAAAACACTAAACCTGCGCTGGATAATCTTCCGGGACTTCGGGGTGCATGGCTTGAACGCCAGGGTCTGGGGGTACTGGCGGGTAAAAATGGAAAGACCGGAGCTACCATCAGGGCTACGGAAAGTTCTTTTTGGGAAGACGATGGAAGCAGCCGCTTTTTAAAAACTATTTCGGGAAGTTCAAAAATCGAGGATCCCCGGGATGTAGTTTTGGGTGACGCCCTGGCGGAGAATCTGGGCCTAGAAGTGGGGGACACCCTGCGGATAATGACTCTCCGCCTTGGTTCCGACGGCAGGAATATCCCCAGGCTTTTTCCTTTTACAATTAAGGGTATTGTTTCTTCCGGGTACCGGGAACTGGATTCCCTCTGGTGTATCGTGGGTTACGAAACGGGGAAACGGATCCTGGCGCCGGAATTGTCCTCATCCTATCTTATGGTAAAGATCAACGACCCATATAACGGAATTGATGATGCGGTCTACGATATCTATCAAAGACTTGATCCCGGTTACGGGATCTATACCTGGAAGGAACTCCAGCGATCCCAGTACAGTTCCTACGAATCTACCAGGCAGCTCCTTCTCTTTATCATGGCCCTGGTGGTGATCGTGGCCGCAGTAAATGTGTCTTCCGCTACATCCATGCTGGCCATAGAGCGGCAGCGTGATATTGCGGTATTAAAGGCCTTTGGTACACGGCCCAGGGGTATTAGCCGAATCTTTATCTGGGGGGCTTTCCTTACCGGGCTTATCGGGGGTATCATTGGTATCGCCCTTGGTCTTGGGATTGGTTCCGCCATAAATCCAATAATCCATGGGCTTGAAAAGGCCCTAGGCTTCTTTTCCGCTCTTTTCCACGGAGGGGAGGTTAAAATACTGGACCCGGGTTATTATTTAGAAAATATTCCCCTGGTTATTGACTGGAAGGCAGTTTTGATTATTGGCATTGGTACAATCCTGGCGTCCATACTGGCATCCTGGATTCCCGCCCGCAGGGCCGGTGCTATTCCGCCGATAGAATTATTGAGGAAGTACTAGGAGGTTTTTGATGATAACATTACTGAAAAGCGGCGTATATTATTACGATGGAAAGCTTATTGCGGATGACGAAGCGGGGGCCGCTGAAATAAAGCGGCTTGGAAAAAGCTTTTCCCGGAAAGCGGGGCAGAAGGGAACCATCTCCTATTCAATACTTTCCGCCCATAACAGCGGGGACGATCAGAATTTAAAAATTAAATTTGATTCCATGACCTCCCATGATATCACCTATGTGGGGATCATCCAAACTGCCCGGGCAAGCGGTATGGAAAGTTTCCCCCTTCCCTATGTGATGACAAACTGTCACAACACCCTTTGTGCGGTGGGCGGAACCATCAACGAGGACGACCATGTATTCGCCCTTTCTGCGGCGAAAAAATACGGCGGCATCTATGTGCCCCCCCATATGGCGGTTATCCATTCCTACAACCGGGAAATGATGGCGGGCTGCGGAAAGATGATACTCGGATCGGACAGCCATACCCGCTACGGCGCTTTGGGAACCATGGCTGTGGGCGAGGGCGGCGGTGAGCTTGCCAAGCAGCTTGTGGGCAGGACCTACGATATTCCCTATCCTGAGGTAGTTGCGGTCTGCCTTACCGGTACTCCCCGGAACGGCGTCGGCCCCCAGGATGTGGCTCTTACGATTATTGCCGGGGTGTTTAAAAACGGTTATGTAAAAAACAAGGTGATGGAATTTGTCGGTGACGGAATAGGGAATCTTCCTGTGGATTTCCGCAACGGAATTGACGTGATGACCACCGAGACCACCTGCTTGAGTTCGATCTGGAAAACCGATGATCAAGTACGGGATTACCTTAAAATACACCAGCGGGAAGGGGACTACCGGGAATTAAAGCCCGCCGACGGCGCTTATTATGACGGGGCAATTCTGGTGGATCTGTCGAAGATTGAACCATCTATCGCCATGCCCTTTCACCCAAGCAGTGTTTATACGATTCGGGAACTAAAGGAAAATGCCGAAGATATTCTTGCAAAGACCGAGGAAGAAGCAAACAAGGCCATAGGCGTACCGGGTATCGCCATAAATCTGCGGAAAAAACTGCGGGGCGGCGAATTGTATGTGGACCAGGGCATTATCGCCGGCTGTTCCGGAGGGACATTTAACAACATCATGGCTGCGGCGTATATTCTTGAGGGAAGATCCACCGGAGACGGCGTTTTCTCCCTCAGCGTATATCCGGACAGCCAGCCGGTTTTTGCGGAACTGGTGAAGAACGGCGGCATAGCAAAATTGATGGGCGCCGGAGTTATCGTGCGCTCCGCCTTCTGCGGTCCCTGTTTTGGCGCCGGGGATACGCCGGCAAACGGCGAATTCTCCATACGCCATACTACCCGCAATTTTCCCAACCGGGAAGGGTCAAAGCCCGGCGAAGGGCAGATCGCCTCGGTAGCCCTCATGGATGCCCGTTCCATAGCGGTCACTGCGGCCAACGGCGGAAGACTAAGCGCCGCGGGGGATGACGATGTATACAACCACCGCCCCGCTTATTTCTTTGACCGCTCCATCTACGACAAGCGGGTCTATGATAGTACCGGCAAGCCGGACGGAAAAACAGAACTGGTGTTCGGTCCTAATATCAAGGATTGGCCCGCCATGCCGGAGCTTACGGAAAACCTATTGGTACAAATTGTTAGTTATATTACGGACCCCGTGACCACCACGGATGAGCTTATTCCGTCCGGGGAAGCAGCATCTTACCGATCAAACCCGATGGCCCTAGCAGAGTTCACCCTGAGCAGACGGGACCCGGGATATGTGGGGAAGGCTAAGGCGGTAAAGGTCCTGGAGGAGGGGCGGCGGAAAGCTGCGGGGCCGGTTCCTACGGAAATTGAAACCCTGTATGCAAAGCTAAAAACTATCCCCGGCTGCGGTAATACGAAAGCGGAACAGGCGGGCATAGGCAGCGCCATCTACGCCAATAAGCCCGGGGACGGTTCCGCCCGGGAACAGGCCGCTTCTTGCCAGCGTGTGCTGGGCGCATCGGCAAACTTCGCCCTGGAATACGCTACCAAACGGTACCGGTCTAACCTGATCAACTGGGGCATACTGCCCTTCCTGGTAAAGGACAGCTCTGCCTTTAAGACCGGTGATTGGCTATTCGTACCGGGGGCCAGGAGAGCTCTTCTGGAAAAGACCGATACTTTTCCGGCTTACGTACTGGGTTGTAATACAGATCGTATTACAACAATAGAACTATCCCTGGGAGCGCTCACGGACACGGAACGGCAGATACTGGCGGATGGGTGTTTGATTAATTATTACAAACACTAATTATACATATTCTTCCCAGGCCTTAATCTCCAGTCCCTTGGATCGGAAGTCGCTCAGGGCATCGATGAACTGACGGGCCACCTTGATATTGGTGAACAGAGGTATGTCGAAGTCCACCGCCATGCGCCGTATGATATAATCGTTCTTCAATTCTGTTTCCCTGTTGTTCTTAGGGATATTGATGATCATATCCACTTCCCGGTTTTTGATAAACTGCGCAATGTTAGGCTCCTTTGATTCCAGGGGCCAGTTCAAAGGCTGGGCCTGTACGCCGTTGGCGGCCAGAAATTTTGCGGTACCCCGGGAAGCGCAGAGTTCGTAGTCCATTTTTACCAGGGCCTTGGCGGAGTCAAGGAAGTCCAGTTTGTCTTCTATGGGGCCGGTGGAGAGGAGTATCCGCTTCTTGGGGATGCAGTAACCCACGGAAAGCAGGGCCTTCATGAAGGCGTCGTTCAGGTCCGTACCGATACAGCCAACCTCGCCGGTGGAGGCCATCTCCACGCCGCTCACGGGATCTGCGCCGTGGAGCCGCGAAAAGCTGAACTGCGCGGCCTTGACCCCAACCCAGTCCAGGTCCAGCGCAGAGGAGGGGGCCTTCTGTACCGGTTCGTCCAGCATGGCCCGTACCGCCATCTCGATCATGTTCACCCGGCTGACCTTAGAACAGAAGGGGAAGCTCCGGCTTGAGCGGAGGTTACATTCGATTACCCGTACCCGGTTGCGCTGGGCCAGAAACTGAATATTGAAGGGACCGGTGATGTCCAGGGCTTCGGCGATCTGGGAACTTATCTTACGGATCTTCCGTACCGTCTGGAGGTAGAGACGCTGTGCGGGCAGTACCACCGTGGCGTCTCCGGAATGAACCCCGGCATTTTCCACATGTTCGGTGATGGCGTGGAACAGTATTTCTCCCCGCTTGGCCACCGCATCGATTTCAATTTCCTTGGAATTTTCGATAAACTTGGAGATCACCACCGGATGCTCCGGGGATACGTCCGCCGCAAGGTTCAGGAATTTTTCTAAGGTTTCATCGTCCCAGGCTACGTTCATGGCGGCGCCGGAGAGCACGTAACTGGGCCGGATCAGCACCGGAAAGCCGACCTGGTCTGCAAAGGCCTTGGCGGAGGGCAGGTCCGTAAGCTCCTTCCATTCAGGCTGTTCGATCCCCAGCTTATCCAGGAGGGCGGAAAACTTGTTCCGGTCCTCCGCCATGTCGATGGAGGCAGGGGAGGTGCCGTAGATCAGGACCCCCGAATCGTAGAGCTTGGTAGCAAGGTTGTTGGGGATCTGGCCGCCCATGGAGAGGATCACCCCCTCGGGCTGCTCACGCTCGTAGATGTCCAGGACCCGTTCCAGGGAAAGCTCCTCAAAATAGAGCCTGTCGCACATATCGTAATCGGTGGATACTGTTTCGGGGTTACAGTTTACCATGATGGAGTAGCGGCCCAGTTTTCGTGCGGTTTCTGCGGCATTAACGCAGCACCAGTCGAATTCCACGCTGCTTCCGATCCGGTAGGCGCCGGAGCCAAGAACCATTACCCCCCGTCCCGATGGGGTTACATCGTCGGCGGCGCCGCTCCCCGCACCGGAACTTCCGTAGGTCATGTAGAGGTAGTTGGTTTTGGCGGGATACTCCGCAGCTAAGGTGTCGATCTGTTTGATCTGGGGCCGCAGTCTGAATCCCTCACGAATACTGCGTATCTGCATCTCCGTCTTTCCGACAAAGTCTCCGATGCGAGCGTCCGAAAAGCCAAGGCTCTTCGCCCGGGCGAGTATTTCCCGGTCTAAATTATTGGTTCCCAGGGCGCGCAGATCCTTTTCCGCAGCAAGGGCATTGGCAATCTTGTAGAGGAACCAGCGGTCTATCTTAGTGAGCCGGAAGATCCGTTCCACGGTCCAGCCTTCCTGGAGGGCGCGGTAGATGATGAAGATACGCCGGTCCGTGGGCTTAACCAGGGCGTCCCGGATATTCTCCAGGCCGCTTCCGCAAAGGGCGTCGTCCCCGGCGAGGCCCGGCGCGCCGATGCCGGTCATGCGCAGGGCCTTTTGCAGGGCCTCTTCGAAACTGCGGCCTATGGACATAACTTCCCCAACGGACTTCATCTCCGAACCGATGCGGACATCGACGTTCTTGAATTTCAGGAGGTCCCACCGTGGCACCTTGACCACGCAGTAATCCAGCGCAGGCTCGAAACAGGACTTGGTAACCCGGGTGATCCTGTTTTCGATGTCCACCAGCGAATAGCCCAGGGCAAGTTTTGCCGCCACAAAAGCCAGGGGATAACCCGTAGCCTTGGATGCCAGGGCGGAGCTCCGGGAAAGCCGGGCGTTAACTTCGATGATACGGTAGTCTTCGGATTCCGGGTCCAGGGCATACTGGACATTACATTCCCCCACGATACCCAGATGACGGATCACCTCGATGGCGATGCGCCTGAGTTTATGGTATTCGGTATCGTTTAGGGTTTGTGAGGGGGCCACAACGATACTCTCGCCGGTATGTATCCCCAGGGGGTCGAAGTTTTCCATATTACAAACCGTAATACAGTTATCGAATCTGTCCCGGACAACCTCGTACTCAATTTCCTTCCAGCCTCCGAGCCATTCTTCAACCAATACCTGGGGCGCATGGGCAAAGGCCCGGTCACAGCGGCGTCGTATGTCCCCCTCGTTCCGGCATATCCCCGAGCCTGATCCCCCCAGGGCATAGGCGACCCGGACCATCACGGGGTAGCGGATTTTCTCCGCCGCCCCGACCGCAGCCTCCGTGTCGGTAACAGCGATACTGCGGGGCGTTAGGGCGCCGATCTCGTTGAGCCGCTTTACGAACAGCTCCCGGTCCTCGGTATCTTCAATAGTCTTAATCGGGGTACCCAGTACTTTGACCCCGTATTTGTAGAGGGTCCCGTCCCGGTCCAGGGCTACCCCGCAGTTCAGGGCGGTCTGCCCGCCGAAGGAGAGGAGTATGCCGTTGGGCCGTTCTTTTTCGATTACCTGTCTGACATAATCCGGAGTTACGGGCAGGAAGTAGGTGGAATCCGCCATGCCTTCGCTGGTCTGAATGGTAGCGATATTGGGGTTTATCAGCACGGTGGTGATGCCCTCTTCCCGCAGGGCCTTCAACGCCTGGGACCCGGAATAGTCAAACTCTCCGGCTTGGCCAATCTTCAAGCCACCGGAACCGAGGACAAGAACTTTCTGGATCTTATCATTTTTCATTTAACAAATCCTTCATAAGAATATTTACTACAGAAGACACGGAGGAAGACAGAGAGAAAAACACAGAGGACACGGAGGGGGGCACAGAGGGGGGCACAGAGGACACGGAGGAAGACAGGGAGAAAAACACAGAGGACACGGAGGAAGACACAGAGGACACGGAGGGAAACACAGAGGACACGGAGGGAAACACAGAGGACACGGAGGGAAACACAGAGGACATAGAGGAAGACACAGAGGACACGGAGGAAGACAGGGAGAAAAACACAGAGGACACAGAGGAAGACACAGAGGACACGGAGGAAGACAGAGAGAAAAACACAGAGGACACGGAGGAAGACAGGGAGAAAAACACGGAGGACACGGAGGACACGGAGGACAGAGAGGAAGACACGGGAGAGGGATGCCATTCCCTCTGTGTTCTCTGTGGTATTATCTCTGTGCTCTCTGTGTTTTTCTTCATTCTTCATTCATCCTTTTCGATTTCATTGATTACTCTTTTTATGCCATCTTTTAGCATTGAAGCGTTAAAATTGATTAATAGCCCGATTTTAAAACCACCTAGTTTTAAATAGGTAAGAATCTGCGCCAAGTGAATGGAATGTAATTTTTCAACACTTTTAAGTTCAACTACTATTTTATTTTCAACCAACAAATCAATTCGATAACCACAATCAAGATTTACTTCTTCATATTTTAGAGGTAAGGTTTTTTCCTTTTCGACCAATAATCCTGACTTTTTAATTTTATAAAAAAGACATTCCTTATAAGCGTTTTCTAACAAACCGGGTCCTAATGTACGATGTATTTCTATTGCCAATCCAATTATTTTTTCTGTTATTTCATTTTCCGTCATTTATGCCTCTTATATATTTACCACAGAGGAATATATTTTTCTTCCCTCTGTGTTCTCTGCGTCTCCTCCGTGTGCTCTGTGTTTTCTCTTCATTCGTATTCCTTAATCGAATATTTACCACAGAGATCACAGAGGAAGAACACAGATGCCGCAGAGGAATATATTTTTCTTCCCTCTGTGTTCTCTGTGTCTCTCATCCGTGTTCTCTGCGTTTTTCTTCATATTGTTTTCCTTCATATTGTTTTCTTTACCTGATCCAGAAACCGGTCTATGAGAAATTCCGTGTCCCGAGGCCCCGGGCAGCCTTCGGGGTGGAATTGTACCGCCGAGAAAGGGTGTTTGACGGAGCGGATGCCCTCAATGGTATTGTCGTTGGCGTTGATGAACCAGGGTTCCCAGCCCTTGGGGAGGGTTTCTCCACGGACCGCATAGCCGTGGTTCTGGCTGGTGATATAGCAGCGATTAGTTTCGGTATCAATGCAGGGTTGGTTCTGGCCGCGGTGGCCGTAGGGGAGTTTGTAGGTGTCCGCCCCGGCGGCAAGGGCCATGATCTGATTCCCCAGGCAGATGCCGAAAATCGGCTTGCCCTGGTCAAAGGCCCGGCGGAGGGTGGCGATAGTTTTATTGCAGGCCTTGGGGTCCCCGGGACCGTTGGAGAGGAAGAGGCCGTCGTATTCAATATTCCGGAGATCCGAATCCCAGGGTACGCAGATAAGCTCCACCTTCCGGGAAAGGAAACAACGGAGTATGTTAGCCTTGGCCCCGCAGTCCACCAGGGCTATACGGGGAAGCCTTTCACCTTCCGCTGTTCCGGGGGATCGGTATCGCCTAATTTCCTTTGGGGAAACATCCGCCACCGGGTGGGTGATAATCCCCGAATCCATGGTTACGTCCCGGCTCCCTTCCACCAGAATCTTCCCCTGCATAACCCCGTGTTCCCGCAGCCGTTCCGTGAGGGACCGGGTATCAATACCGTAGATACCGGGAACATTGTTTTTTTCGAGCCAGCTTGTAAGGGAGGCGCCGGAGGCGAAATGGCTGGGTTCTGCGCAGGCCTCGGCCACCACAAAACCCGAAACCTGGACCAGGGGGGATTCAAAATGTTTGGGGATGCCCTGTTCATCGTAAAAGGGCTCTGCGGTTTTCGGCTTTACCGGAACCCCGTAGTTTCCCATCAAGGGGTAGGTGGCCACCATAATCTGGCCGCGGAAACTGGGATCAGTTAGGGACTGGGGGTAACCGGTCATGCCGGTGGTAAAGACCACTTCCCCCGCCTGGGACCGCGCCTTCCCAAAGGACCACCCCGCAAATTCCGACCCATCCTCTAAGACAAGTCTAGCCTGTTTTTTCATTCCAGCCTCCGTTTCTTATAATACACGGTTTATCATTTTTTATGCAAGTGAGCTGAAAAATTAGGAATGAGAAATGATAAAATACGGATTATGTGAGGTAATTCAGGGTAAATTGAGGTAAATATTGATATTTTGTTCCTAAAATGGGATGAAGTCCGGACTGTGAAAGTGTTTTTGGTGGCAAGTGAATTTCGTACTCTTTCGGCAAAGACGGGGGTAGGGAGGGGCATCCCCGATCGAGCACGCATGTAGAACCTGCTTGCGGAGCCCCTTCGGGTCTCCTCCAGCAGAGAATTCCATATGTGCTCGATCGGGGATGCCCCTCCCTACCCCCGCCATTGTCAGTTAGCCCCAAGCTTAGTTAGGCAGCTTCCGCCCCTAAACAATGCGCCAAGCTTAGTTAGGCGATATGTCGGCTCTTGGGAAATACGCTCAAACACAGGCCAATCGCACAGGCGCCGGTGGGGGCGGGGAAGCCACGCTGCGGGATATTCTGGAATTCTCTGCCGGAGGAGACCCCGCAGGGGGCTCCATAGGCAGACTCAACAGGCATCCCGCAGTGGGGATTCCCCGCCCCCACCGGCGTTTTTCCGATATGCCCGGCTCCCGGGCCATGCGCCAAACTTAGTTAGGCGTACCCGGTTTCATTACCGCTATATCCGTTGCGGTTACCGGAATGTGACACCGGCGGGAGTGGGGAGGGGTGTCCCTGACTGCATGTATATGGAATTTTCTGTCGTAGTAGACCCGCGCAGCGGGGCTGCGGAGACAGGCGCGGACCGTAGGTCCGATACATGCACATGCAGTCAGGGACACCCCTCCCCACTCCCGTCTTTGCCGATAAATCCGTAAGGTTGCGAAACACTGTGACCCTTTAGTCAATTATACGGCCACCACATAGTTTGTTACATTTTCCCTCAGCATCTCCTTTTCCCTGGTTTGACTTATTTCGTCGAATTCGCCTGAGACATGGGCAAACAGATCCACCAGGATCGGATCAAAGTGGGTTCCCTTACCGTTCATAATAATGCTTACCGCTTCCCCATGGGTAAGCGGCGCTTTATAGGGCCTTGTGGAAATAAGAGCGTCGTATACATCCGCTATCGCCATAAGCCGGCCCTGCAGGGGGATGTTCTCCCCCGATAAGCCGTAGGGGTATCCGGTTCCGTTCCATTTCTCATGGTGGGTTCCGGCAAAGATCTTGGCGTGCTTGAGGAAACTGTTTTCCGGGGTATGCCGCTCAATTTCATCAATGATATTTACCCCAAACACGGTGTGGTTTTTCATCATGTCGAATTCATCATCGGTCAACTTTCCGGGCTTGAGCAAAATATCATCCTTGATGTGGATCTTGCCCAAATCATGTAATTGGGAAGACTGGAGCAGAAAATCCCGGTTCCAGGAT
Source organism: Treponema primitia (assembly GCF_046533075.1). Classification (GTDB taxonomy): domain Bacteria; phylum Spirochaetota; class Spirochaetia; order Treponematales; family Breznakiellaceae; genus Termitinema; species Termitinema primitia_B. The sequence goes on along the minus strand of NZ_JAJQRB010000007.1, from coordinate 21,010 downwards.
TGAATTTCCTCAAGGTACATTTTCTGCTCTATCAGAGAGTCAAGGAGAATTTCCAGATACCGCCGGGTCCGTTCCACATGGCCCCCGGTGATCTCGTCCCGGCTTTCCACCAAATCCGCCACGGTTTTTAAAACCGAGTTCTGCATATCCAGAACTGTTTTTGTAAGGCTGCTGTTATAGAACAGGAGCTCCCTCTTCTGGGATTCTACCAAAAGATGGAGTTCAATCCGTTTAAGCAGCAAGGGAGGAGACAGGGGCTTAGAGATATAGTCGATGGCTCCCAGGGTCAAACCTTCCAGTTCACTGCCGGTATCGTTTTTGCCGGTAAGAAAAATAACCGGTATATCCGCAGTGGCAGTGTTGGCCTTGAGTCTTTTTATTACCTCATAACCGTCCATCCCGGGCATATCAATATCCAACAGTATTAAATCCGGGAATATCCTCTTAAGGAGGATAAAAAGCTTTTCTCCCGAAGGAACGGTAAAAATATCGTACTTTTCCCCCAGTGTAAAACTGCCCAGAGTTAGGGTGGTGATATTGTCATCCACTAAAACAATTTTTTTCCGTGCGTTGTCCATTTTGTTTTGGGTTCTCCCGGCCCCAATAGTATAAATCTTTTATGCAACTTTAAACTTCTCCACCTCGGCTACCAGGGTATTGATTTGATCCCGGTTATCTACGCTGATTTCATTGACCCGGTGTACGGCTACGTTAATCTGGGTTGCCCCTGCGGCCATCTCGCTCATCCCGTTGGAGATTTCCTGGGTTACCCGTCCAAGATTTTCGCTCTCGGATATAACTTCCTTGCTGCCCTCAAGCATTTCTATGGAACCGCTCTTCACCATCTGGGTAATTTCATTCAGCTGACCGATGGCTTCCAGGATCTGCCGGCTTCCGGTTTGCTGTTCTTCCATGGCGCTCTTGATGTTAGAAGTCTGATCCGATACGGTTTTGACTTCCATATCAATAGTTTCAAATTTGTTTAACGCCATATTCGTCGAACCGACGATCTTTTCGATTCCTTCTTTTATCTTTACAAGAACTTCGGATATGGTTTTTGACTGTATAAAGGAAGATTCGGCAAGTTTTCGGATCTCATCGGCCACCACCGCAAAACCCTTTCCCGCGGTGCCCGCATGGGCGGCCTCAATGGCGGCGTTCATGGAAAGAAGATTGGTCTGGGCCGATATATCCTTCATTACCGCGTTAATCTGCAGGAGACCCATGGATTCCTTGGCAATTTCCTGTATGTCCAGGGAAACGGTCTGTACCGCGTTTCTGCCCAGGTGTGACGATTCGGCAAGGTGCTGAACATTTTCCGCGTTCCTGATCAGGGTTTGGGTAACGCTTGAGATGTTGGCAAGCATTTCCTCAATGGCCGAAGAAGACTGGGATACACTGGCGGACTGATCTTCCACTTGGTTGTTCAGTTTGTCAATGTTTGTTGTTACCTGATTCATGGTAGAACCGGTTTGGGTAACACTGGCGGACTGATTAATGACCTGTCCTTTAATACTCTCGATATTGGAAGTAATCTGGTTAACCGCCGCCGCAGTCTCGGTCATATTGGTAGCGAGTTCCGTACCGATGGTGGAAAGGGCGGAAGCCTGGTCCTTAATGGTGATTACCAGATTTTTTATCTTGTCCAGGGTCATGTTAAAAAAGTGGGCCATGGCGCCGATTTCATCGTTACTGGACACATTGAGCCGTTTGGTAAGATCCCCTTCGCCTTCGGAAATATCCTTAAGCATGGCGGAAATCTTTACAATGGGCTTTGTTACCCCTGAGGCTACAAGGTAGATGATCACCGCCGATATTATTATAAAAGCTGCCGCGATGAGAATGGTAAAAAGGGTCATCTGCCGTATGTCGGCCAATATGGTCTCTTCAGAAACTGACATCATGATGGTCCAGGGATTGGCGGAAGTACCGATAGCTATCGGATGCAGGACCATGCGCAGGTTAATTTTTAACACCGGGGAATATTCCCGCAGGTGGGTTATTTTACCGTTTTGTATTACTTCGTAGGCCGTGTCGATTTCTTTGGTGTAAAGAGCGGCATCGGCTTCGTGCATATCCTTGCCAACCCGTTCCGGAACAATACTTGCCAGGACAGTCCCGTTCTTGCTATATACCGACATAACGTCAATCTCATTGTTGTTTTTGAGAATATTTTCTACATAGTCCTGCAATCCGTCTATGTTAACATTGATGCCCACCACTCCCACTACTTCATTTGTCCCATGGGCGATAACAGGCACAGAGATATTAAAGATATAGGCGTGTTTTCCATCCACGAGCTGGGGTTCAGGTTCGTGAACTTCCTCAGCGTCTGCGATTGCGGTCTGATAATTCTTCCATGTTTTATGCTCGATTTCCCCTGAAGCCCGGCTGTACCATGAAGCGTACTGGCCCTTGTCGGTATAGCCGGTCTGTCCGGCGAATTCGGCGTCCATGCCATCCAGGACATTGGGTTTCCACACGGAGTATATGCCGACAAAGTGGGAATTCGAATCCAGGATGGCTTCCATGGTTTCATTGTACCTGGTACGCCGTACCGATGGATCCACCAACTTGTAATCCCCCATGATATTTGCCAGGGTCTTTGCGGTCTGGAGGTAGGTTTCCTCCCGGCGCTGTATGTCCTTTGCCTGCTCTGCAGCCAGGCGTTCGGTACTCTTGAGAGCCGTGGCCATCTGGGTACTTGTGGCCTTGTTAAGCAGGACGATAGATATGGTGGCTACGACGGCTACCAAAACGGCGATGACGATTATACTCAATCTAGCTTTAAGTTTCATAGCTTCCCCCCGGGAAAATTCGTTAATTCGCCAAGGACTCCACAGGTCCTCTTCTCAAAAAAAGCTGTTTTCATGACCGGCTTATTATATCTGGCAAAAAGGACTCTAAAATGAACTCCCCTTTCCCTTACTATAATAATTTTTTTGAATAGCAAAATATTGCTGCTCATTTTCACTCCTTTGAACCTTCTCAATGGTTCTGAATCTTGTTGCTTAACTTATATCCAGGACCAAACAATTACACAGCAGTATGTTTTTATCATTTTTTGTAAAAAACGAAGTATCCTTTTTCATAATATGAATGTACCGGATAAATTAAATGAAAGACGATAGCCTTAATATGAATATACCGGATAAACCGGATACGAAAAAAATGCCTTGGTATGAATGTATCGGATGCTCCGGGGGAACTGGTATGATTGTATCAGGATGGAAAAGGGGATTATGATATAATCGTATCATGGAAAAAATTCCGGTTTTTAAGGGGGTAGATGATTTTGGACGGGCTTGATATACTCCAAAGTATGGGTAAAGCTAAAAAACGTTGCTTCGGGCGGCAAGGGATTTATACTCGTTTTCCCATAGTTTTACTAGGATATATAGGTTTTTTTACCCTATCCTTCTTTTCTCTGTCGGGCTGCCAAAATCCCGATCGGCCCAGTCCCAAAAACCCGGTTAACCTTACCGTATGGCATACCTATGTACGGCCCATGGACTTCGGTTTTAAGACCCTGATGGACGAGTTTAACGATACCATCGGCAAACGGGAAGGGATTTTTGTCACCATTACCTCCACCGCAGATGCATCGAATTTAAGTGAAAAATTGTTTGCGGCAATCGAGGGCGATCCCGGTGCGCCGGAAATCCCCGATATGGCGGTGGTGTATCCTCCTATAGCGGCTGCCCTTGTCAAAAAAGGGCTTATAATGGATTTTGCTTCCCAATTCAGCGCCGATGAGATTTCCCGCTATGTAAACGATTTTGTTCAGGAAGGAACCATAAATGGCACACTCTACCTTCTGCCCATTTTAAAATCCACCGAAGTCCTATACCTCAATAAAACCATTTTTGACCGATTTGCCGCTGAGGTTCCCGGTATTAGCCTGGAGCGGCTTGAAACTTTTGAAGGTATTATCGAGACGGCGGAAAGGTACTATCAGTGGTCAGGGGGTAAAACTTTTTATTTCCCCGATCTTTTGTTCAATTTTACGATGATCGGCATGGAACAGATGGGCGAACATTTTGTGCAGAACAGGAAACTCAGGGTGAACTCTCCGGCTTTCGAGCGGATTGGGAACAATTATTACGAGAGCGCCGTTAGGGGATACACCGCAATTTTTAACAGCTTTGGCAACTATTTAGCAATGACCGGAGAAGTGGCCTGCGCTACCGGTACCTCTGCGGCGGCCATCTATTATCCCGATTCCATCACCTACAAGAATAATATCAAGGAAGCGGCGGAATTTATCGTATTGCCCTTTCCCATTTTTAAGGGCGGGGAAAAAGTCGCGGTCCAGCGGGGCGCCGGTATGTGTGTCATAAAGTCTACGCCCGCAAAGGAATATGCCGCCGGTGTATTCCTGAAATGGTTTACCGCTCCGGAGCAGAACCTCAGGCTTACCGCTTCTACCGGGTATATTCCGGTAACGAAGCAGGCTTTTAAGGATGTCATGGAAAATCGCCTCCAGCCGATTGAAAATGCCATGGTAAAAAAGGCATTCCTGACCACCCTGGTCATGCAAAAGGAATATCGTTTTTACGTCCCCCCGGTATTTGACGGCTTTGATGTACTGCAGAGTCAATATATAGAAGAAATTCAAAAAATTGCAAAGGCCGCCCGGGAAGAAAGAATACAGAATGGTATAAGCAGCGAAGCGCGGAACAAGCAGGATCTTGCCGCGTTTATTGCCGCCTTTGGGAATTAACGTATGCAGGAATTTCCTTCTGAACGCCCGAAGCCCAAAGGGTCTCCCCCGGAAATAACAAAAAAGGAAAGGGTAAGCCTTAAGCAGCGTTTTTTTCTGACCCGTATTCCCGTCACGCTCTATATCCTGGGTTTAGCGGTATTCATAATCCTGCTTTTAAATGGGACAATAGATTACGGCAGCAAAGAAATAAAAACGCAAACCTTCCGGGAGCGTCATCGTATTGCCCTGGATCTGGAACGGCGCTTGGGAGAAGTTGTGGTGGATTCCATACAGTTTTCCCAATCCCTGGCGCGGAATATTGAAAACCATCTGCGGGTTTCAGAACTTGACATGACTGAATTGTCCTATCACCCTGATATTCTCGAAACAATAGCCGATGACGAGTTTGATCTGGTGCTTATTGCACTGGATAGGGCAAAGGTGTCGGGGGTGTTCGTGGTACTTGAAGCAACCGTTAATCCCTATATTGAAGGAGCGGATAGCTCCCATTCAGGCTTTTTTATACGGAATGCGGAACCGGTTGTACCAAGCAGCTCTTATAAATTGTTTCTCCGGGGTTTTGCGGATCTCGCCTATAAAAACAATCTTTCCCTGCAATCAAACTGGCGGCTGGAATTTACCGTTACCCCGGATAGGGATCTCTATACGGCGCCCAAGGCAACTTTCGAAAAAGATCCTTCCCTGCCCCTCTCTCGTTCCTATTACTGGACTTTTAATGGCCTCCTTGGCGAATATAATGAAGAAGAACCTACCATACTTTGCAGCGTTCCCATAATCAGTTCACGGGGAGAGTTCCTGGGGGTATGCGGGTTTGAAGTAAGTACCCTGCATTTCAGGACTATCCACAATTCCAGCACCGATCCTTATCCGCAGCTTCTCGGTATGTTCGGCCCCCGCAACGGAAAAGAATTTGAAGGCGGGCAGTACCTTCTCTCCGGAAACAGGGGCGACCGGCAATTTACGGATTTTGTTTTTTTGGATAATGTCGAAGCCGTCAAACTCTATCCCGGTAATTCCCCCTATACGGACAAGGTGATGGCCGTGGCGCTTGGTATGCCCAAACAGGATTATAACCGGATGCTTTTTTCCCGCAATGGTTTTCTTTTGGTAATTCTCCTTCTCCTGGGCGTCGGGATATTCATCGTTTCATTATCGCTTAACCACTACTACCGGAAATCCTATAGCGAGCAGCTTGCAAAACTCCAGGGGCAATTTGTTCGTATGCCCCCGGATTTTGATAAATTCGGCCTTTCCAAACGGGAAAAAGAAATTTGCACCCTTCTATTAAAGGGGTATACTATCAAAGAGATAGGCGCTGAGCTTTTCATTGCCTTTGCAACCGTGAATAACCACTGCCAGAATATTTACCGGAAGCTGGGCATCAATAGCCGCCAGGAATTATTTTTGAAATTTGGAACGTAAATGTTCTGGGGGGAATTTATGAAACCCAAGCTGATAGTCCAGGAAAATTATAAACAGTTGATATTTGTTATTCTTGCATTCCTGGCGATGGTACTTATCAGTTCCTTTTTTGCCGCCGGGATAGTAGAAAAATACATGGCCACCACCGCCGAGGGCATACTGAGCACCGCAGAAACCCTGATCGAATCTGAATTCAAGGAAGCGGAAGTTTCGGTGTTCAATACCGCCTTTTCGGTCCGCAGCCGGCTGCAGGCAGGCCAGTCCCTCGCTCAAATAGAGCAATACCTGGTCGAGCTGACCGAGTGGCTAAAAATGTCTCTGGGGGATGTGGATTTTATAAGCCTTTACGGGGTTTTCAATGGGAAATTTATAGACGGCAATCGGTGGATACCTCCGGAAGATTACCTGCCCGAAAAGCGGCCCTGGGTTATTGCGGCCAGAGAGAACGAGGGTAAGGTTATTTTCACCGTTCCGTATCCGGATGCCAGGGACGGCAGGATGATTATAAGCGCTTCCCTGGCTTTGCGGGGAACCGACGGAAAAGATTATGGGGTTGTCTCCTACGACATGGAATTCGATAGTATCTCCGAATATGTCAAGGGCCTTCAGTTTTCCAAGAGCGGCTACGGTATGCTCATCGGCCCTGACCTTGTATTTATCGTCCACCCCGACGAGTTCTATTTGGGCAGGAAAATGCAGGAACTAAGCCCGGGACATGCGGCCATTGTGGACGAACTTCAGAGGGGCAGCCAAATTTCCCGGGTAAACCTGACGAACAATCAGGGAGTTAAGGTTGTTGCCCTTTACCAGAAAATGAAAAACGGCTGGTATATCGGCATTGCCGAACCAATGGAAAGTTATTACCGGGATGTCAATTTTATGATTCTGGTACTGTCCATTGTGGGCGCCATCCTTATGGCAATATTGTGTTATATTCTTATCAAATTAAGCATGGCAAAGATCCGTTCCGACGAGAAAAATAAAAGCAAAACTTCCTTCCTCGCCCGGATGAGCCATGAAATACGCACCCCCATGAATTCCATTCTGGGTATGTCTGAAATTATACTGCGCAAGAATATTTCCGGTGAAATTTTTGAATACATTTCCATTATACGCCAGTCGGGGAATACCCTGCTTTCCATCATCAACGACATTCTTGATTTTTCCAAAATAGAATCCGGCCATGTTCAGATAGAATCAAAGGATTATTCCTTTGCCTCCCTCATAAACGATGTGGTTAACGTAATCCGGGTGCGTTTGGTGGACAAGCCCTTGGATTTTTTTGTCACCGTGGACAGTAATATCCCGGCGGTACTGCAGGGTGATGAAGCGCGGATCAGGCAGATACTGATCAACCTGCTCAACAATGCGGTGAAGTATACCCGGCAAGGCCATATCGCCCTGGATGTGGGGATGAAACGGATTGAAACTCATAAAATGGATCTTGTTTTCCGGATCAGCGATACCGGTATCGGTATAAAAGAGGAGGACATGAAGGATCTGTTCAACGATTTTATCCGGGTAGATGTGGATCGCAATCAGGGTATCGAAGGAACCGGGTTGGGCCTTACCATTGCTAACAACCTCTGTTTGGCCATGGGAGGGGGGATCACCGTATCCAGCGAATACGGTAAAGGTTCGGTCTTTACCGCCGCCATGGTGCAGACATTTTCCGATGACCGGCGTATTGCCTGGGTGGATAATCCTGAAAGTAAAAAGATTCTGGTATTTGAAGAACGCCCCCTTCATGGTGACTCCCTGAAAAGCGCCATGGAAAATCTCGCCCTCAATCCTGTGTATGTTTCGGATCTTGCTGTTTTTAATAAAGAATTGGGGGAGGGTGATTACGCATTTGCCTTTGTCTCCTCCCGGTATGCCATGGACTGTATCCCAATCTGGGGCAAGCGGGGTAATTCCATGCAGCTGATCATCATGACGGAACTGGGGGAACTCGCGGTATACCGGGAAACCGGCAGTATTCTTATGCCTATCTATTCGGTTGTCCTTGCGAATGTCCTGAACGGTGTTGTTACCAAGGGTTATTCTTCCTATGACGGAGATGCCTACTGTACCTTCCCGTGGTCGAAGATATTGATTGTGGATGACATTCCTACTAATCTTCGGGTGGCTGCGGAATTAATGGCTCCGTACCAGATGCAAATTGATACCTGCCAAAACGGCGCCGATGCGGTGCAGATGGTAAAAGATAAGCGCTACGATCTGGTTTTTATGGATCACATGATGCCCGGCATGGACGGGATCGAAGCGGTGTCGCATATCAGAAAAATCAATGACGCTGATAACTACTATCAAAATTTACCGGTTGTCATGCTTACGGCCAATGCGGTATTCGGTCAGCGGGAGCTGTTTCTGAAAAACGGTATCAATGATTTTCTTGCAAAACCCATTGAAGTTCAAAAATTAAATGCCATTTTGAAGCGGTGGATCCCCGAATCAAAACGCAGGGAAGCCAATATCCCCGCCGCAAGTCGGGGTAACGAAAAAGCGGCGCCCGTGGATATACCCGGGGTTCTTGTCTCCAGGGGGCTTGCAAATACCGGCGGTTCTTTTGCTATCTACCTTGATATCCTTGCTGTTTTCAGCCGTGACGCCCTGGAGCGATACGATGAGATAAAGAAAGCGGTGGAGCAAAAGGATTACCGTTCCTATACTACCCTGGTTCACGCCCTGAAAAGCGCCGGCCGCAGCATAGGCGCCTACGACTTTGGCGACAGCGCGGCTGCCCTGGAGGAACTGGGTAAAGCACAACTTGCGGCGGGAATAGCAGAAAAGACGCCGCAATTTCTGGAAGACCTAAAGACCCTTACCGCCAATATTTCCGAATTTATTGCCAAGGCTTCCGCCGCTGCGCGGGAAACTTCGTCGCAAGCTGCGGAAACGCCTGAGGAGATTGATATTTCCCCCCTTCATTTTGAAGCCCTGAAAGAAGCCCTGGTAAACATGGATATTGAAACTGTCAATAAAATCATGCTGGAATACAGTGTTATACCCCTGGATTCTAATACCAAGGATCTGGTTAACAAAATTAAAGAGGATATCCTGCTCTTTGAATACGACAAGGCTGTGGAAAAGATCCAGGCGATGTTCAAGGAGGATATATGATGATGGTGAATGGTATCCCGCTATTGAGATAGGGTTTCTTTTCACTTTTACCACTATATTTTTTTTCTTCCCCTGTTATATACTTGATGCCAGGGGTTGTTTATGGAAAGCGATGCATTTGTTGAGTGGGACGATCGGTATTCGGTGGGTATTCCGTTAATTGATGATCAGCATAAGGAACTTATCAGGTTGACCAATGAGTTGTACAAGGGCTGTCTGACCGGAGATGAAGCCGCCCAGGTCTATTTTATGAGCGCCGTAAAGGGCACGGTTGACTATGTGAAGTACCATTTTAGCGCGGAGGAAAAGCTCCTGGAAAACGCGAAATATCCCGAAATTGCGGATCATAAAAAACAGCACGAGAGCTTTATCAAACAGATCCTGGGCGATGTTCAAAGTTATCAGGGGGGAAAGAAATTCGTCCCCAATGTGTTTGTCCGTTACCTCAGGGACTGGATCCTTTCCCATATCGCCGTGATGGATAAAAAATACGCCGCCTACATTCTAAACCTCAAAAAACAAGGCGCCCTAAGCAGCACAATCGGCGTATAGCAGGGATTGATTCGCCAGCCGCGCGAGCGGCGAGTTATATAACTTCCATACAGAACAAGTTCGCAGAACTTGACATATCCTGACGTTTGTTGTAAAATAATGGTAATGATTGACGATGATATACTTACTATAGATGAAGTAGCGAAGTATCTTCGGGTTTCCGAGCGGACCGTGTACGATTGGGCTCAAAAGGGGGAGATTCCCTCGGGAAAAATCGGGACCGTCTGGCGTTTTAAGAAATCAGAGATTGAAAAGTGGGTAAACGACCGTCTTTCCACCCATACCATGGCATCGCCCATAGAGGCGGTGGCTGTGGAGACCATTATTTCCCCGGACCGTATTCTCATCCTTAACTATTCTACTAAACGTGATGTCCTTTTAGCCTTGGTGAATAATCTGGCTAATGCCCCTCAGGTAAAAAACCGTCAGGAATTGGTAACCGAAATCCTCAAGCGGGAAGAGCTGATGACCACCGCCATGGGGCGGGGTATCGCTATTCCCCATGTCCGCCTCGCCTCGGTGACGGATCTGGTGGTTTCCGTGGGGATCAGCCAGACCGATATCATCGATTTCCAGGCCCTGGACGACGAGCCGGTGCGGCTGGTGTTTATGGTTGCCGCTGCGTACAATCAACACGCCTATTATTTACAGACCATATCGTTTTTCAGTACCCGGCTTAGGGACTTCACCCTTAGGAAGGATCTTCTTGCCAGCCAAACACCCAACGAAGCCTACCGGCTGTTGACCAAGCATAGCTAAAAGCTAATTCCCAGCCAATAGGTAGGATCGCTCACCTTTTGCCCAATACGTCCCAGGGCTACCGCTGCGGTAGTTTCCGCCACCAGCCATCGCTTGCCTTCCCATTCAAACCGGGCGCCGACGCCGGGGATATCGATCAGGCCCATGGCGTGGCCGTAGTCCGCGGAAACCATGATTGCCGCAGGAATATTCGCCTGTTCCATGATGATGGCCCAGAGCATGGCCCGGCTGTCGCAGTCCCCCCGGCCTTCGATGGCGGCGCTTATCAGGTTCACAAAATCGCTGCCCAGGAGATCCCGCTCGTAGCTAAAGGTCTGTACCCATCCCAGACCCTTCCCCGCCAAATCCCATCGGCTCTGATCTCCGGAAACGGCGCCCGGCGCCGCCCAGTACCGTTCCAGGGCAAAGGCGATCTCGCTCAGACGGCTGAAGGAGTCCCGGTATATGGCCCGGTAAAAACGGGTCCAGGCTTCCTTCCAGTTCGGCTTATCGGCGCTGCGTTGAAGTATCTCGAACTCCCTATCCACCACGGCCTGGGCGCCTTCCGCATCGTGTTCGCAGGCGAAGGCTTCCAGGGATAACCCAAAGGGGGATACCCGTACCCGGTTTCCCCGGGGGTAGGTAAATTCCGTTATGGGACCCGGGGAATACTGATCCCCCTGCGCCGGGGCCAGGGAATCCAGGGCGGAAAAGTAAAGGATTTGAAGCTCCTCCTTTGCAGCGTTGCCATAAGCCAGGGCCAGGATTAGGGGCACGCCATCCGGCTTGGCTTCCAGCTCCATACAGAGCCCCCAGCCTGAAAGCCGGGTCTGAGCCCGGTTTCTCGTCCCCGGGGGGGCGGGAAGCGAAAATTCCAGTTCCAGAAGAACCGCCTTCTTGTTCCGGTACTCAAAAATACTGGTTTCCCCGCTGCTGTTCAAACGCTTTTTAACATCCGCGGCCAGGGCTTCGACCGAAGGAAATGAGGACTGATTACCCGGGGGATATACGGCCAGTTCAAAATTCGCCCCGCCGGTGGTTTGGAAACTAAACTTGTCCCTGCCGTCCCCGGAACTGTATTGATACTCTTCGGGAAGATCGATACGGTAACCCCAGGACGGCGAGACCAGGGGTTCCGCATACAGCATTGCTGAAAAAAATGCGGCAAACAGCGCCGCCGCCAGAATATTTCGTTTATCCATGATAGTATAATAATCGGTATGTTGGGGAATTTTTCGTGAAGAATATCGCCGTACTTTTTGAGAATGACCAATGCATGGTCCTGAATAAGCCCGCGGGTCTTGCGGTCCAGGGCGGGGAAGGGGTAGGGAGCTCTCTGGACTCTCTCCTATCCGCCGAATATTCCCCCCGTCCGCTCCTGGTGCATCGTCTGGACAAGGACACTTCGGGTGTCATCCTGGTCGCCAAAACCAAGGAAGCGGCAGCCCTGTTTTCCGGCATCTTTGCAAGATCGGCGCCCGGCGCCGTTCAAAAACAGTACCTGGCAATCTGTTCCGGCTGCCCCGAACCGCCAAGCGGAACCATCGAAACGGACCTGGAAATCCGGGGAACCACCCGGAAAGCCCGTACCACCTATCTTAGCAGTGCCAGGCACCTTTTTACAGGCGGGGAGTTCTCCCAGTTGGAACTGGAGCTGGGTACGGGCCGTATGCACCAGATACGCCGCCACCTGGCCTCCATAGGCCACCCCATCCTGGGGGACGATAAGTACGGGGATTTTCCCCTGAACAAAAGGCTCCGCAAAGAGCGGGGACTTAAGCGGCTGTTGCTCCATGCCGGCAGGCTGGTCATCCCGGAAGGGCTTTGCGGGTTCACGCTGGATGTGAGCGCGCCGCTACCGGAGTACTTCGGGGCGTTTTTGGAGGGCAGTTCGCCTGCCTGAAAGCGATACTATTTTTAAAGAAAAATCCGACCGCTAAGGCGCAAAAGGCGCAGAAGTATTTAAGGGAATAAGACCCCTCATTCTCTTCCCCTTCTGCGCCTTCGTCTCCTTTGCGGTTAAATTTCTTCAAATTTGGGAATCTGCTTTTCTTATGATTGTTTCACTGTTTTCGTTTTTCCGGATATGATCCGAGGGCGTTCCTTCCCTTGTTTCATCTCTGATAGGGGTATCCTCAGCACGGCTTTCAAGTTCTTTCAGGGCGGCGCTGTTCGCCCAGACCGTGGAGCCCAGCCGGTCTGCGTAAGACCGGGGACGGCCCTGCCATTCGCGGTAACTGCCCAGATAGGGGTAGAGCCCCGCCAGCGCCGGGTTTAAGCGGACCACATCCGAATAGGCCGCTCCGGCGCGGGGGAAATCTCCGGCGCCGTACAGAGAACGGGCAATTCCCAGCCAGCCCTGGGTATCATCGCTCAGATTCAAAACTACCTGCTCGTAGCATAGGATGGCGTCCTGATAGCGGCCTTCTATAAAAGCAAGGTGTCCCAGATTGATCGCAGCATCACTGTGTCCGGCCTTGGTAAAAGCCGCCGCTGCCTTGTCAAAAATACCATAACGGCCGTAGAGAATCCCCAGTTCATTGTACCGGGCTTGTTCCCCCTCCAATTCCTGTACCCTGTCCCGGATAATAAATTCACCAACACGGTTAAGGGACTCTTCCAGGGCCGTAATAAAAACAGTTTCTTCGGGCATGGCCGGGGCGCGTCTTACAGCATCCGGTACGCTTACCGGCGGGTAGACAGCCCAGGATTCCTTCATGGGGTACAGGCGTCCTTCCTCCCCCGCATCCCGCCACTCCTGAGCGCCTATCCGCCAGGAGCGGAGAAAGCCCTTGTTGGTCACCGTAATTTCCACCGGCATCCACCATTGATCCCCATGGCGGATCAGATCCGATTCCGGTATCCCCGCGGTATCCTGGCCAAGGGAAAAGGCCATGTAAATATGCCCCGGTATGGTGATGAAGGCGGTATCGATCCCCAGCGCTTCCAGCAGCGAACAGAAGAGGATGGAAAGATCGTCGCAGTCACCGCCCCGGTAGAACAGGGTTTGATAGGGATAGTTCAGACTGTCCAGGCTGCTTGCGGATTCTGAAAGTTCAACGTAGGAACTTGCCGGGTCTATCACATAATTCATGCCATATACATTCAGGGCTTCAAAAAGCCCCAGGGCGTACTGCACGTTTAGGGGCAGGACCGGACGCTTCCGGGTCTGCACCACGGTCTCCACATACCGGGCAAAACTCTGCGCTGCGGGATCACGGGCGCTTACAAAGGAGGCTGCCCGGCGATCATCATCCCAGCTCATGGCGTTCCGGTGGAAAACCGGCAGGGTCATGGTTATTGCCGTCTCCTTTCCGCTTCCCAACTGCCGGTAGTTGATCAACACCTGGGCGTTGGCGCTCATATTTTCTGTTAAAGAAAGCATGGATTCGTTAAACAGCGCCGTTACCGGCATATCCATCGATTCCCCCGCGCCCAGGCGGGGTATTACCGCGAAAGACGAGGGGCGGCTCATAAACTGTTCCTGGTACAGGGAAAGGTTTACATTGGTGATGGCCGTTTTTTCATTATTCACCACCCGCAGCATTGCTACGGGATTTTCTTCATACCATGCATAGGATACGGGGAACACCGGGTACTGCTCTTTCACTTCCCCCCGGATGGCGGCGTCTTTTTTAAACAACTCGGAAAGGGAAAGACGTACCCCAAGGTTAATCCCCATGGTGTCAATGGACCGGTTGTTATAGAGATTGTACCGGGTATAGGCGCCGGAAACCGATAGGGCTAAAAGGGGTGAAAGGTGTATGTCCGCACCCAGGCCTCCTCCAAAGCTTAAAAGGGTATCCGAATCATCATTCCCGCCGTTCTGATATTGGAACATACCCGCATTCCCCTCCGCCCAAAGGGAGAGCCGGTCCAGGGGCCGCCACCGGAACACGGGCCCCAGTTTCCCCGTGAAGAAGGAAAAGGCCGTCCCGGTTTCCACCGCAATCTGCGAATATCCCCCGCCTATGCGCAGGCCCAGAAAGGACAGGGGCGCCCATTCCGCAGCAGCCTCCATCCCAAAGCCCGGAACAAAATATCCCGCCGCGTCCCCAATGGGTATAACCGCCAGGGGCGCAATGCGCAGGGAGAAATCCTGTTCCGAAAAAACCGGCCCCGAGATGAGTAGTAATACTGCGCACACCAAAAGTGATTTTCCCGCCATTTATTGGTTCCGTTCCACCGCAATAGAATTAAGTCTCCGCCTGGCGGCGGCGTTTTCCGGTTCCCGGGAGAGGATCTGATTGAAATACTGTTCCGCCGCCCCAAGGTCACTCTCCAGCAGGGACAGGTTGCCCAGGTTTAACAGGGCGGGGAGGGAGCCCTGGTCCGCCGCCTGGACAAAAGCGGCTTTGGCTTCGGCGTTGCGGCCGGAACGCAGGTAGAGCAGCCCCAGCCGGTTATACAGAAGGGCGCTGGGACTACTGAGGATCTGCCGGTCCAGCTCTGCAATCTTCGGAGCCAGCTCGTTGACCACGTACTGGTCCAGGGCAAGGGCCGCCGCCTGTTTGACCGTATCCTCCCGGGGCTGGATAAACTGTAAAGCCTGGGCAGGGAGCGGAGCGGGCGGGTATATCCCCCAGGTATCCCCCAGGATTATAAATTCTACATTTTCCTCCGCCTTAAAAGCCCGGCCCAGCTGTTCCGCAGCTTCCTCCCAACTATTGATAAAACCCCGGTTAAAAGCCGCCATGGAAAGGGGCAGCCAAACTTCGTCGTTGACCACCAGGAGCTTGGACATATCGTTAAACAAACTATCCGCCGCCGCAACTCCAATGCCCAGGGAAAAGGCGGTGATAAAATCGTTTTCCTGGGGAATAAGCGCCGCCCTGATCCCCATACCCTCCAGCAGACAGGCCAGGAGCAGCCCCAGATCCGCCGCCGTCCCCGACCGGAAGGTCAGGGTATGGGCCGGGAACTGCACCATATTAAGGGCCGCAGCATCACTGTTATCCCGGAGCCAGAGATCTCCCGCCAGCAATCCTTCAAACAGATATACGGCGGATTCCATATTTTGGTTTAACCCGGTCCGCCGCTTACTCCGGGCAAGGCCGGCAAAGAATTTCGCCGCCTCCAGGGTCTCCGGGTTTGTGGGGGACACGAAGGCTGCAAGGGCCGCAGGATCTTCTGCGGTACGGTTCCGGTTATACACCTGTACCGCCCCGTTCCGCACCACCGCCCGCTCCTTCCCCAGGAAGGTGTAGCGGATCACCAGTTCCCCCACAATCCGGCCGTTTTCGGTAAAGTTGAGCAGCGCCGGCGCAAAGTCCGCATAGAGGGGAAGTTCCGCAGACCGGTTTTTCGGCAGCAGCGGAATAGTCCCGCAGGGATACTCCGAAGCCGTATAGTTTCCCGCGCGGAAACTGACCCGCACATTACGTATCTCCGCCGTTTCATTGTTCGTAATGCTGATGATCCCCGCCGGGTTATTCCGGTACAGGGAGAGCAGCAGGGGATAGACCGGCTCGTCCTGGGAGACCGCAGCCTGCACATCCGCTTTGGAAGCGCGGGTTTCAAAGCTAAACTGCGCCGTAAGCCCCGCATACATCCCGGTAAGGAGGCTGACCCCGCCTGATCCCTTGAATTCTTTCCAGCCGCCGGAGAGTGAGAGTACAAGCGAGGGATTAAACCGGAACCCCGCTTCCCCACCCAGCCGCCACCAAAGGCCGTTGTCGTAGCCTGTTCCCCTATTTGCAAGGTGCTGCACTATCTGATGTAAACCCAGCGACCCCTCTGCAGCCAGGTATAGGCGGGAAAGCGGGTAGTAGAACAGGCGCGCCCCCAGAGCCGCCGCATAGGGCTGAATGTCCCCGGAAGCCGGTGAGACGAGTCCCCCGTAAAGGATGCCGCCCTCAAGGCCCAGGGAGTAACCAATCCCCAGGGGATTGGTAAAAACGCTGGATATATCAACATCAAAGAGCAGATCCCCGCCGCCCCCCAGATCATAGAATTCCGCGCTTTCCCCCTGGGGGATAAAAAAGAAGGGCCTAAGGCGGAAATCCAGGTCCAGGGCGGGAAGGGGAGAGAGGACCAGGAGGATGAGGATGAGCTTAAGCAGAGATGATTTCATGGTTGTCCTCCTGTGTTCTTTCCTCATTTTCCGCCCATCGGACGTCGGGCGCCCAAACTGGCGCCAGGCGCTCTTTTCTAGTCGGGTGGGTGGTTCCCCAACCAGCCCGTTGGGTAAACATTATTCGGGGTATTCGAACTGATGACCCCCGAATTATTCCAGGTGAAGCTACTATCCTCCTCCCAATACACCCCGCCGCCGTTGCCGCTCGCCGTATTGCTGCTAATGGTTCCTCCGTTCATGATGAAGGTCCCGCTGCTGACATACACCGCGCCGCCGTCGCCGCTGTTGTTGTTATTCTGCAGCGTCGCGTTTGTCCCCATCATGAAGCTCCCGCCATCTACCTTTACCAGCGGGCTTGAGTGGAGAAGCGAAGTACCCCCTCCATCCAGGAAAAGAGCATAGGACACCGTCCCGATAGTCAGGGAAGCGCCGTTTGCCACGGTAAACATCGGTATGTTTGAAGCCGCAGTTCGTGTGAAGGTAAAGTTGCCGGTATTCTTTTTTAACGAAACGTGGACGTTGGAGGGAATGGTATAACCCGTATCCGCACCCACACTCTGGGATGTCCCATGCATCAGGATTAGGTCGGGGGAGTTTACACTACCCCCTGCGGGGAAATCCGTATCACTAAACACATCCTGCAGCGTATCATAATAGTCCTCAACGCGTTCGTCCCGATACCTGGTGTACTTCGCGTCTATCAGGTAGCCGTTGCGCTTAAGCATATAGTTCGTTCCGGCTGGTCCATACACCTCGAACTTGGTATTATTGTTCGCAACAAAGCCGGTCAGCACCGGAGCAGTACGGGTGGTGCCCCAGTCCTCCAGAGTAATCCTCATCATATAATAGTTGCTGGGTGTCAGCTTAGCACTCCCAACCTCGATAGTTCCCGTGTTGCCGAGGAGGCACGCATCTTCAAAAAAGGCGCCGTTACGCAAGATCAGTGTCCCCGCAAGTGCTATACTGTTGCGGTTGCCGTTGATTAAGTTGATGTGAATCATGGCGGTCCCGTCCAGGCTTGCCGTACCGTTCTCCGCCAGATAAAGGCCTCCCCCGGAGGCTGCGTTATTCACATTCGTCCTATCGTCGCTCGGTAATGATCCGATGAGGCTGTTCCCGGTCATTTTCAGGTTGGCATAAGGGCCTACATATACGCCGCCCCCGTTTTCTATGGCGGTGTTCCGCTGTATCTTCCCCCCAGTCTCTATGCTCAGGCTGGGCTTGTTCCCGGCTGCCGTCCCCACCAGGTACACACCGCCGCCATCACCGCTTTCCGTGCTGTTATCGCTTATCAAGCTGTCGTTCTGCAGGGTGATAAGGCCCCCGGTTCCATACACCCCGCCGCCGTCGACGGACGCCGTGTTGTTGTTGATGCTTCCAAAGGCGGTTACGATTAGCTTCGCGTTGGTTCCCTCCAGGTACACACCGCCGCCCCGGGTTGCCCGGTTGCTCTCGATGGAGCCTGCGTCAATCCTCAGGGTCCCTCCAATCACGGATACTCCGCCCCCAGAGCCGGTGGTCGCATTATTATTCTGCACACGGGATGAACCGTTAATGGTAAAGGCTCCCTTGACCTGCACCAGCGCGCCGGTCCGGCTTACCGAGGGCGCGCCTCCGTCCAGGATAATATCATGGCTGCCATCCCCCAGGGTAAGGCCCGCCCCGGCGGGAACCACAATTGGCGAGCCGCCCGCCGCGGTAAAGGTAAGCTTCGTATTACCAAACTCCGCCGCGACCAAGCGCACATACCCCTTCACGGTGATGGGCCCGCCGATATCAGCGCCGGTGGCGCTTTTCAGCACGGTGATGTCCACAGGATTGGCGCTCCCGGTCCCGTTCGGGACTGCGTCAAAGGCGGCTTTCAGGGTGGTATAGCCCACGCCGTTCACCGCAGCCACGGTGGGAGGGGTGGTGTCGCTTACCGTTTTCTCGGACGGCAAGGATGTGTTCCCCGCCCGGTCAATCGCATAGGCCTTTATCGTATAGCCCCGGCTGTCCGAAACAATCCCATCGACCGCGGTAATAACACAGGGTTGCTGTTCCTTGCCCACTCGTTTGGTTCCCGTAATGGATGTCCCGGCGATTCCCCATTCCAGCTTTATGTCCTGCACATCCCCGCCCGGATCAGGCCAGCCTACCAATATGGTCTTCGCCGCCTGGTTATAGGAAGCGGTAAAGTAGTCAGGAGCCGCAGGCGCTATGGCGTCCGGGTATACGGTCACCGAAACCCCATCGGATTCTTTTGAGTCATTGGCTGTCTTGACCGTTACCGTATAGACCGCTCCGTCGGGGGCAGCCAGATTGTCAATACGATAAGTCTGGGTTCCACCTGGGGTTACTAAACTTATTAAAACATCTCCGGTTCCGCTCCCAGTCCAGTTTATTTTGATTTTATCCGTACCCGTCTCCGATGGGTTAGTCCAGCTAATGGTTCCCAAGTCGCGTGAATACGTGAGCCCGGTTACCGGGCTGGGTGTATCGGCATCGGCGGTGAAGGGAAAGGTCACCGTCTCGCCGGAGTTCCCGCCCCGGTCTACTGCGGTGAGGGTAAAGGTATAGCTCCCCGCGCCTATCGTTAAGGATTTGCTTTTTGCCCCAGCCAGGGCCGTTGAGCCTGATGAGGAAGGGCCGATCCAGTTTATGGCGATATGATCCAGATCGGCATTTGCCGGATCGGTCCAGGTCAGGGTGATATCCCCGGCGCTCCGGTTATACACCCCGCCAACTCCGCTTACCGGGGCCGGAGGCAGATCCAGGACGGCGTCAACATAGAGATTGCCTTCCCGGGCCGCATTTAACCCGTACCCCATTCCATAGGAATCCTTGGGCTGTATATAAAACCGGAGTACCCCTTCTTTGGCGGTCTGTACCGTATGGGGTATGACAAAGGGTATTTTTTGCACTTCCCCGGTGTACACCAAGGCCAGGGGAGAACTTGCATCCCGTAAATTATCATTGGGATATACCCGGGGCGGCTGGGTTTCCACGGGCACTATCTGGCCGGTGATGTCCATAATCCGTTCCTCGGTAATGGCTATTTCCTTTATGGCGCCCATGTTTTTATAGGCGTCAAAAAACAGGTACACGGTTCGCTGTCCCGCAGCATTACTTTTCAGGGCATATCCATCCGGCCAGGTTTGGGTTGCATTATTGTAGTTAACGGTATTGTCGGAGAAAAACACATCCGCCGCTCCGGTACCCAGGGCGCCCCGGATAAAGCTAAGCACCGGGAGGTCCTTGTTAGGGCCGTCGGAAGTCCCGTAGCTAAAGGTTCGGCTTTCCGCCATATACAGGGGATAGTCCTTGCTCCGTATGCCCGTGGAGAGTTCTATCGTGATATCGTGGTTGGCAAAGCCAAGGCCGTCAAGCGCCGCCGGGAGCAGCCGGATCCCCCATTCGTCTTTTTCGAGTATATAAAGTTCGGTTAAATCCCGGGACTGGCCCATCCCCTGGTCCGGTTTTCCCGTAATGGCGATGGTTCCTTCAGGGTTGGCGGAATTCCGGAAAGAGAAACTCCCGCTGTCCACCGGCGCATTAAACCGTATCTCCACCGGATAGTTGGTAGGCAGCCTTGGAAAAGCAGCGTTAGGCAGGTTATGATCCGCCACCTCCGGCAGGGCCGCACAAAAGGGGATAATAGTCACCCCTTCATTGATGATGATCCGTACCTCCGCCTCGGTTCCGGACGCATTGAGGCTTTTAAACTCCACTTCGGGACCTAATTTCGTGTCCCCATTTTTCGGGTCCGTATCCGCCCGGTAAGCCCGCCATTCTACAAAGCCGAACCCGGGGTTTACACTAAAGGCAACGTTAAAGGGCACCTCCAGCTTAGGCCGGTTATCCGGCAGGGTAATAAGCCCCGCCGGTGGGTTGGCAGCCCCGGACCCGGGAATAAGTTCCATCCGTACCGACAGCACCGGCTGCTTGGCAAGCCAAACCTCGTAGGCCACATCATCGTACACATTCCGGTGATCCTTGGCGAGGAACAGATCGCAGGAGCCCAGACCAAACAAGAGGATTACAGGAATTATAGAGCGCAGTATTTTCATGCTACCCCCTTTTCAGCAAATAGCTTTTTTATAGGGTACTATATCACACCCTTTAAGAAAACCCACTAAGATGATAAAAAAACTAAAGAAAAATCGGATTATCGTTTATAAAAGGCACAAAGGGGGGGAAGAAATTAGGGATTAAACCCAGAGGAGACACAGAGATCACAGAGGGAAGAACACAGAGATCACAGAGGGAAGAACACAGAGATCACAGAGGAGACACAGAGGAATAAGAAGAAAAAACACAGAGGACACAGAGAAAAGACTGGACCTGCCCCGAACCGGTAGACAAAAAGTTAAGCCATAAAGAAACTCAATAAG
>NZ_JAJQRB010000006.1:0-7447 GCF_046533075.1 Treponema primitia | reverse complement strand
GTAGAGTCCGCTTCCGCAGCCCCGCTGCGCGGGTCTACTACAGCGGGGAATTCCATATACATGAAGCCGGATGTGCCCCTCCCCACGCCCGCCTGTGTTACAGGACGAAGAAGGAGCTTCCACGGGCTGGGATCACATGATGGAGTTGGGGGGGAAGTAGTTATTGACAAAGTACGAGTACCGCTGTAATTATGGTACGAGGGGACCAATATGGCTCAATGTGTTAAATGTGGTAAAAAGGGTTTGTTTTTAAAGGTTAATACGGAGGGGCTGTGTGAA
Organism: Treponema primitia; assembly: GCF_046533075.1. Lineage (GTDB taxonomy): Bacteria > Spirochaetota > Spirochaetia > Treponematales > Breznakiellaceae > Termitinema > Termitinema primitia_B. The sequence goes on along the minus strand of NZ_JAJQRB010000006.1, from coordinate 7,168 downwards.
GCATGCGTGGTTCTTCCGCCGCCGCCGCCGCAGGAAGAACCTGAACCTGTTATATTGGGCAATCTTGAAGGGTTTTGGGGTATTCCCTGGGGCGCAAATCAAGAGACCGCAGAGCAAATACTCTATACAAAAGGTATCTATTCCACGAATGGTATGACATCACGGTTGAATGAAACTCGGATTCGTGCCGGAGCTGTCTTTGGACAAAAATTCTATGCGGGATTTGACTTCGAAGAAGCCTGTTTATATTTTCACGCCGGATTCTATCAGGGAACAGTAAAATTTAACCAACATCACGTGACTTTCGAAAGTCTCTATGACAAAATAAAAGAAAAATATGGTAACGGACGAGTGGTTTCTACAAAGATCCGCCTCGGTACAAGCACACCTTCTCCTGAAACGTGCAGGTGGGATTTTGAAAATGGTAGTATAGAATTATCAATCGAGACAGGTTTCAACAATATTTCAACTTTCGTTTTATCTTATACCGAAAAAAATATCGAGAAAAAGAAACAGGAATGGGAACAGGCCCTGGCGGCTAAACAAAAAGCCGAGCGTGAGGCAAAGGAGAAGGCTGACCTCTGACCTTCCATCATCAAACTGGACATTGACTTTATTCGGTGGTGAATATCAGTAAATAAATGATAATATAATAAAAATCACTGCTGTCCGGTTTAATTGTGAAATACCCTCCAGCAGGGCTGTCTCCTTACGGTAAAATAAGGACGATTTTTTTTAGACCTGTTGGCAAAGACGGGCGTGGGGAGGGGCATCCCTGGCTTCATGTATATGGAATTCTCTGCTGGAGGAGACCCGAAGGGGCTCCGTAAGCAGGCTCTACATGCACATGAAGCCAGGGATGCCCCTCCCCACGCCCGTCTTTGCCGATAAATCCGATAATCCCGATAAATAGGTCCATACCCCCCCAGTTGAATACTTTACCTCATTTTTATACTATCATATAAACCCAGAGGAGACGCAATGCGGGCAGTTGAACTAGAAAAAGCCTTTGATCCCAAATCTTTCGAGGACCGTATCTATGCCCAATGGCAGGAGACCGGCGCCTTTAAACCCCGCCCCGGGGACGGGACCCCCTTTACGGTGGTCATCCCGCCCCCAAACGTTACCGGGGTCCTGCACCTGGGGCATGGGCTGAATAATTCCCTCCAGGACATCGTAGTACGGTTTCACCGTATGCGGGGGGAGCCTACGCTGTGGGTGCCAGGCACCGATCATGCGGGGATCGCCACTCAGAATGTGGTGGAGAAGCGGCTTAAGGCTAAGGGGCAGAGCCGTCATGACCTGGGGCGGGAAAAGTTTGTCGAAGAGACTTGGAAGGTTAAGAACGAGCATCATGCCATTATTTCCCGGCAGTTGGAGCGGATTGGGGCCAGTGTGGACTGGTCCCGGGAACGATTTACCCTGGACGAAGGCCTGTCTAAGGCGGTTCGGGAGGTTTTTGTTACCCTCTACGAGCGGGATCTTCTATATAAAGGGAATTATCTGGTAAATTGGTGCCCCTCCTGCGGGACCGCCCTGTCGGACGACGAGGTGGACCACGAGGATACCCCGGGTAAGATGTACCATCTGCGCTACCCGGTGGTGGGCGCTGAGGGAAGCTTTGTAGAGCTGGCTACCACCCGGCCCGAAACCTTGCTGGGGGATACCGCCGTGGCGGTCCATCCGGAGGACGAGCGCTATACGGCGTTGGCGGGGAAAAAGGTGTTCCTCCCCCTGACGGATAGGGAAATCCCTGTGGTCCTTGATACCTATGTGGATAGGGAATTCGGTACCGGGGTGGTGAAGATAACCCCCGCCCATGACCCAAACGACTGGGAAGTGGCCAAGCGGCATGAACTTCCGGTGATCAATATCCTCACCCCCGATGGGAAGCTCAATGAGGCGGTTCCGGAAAAATATCGGGGCCTACCGGTTAAGAAAGCCCGGGAAGTAGTCTTGGAGGATCTTAAGGCGGGCGGTTTTTACATTAAAGAAGAGGACATTACCCACGCGGTGGGGCATTGTTACCGCTGTCATACGGTGATAGAGCCCTTCCTTTCAGAACAGTGGTTTGTGCGGATGAAGCCCCTGGCGGATAAAGCTCTGGCGGCATGGCGGCGGGGGGAGATAATCTTCTACCCGCGAAAATGGGAAAATACCTATCAGCACTGGATGGAAAATATCCGGGACTGGTGCGTAAGCCGTCAGCTTTGGTGGGGCCACCGTATTCCCGCATGGTACTGTGCGGACTGCGGCAAAACCGCCGTTTCCCGGACCGATCTTTCCGTCTGCCCCCACTGCGGTTCCAAAAATATTGAGCAGGACCCGGATGTGCTGGACACCTGGTTTTCCAGCTGGCTCTGGCCCTTCAGTACATTAGGATGGCCGGAAGATACGGCGGATCTTAAAACCTTTTATCCAACAACAGCATTGGTAACCGCCTACGACATCATCTTCTTCTGGGTTTCCCGGATGATCATGGCGGGGCTGGAGTTTACCGGCAGGGTTCCCTTCCGGGACATCTATATCCACGGGCTTATCCGGGATAAGCAGGGACGAAAGATGAGCAAGAGCCTGGGGAACGGCCTGGACCCCCTGGAACTGGTGGACGAGTTCGGCGCCGACGCCCTCAAGTTTACCCTGGCCTTTATGTGCGCCCAGGGGCAGGACCTGCTGGTGGACAAGGAATCTTTTAAGATGGGCTCCAAGTTCGTTAACAAAATCTGGAACGCCAGCCGCTACATCCTGATGAACCTGGAAGGCCGGAATTTGGTTGCAAGTCCAAGCCTCCTTCCGGCGGACAAGTGGATTTACTCCCGGCTTAACGGCGCGGCCAAGACCATGACCGAAGCATTTCTGTCCTACCGCTACAACGATGCTGCTCAGACGGCCTATGAATATTTCTGGAACGATTTTTGCGACTGGTATGTGGAAGCCACCAAGCTTTCCCTTAAATCCGGCAGTGATACTGAAAAGGATCGGGCTACCACGGTACTCCTGGATGTGCTCGCACAATCGCTGCGGCTCCTCCATCCACTGCTGCCCTTTGTCACCGAGGAGATCTACGGCAAGCTCAACGCCGCAACTTGCAGCGCCGCGCAGGAACAGCTGATCAACTCCGCCTATCCGGTGTACGATGAGAAAAAGTACGATCCCAAGGCGGAGGAGGACTTTGTTTTTCTGCAGGAATTGGTTGTTCTGGTCAGGACCCTCCGCAGCGAATGTACCATAAGTCCGGAGAAAAGAGTGCGGGTCCTGGTCCGGCTTGGGGAGGCCAAAGGGAAGATACTCAGCGAAAACGCGGAGCTTGTAAAACTCCTGGCGGGCATAGCAAACCTGGAGAGCGATAGCGGGGAGGGGAGCCGGCCCCAGGGATCCATCGCCGTGGTGGGTTCCGGGTTTGAAGCCTTTGTGTATATTGCCGAGGCGGCGGATCTGGGGCAGCTCAAACAGAAATTTACCAAGGATATTGAAAAGGACCTGAAATATATCGGGGGGCTGGAATCAAAATTGGCCAATGAAAATTTTCTGAAGAATGCCCCGGCGGAACTGATTGCCGCAGAAAAACTAAAGCTTGAGGATGCCCGGAAGCGGACGGGCAAACTGGAATCCTATATCCGTGATATGGCCTGAGGAGCGGCAATGACCACCGAAGAAATGCTTCGCCTGAAAGGAACCTTTCTCGCTCCCTACATGCAGCTTGCCACGGCGCTCATCGGAAAAGTCCGGGAGGGCGGGGGCAATATGTTCCGGCATCAGATCGATACCATGGCCACCCTGATCGACTACGGGTACATTGATTCGGTGCTTCTCAAAGCTTCTATTGTCCACGATCTGATCGAGGATGTTCCCGATTTTAACCACAACCTCCTTTTGGCTACCGATTTTGAAGGCCCGGAGGTGTACGACCTGGTATTGGAAGTAACCCGGTTTCCCAACGAAACCAAACCGGAATTTCTTACCCGTATCCGGGAGAGCGCTTCCCGGGAGGCGAAGATCCTCAAGGTAGCGGATCGCATATCCAATATGATCTCCCTTGGATTTGTGCTCAACGTTGAATTTATCGGCCGTTACACCGAGGAGACGGTGAAGTATATCCTTCCCATCGCCGAAGAGGTTAATACGGCCATGCTGGGGGAACTGAATTCCCTGGTGGAATCCAGGAGAAAGTACGTGTCCGTTTTTACCAACCAGGGGACCGGAAATGATTAAGCCCCTATGGGCCGGGGCTGTTTGGTCTATTCTATGGTATATACCAATAGTATTACTGCTAGCTTCCTGTTCTCCTTCTGAAACCCCGCAGCAGGCCGCGGTAGGGAATCTCGCTGTTGGCGGCGCCGGAACCATTACCGGAGATTCCGGCTTAACCGGTACGGTAATCGCCGGAGCGGATTCCGAATTAGCGTTTCCGGAAAAGATGCGGCAGGTCCTATCCAAGGCCCTGATCCCCGGGGATCTTTCCCGCCGGATTATGGCTGCCGCTGCGGATGGACCCAACTTTATCCTGGACCTTCTGGCCTGCCTGGAAGGCGACCCCTATCTTTGGCGGCTGGTAGACAAGGCCCACCCTCTTCCCGAAGGCTATGAACCGGAGGATCTGGTGGAACTTACCGGCGGCGCCTATCAGATAAACCGCCGGGGCCTCATGCTCCGCCGGGCCGCCGCCAACGCCTTAACAGCCATGGCCTACGCCGCCAAAGCGGATGGGGTCGTATTCCTTGCCGCCTCAAGTTACCGTTCCTACGATTATCAGGTAGAGGTCTATGCCCGCAATGTCCGTGAAGATGGTCAGGAAGAAGCGGACCGGCTTTCCGCCCGCCCCGGCTATAGTCAGCACCAAACCGGCCTGGTCCTGGATTTTGGCCCCATCGACGACAGCTTCGCCACAACCCCGGCGGGCCGCTGGATACTGTCCAATGCTGCCCGTTTCGGCTGGTCCATATCCTTCCCGGATGGCTACGAGGCGGTAACCGGCTATGTATGGGAAAGCTGGCACTATCGCTACGTAGGGCCGGAACTCGCTGCCTTCATCGACACCTACTTCGATGGGATACAGCAATACGCGCTGCAGTTTATTCACGAGTGGGAGAATATCAGGTAAGAGAAGGAAACAGAAAGCGAGGCTTAAGAAGATGTAAAGGATGTATCCCGCTTTTCTTCCGCCCGTTCTTTTTCCTTTACGTCCTTAACCTTTTCCTTTTCCTTGATAATTTTAGTTTCCAGTTTGCCCATGAGCTTATCAATTGCGGGGTTGAGCTCGAAATCTGTTTCTTTTAGATGGATCGAGACTCCCCACCGGAAGTTCACCTTGACTTCCGCAGAAAAGTTCTTGGCTTCCTTGGTCAGGGTAACCAGCAGGTCGATGATCATATTTTCCGCATTGGGAATGCGGGCGATTTTCCGGTCCAGATACTCCCGGGCGTCATCCCTCAGGGTAAAATGGACAGCCTTAACTTCTGTATTCATAGTGCCTCCTATCTTTTCTTTGTATACTTCTACCGGGTATAGGATGATCCTAGATCCAGTTCATTACGGTATTTAGCAACGGTACGCCGGGCCAGGGGGATTCCCTTCGTAGAAAGAAGTTCGGTGATTTCTTTATCCGAAAAATGCTGCGTTTCGGAGGTGATAAGCTCCCTGATTATTTCCTTAACCCCCTCTTTAGAATATTGAGATCCGCCTGAACCGGCGCCGCTAATGGAATTGGTAAAGAAGTGACGGATTTCAAAAATCCCCCACTCGGTTTGCATGTACTTACCCCGGGCGGTTCGGGATATGGTGGATTCGTTGAGCCCCAGTTCCCGGGCTATATCCCGCAGGGTCAGGGGGGCGATGTGCTTGGGGCCGTTCACAAAAAAAGACCGCTGAAATTCCACAATTGCCCGGGAAACCCGCAGAAGGGTATGGTTCCGCTCGTTGATCGACTGGATAAACCACCGGGCTTCTTTGATATTTTCCTTAACAAAGTCCCGGGCGGGTTTATCATTTTCCTTTTCGCCGGGTGTACCGCCGGTATGGCCGGCGATTTTCATAAAAAAAGGGTTGATCCCCAGAACCGGAATCTCCTCATCGTTGAGGATGATGACGAATTCCCCTTCCTTCCGGATCACCTGTACGTCGGGAACCACATACCGGGTGGTATCGGCGGCAAAACGCCGGCCCGGGAAGGGGGAAAGCTCTTTGATGCGCTCAAAACAGGCGCGTAAATCCTCTTCGGTACGGCCCAGTTTCCGGGCGACCTCCGCAACCTTGCCCCGCTCAAGGGGTTCCAGGTAATCCAAAACATCAATTATTCCCGGGGGGGCCTTGGGAAGGAGAGCTGCCTGGACCCGGAGGCTTTCCCGGTAATCGGCGGTACAGGTCCCCACCGGATCAAGGGAACGGATCAGGGAGATCACCCCGGCAATATGGGCAGGGTTCTCATTCTTTAGGAGCAGATCCACCGGTTCCTTATGGAAACCGTCTTCATTCAGGTTCTGGATGAGCAATTCCCCGATCCGGCGGAACTCATCATCCAATACTTCAAGTTTAAACTGCCAGAGAAGATGTTCCTGGAGCGTTTCAGGCCTCGAAAGCGCTCCTTCCAGGAATTTATGCCGTTCCGCGCTTTCCGCATCCCCCCCCTTGCGGACAAACCCGGAATCCGAGCTGGTCTCAAAATAATCGTACTCATCCTTCCGGGGGGTATTATAGGCAGCGTCCAGGGAGAGTAGGGTATGGTCTTCCAAAACCTCCAAGGCGGGGTTTCGTTCTATTTCTTCTTCAATTTTTTCCCGTAAATCAACTATGGGAAGGCCCATCAGCTTGATAGACTGAATCTGTTGGGGATTCAGTCTGAGGCGTTGTTCCTGAATAAAGGATGGACGCTGAAGTTGCACCGATTAGCTCCTAATAGAACTATCATTCCAGTATAGATCTTTGTCAAGGCGCAAATACCGGGAATAACCACGGACCTCTCGGACCTCACGGACTAAGGGGAAAAGAAGAGAAACCACAGAGATCGCAGAGGATACACAGAGGACACAGAGGAAGAAAGGAGGAGGTCCACAGGGCTCGGAGGCCGTCTTTCATCTTCCTCTGTGATCTCTGTGTTCTTTCCTCTGTGATCTCTGCGGACTTGTAACAAAATTAGTGTAAACGGCTATACTACTTAGAAGGAGCAAGTATG
>NZ_JAJQRB010000005.1:0-37854 GCF_046533075.1 Treponema primitia | reverse complement strand
CGTTTCCTTCCTGACACCCCACTCCGTACTAATTGTAGGTGTGCTTCCGTGCCTCCTAGGCGCATGGCTTCACCGGGCCGGTTCGCCAAATTATGCTTAACTAAGCGCCAAGCGGGTGTTTTTCCCAAACAAAGTTAAGCGCAACAAAGGCCCCCTATGGACCCCCTAGGACGTGGAGAACGCACAACAGGACCAGTTATCGGGGGTGGTGGTGGGAAAGATATGGGGAGGACCCCGAAGGGGAGGGTCCCCATATCTTTCCCAGCCGCCAGGACCCCATACCTCGTATTGTGCGTTCTCGAAACTAAGTTAAGGGGTCCATAGGGGGGAAAGCAGCTCCGAATAGTACCGTTCTTCGATACTGTCCTTGGGTATGCTAAGTTTTTCTAATAGTTCCAGCAGCTGCTTCCGGGCGGCGGCCACGGTTTCGGTCCCGGCGTCATCCGCTAATATTTCCAGCTCTGCGAACCAGCCTAGATTACGATCCGGACCTGAAACTTCGCAGAGTTCTGCGTGTACGTTCCCGTATATCCAGGACCAGCCCTGTTTATGCTTTTGTATCCCCGGTTCAAGTCCCAGCCGTTTCAGGAGCTCCGTGAAAGTATCCCCGCTGGAAACGGCAAATTCCCGCTCGTCGTTTATTTCAATTCCATCCCGGATTTCCTTGGATTTGTAAGTTACCAGGATTTTTTCGTCCTTTTCCGCCCCATCCTGCCAATGCTTTTCCCGGCGTACCCGTACTCCGGATTTGGGAATGCCGCCGGGAACGGAGCCGGCTGTAATCCAGTAGCAATCGTCCTTTTCAAAAGAAAACGGGGCGGATGCCGCCAGAAGGGAAATTCTGTTTTTTAAGGCCTGAGGATCCTTCACATGGGCTTTCACTTCTATTTCTATTGCCATAGATGCTCCTGGTGAGATAATAGAAATTTTAACCGTAAGGGCATAAAAGGCGCACAAGTAAAGCGGTTAATATTCTTTATTATGCTGTTTGTTTAAGATGCAATACTAGTATAACCATATTTTGTTTTTTTTATTGAAAATATTGGTTATTTTTCGTTAAATGGTGAGAGTTTAGTAAAACAAACTTGTACTCGATGTATTTATCGGATATATATTGCAGAGACAGGGTTATAGAAAATGAAAAATTTACCGATAATGGACGAATATGAACTTTCGGTTTCGTTTTTCATGGCTGATTTTAGTGGTCTCGGCGGTTCTGGCAGCTGTTGTTTTTCCAGCGAAGCTTCCCGCGGAAGAGACAATACATGTTGTCCAGGGAGGTGATACCATTTATTCATTGGCTCGTACCTATGGGGTTAACTTCCAGGAGATTCTGAATCTTAACGGAATTGATAATGCAGGGCGAATTCTGGTTGGTCAACGGATCCGTATTCCCGGTACCATATCAGCCTCTTCTGCATTACCCGAGAGTCAAAGTATGGTGGATCACCGGGTTACCCGGGGAGAAACCCTTTACGGTATAGCCCGGCAGTATGGGGTTTCCATGCAAACCCTCCTCATGGCCAATGGACTTTCAGAAAGGTATACCCTGAAAGTAGGGGATCTTTTGCATATCCCCCAAACCGGCTCACCCGGGCCGGTACTTTCCGGACCGGCCCCGATAGTTCCTCCGATAGAAACTATTACGGGGACAGAAGTCCGTTCCACCGTGAGCAGAACCATTGATATATCCGTATCCTGGCCTATCCTTGCCCGGGAAATGGCCTATATGACCGGAAAGTTAAACGGAGTAGTCCTTCTGGGTGAGCGGAATGAACCGGTAAAAAGCTTGACCCAGGGGGTGGTAATATCTGCCGGACCTTATAGGGGATTTGGGAAAGTTACCATAATTCAAGTTACAGGAGGTTATTTGTACGTTTATGGCGGTTGTGAAAGTTTATCCGTAAGAGAGGGCGACCGGGTTAATCCGGGAACAGAATTGGGACGTCTGGGTATGGACGCGCTATCGGAAAAGCCCCAGCTGTTCTTCCTGGTATACAGGAACAATGTTTCGCTTGATCCCGCGGCCGCTCCAAGGAGTTAGATGAATTTTTCACTTTCATTCGAAAAAGATAGCTAAAGCCTTAAAAGGGTGTTATAATGACAAAAACATTACTAAAAACAGGTAAGATAGAGAAGCATGAAAAAAAAGAAGGGGTTGCTTTCCACCTAAGCAATGAGGGGAATAAAAAGAAGATGCAAAATCCCGGATTACAAAAAATAGCCAAAAAATCGAGACCCGTCAAAGAGTCAGATCCCCTGGCGCTCTATTTTAAGCAAATTTCTAAATTTCCCCTCTTAACCGTTCAGGAAGAACAGGGGATAGGCGAAAAAATTGTCAATATCCGCAGCAAGATCCGCGAATTAGAAGACGCCCATGATGGAAAGGAAAAGGATGAGGTCTACAGAATGGAGCGATCCAATCTGGAAGAATCCCTTTTGCGCCATAAAAACCATATGATCAATTCTAATCTGCGGCTGGTGGTTTCCATTGCAAAAAATTACCAGCACCGTGGACTTTCCCTGCTGGATCTAATCGATGAGGGTAATATCGGGCTTATAGAGGCGGTTGAGCGCTTCGATTATACCCGGGGCTGCCGCTTCTCTACCTACGGTACCTGGTGGATTAGGCAGGCCATCATCAAAAGCATTGCCGATAAGGGCCGGGTTATCCGGATCCCCATACATATGTTGAATACCATTAAAAAATGCTATTTTGTTGCGAAACAATTAACCCAGGATCTGGGCCGGGACCCCAGCGATGAAGAACTTTCGGAATATCTGGGCGTCCCCATTAACAAGGTCAAGGAGATTGTCAAACTTTCCCAGGAGACTACCAGTCTGGACACTATTGTCGATGACGGTAACCTTACCCGGCTTGCGGACCTCATTAAAGACGACACCATGCAGGAGCCTTTCGAGATGGTATTCTCCATGACCCTCCAGGAAACCATGGAAGATATCCTCTCTTACCTGTCCGAGCGGGAAATGAAGATCATCCAGCTCCGCTTTGGTCTTGCGGGGGAGGGGCCCCTGACCTTGGAAGAAACCGGCAAGCTTCTGGGCATTACCCGTGAGCGGGTCCGCCAAATCCAGGAAAAGGCTACCTTCAAACTACGGAACCTCAAACAACTCCAGGAATTAAAGGAAAACCCATAGTGTATGAAGCCTGACTGGATCCGGTCCCGGATTCCTGCCGGTGATAGCAGCAAAAAAGTAAGTTTGATCCTGGACAAACACCGCCTCCATACGGTCTGTGACGAGGCTCATTGCCCCAATAAGGGTGAGTGCTGGGGTCTGGGAACCGCTACCTTTATGATCCTGGGGGATATCTGTACCCGGGGCTGCCGTTTCTGCGCCGTAAAAACCGGCCGGGAAGGGCAGCCTCCCCGGGATGCAGAGGGGGCTGAAATCGCGGCTGCCGTGGAAGAACTGGGTTTAAAATACCTGGTCCTGACCTCGGTTGACCGGGACGACCTCCCTGATAGGGGGGCGAATCATTTTGCCGCCTGCATTAGGGCCGTTAAAGAACGGCTGCCGGAAGTAAAGGTCGAAGCCCTCACGCCGGATTATACCGCAGAAGAATTTACCCCCATTGCCGCCGCCGGCCTGGACTTGGCGGCCCATAACGTGGAGACCGTCCGGTCCCTTCAGCATATCCGGGACAGCCGGGCTTCCTTTGACAAAAGCCTTGCCACCCTCAGGGCGGCTAAAGCCCTTGGGTTGGTAACAAAGAGCAGCATACTCCTGGGGCTTGGCGAAAAAAAACAGGAAGTCCTGGAGACCATGGATGAACTCCGCGCTGCGGGGGTGGATATTCTGGTCCTCGGCCAATATCTCAGGCCATCGGAAAAACAAATCCCCCTGGTGGAGTATATTACCCCGGAACAATTCGCCGATTACGGGCGGGAAGGCCGGGAACGGGGCTTTTCCGCGGTGGTATCCGCGCCCCTGGCCCGGACCAGTTACCATGCTCTGGACGCTTGGAAAACTTCGGCAGGGGAAACCGGCTGATGGAACCGGCTGCGGAAACGCCCTATCCCTTCCGGCTCCTGGAGTCTGGTTACCACGACGGGTACTATAACATGGGCCTGGACGAGGCGCTTCTGGAATCGGCTGCCCGGGGCGGTACCCCGTGCCTCAGGCTCTACGGCTGGACCCCCCCGGCGGTGTCCATAGGCTATTTTCAGGGGCTGTGTGAAGAGCTTGACCTGGAGGCCTGTAACAAAAATGGGGTGGATGTGGTCCGCCGTATATCCGGGGGCGGGGCGGTATTTCACCAGGCTGAACTTACCTACAGTATTATTATGCCCGTAACCCATCCCCTGGCGCAGCAGGATTTCAGCGATTTCTACATACGGTTCTGCGGGGGCATCATCGAAGGGCTGAAGCTCCTGGGCCTGGATGCCTTTTTTGCGCCGATCAACGATGTGCTTGTGGGGGGCCGAAAAATCTCCGGCAACGCCCAGACCCGCCGCATGGGCTGCATACTCCAGCATGGAACGGTTCTGCTGGACAACGATGTGGACCTGATGTTCCGCCTCCTCCGGGTCCCCGCAGAAAAACTGAAGGGCAAGCTCATCGACGATGTAAAAAACCGGGTTACCAGTCTCCGGGCGGAGGGCCTGAACAGTAGCTTTGATGAAGCCGCCGCTTCACTGGCGGAGGGTTTCCGCCGTACCCTGAACCTTGCACTGAGCCCGGAAACCCCAAGCGCGGCGGAAGAAACGCGGGCTAAAGAACTGGCTTCTGAAAAATTCGGCTCCGAGGAATGGCTCTTTAAACGATAGCGGGCGGCTTTAGACCCGCTGCACTCCCCGGAATAGATCCTCCCTGCTCACTTCAACCCACAGGGGCCGTCCGTGGGGGCAGCGGGGAATCTTCAAGGCCAGGGCGGCTTCGGCCAGCGCAAGGGCGGCGGTATCATCCAGGTAGTCCCCGTCCTTTATTGCGCCATGACAGGAAAGGGTGGCGGCCCAGTGTTCCGCCATGTTTTTCCCCGCAGTTTTTAGTTTAAGTATCTCATCCAGGGTCTCGCCGTCCCCCAATTGCCAGCCCGCGGGCAGGGCTTCGATGATCCAGCTGCCGTCAGTATCACTGTTTATGATGATCCCCAGTTTTTTCAGTTCCTCCCGCTTGGAGGCAAGGAACATATCGTCCTCTTCGCTTTCCGTGGAGAATGGTATGGGTACCAGTAGTTCCTGTGTGGGTATGGGCTTGCTGAGGAAATGGTCGTAGAGGATACGCTCATGGGCGGCGTGCTGGTCGATGATGAAAAGCCGTTCCCCCAATTCCGCCAGGATAAAAAGCTTAAAAATCCGCCCCGCAAGCCGCAGTTTTACTACCCCATTTGAACCGTAGGCCGGCGGCCCGGGTTCCGCCGCGTACAGCGGAGCTACGCTCCCCGCCATCCCCTCTGAATCGCCGGCGCCGGGCGCCGCGTACAGCGAAGTTTCCCGCGCCGTATCCCCCAGTCCGCGGCCGGGCAGGGGGCTGAAAACCGGCGGTGTTTCCAGCAACGCTTCCAAGGCCATGGATGCAGCGTTTGCCCCATACGCAGCGTTCGCCGCAGAAGCGGTGTTCGCCCCATAAGCGGCGTTGCCGGGCGTCGATCTGCCGAAAAAGCCTGCCCCGGCCGACGGCGTTGCCGATTCATAGGGTAGGGCGAATTGGCGGGGCTGGTTTCCCTCCCTGTCTCGGGCGGTCAGGCCGCTATTGGCTGCAAGGTCGCTATTCGCTGCAAGGCCGTTATTGGCGGTAAGGCCGCTATTCGCGGCCAGGTTACTGTGGTGCAGGAAATTCCGCAGCGTAGAAGTTATACAATGATGGATGACGCCGGGGTCTTTAAACCGAACTTCCCGTTTTGCCGGATGGATATTGAAATCCACCAGGGAAGGATCGATGTCAATATACACCGCGCCTATCGGGTGTGTTCCGTTAGGGAACCATCCCTGGGTTCCGTATTCCAGGGCTTGGAGCATTGAATAATCGTGGATCCTTCTGCCGTTCGCAAAGATATACTGATGCCGCCGGTCACTGCGGAATAATTCCGGACCGCCAACTACGACTGTAACTTTAAACCCTTCGCCCTGGGCATTGATCTCATGGAGGAAGGGGCCCTCCTGCTTTTCCAGTAGGGCGTCGGCGAACCGTTCCTTCAGGCTTGAAACTGCCTGGAGGTAGAGTTTGAGGTTTCCATCCTGGGTAAACCGGAAGTTCAGGGGATAAAAGGCCAGAGCTTTTTCAATAAATATTTGCCTGCAAAGGGCGGCTTCACTCCCTTCCCGTTTAAGGAACCGTTTACGGGCGGGGATGGTATCGAACAGCCCCAGGGCGCGGACACTGGTTCCCTTGGCCCGGCGGAACTGCTCTATCCGGTACTCGTCGGACTGAAGTCCGTCGCCGGACGCTTGTTCGTTGCCGACGCCATGTCTGCTCCCGGCAGGGCCGACCGTGAGCCGCCACGCCTCCCGGCCATCGGTACTGCTGAGGATTTCCAGCCGGGAAACCGCCGCCGCAGCCGCCAGCGCCTCCCCCCGAAAACCAAGGGTCTCCGCCGTGTTCAGGTCTTCCAGGGAGCGGATCTTACTGGTGGCATGGGTCTGCCAGCACAGAACCAGATCCTCCCGTTCCATACCGTTCCCGTTGTCCAGAACCTCGGTACGCCGTATCCCCCCGCCGTCAATGAGGAGCTCGATGGTGGTTCCCCCGGCGTCAATGGCATTGTCAAGAAATTCCCGGACCAAAGCGGCGGGCCGATCCACCACCTCTCCGGCGGCAATCTTCCGCGCCTCCTCCGGGGGAAGCAGACGGATATGGGTATCCTGGCCGCCAAAACTATCGGCCATATTAGCCTTCGTCATCAAAGAGACCCAGTTCCGGCCGGGCCTCGGGCTTTTCCTCAGGGCCGTTCATCAGTATCTCGATGCGGCTCTCTACTTTTTCCAGGTCCTTCTCCAGGGTTCGCGCCAGCTTGATCCCCTCCTCAAAGGCTTTAAGGGCATCGTCCAGGGGAATATCCGGCTTGCGTATCGCCTCGCCCAGTTCTTCCAGCCGTTCCAGCCGTTCTTCAAAGTTTTTCATGTATCCTCCAACACCGGAACTTCTACCGTTTCGGTAGTCGCGGTGATAATCCCCTCCAGGGGACGTATGATAAGCCGCTCGCCGCTCTTGGTTTCCCTGGCATGGCGCAGTACCTTCCCGGTTTTCTCCCGGAGTACCACCGAAAATCCCCGTTCCAGAATGGCCTTGGGATTGGCCGCCTCGATGTTTACCCGGGCCAGCTCAAGGCGGCGGCGCATATCACTAATCCTTTCGGATAGGTTTTCAAGCAGGGCTTCCTTGGCATCGTCAAAGCGCACCAGCCTGGGCTGGAGTATCCCCCTGAACCGGTATTCCAAATCCTCTATGCCGAAGGGCTTGATCAGAAGCCGCGCCCTATCAAGCCGGGCATCCATGGTTTCCCGCAGGATTTCTCCGGCCCGCCGCACCTGCTCCAAAATCTCCGCCCGGTTGGCGCTGACCAGTTCCGCCGCTGCGGAAGGGGTAGGGGCCCGAAGGTCCGCCGCAAAATCCGAAAGCGCCCAGTCTATCTCGTGCCCCACGGCGCTTACCACGGGAATCTCCGATGCCGCAATAGCCCTCACCACCGCTTCCTCCGAAAAAGGCAGCAGGTCCTCCAGGGAACCACCGCCCCGGCCTACGATAAGCACATCCGCCAGCTTCCATTGGTTGGCCTGTTCAATACGCCGGGCAATAATGGCCGCCGCTTCATTCCCCTGGACCGGCGCGGGAAGGACGACCACCCCAATACCCCCGGCCCGCCTGGCCAGTATGTTGAGTATATCCCGCAGCGCCGCCCCGGTAGGGGAGCTTACCACCCCAACCACCCGGGGAAAGCGTGGAATAGGCTTTTTCCGGTCCTCGTCAAAGAGCCCCTCTGCAGCCAGTGCCCGTTTCCGCTTTTCCAGCAGGGCGAGGATATCCCCGGCGCCGGCCTCTTCCATCTCCTCGCAGATGATCTGATAGCTCCCCCGCTGTGCATACACCGAAATATGCCCATGCACCCGCAGGAGCATCCCGTCCCGGGGCTCAAAGCCCAGGTTCCGAAATTGGTTTTTAAACATCACCGCGGAAATAGCCGCCCCCGAATCCTTCAGGGTAAAGTAGAGGTGCCCCGTACTGGAGGGCCGGCAGTTGGAAAGCTCCCCCTCCACAATTACCGGACCAAAGGCGTTTTCCAATGTCGCCCGGATCTGGTCGGTGAGTTCCGATACGGTTAATTTACGGGAGCCATCCATAGGGGCTAGTATAGCAAGGGAAAAGGGAATTAGGAAGTGGGATGGTGAAGAGGAATGAGCGGCCTGGGTCCTAACTCCTCATTCCTGGTTAAAAAGAGCGCACCGCGCGAACCGTATGGGTTTTATGCTCATGGGTATAACTGATGCCCTGCGAACCATCGCTGAATCTCTGTACCCACACGCCATAATGTAGGTGGAAGCCGCCCGAATGGCGGTGTCTAACTCGTCTGCGGAGACGGGACCCGGGTAGCTGCCGCAGGCCGAAATAAGGGCACAGATCAAGAGCGCTTCAACCGTCACGTAAAAAAACCGCATCATTATGTTGTTCATACAAACCCCGTTTAATCTGCATAAGCTAAGGATATATTAGCTGCCGATCAGGTCGACGTATACCGTTCCGGCTTTATACGCGGAAACTTCGTTGCAAATGGCGCCGCTTATTTGTCCGGCATGTTGGGCACTTACAACTCAGCCGATTTCGGCTATGGGTTGTTGAGCAGCAACTTGTGTTCCTGCTGCAACCAGAAAGTGAACTTTGCCGTTATCAAGGGCCTTAATTTCAAGCTCCATTCTCATGGATTCAAGTATTAGTACAGTATCGCCGGATTTAACTTCGGCGCCATTATCTACTACATAACGCAGAACCGTTCCTGCTACAGGGGCTGGAATTACCACACTGCGAGGAACATTGGCCAGTGGTTGACGGCTTGCCATTTGTGTAACAGCGGCTTTTAGTTCCCGCATTCTTGATGCCGTCGCGATTGGTATATAGATGTCACTTAAAAAGGCTCTTGTTTTGGGCGGGAAATTATCAACTTCATTACCTGCATTACTTACTGGTATTACTATCAACCATAGCAAAGCAGAAATAACCACACCAATAATACCTGGCTTAAAAGTGTGCCCGGTATAAATTCCCAGCACAAATCCGCCAATCATAACCATAACGGCAGCCATATACATTCCTGTGATTAGTACCCTTTTTGATTTTTTTCTTGGTACAATACTACCACTAGACAAAAAAAGCAAACAAGAAACAATACCGGTAATAATACCGGAGAACCAATGGCTAAATATAAAACCGCTGATAATTACGGCAAGCCCAAGCAAAAACCCTACAACTGCCATGGGATAGCCGCTTTCTTTCCTTTTTTGCCTTTCTTGTTCATCCTTTTCAAGTCTTACAATGGCTTCTTCTTCTGAAAGATTTTTGTCGCCATAATAAACCCGGAGACTATCAATGCTCTCTTCGTATTCATTTTTTTGACTAAGTTCCCGGTCCGAAAAACCTTGACCATATTTCTCTTTGAGAAACGCACTATACGCTGCTTCTTTTTCCCGAGACCACTGCCTTTCAGCAGCCACTGCCGCGTCTATGCGTGCCCGGGTAGCCGCACGCGCCGCAGGTGAATTGGAATCCTGCTGCACACTGCCAATTCTATTACCCTTCTCGTCACGAATTACCAAAATTTCATCGTCTGTCATAGATTTCTCCGTTTTTTACCCCTATTATGTTCACCGTACAAGCGGGAATTGCTTATTTACATAATCCCGGCCAACGCCACCCCGAAGGGTAGTATAGCAAGGGGAGGGGGAATTAGGAAGTGGGCAGGGTTCCCGCATTCACTTGCCAGGAGCCGGATTTATCCGAACCGACACGAACAAGGATGCCATGCTCACGCAATTCCTTGATATACCGCTCAATAGTTCTCGGAGAGCGGTTCAGCAAAGCGGCAAGTTCCTGTGCCGTAAGCGTAGGTTGTTTTTTCAGTTTCTCGATAATATCAAATTTTACACCGACATTTACACCGACATTTACACCGACATCTGCGATGGTTTCTGTGGCAATATCAACGTACTTGTACAGCGAATTTTCAATCGCATCAAGCATAAAATCAATGAAAGGCCGGCAATCATCGTTCTTATTATGCGAATCTTGCAGCGCTTTATAGTATAATGCCTGATTATAATGCACAAGCGTTTCTACGGGCATCCAGGCGAATAGCGGATTCCACTTTGATAGTACGAGAGTTTGCCAGAGCCGCCCGATTCTGCCATTGCCGTCACGGAACGGGTGAATATGCTCCAACATAAAGTGGACGGCAGAACTTTTAATGAGGGGGTGGGCTTTGCTGTTGTTTCCCCATTCAAGCAATTCTTTCACCAAATACGGAACGTTTGCCGGAGCTGCGCCGCGATGCATAACTGCGCCATCGCTACGAACCACAGCGACGTCAACGGTGCGAAACACTCCGGACTCCCCAATTAATTTATTAGTCATAAATGCGTGAGCTTCTAACAGATCATCAACATTCCACGGGTCAAACCGCGGAAGTTCGTTATAGGCTTGCCATGCGTTCTGCACTTCCTTAATGTCTTTCTGCGGACCCCACACGGGAATACCGTTGATAACGTCAGTAACCTGTCCGAGTGTCAGCCGGTTACCCTCAATAGCCGTTGACGCATGAATTGACATAATTCGGTTTAGCCTACGTAGGCGCAGCACATCGCCGGATTGTTCTTCACTGATTTTTACCCGTTCAAGCAAGGCGTGAATGCCGCCTATTTTTTCGTGCCATAGCGGTGATTCGGTGTAGACATTATTCATCGGGCGGTATTTCCTTGTATTGTAAACACTAAATGAATTTTATAAGCAAAATACCAATTTGTAAAGTGTTCAGCACCCACTACAATAGGGCTATTGCATTTACTTTTTGATCACCCGTATTCCCTTAATTATTTCTGCGCCTTCGTCGCCTTCGCGGTTAAATTTCTTCAAATTGCGGTAGTTTCTCAGCGATTGGAAAGTAAATCCTTTTGCCCTGCCCATTATGGGGTTTTGCCTATCCCCGGAATTACCGATATATTAAATAGTATGAAAGCTCTCACGGTTCTGTTTGGCGCTTGCCTGTCTCCGGAAGCCCTTGACCCGGTTTTTAACGGCAAAAATGCCCTCACCCTGGCCTTTGAACAGGCCCGGCGGTTTCCCGGTACGGAAAGGATACTCTTCCTGGGGCTTACGGGGGAGGATTCTTCCCTGCCCCCGGATATTACCGGGGTTTACAAACCTTCGTGGACGCGAAAAAGTCTTCTGGAAGAAATTTCCCAGCAATCCGCAGGCTTTGACCTCAGCTACTTTGCCTGGGCGGATTGCCCGCTGCTGGACCCGGTTCTGGCGGGGAGTATTGCGGAGCGGCATCTGCGCTACGGGGCGGAATATTCCTATGCCGATGGCTGGCCCTATGGCCTTGCGCCGGAACTGCTTGCCCCGGGAACTGCGGGGATCCTGGCTAAGATAGTTGGCGACGATGACGGGCCGGTGGAACGGGACGCCCTCTTTCAGGTGATACAAAAGGATATCAATGCCTTTGATATAGAAACGGAGATTTCTTCTATAGATTTGCGGGTCCACCGTTTAAGCCTTACGGCAGATTCCCGGCGTAACATGCTCCTCCTCTCCCGGCTCATGGAAGCGGGGCTTTCCTCTGCGGCGGACGCTGAGCGGATCATCCCCGCCCACCCTGAATTACTGCGGACCCTCCCGGCGTTTTATGCGGTCCAGGTGGCCGGGCCCTGTCCCCAGACTTGTTCCATCTGCCCCTACCCGAAATTCGGCGCGCCGAAGGACTTCCTGGAACCACGCTTGTTCACCGGACTTCTCGACAAAATCAGCGCCTTTTCCGGCGATGCGGTTATCGATATATCCCTCTGGGGAGAGCTTTCCCTTCATCCTCAAAAGGAGGAACTTATCGCCGCGATCCTTGACCGGCC
Organism: Treponema primitia; assembly: GCF_046533075.1. GTDB lineage: Bacteria > Spirochaetota > Spirochaetia > Treponematales > Breznakiellaceae > Termitinema > Termitinema primitia_B. The sequence continues at coordinate 25,783 of NZ_JAJQRB010000005.1, read as the reverse complement.
TGGTCTTTCTTGTGTCATCGAAACTTCCGGCCTGGGCTGGAAAAAGACGGAGCTTGAAGCCCTGGCGCTTGCTGCTTCACGGGCAGCGCCGGGGAGGAAAAATATGGCCCCCCTGTCCTGGATTGTGTCCCTGGACGCGGCGGACAGCAAGCGGTACCGGGAAATCCGGGGGCCGGGCTTTACGGAAGCTGTGGAATGTGCGAAAAATCTGATGGCCCTCTTCCCGGAGAGCAGCTATGTTCAGGCGATCCGCATTAAAGGCGCTGAGGATGACATTGAACAGTTCTACCGGTTCTGGAAAGACGCGGGGGCACAGATAATCATCCAGAAGTATGATGATTTTTGCGGCGCCATGCCCAAATTGCAGGCTTCGGATCTTTCCCCGGTGCAGCGCCGCCCCTGCTGGCATCTCATGCGGGATATGGCTATCCTCATGGATGGGCGGGTTCCCCTGTGCCGGGAAACGCTGAACGGCGGGGAAACGCTGGGTAATGCCTTTACGGAAAACCTGGAAACCATCTGGGAGCAGGGCGTACGCTTCTACCGGGAACAATGCTCTTTTCAAGAGGGCGCCGATAGTAATACTAATCAATACAAAGGTCCTTGCGCGGGGTGTGATGAATACTATACCTACAATTTTTAATGAAACCATGCCATCATATACCGCCGTGGGAGGCGCTCTTCGCGGCGCCTCTACGGGAGTTTCGGCTATACTCCTCAATCGCGGGGGACGGTATCCCCGGCGTACTCTTTTTACGGAACTTGAAAAAGCGGGCTTTGATTGTGTTATTTCCCTTGAAGGACCCAATGACCGTTACGATCTGGAGGAGCTTTCCGATCGTTTTCCCTTTGTACGATTTATAATTCTAAAAGATACTATCAATTCCGGAGAACAGATCAACCTGGCGGTAAGAGAAATAGAAAGTCCCCTATTTTTTGTTCTCTGGAATGATCTTCGTATTCTCTATGGCGGAGACGCCGCCAAAATCTCCGCCTGGTTCCGGCTTTCCGGGGAAGAATTGCTCAAGTCAGCTCCCGGGAACAGTCCCATACGGCGGCTTTGTACGGTACCGGTTATCCAGAATTCCGATCTGGAGACCTTGCCAACCCTTACCACCCCGGCATTGTATCGTTCAAAACTATTCTGGAAGTTTCGGAACGCGGTTAAGACTTTGCATTTCTCGCCCCAAATAGAAGCTCAGCCTTCTCTCTATCCCTTTGATGGGGTGGGCATTTACGATCGGGAACGATTCATCCGGATGGGAGGATTTGACGGGACGCTTAAAAATCCTTATTGGCAACTTATGGATTTCGGGTTTCGTTCCCATTTGTGGGGGGAGGAGATCCGGGGTACCCAACTGGTTCGACTGTCTTACGAAGGAGAAGCGGAACCGGAGGATACCTCCGCAGACGCCGGATATCGCCGCTTCTACCTCCGTAACGTAGCTCCGGTTTTTCGGAAAGATTCCGCCCATATCCCCCTGCGGCTTTTCCCATCCTACTTTTGTAAGACCGGCGGAGACCCCGTTGCGGCATGGGAAGAATTTCGGGAAAACAGGCAGTGGGTAAGCGCTAATGGCCGCCGGTTTAAACGGGATGTCCGTATCCTTACCGGCCTATGGGAACAAGCAACAGGGGATTCCGAGCCGTGACCGCCCTTATTCTTCAGGGGCGCCTTGATTCCTCAAGGCTTCCCAATAAAGCTCTGCTTCCCCTTGGAGAAAAGCCCATGCTCCTGCGGGTTATGGAAGCTGCAAAAATGATCCCCGCGGATCTCCACATCCTGGCCTGTCCCGATGACAGCCTTACCGCCTTTGAACCCCTGGCTGCATCCGCCGGGTTTGAGCTCATAGGCGGACCCAAGTCCGATGTACTCCGCCGCTATTGTATAGCCATCCGCCATTATTCCGTAGACTGGGTGATCAGAGCCACCGGCGATAATCCCTTTGTTTTTGCCGATGCCGCCGCCGCTTTGCTGCGGGAAACCCAAGCGGTCGACGCCGACTATGCGGGTTACGCCGCTTTGCCCTACGGCGCGGGGGTTGAAGTTGTCAGGGCCCGCGCTCTTTTACAGGCCGGGGAAGAAGCGGCTTCCGAAGCGGAGCGTGAACACGTCTGCCCCTTCCTCTACAATCATTCCGAACGCTTTCTTCTCCACCGCCCCCTGGCGCCCCGGATCTGGCAGGGACCGGAGATTAGGCTTACGGTGGACACCGCAGCAGACTATGCGCAGTCCCAACAATTATACTGCGTTTTATCGTCCATACCCATGGATAAGCGAAACAAAGGCGAAGTGATTATTTCTGTGTTTAGAGAAACATTTAATGATACTATTTTTAAAGCGGTTCACCGGTGACAGCCGGATCTCTTCTGGTTGTTCCGGCGATTGAAAAGAACCGCGGCGGGGGGCATCTCGTCCGGGGAGCCGCCCTGGTCCGCTCCCTCCGCAGGGCCGGACGGGAGGCTTTTCTCTTTTTGCCCGAAGACCATAATCGGGAACTGCTTGGGATAGCCGGTCTAAACGATGTATCCTGGATACGCTGGGAGGATCCGCGTAAAACCCCGGGGCCGGAAGAAGGATGGGACTTTATTATCCTTGACAAATTCCGGACAAGTCCCGAAGAAGCCGCTTCCTGGTCGGCCCTGGCGCCCCTGGTCGGCATCGATGAGGGCGGCTCGTACCGGAGGAGTTTCGATTTTCTCATTGATATTCTTCCTAACCTTTATACGCGCCGGGTAGATCTCCCCAATATCACCGCCCCATCCATGATACCCCTGCCTGTTAATCGCCGGCCTTCATTTCATAAAAAGGGCAGCCCCTTACGGGTGCTTATCAGCTTCGGCGCCGAGGATACCGCAGGCCTTAGTTTTCCTGCGGCCATGGCCTTAGTAAAAAGTTCCCGCGAAGATGATCTTGAAATCACCCTTATTGCCACAACGCAGTTTCCCGCGAAAGCGTTCAGGGCTTTTTCAAATGTTATCTTTATTCCAAAGGGAATTCCGGAACTCCGGGAACATCTGGCGGAATATGATCTTCTTATCACCCATTTCGGCCTCTGCGCCTTTGAAGCTATCCATGCCCGCCTTCCGGTGCTGCTGGTTTCCCCCGGGGGCTACCACGAAAAGCTGGCCCGTCATGCAGGTTTTTTTTCCGCCGGAACCGGTCCCGCCGCCGCCGGACGTATCGGACAATTCCTTTCCGATACAAATTTTCTTAACTCCCTGGCCGGGCGCTGCGAAAACATCGCTTCCCGGTATAGCCTGGATACAGTTCCCGGACAGGAACTGGGGGATCTTCTGGCAGGCTTCACCCGTTCCCGGGACTATGCGGGGAGCGCCGTTACAAGCTGCCCCGCCTGCGGCGCTCCCGGCAGCCGGGAAACCCAGGCCCGCTTTCCCGGCCGTACATACCGGCGCTGCGGGCGCTGCGGCATGATCCATATGTTCCGATCTTCCCCGCCGGCAATAGAATATGAAACCGATTACTTTTTTGGCTTTTATAAAAAACAGTACGGAAAAACGTATCTCGAAGATTTTCCCAACCTAATCATGGCCGGGAAAAAACGACTCTCCCTTATTAAACACATCCTTGGTAACAGGGCAGGGCAGGGCGGTGCAGGAAGGCTTTTGGACATAGGTTGCGCCTACGGTCCTTTTTTAAGCGCCGCCCGTGGGGAAGGATTTTCCCCCCAGGGTATCGATCCTGCGGCGGACGCGGTTCATTATGTCAGGGAAGAGTTGGGAATACCCGCCCAGGTTGGATTTTTTCCGGACCCATCCCTGCAGGAATCGGAAGACGATGGAAGCTTTGGGGTAATTACCCTTTGGTATGTGATCGAACACTTTGCGGATCTCCCTCCGGTATTGGGGGAAATTAACCGGCTCCTTAAAAAGGGAGGGGTACTCGCCTTTTCGACCCCCTCCTTTTCGGGTATTTCGGGAAAAAAATCTCCGGAAACTTTTCTTGAAAACAGTCCACAGGATCATTGGACGGTATGGAGCCCCGGTATATGCAGGAAGCTCCTGGCAAGGTATGGGTTTAAGCTGAAAAAGATACAGGTTACCGGCCATCACCCCGAGCGATTTCCCCTGGGGAACAGGTTCAGGAAGGGAGGGTTCATCTGGAATCTTCTATTATATCTGAGCCGTCTTTTTGGCCTGGGAGATACCTTTGAATGTTACGCAATAAAAGTGAGGTTACCATGAAGGCTGAATTTTCAGGGAAACGGCTTTTGATCCTCGGCGCAGGGATTATGCAGGGGCCTGCCATATCTATAGCCAAGGACATGGGGCTTTATACGGTTGTGGTAGATGCTGATCCCCGGGCGCCTGAGGCAGCCAAGGCGGATCGTTTTGAGTGTATCGATCTTAAGGACAAGGAGGGTATCCAAGCCCTGGGCGCTAAGCTGCAATCCGACGGAGGTCTGGCTGGGGTTATGACCGCGGGAACCGATTTTTCCGCCACCGTAGCCTGGGTCGCGGAAAAACTGGGGCTTCCCGGCATTCCATACGCTGCGGCCCTCAATGCTTCTAACAAAGACCGGATGCGTCGCTGTTTTGCAGCTGCCGGAGTTCCATCACCTCAATTTACCACCTTCACCACGAAATCCCTGGGTAGAGCCCCCAAAAAACTCCCCTTCGATTTTCCTGTGGTGGTAAAACCGGTGGATAATATGGGAGGCCGGGGTTGCCGCCGGGTAAATTCGTCAAAGGAATTAGCCGATGCCCTTCCGGAAACCCTGGAATTCTCCCGGTCCGGCAAGGCTATTGTGGAGGAATTCATGGATGGCCCTGAATTTTCTGTGGACGCCATTGTTAATAATGAAAAAATCATGGTCTGTGGTTTTGCGGATCGTCATATCTTTTTTCCCCCCTATTTTATTGAGATGGGTCATACCATGCCGAGCGCCCAAGACAGCGCCGTTATTCAATCGATCCTGGAAGTTTTTTTTGCAGGGGTACGTTCCCTGGGCATTAGCGCCGGATACGGCGCCGCCAAGGGGGACCTGAAGCTCACCCCCCGGGGCCCCATGATTGGGGAAATTGCCGCCCGTCTTTCAGGCGGTTATATGTCCGGCTGGACCTATCCCTACGCCTCGGGTGTAGAAGTAACCCGGGGAGCCATACTCGCCGCCCTGGGCCATCCCTGGTCGCCCGGGCCGGACCGGAACCGGACCAGCGCCGAGCGCGCCTTTATCTCCATCCCCGGCAAGGTCCGTTCCATCCATGGTCTGGACCAGGCCCGTAAAACCAGGTACGTAAAAAATGTTTTCCTCCGTATAGCGGAGGGCAGCCCGGTCCGCTTCCCGGAAAACAACGTCACCAAGTGCGGCAACATCATCAGCGCCGCCCCTTCCCGGAACGATGCGGTAAACGCCGCGGAAAAAGCCGCCCGGAAGATACTGATCCGTCTCGCCGTAAACCAGAAAGAAACCGATGCTTTCCTCGCCCCACGTGCCGGGGCCTTCCCTCCGGACGCATTTAGTCTCCCGGCGGATACCCATGCCGCCCTGAAATCGCTCCCGGTACAGCCTATTCCGAATCTCCTCCGCTCATCTGCCGGTGAATTGTCTCGTATTGGAATCTACCCTTTCCCGGAATTTACGGAATGCAAAATACGGGATTACGCCGGAAGAACCCCCCGGGAAAGCCTTGAGATAATACGGGTCATAACCGGACTGGCTCTGCCGATAATGGAAGGAGAAATCCAAGGGATAGTCCTGGATCGCAATTTTTGGAACGCCCTGATTCGGGGGGGCTATCAGGGAGGAATTTATTTTATCGATACCCTCCTTAAGAAATTGAATAAAAAACGAGGACAGAACAACCAATGAGTAGGCGAATTCATCAGCCGGGGCGTCACCTATGCGGGAAACTTCATTGCGTAATGCAGTTTTTCGGCGCTTGCCTTTTGCTTTTTTTCATGAATATTTCGCCTAGTCTGTTTTCAGAAGAAGCTGAGGCGGCCTCACCGGCGGCGCTTAGCCTGGAGGAAACCCTAAAAGCACTGGGGGCGGAACTCCGCTGGGATCCCCTGTTCCGGGCCGGAGTCTTATCCGCCGGAGGGCATTTTCTGGCTTTTCAAACCGGAAACGCCGGCGCCCAAGGTATGGCTCTGCTGGATAACCGGGATATACTCACCCTCCCTGTACCCTATCTTGATGGGGGAACCCTGCATTTCCCCGGGGAATTTGTGAGCGCCGCCAAAAAAACCCTGGACGAATATATACAGAATGAACGTTCCCGTTTCCGCATTGCCGCCATCATCGTGGACCCCGGCCACGGGGGCAAGGACAACGGGGCATCCGGGACCCACAATGTTAACGGACGACAGTTCACCCTGGTAGAAAAGGACCTTACCCTCAGGGTTTCCCGGGATCTCCACGCCATGCTCAGCGCCGCCTATCCGGATAAGCAGGTACTCCTCACCCGAAACGCCGATACCTATCCTACCCTGGAAGACCGGGTGGTTATCGCCAATTCGGTCCCCCTCAGGGAGAACGAAGCCATAGTCTTCATATCAATTCACGCAAACGCGTCCTTTAGCAAGGCTGCTCGGGGTTACGAAGTTTGGTACCTCAGCCCGGATTACCGCCGAACCGTTATCGACGAATCAAAGTATACGGATTCCGCCGAGATACGCCATATCCTCAATGATATGATGGAAGAGGAATTCACCACGGAAAGCATCACCATGGCCCAGCTCATTTTGAACCAGTTCAAGGAAACCCTGGGCCCCGTAATCCCGTCCCGGGGCATCAAGGCAGAGGAATGGTTTGTGGTACGTAACGCCCGTATGCCCTCCATACTGGTAGAGCTTGGCTTTGTCACCAACGAAGCCGACGCTCTCCTTATGACCAACGAGACCTACTTGATGAAATTTTCTCAGGCGTTATATAAAGGTATAACTCAGTTTGTCACTGTATTTGAACGTTCCGGAGGATTTATCAGCATCGAATGAAGAGCTTTATCAAGGACTTCCCAGCATCCATCGCAAAATTTCTGCAAAAAAAAGCGCAGCGCCGGCTAATATATCTTTGTCTTCTTGGAATTCTAGCTTTTACCGAATTTTTTATTTTAGGGCTTGTCAGGAGGACCTTTGTATTTTATTCTATAAGTAACAGGATGCAGGTAGTGGAAGACCGTATGGTTTCCCAAACCGGATCCCGGGAAAACGATATTAGCCGGTATGTGGAAGAGGCTTTGTTAGGGCCGGTTTCCCTGGATTCCGCGCCGCTTTTTCCCAAGGGGACCCGGCTTGAATCTTTATTATACCGGGATGGGGTGATATACGCAGACCTTTCAGACTCTGCGGCTCTTGCTCCTCTGGAAGGAGCGGATGTTTTTACCGGTTTATACACTCTTTACGGGGGTATTAAACGGAATTTTTCGTATGTGAAGGATGTCCGATTGTTTATAGCCGGACACGAGGTATATTCTGAAAAATTTCGTGAAAATTTTGCGGGTATTGTCGATATTTAGCCCGAAGAGCGTTGACAAAGAATAGAGAATTCGTATACTTTTTAGTATCTAGTTCTATGATCATTAATGAAAGGAGCAGTGAATGAAAAGGATATTCATTCTAGTCACCGTAGCGTTGTTTACCGCCGGAGCGGTGTTTGCTGACGAAGCCGTATTGATCGATTTCGCCAAACTTGCAGCGGATATCACGGTCAATGATGACAGTGAAGGCGCAAAGCCCAATGAAAACCGGAGGACCATGATGGATTATGGTACCGTAGCCGGCGGCAGCTTCACCACCGAACAAAAACAGGTGATGAAAACATCCCTGGCTATAGCCAATTGGGAAGTTGACCTTGCGTCGTCTTCCCGTACCGTTGGAAATGTTGCCCGGAGTTATACTTCCGAGGCGCCTTCCAAGCAATATGGTACCGTTCTGGGTGTGCGGGTTCATTTCCCCGTAGAACCATTTAATTCCTGGGCTATTATCAGGCCGCCCTTTGATATTCCTGCGTACGAAGCTCAGGCAGAGGTCGATGATGATGGAAATATCCAGCCTGCGGCGGATAACGATTTTACCGGTCCTTCCCGCTTTGAAGATGGGTATGGCGTAGTAAAGAACATTGGGGTCATCAAATCGGTAGCGGTTGATGTTTATGGTCTTAATTTCCCCCATGGCCTTTCTACCATCCTTGTAGATCCCCAGGGAAATAAGAAATCGATATTTATGGGGTATGTCAATTTTGACGGTTGGGGAGAGCTTCGCTGGGAAAACCCTCAATATGTTCAGAATGTACGGAACCGGGATCTGCGTATCTATCCCCTGTATCCTGAAGCAACTCCCTTTGTGAAGTTTGGCGGATTCGTTGTTCAACGGGATGCCGCGAAGGAAGGCGGGGATTTCATCGGTTATTTCAGGGATGTAAAGATCATCTACGATAAAGCGGTTCTTGATACAGACCGGGATATTGATGATGAGTCTCTCTGGGGCATAATTCGGGATAGGGAAACTGCGAAAAAAGTATACGAAATGGAACAGTTTGGACACAATCAGGTACTGCGATATCTGGAGAACCAGAAGCAAGCTACCGAGAATTCCTTTACTCCGGCGCCCGCTACGGAAGAGCAATAAGTTCGGTGAGGGGCTCCCAATGCTTGGTTAGAGTCCACTAGGATTTGTTTAACTGTTCGGAAAATTGTAATGATTTTCCGGACAGTTTTTTTTTCAGCTAAGGAAAACATTGATGGAAAAAACCAAATTTCCTGATCGTCATCTCCTTCAGGAACAGTATGAACGACACAGCGAGGCAATGGTCAATGTCACCAAGGAATTACGGGAATTAATAGAACAGGCGGTTCAGGAACTTCCTTCTCCTCCCACGATTAAGGGCAGGCCAAAGGATTTTACCAGTTTTTTTAAAAAGTATATCCGCATCCTTAACAGCCAATCCACGGAATTTCAGACAAAAATTTCCGTAAAAGATGGAATGCCCCGAATTACCGACCTGATAGGCATCCGCATTGTATGTCCCTTTCTTGAAGAAGTTGATACCGTCGGGGTTCTTCTGACAAAGATTTTTGATATTGTTGAAATTGAAAAGAAGGGATCCAACTATTCTTTTAAAGAATTTGGGTATGAATCTACCCATATTCTGGTAAAAATTCCCGAAAAATTAACAGAAAAGTATGGCGATTGTGGTTGTGATGTTGCGGAGGTTCAAGTTCGTACCATACTTCAAGATGCCTGGGCCGAAGTGGAGCACGAACTGGTTTATAAGGCCGAATTTACACCCTTTGACGAACCGATGAAGCGTAAACTTGCAGCCATAAATGCAAATCTCTCTCTGGCGGATATTATTTTTAAGGAAATTAGGGCCTATCAGCGGCAATTAAACGAAGAATTTGGGAAACGTCGCTATTCTTTTTTCAAAAAGATAGAAGACGCCACGGATTCTCTTTTATTTGACACCGGGGATCAGGAAGAACAAATGGACGGGATCCCCGCAGAATTCAGTATCGGGGTTACGGATAGTGCATCCATGGACGATCTCCTCTTGAATGCCCTTTACGCCCATAATAAAAACCAGTTTAACGAGGCAATCTATTTTTACAGCCGTATTCTGGAAATGAACCCCGATAGCTCGGTCTGCGCCCTGGTCCACAAGCACCGGGGGATGGCTAATTTTGCCCGGTCCAATTACGAAGATGCGGTAGAAGATTTTACTCAATCCCTGAAACTGGACCCTAAGTCCTACAAGTCGGCCTATTACCGGGGTTTGGTCAGGGCGGTACGCCAGCAATATTCAGAGGCGGTGGACGATTTTACCCTGTCCATCAATATAAACCCCTACCAGCACTACTGCCTATACCGCAGGGGCCAGGCCTATTATCACCTGGGCGATTTACCCCAAGCTTTGGCGGACTGCGAATCTTCTTTGGTTCTGGACCCCGATTCGCGATCGGCCCAACAGTTCAAGGAAATTCTGCGAAAAAAACTGAAAATGTAGGTGGCGGGAGTCGAACCTTCGGGTCTTTTTGGCAAAGACCCCGCTGCGGCCCTACGCACTTGCTTGGGCCGAAGCGGGGCAAGACAGGGGTTCGATTCCATTTGGATTTGGGTTCTGTCGATTAAGATTTACGGTGAGAAAAAATTGGAGGTGAGGGGAATCGAACCCCTGTCCTAATACGCGAACTACAAGCGTCTACAAGTTTAGCCGTGAATTGTTTTGTCGGGGTAGGCTTGGCTTCACGGCGGGCGGCCTGTCCGTATTCCGGGAGTTTCTCGCCGCAGCCCGTCCGGAACCGGGAATTGGCCAGCCTCGATTGCGACGGAAAGCCGGTCCCTCAAGGCGGCGGGGCCGGGTTCCGCGCTCTACTGCTTACGCAGCGAAAGCGTAACTGTCGTTGTTGGCAGTTAAAATTTTGCCGAATCAGGAGATCGGCGCTCCACCTGCAGCTTGCACCCCGAACCGTACCAGTCGAAACCGGTGCACCCCCGAGTCTTAGTATAGTATACGCCTTTTAAGGTATTGTATGCAAGTATCGAATTCAACCACGGACCACACAAACAAAGACGCTAATGTAATATACATGCATTAATTAGTCTGTGTGGTCCGTGGTTATTCCTAATTTGGAAGGCTGCTACTGGTTATTTCGGGAAATCGCCTGAAATTTATCTTGTATCTGTATTACCGCATCGGTGAGTACCGGGTCAAACTGGGTTCCCTTGCCTTCTACGATGATGTGAATGGCATCGTCATAGGACATGGCGGACTTGTAAACCCGGGCGCAAACCAGAGCGTCGTACACGTCCGAAAGGGCAGCTATCCGGGCGGCCAGGGGGATATCGTAGCCCTGGAGACCCTGGGGATAACCCTTGCCGTCAAACCGTTCATGGTGGCTGTAGGCTATGCTTCGGCAGTGCAGGAGGTAAATGGAATCCTTGTCCTTTACGGCGGTCATCATTTCTTCAATAATATTCTTCCCAACAATCGTATGGGTTTTCATAATGTCATATTCGTCCGGGTCCAGTTTCCCCGGCTTGAGGAGTATCTTATCGGGGATGCCAATTTTCCCCACATCGTGGAGGGCCATGGACTTGGTGATTATTTCGGGCTGCATACCCCGGAGCTCAGCGGCGTATTCCGACTCGGATTCCAGGAGATACTCCACCAGGGCTTTACAGAAGAACTGGGTCCGCTTGACGTGGCTGCCGGATTCCAGGTTCCGGTATTCAATGATATTCGCCAGAGCTTGAAGGGTATTATCCAGGGTAGCGGTGGCTTCGGCGGTCTTTTCGGCCACCATATCTTCCAAACTGTCGCTGTAATTTTTCAGTTCAAGCTGGTTCTTTACCCGGAGCTTGACGATTTCCTCATTGAAGGGCTTATTGATAAAATCCACCGCACCGGCGGCCAAGCCCTCGCTTTCGTTATCCGAAGTGGTGATGAAAATAACCGGAATCCGCTTGAGGGCCTTATCGGATTTCATAACTTCAAGCAATTCATATCCATTCATTTCAGGCATAAAAACATCAAGAAGAATGATCTTTGGGAGAACATCGGTTTTATGCAGCCTATCCAGCGCTTCAACCCCGTTGCTGGCGGTCATGATGTTATAATCATCCTTGAGGATTTCCTCCAGGATCATAACATTCATATCAACATCGTCAACAACCAGTACGGTTGGAAGGTTATTGATACTATCCGCCATATTTTGCTATTACCTCATCAAGGAGAACTAACGTTTCGGCAAAACATTTTCTAATTAATTCCTGGGTACCGGTATCCAGGGCGCCGGCCTTTATTTGGGCTTCAATTTCCACGGTTTGTTTATAAAGCTCCGTTAAGGCCAAATTGGCAGCAATACCCTTAAGGGTATGTATTGAAACCTTAGCTTTTTCATAGTCCCCGGCGGCTACATAGTTCAAGGTTTCGTCCAGAGAACCGGCGTTATCGGTCTTAAATTTGTTTAAAAGCTTTGCAAAGAGTTTACCGTTGTTTATAACTCTTTTTAGCCCCTCGTCAATATTGATATAAACTGCACCGCTGGCGCCGGTAATAACATTTTCAGCCATTCCTTCCCCCAAAATAACCCCGTAGGGTTGAAATTTTAATGCAACCATATACAGCATAGCCTTTTATCGATGATCCGTCCATACCCAGTATTGTACCACAGGACTTGGCTTTTCCGCAAGCTCTTCCGGAAATAGCTTAATTTTTTCATTCTGCCTTCATTTAATAGACTCCCCACTTGTTTTTTTTTTTAATTTCCTCTAAAGTAGGTATATAATTATCTATTGGAGGTTTTGATGAAAATAGCTATTAACGGCTTTGGTCGTATTGGCCGTCTGGTGTTCCAGGCCCTTGTGGGTCAGGGACTTCTTGGAAAAGATAAGATCGATGTGGTAGCGGTGGTGGATATTTCCACCGATGCGAAATATTTTGCCTATCAGCTTAAATATGATTCTACCCAAGGCCAGATGAAAGCGGATATTGGTACCGATGGTGACGATGTGCTTGTGGTAAATGGCCACAAAATCAAGTGCCTGAATGGTAAATCCGTGTCCGGTATCTCCGAATTGCCCTGGAAAAGCCTGGGGATTGACTATGTTATCGAATCCACCGGCCTCTATACTAACGAAAAAGCCTATGGACATATCGAAGCGGGGGCCAAAAAGGTCATTATTTCCGCTCCCGCCAAATCCGGCGACGATTCCAAGCCCATTAAAACCTTTGTCATTGGGGTAAATAACGAAGAATACGATCCTTCCAAGCATCATGTCCTTTCTAATGCAAGCTGTACCACAAACTGTCTTGCGCCTCTGGTGCATGTTCTTCTGAAAGAAGGGTTTGGTATTGAAACTGGTCTTATGACCACCATCCACAGCTTAACGGCGACCCAGAAAACCGTGGACGGCGTTTCCGCCAAGGACTGGCGGGGCGGCCGGGCGGCTGCGGAAAACATCATCCCCTCCACCACCGGCGCGGCCAAGGCGGTTGGGGAAGTGCTTCCCTCCACTAAGGGTCATCTTACCGGTATGTCCTTCCGGGTACCCACCCCCACGGGCTCCGTAGTAGACCTGACCTTCCGGTCCGTCAAGGAAACTTCCATCCAGGAAATCGACGCGGCCCTCAAAAAGGCCAGCGAGACCTACCTCAAGGGTATCCTGCAGTACGCCAATGAGGAAATTGTTTCCCGGGACATTATTCACAATCCCAATACCTCAATTTATGACAGCCTTGCCACCCTCCAGAACAATCTCCCCGGGGAGAAGCGGTTCTTCAAGGTAGTTTCCTGGTACGACAATGAATGGGGCTATTCCAACAAGGTTGTGGATCTCCTGAAGTATATCGACAGCAAAAAGTAAGGTTAACAAAGCAGGAATTTGGAGGCTCCGACCCGCAGCGGGCGGGGCCTTTTTTACTTTAGAGAAGATGAAGATAAACCACGGAGGGTACAGAGATTGCACAGAGGACACGAAGGGAAGAAAGGGGATTATCAATTTTTTTCTCCCGATTTTCTCATTTTGTATATTTCTCTGTGATCTCTGTGTTCTTCCCTCTGTGTTCTCTGTGGTTAAATTAATTTTATTCGGAGGTTAAAATGATAAAAACAGTAAAAGATGTAGATCTTAAGGGCAAACGGGTGATCATGCGGGTGGACTTCAATGTCCCCATGAAAGACGGCGTTGTCCAGGACGATACCCGTATCACCGCGGCTATTCCCACGATCAAATACATCCTGGACCAGGGGGTAAAGACCCTGACCCTGATGAGCCACCTGGGCGACCCTTCCAAGGATGCGAAAAAGGCTAAGGAAAAGGCGGAAAAAGACGGTAAGACCTTTGACGAAGTTGCCTATATTAGGGGTAAGCACCGGATAGCGCCGGTGGCCGCCTATCTGGAAAAAAAGCTGGGCAAAAAAGTTGTCTTTGCCGGTGAAGATTCGGACTACGGAAAGAAAGCCTTCATTGATGGACAGCCCGCCGGTACGGTGATCATGCTGGAAAACACCCGGTTCCACAAAGAAGAGACATCCAAGGAAGCGGCGGACCGGGATAAGCTGGCCAAGGAACTGGCTTCCTATGGAGATATCTTTGTTAACGATGCTTTCGGCACCGCCCACCGGGATCACGCCTCCACCGCATCCATCGCCAAATTCGTACCTGTTTCGGTGGCGGGCTTCCTCATGGAAAAAGAAGTTAACTACCTGGAACCCATCGTTACCAGCCCTCAGAAACCGCTGGTGGCCATCATCGGCGGCGCTAAGGTTTCCTCCAAGATTGCGGTTTTGGAAAGCCTTCTGAAGAATGCCGGTGCATTGGTGATTGGCGGCGGCATGGCTTACACTTTTCTTAAGGCCCAGGGCCATAAGGTGGGGAAGTCCCTGATTGAAGATGAACAGTTGGATACCGCAAAGCAGATCCTGGCAGCCGCACAGAAAAGCGGCGTCGACATTGTGCTTCCGGTGGATCATGTGGCGGCCGAAACCTTTGACCCCGCTGCCAAACCGGTAGCCGTGGACAGCTTGGATCTCCCGGATAATCTTATGGGCCTGGATGTGGGCCCCAAGACGGTAGCGAAATACAAGGACGTACTTGCCAAGGCTAAAACCATAGTCTGGAACGGCCCGGTTGGGGTCTTTGAGTTCGACGCCTTTGCCAAGGGTACCGAATCGGTGGCCAAGCTCGTAGCGGAAGCCACCGGCCGGGGCGCCATTACCGTAGTAGGCGGCGGAGACTCCGTAGCGGCGGTAAACAAGTTCGGCCTCGCCGACAAAATGAGCCACGTTTCCACCGGCGGCGGCGCTTCACTGGAATTACTGGAAGGCAAAAAGCTGCCCGGTATCGAAGTAACCCGCGGGTAAGAAAAGAGGGAAGATATAGAAACCACAAAGGCGCACAAGGCGCAAAGGGGAATTTAAATTTTTTTTATTCCTATACTTATTCGCCTTCTGTGCCTTTGCGGTAAAAATTTTTTATATTAATAGGAGTTAATCATGAGCAGAACTTACTACATTGCGGGAAATTGGAAGATGCATAAGACACGGTCGGAGGCGGCGGAGCTTGCAAAGGCTCTGGTGGCCCAGCTTAAGGACGGTAAACACAAGTACCTGGTAGCCCCGACCTTTACCAGCATTGAAACTGTTGCAGCAATTGTGAAGGGCAGCAATATCCGTTTAGGCGCCCAGAACATGGCCGCCGAAGAACAGGGCGCCCATACCGGGGAAGTTTCGGTGTTGCAGCTGAAGGACCTGGGAGTCCAGACGGTGATCCTGGGGCACAGTGAAAGGCGCCATGTCTACAAGGAAGATGACGCCCTGATAAACAAAAAGGTAAAGCTGGCCCTGCAGCACGGCCTTGAGGTGATCCTCTGCGTAGGGGAACTCCTTTCGGAACGGGAAGCGGGCAAGGCGGAAGCGGTATGCGAGACCCAGACTGTCAAGGGGCTTGAGGGTGTGGCTGCAAAGGATCTTCCCAGTATCGTTATCGCCTATGAACCGGTGTGGGCCATTGGGACCGGCAAGACCGCTACCCCGGAGGACGCCGACGCTATCCATGCGTATATCCGCAAGGTGGTGGGAAAACTTTACGGGGAAGCCGAAGCCCAGAAGATCATTATCCAGTACGGCGGATCGGTTAAGGCTGATAACGCCGCATTGCTTATGGCTAAAGAAAATATTGATGGCGCATTGGTAGGGGGAGCCGCCCTTAAAGCGGACAGCTTCGTGCCCATAGCAAAATTCAGTTAAACCAATTTTAATAAGATGGCGCTATGATTCGACTAAAAGGGCTGAAAAAAATATTTTACGGAAATACTGCGGTGATTCTTTTTTCCGCAGCGGCCTTTTTAGTTTTGATAATTTCTATCTACGCCAGTGTTCTAATAGGTTCACTTTCGATCTATCTGCGGGAAACTATTAAAGAACGGCTTATGGCCAACGGCCGCGAAGCCGCCAAATTAATCAGCCCGGAAGAATTGGCGGAGCTGGTGGTTCCCGCTGATATGGAAAAACCCCTCTATGCCGATGTCCGCCAGCGGCTCATCCGGTACGGTAAAGAAACCAAGGTACTTTATGTATATTTTTATCGGATAACTGAAGATAATATGACACAGCCCATTGTGGACAATGATGAGACTGAAGAGGCCTATGACCTGAATTCTGAATTTATGGAAACGGAGTCCATGGTTCTGCGGGTATATCAGGAAGGCGTCACGGTTACCACCCCATTGGGGAAGTATTCCATCGGGTTTGGCGGGCTTCTTTCGGCATTTTCTCCCATATTTGATAATACCGGAAAGGTAATCGGCGTTGCAGGGGTAGACATCCCTGATGAACGGCTCTTGAAAACCGTGATCCACAGTGTGGCCCTCTCAGCTTTACTATTTATTTCCCTGGCCTTTCTTATCACTTCCGGATTTATTAGTCTTTCCGTCTATAAGAGGAAGGAACAGGAATCCTCCAAGCAGTTTAGGCAGCAGGTGGTGATGACGGATCTGGCGCGGCATTTCATCTCTACCAATGTGGATACCTCCGGGCTCATTAACGAAGCCCTAAGAATTACCGGCGTATTTTTGGATGTTACCAGGATGCTTGTGGGGGTGGCCGAACCGGATTCGGAGATAAGCCACGCCGCCTATGTCTGGTGCGTTGCCGATGAGATTGTTACGGTCCCCGATGCGGAGGGGCTCAATGAACTCATTAATAGTTTCCCCCGGCAGCAGCCTGCGGATGGTTCTGTTCCCATGATCGTCTGCAACAATATTCATGCGGAGCCGCGTTTTGAGGTCATGGAAAAAGTTAAGGTTAAATCTTTTATCATGGTTCCCCTCTATGTGGACGGCCAGTACTGGGCGGTATTGAGCGTAGAAGAATGTTTGGGGGAACGGGTCTGGAGCGAGGGTGACAAACAGCTTGTTCACACCGTATGCAGCGTTATTGCCGGTAGTGTAGGCAGGGACCGCCGGGAACGGGAACGGGACGCCGCTCTGGAACAGGCGGAAAAGGCCAGCAAAGCCAAGACCGATTTCCTGGCAAACATGAGCCATGAGATACGTACCCCCATGAACGCCATCATCGGTATGACATCTATTGCCAAGGCATCTTCTGATTATGAAAAAAAAGAATACTGTCTGAATAAGATCAGCGAAGCTTCCACCCATTTATTAGGGGTCATCAACGATATTCTGGATATGTCAAAGATTGAAGCCAATAAATTTGATCTTTCCCCGGATGAATTTGTCTTTGAAAAGCTGTTACAAAAGGTAGTGAATGTAATTAATTTCCGGGTGGAGGAAAAGAACCAGATTTTAACAGTTCATTTTGATAAAAATATTCCCCGGTCATTTTATGGAGACGATCAGCGTCTTGCCCAGGTGATAGCAAATCTGCTTTCAAATGCCGTAAAGTTTACCCCCGAATTTGGAACCATTAAGCTGGATACCCAGTTTGAAAAAAAAGAGGGTATCATTTATACCATCCGCGTCAGCGTTACCGATTCCGGCATCGGAATAAGCCCGGAACAACAGTCCCGGCTTTTCTCGTCCTTTGAGCAGGCGGAAACCGGTACGTCCCGCAAATTCGGTGGAACCGGCCTGGGATTGGCCATTTCGAAGCGTATTGTGGAGATGATGGGTGGTACGATCTGGATTGAGTCGGAACTGGGAAAAGGCGCGGCATTTATCTTTACGGTGAAGCTTGAATTAGGGTCGGATCATCAGGAGAGCCTCCTCAGTCCCGGAATAAACTGGAAAAATTTGCGAGTCCTCGCCGTGGATGATTCCGAGGATATTCGTGTCTATTTCTCGGAGTTCGCAGAAAGACTGGGCTTTAACTGTGAGACCGCCGCTTCCGGGGAAGGTGCTATGGTACTTATCGAAAAGAACGGCCCCTACGATATGTATTTTATTGACTGGAAAATGCCCGGTATGAATGGTATTGAACTTTCCCGCTGGATAAAAGAAAAAGCATCCCCGCAGAATCAACAGAACAATGACACTCTCTCAAAATCCGTAGTAATAATGATTTCCGCAACAGAATGGAACACCATAGAGGATGAAGCGAAAAAAGCCGGGGTTGACAAGTTCCTTCCAAAACCCCTGTTCCCGTCTGCCCTGGCGGATATCATTAACCAGTGTTTGGGGAAAAATACTATTGTTGCGGCAGCTGAATCTGAAAAAACGGTGGTGGATAATTTTAGCGGCCGTCATATCCTGCTGGCGGAGGACGTGGAGATAAACCAGGAGATTGTTATCGCCCTTCTGGAACCCACATCCATTATGATAGACTGCGCCGGGAATGGCGCCGAGGCGCTGCGGATATTCTCCGGTGATCCGGCGAAGTACGACATCATTTTTATGGATGTCCAGATGCCTGAAATGGACGGTTACGAAGCTACCAGAAGAATTCGCGCTTCCGGGCTTCCCAATGCTGATAGTATCCCCATCGTTGCCATGACCGCCAATGTATTTAGGGAAGATATTGATAGATGCCTTGCGGCGGGTATGAACGATCATGTCGGAAAACCACTGGATTTTGAGGAAGTTCTGGCAAAATTGCGGCTGCACCTGGATAAAAAAAGATCCTAAGTATTGTATAAAGATACCAAATCTACTATAATCCTTGTATAAATATACGTGGAGGCTCTGATGTCAAGTATCAAGGAATACCTTTCTGAAATAACAGGAAATGATTATATCGATTCCGAGTTATATACACGGTTTAACGTAAAACGGGGACTTCGCAATGCCGACGGAACCGGGGTATTGGTAGGACTTACCAGGATAGGGGATGTCCATGGTTATATTCTGGATGAGGGGGAAAAGACCCCCGTGGTAGGCAAGCTCTTTTACCGGGGCATTGATGTGGAGGAACTGGTCACCAATGCCGCCGCCGAAGGACGCTTTGGCTTTGAAGAGACGGTCTACCTCCTCATGTTCGGAGTACTTCCTAACAAGGAGCAGCTCACTAATTTCAGCACCCTCCTAGGGGATAAGCGGGTCCTGCCGGCGAATTTTGCCGAGGACAGTATCATGAAAGCCCCTTCTCGCGACATTATGAATAAGCTTGGCCGTTCTGTGTTAACCCTCTATTCCTGGGATAATGATCCGGAAAACCTGTCCCCGGAAAATGTACTCCGCCAATGTATTGAACTCATAGCTCAGTTTCCTACCATTGTGGCATATTCCTATATGGCTAAAAAACATTACTACGATCATGAAAGCCTGATCATCCATCTGCCGGCATCTTCCTGCTCAACCGCGGAAAGTGTCCTTTCCCTGATCCGGCCGGATCAGCAATTTACCAAGTTGGAAGCAGAAACCCTGGATCTGGCCTTGATCCTCCATGCCGAGCACGGAGGGGGAAATAATTCTACCTTTGCGGTACACCTGGCTTCTTCCGCAGATACGGATACCTATGCGGCGCTCACCACGGGTATCAATTCCCTCAAGGGCTTTAAGCACGGCGGGGCTAATATTAAGGTCGTCCGAATGATGGCGGATTTAAAAAAGCATGTTAAGCAATGGGACAATGTTGGGGAGGTAGCGGACTATTTGGGGGATGTACTCCGTGGAGAAGCCTATGATCATACCGGATTGATCTATGGCATAGGCCATGCGGTCTATACCATTTCAGATCCCCGGGCGGTGCTTCTGCGGAATAAGGCCGCTAAGCTGGCGGAAGAAAAGAACCTCATGGATGAATTCAACCTATATCTCCTTATTGAAAGGATCGTTCCCGAGGTTTTTAGGAAGGTAAAGGGTTCGGAGAAGGATATTTGCCCCAACGTAGACTTCTATTCCGGTTTTGTGTACGGTATGCTGGGCATACCGGAAGAACTTTATACCCCTATCTTTGCGGTAAGCCGCGTGGCAGGCTGGTGCGCCCACCGTATGGAGGAAATAGTATCCGGCGGCAGGATAATACGGCCCGCCTATAAGTGCGTCCAGAAGCGTCTTGGCTATGTGCCTATCTCCGGACGGGAAGAGTAGTCATCAAATATGTATTGACAACAGGCACATATTGCGGTATCTGGGAGGTATCAGTAGTGCCCGCAATGGCGGCCAGCGCGGTATATCGGGAACTGACCGCGCTGGTCTTCCCATTTATTCCTCCTCCTCCTTCACCCTGAAGGCTTCTGACGCCTTGATCACATCTTCGGCGATACGGCCTGATATGGGCGCGTAGTGGTCAAACCCCACGCTGAAGGAGCCGGTGCCGCTGGTGATGGAACGCAGGTCTATGGAGTAGCGCAGCAGTTCCGCCAAGGGAACCTGGGCGCGGATCTCTTCGATACCGCCGCCCAGTGAATCCTGTCCGAGGATCTTACCCCGTTTACCCGAAAGATCGGACATAACATCCCCCAGATATTTTTCTTCCACAAAGACCGTAAGGTTATTGACGGGTTCTAGCAGGGTAGGGGCGGCCTGGCGCATGGCTTCCCGAAAGGCGTTCCGGGCGGCAAGTTTAAAGGCCAATTCCGAAGAATCTACGGGGTGGTATTTACCATCAACAATCTTAACTTCCACGTCCACCACGGGATAACCCGCCATGGTACCCGCTGCCATCCCTTCCACGACCCCCTTCTCAACTCCGGGGATATAGTTCTTGGGGATGGATCCGCCAAAGATGGCGTTGACAAACTGATAATTTTCACCCCGTTTGAGGGGGGCAATTTCCAGCAGTACCTTGCCGTACTGGCCGTGACCGCCGGTTTGCTTTTTGTGGGTGTATTCGGCATTGGACTTCTTGGTAATGGTTTCCCGATAGGCTACCCGGGGAACGTGGGTTTCCACTTCTATCTTCTGATTTTGCTTTATCCTGTCTAAAATAATATTCACCTGAAGCTCACCCATGCCGGAGATTACCGTTTCCTTGGTTTCCGCATTAAACTGATACCGGAAAGTATGGTCTTCATCCGCAGCCCGGACGAGGAATTCCCCAAGCTTATCGTCATCCTTTTTGGCCGCCGCATTTACCGCCACCGAATGGACCGGTTCCGGAAGCCGCAGGGACAGGAACTTGAAGCCCGAATCGACGGCGCTAATGGTATCATTTGTTCTGAGGGTCGGCGATTTAGATACAATCCCCACATCCCCGGCGAAAAATTCCTTGACCTCCTCCAGTTTCTTTCCTACGCAGGTATATAATTTGCCTATCCGTTCTTTCTTATTTTCCGAAACATTATAAGCCTCCGATTCGGCGGCCAGCTTGCCCGTAATAACCTTGATCCAGGATAGTTTACCCGAAAACTGGTCGTAGGTAGTCTTAATAACCAGGGCGGAAAGGGGTTTTTCCGAATCGATGGGTATTTCTTTTTGATTTCCTTCCCCATCCAGAACCACATCCTTTGCCGTATTGGGGGTGGGGCTGACTTCGGCGAGAAAATCCAGGAAGGACACGAGGCCGGAATTTTTAAGGGCCGACCCGGCAAAGGCAGGAACTATTTTATGATCCGCCAAGGCCTCAATAAGCCCCTTGTAAATCTCCTCCGCTTCCAGAGCGCCCTTATTGATATAATGCTCCATTAGGGTATCATCCCCCTCAGCGGCGGCTTCAATAAGCCGTTCACGGGCGGCAGCGACGGCTTCTTTAAACTCAGCGGGGATGGCGCCCTCTTTTTCTAAGCCCCCGCCCTGGTCAACAAACCAGGCTTTTTCGTGCAATACGTCGATAACCCCGGTAAAGGCAGGGCCTACACCCATGGGTAGGCTTAAAGGCACCGGATCTACCTTGAATTTCTCTTTTATATCAACCAGGACCTTGTCAAAATCGGCACGCTCTTCGTCCAACTTGGTAATGTAGAAGCCCCGGGGCTTTTTGCGGCCCTCCAAATTGCGCCAAAGTTTGACCGTCTCAATCTGGACACCGGAACGGCCGTCTATGGTCAGAACGGCAAATTCCGAGGCGCGGAAAGTGAGGATCACATCCCCAACAAAATCCGAAGATCCGGGGGTATCAAAAATATTGATCTTCTTACCATTCCGATTAATATGGGCCAATGCGGCATGGATGGATATCTTTCGTTCAATTTCCTCCGGGCTGGAGTCCCCCACGGTCTTTCCGGATTCGACGGTTTCGGGCTTAGGCAGCGCGTTACCGGCAAAGAGAAGCCGTTCAAAAAGGGTTGTTTTGCCGGTCCCACCATGGCCGGCTATGGTGACATTTTTGATAAGATCCGTGGTATAACTCATGACACTCTCCTTGGTGTATTTTAGACAAGTCTATCATGAATCGGTAAGAGCGGATTGTCAAGAAAAATGTCTAAGCGTATAGTAAATACATGGATGAAAGAAAAAAATCTATTCGTGAACTGGAAGAAAAGCGGCAGGAAACCCAGGGAACCATAAACGAGATATTGGTAAAACTTGGGGAAAACCTTCTTATCCGCTTGGACAAGGAAGGGGATGGGTATTTTATCGGTGAAGTAAAGGAATATCGTCGTATTCTCGGAGAAATCTCCGATTCGGAAGAAAGTATCAGAATTATAGAAGCGGATATTCTTCGTTTGAAGGATTTGGAAGGGGAAATAAACGAAACGGAGAAGATACATTCCTCAAAAAACAAGGAATTATCGGTACTATACGCCCGTTTAGGGGCTGCGGTCTTAGAAACCGATGCTGCGGCGTTCTTCAAAGTACAGGCGGATACCTTGGTCCAAAAGATTCAGTCCCTGGAAGACCGGCTGAGGGAACTTGATGAGGGAAAACATATAAATATTTTTACCTGGATCGGTAATAATACCCAGGGGATGGTGCTCCGTTCGATGGTATCAAAAAGCCAGGCTGGTTTGGAACGGGTTTATATAGCGGCGGGAGAAAAAATTTCCTCCCCGGGCGCCCAGGAAATGGCGGAGGATCAATATAATCCCCTTGTCATGGAAATTCTGGATCGGGTTTCCACTATGCGGCAGGAACTTACGGAGCTTAACCAATCCCTTGGCCAACTGCGGAGTGAACGTCGAAAAATAAACGACGCTCTCATCCCGGTAAAGAAAACCAAGGACCTGGAACGGCATATTATCCATGCCCGGGAACAACTCCTGAGTCTATATGTCCGCTTCGGCGCCCATTTCACCGATACAGTAGAGGATGAATCCGCTTCGGAAAGGACCTTGTTAAGGGATGGGGATAAGGCTGTTCTGGAAAAGATCCGGAAGCTGCGGGAAGAAATAGCTGAATATGACGCGAGTATTGAAAAATTGAGGGCATCCCTTCTTATTGATGAGGCTAGGGATGGCATAGACAGGATGGAAAAGTCTATAACGGCTCACCGGCAGCGTATTGCCGCCAGTGAGGACGCTATTACCGGTTTGGAAAAACAGATTGAAGAATCGAACCGGCGTATACAAGAACTGATGAAGATATAAGGAATCATTGTGGCAAAAAAAGTACAAGCAAAAAAAACCGACAAACCGGGAAAGGGTCTGGCCGCACGGGCGGCTGAGATAAAGGCACAGGCGGCAAAAACACCGCCTTCAACAAAGGCGGCGCTTAAGGCCCCTGCTAAAGGGGCGGGAAAGGCGTCCGCCAAGGGAGGGGGCGCCGGGGTTTACGACGAGTCTAAAATCAAGACCCTCTCATCCCTGGAACACATCCGTCTGCGGACCGGTATGTATATAGGCCGCCTGGGGGACGGTTCCAATCCCGATGACGGTATCTATGTGCTCCTCAAGGAAGTTATTGATAACGGCATAGACGAGTTTATCATGGGAAACGGAAAACTTATCGAGGTGTCGGTTAAGGACGGAAGCGCAAAGATACGGGACTATGGCCGGGGTATACCCCTGGGCAAGCTGGTGGAATGTGTTTCGGTGATCAATACCGGGGCCAAGTATAACGATGATGTGTTCCAGTTTTCCGTGGGGCTAAACGGCGTCGGTACCAAGGCGGTGAACGCCCTGTCTTCCCACTTCCGTGTACTTGCCATTCGTGACGGCCAATATGCGGAAGCGGTTTTTGAACGGGGCGCCCTGAAATCCCAGCGAAAGGGCAAGCTGAAGGACAAGCAAAAAGACGGTACCTATGTGGAGTTTACCCCGGATGCGGATATCTTTGGGGAATACCAGTTCAACCTGGAATTTATCGAACGGCGTATGCAGAACTACGCCTACCTCAACACGGGGCTTACCCTTAACCTCAACGGCAAATCCTATATGTCCCAGCACGGCCTCCACGATCTTCTTACGGAAGAAATCGGTGATGACGGTATCTATCCCATCGGTTACTATAAGGGGGAACATCTGGAGCTTGCCTTTACCCATGCCTCGGGGGACAATCACTACGGGGAGGAATATTTTTCCTTTGTGAACGGCCAGTTCACCTCCGACGGGGGAACCCATCTTTCCGCTTTTAAGGAAGGGTTTCTCAAGGGTATACAGACTTTTTTCAAAAAAGATTATCGCAGCGAGGATATACGGGAGGGAACAACCGCGGCAGTCGCCGTAAAACTGAAGAGCCCGGTATTCGAAAGCCAAACCAAAAACAAGCTGGGGAACTCGGATATACGCGGCTGGGTGGTCCAGGAAGTTAAGGATGCGGTGGAGGACTGGCTCCACAAGAACGGCGAGGCTGCCAAGAAACTGGAACTGAAGATCATCGCCAACGAAAAACTGCGGACCGAGCTCAATGTGGTCAAGAAGGAAGCCCGGGAGGCGGCTAAAAAAATCACCCTGAAGATACCAAAACTGAAGGATTGTAAGTTCCATCTTGAGGACGGTGATAAGGGGGAAAACACCATGCTCTTCCTTACCGAAGGAGATTCCGCCTCGGGGTCCATGGTTTCAAGCAGGGATGTGATGACCCAGGCGCTCTTCTCCCTCCGCGGAAAGATCGAAAATATGTACGGTAAAAAACGGGCGGCGATCTACAAAAACGAAGAGCTGTACAATATGATGATGGCCCTGGGCATTGAAAGCGATGTCTCCGGTCTCCGTTATGCGAAGATCGTTATCGCCACCGATGCGGACTTCGACGGCTTCCATATCCGCAACCTTTTGCTCACCTTTTTCCTTTCCTACTTTGAGGAACTGGTTACCAACGGCAGGGTATTCATTCTGGAGACCCCGCTCTTCCGGGTACGGACAAAGAAAGAGACCCGGTACTGTTACAACGAAAAGGAACGGGATGAGGCCACCGCCGCCTTGGGCAGCCAGAGCGAAGTAACCCGCTTCAAGGGCCTGGGAGAAATAAGCCCCAAGGAATTCGGTCAGTTTATCGGCGAAGATATACGGCTGGTTCCCGTATCGATAAGCACCCTCAAGGCGGTGCCCCAGGTACTCAACTTCTATATGGGAAAAAATACCCCGGAACGGCGGGACTATATTATGAAGAATCTGATAGATGATGCGGGGTAATGGAAAAACCGCAAAGGCGCAGGAGGCGAAAAGGGAAAGATACATAGGGATCTTTTTTTCCTTTTCGCCTTTGTGCGCCTTCGCGGTTATATTTCTTTATCTATGCTTAGTCTAAATTGAGAATTATTGACAGGGATCCTCATAATCTTTACAAGCCCTCTAATAGGGGGTATCCTATTCCCATGAAAAAAGTGATGGTACTTATGGCGCTGGCCTTCCTTCCCCTGGCCTTAGGGGCGCAGCAGAAGTTTGCCCTGGTGATTGGGAACGGGGCGTATACCTCGGTTACCCGGCTGAACAATCCGGTGAATGACGCCAACGATATGAAGGCCGCCCTGCAGGGCCTGGGCTTTCAGGTGGACCTGCTGCTGAACGGCGCCCAGGCCCAGATGGAGGCTGCCGTGGTCCGCCTGGGGCGGCAGCTTGCCGCGGCGCCGGGCTCCTACGGCCTGTTTTTCTACGCCG
>NZ_JAJQRB010000004.1:0-38431 GCF_046533075.1 Treponema primitia | reverse complement strand
TGTGTCATAAGGAATTATGACAAACCGTTTGACAGGATACGTTTTCATGGGGGGGGGCTCCTTTTAAATTACCGGTTTGGCCCCCTACGGGGACCTTTGGGGCAGGTCTTTTTGACCCGGCCATTCCAGAATACCATATTTATGGCTCCTGTCAACAGAGTGCGGTAAAATTCTTCTTCCTCCTTCTTGCGGGACCCCAAACGAAGTTCCAGGGCATATTCTTTTCTGTTTTGCTCTGGACATTTGCTATAAATACCCGTTAATATAATCTAGGTTTTGCTAAGGAGCTATTAAATGAAAAAATCAGCGGTGATCTTTGTATCCCTCTGTTTGGCCGCTCTGGCCTTTACCGGGTGTAAAAAGACCAATTCTGCCGCCGGTTCCGGTGATATCATCATAGGCGGTATTTTCCCGCTTTCCGGGGGAGTCGCCGTATACGGTACCGAAGCCCAAAAGGGGATACTACTGGCAATTGAGGAAATCAATGCCGGCGGCGGCGTGGGCGGAAGGAAGCTCGTCCTTATTTCCGAAGATGATGAGGGCGATGCGGCAAAGAGCGTAAACGCCTTTAGAAAACTCACTGCCCAGAATAAGGCGAAGATCATCATCGGCTCCCTTACTTCGGGATGCACCATAGCGATTAGCTCCTTGGCCCAGACCCAGGGGGTGCTTCTCATGGCGCCCGCAGCCTCCGCCGTAGCGGTTACCGACGCCGGGGGTTATGTGTTCCGGGCTTGCTTTATCGATCCCTTCCAGGGTACGGTGGCGGGTGTTTTCGCCTTCCGGGAAATCAACGCAAAAAAAGCGGCTGTTCTTTACGACAACGGTAACGATTATTCTGTGGGGCTCCAGGAAAATTTTGTCAAAGCCTTTAGCTCCCTTGGGGGAACCGTGGTGGCCAGTGAGGTGTATAACGGCGGAGATGTGGACTTTAACGCCCAGCTTACCCGGATCAAGGCCAGCAATCCCGATATGATCTATCTGCCGGATTATTACAGTACCGTAGCGCTTATCGCCAAGCAGCTCCGGGCTCAGGGGATCTCTGTTCCAATCATGGGCGCCGATGGCTGGGACGGGCTCCAGGAAAACGCCGGGGATGAAGTGCTGAACGGTTTCTTTACCAATAACTTTACCCCCGATTCCACCGACCCCAAGGTGGCGGGCTTTGTTAAGGCTTTCCAGGGGAAGTATGGCGCCCTGCCCGCTTCCTTCGCCGCCTTAGGCTACGATTCCCTGTACCTGATTCGGGACGCTATTGTCAGCGCAGCTACCGCGGAACCCGCTGCGGTCAAGGATGCCCTGGCTAATATCAACAGCAGTTATGTTACCGGCAGTATCCGGTTTGACGATAAGCGGAACCCCATTAAGCCCGCTGTGGTGCTGGAACTCGTCAAGGGGCCGAACGGGAAACTGACCTCGGCCTATAAGACCACCGTTAACCCCTAGCCGGATATTTGTTTCGTCGTGGACACGGGCGTCATTTTTGTACAACAGCTGATAAACGGCATTTCCCTGGGCAGCATTTATGCGCTGATTGCCCTGGGCTATACCATGGTTTACGGTATTGTTCTGCTTATTAATTTTGCTCACGGCGACATACTCATGGTGGGGGCCTATGCGGGTTACTTTGTCTTAACTCGTTTCGGTGTCTCTCCCTTGAGTTTAGCCGCAGCGTTTCTGTTTGCCATGACCCTTTGTGCAGGTCTCGGGGTTTTTATTGAACGTTTTGCTTACCGTCCTCTGCGCACAGCTCCGCGGCTCAATTCACTAATCACCGCCATTGCGGTTTCTCTTATTTTGCAGAACGGCGCCCGGGTATTGCCCTTTATCGGACCAAACCCCAGGCAGTTTCCGCGGCCGGAGGTACGTACCGTTTCTTTGGGTATCGTTTCGGTTTCTAATATACAGATTATCGTAATTTTACTGTCCGCAGTGTTGATGTTTATCCTGAACTATATAATCAACTATACTAAGCGGGGCAAGGCCATGCGGGCAGTATCTTTTGATCTTCAGGCCTCAAGCCTCATGGGGATATCGGTGAACGGCACTATCTCCTTTACCTTTGCCCTGGGCTCGGTATTAGCCGCCGCCGGGGGCATCCTCTTTGCCTGCGCTTATCCCCAGGTAAGCCCCACCATGGGAACCATGCCGGGGCTTAAGGCCTTTGTGGCTGCCGTATTGGGAGGCATAGGTTCCGTGCCCGGCGCTATGTTAGGGGGCTTTATCCTTGGGATTGCCGAAACCATGACCAAGGGCTTCATCTCTTCCCAATACGCGGACGCCATTTCTTTTTCCATTCTTATCGTTATCCTTTTGGTTAAGCCCACGGGGATATTGGGTAAGAAGACCAGGGTAAAGGTGTAATATGAGGGAGCGCAGAAAAAATACGATTATACCCGGTGTATTCGCCCTGGCTTTGGTGTGTATCCCTACGCTGCTCATAAAACTGGATATTATCGACCCCTACACCGCCCAGATCATCACCATGGGCGGTGTAAATGCTATCCTGGCCATCAGTGTCAATACTATTACGGGGATCACCGGGCAGCTTTCGTTAGGACAAGCCGGGTTCATGGCCATAGGGGCCTATTCCTGCATATCCCTTACCCTGGACCTGGGGCTTCCCCTGCCGGTAAGCGTTATTCTCGCAGCATTAGTAACCGCCTTTTTTGGGTTTATCATCGGATTTCCAACACTAAAACTAACCGGAGATTATCTGGCCATCGTTACCCTGGGCTTTGGCGAAATTATCCGGGTAGTTCTTACCAACCTGCGGTCCCTCACCGGGGGCGCCAACGGCAGGCGGTTTACCACCGCCATGACCCTCCGCTTGGATTTGGCATTTCTGGTGGTTGCCTCCAGTCTGGCACTAATACTAATCCTGCTTCAGAATTTTCTCCGTTCCAGCTACGGCAGGGCTATCCTGGCGGTGCGGGAAGACGAAGTGGCGGCTAACTCCAACGGAATCAGCGTATTCCGCTATAAAATGGTCGGTTTTGTGATCGCCTCCTTTATCGCCGGCCTCGGGGGCTGTCTCTACGCCATGGTGATAGGTTTTGTAAAGCCCGACGCCGCTTCCTTTAACCACAGCATCGACTATCTGATCTTCGTAGTCCTTGGGGGCATGGGTTCCATGACCGGATCGGTATTAGCCGCCTATATCCTAAGCTACCTGCAGGAATTCCTCCGCTTCCTTCGGGACTATCGTCTCCTGATCTACCCCCTGATACTTATTTTCGTAATGCTTTTCCGCCCCCAGGGTCTCCTGGGCATGAAGGAACTATCCTTCGTCCGCCTAGTCTCCCGCTTCGCCGCCTTCATCCGCCGCAAAACCGCCAAGGGGGGAGATGTATGAATGAACAAGACCTTCTTCTGAAAGTATCGGACCTCTCAATAGTTTTTGGCGGACTGCGGGCGGTGAGCGGGTTTTCATGCGAACTGCATCGGGGGGAATTGGTGGGGCTTATCGGGCCTAACGGCGCGGGGAAAACCACGGTATTCAATATGCTTTCCGGTATCTATGCACCCACCGGGGGGGAGATCGATTTTTGGGACCGCCATGGGAAGGTGCATGTGGTAGGAAAACTGAGCCCCGCCAAATTGAACCATATCGGCATAGCCAGGACCTTCCAGAATATCAGACTCTTTAATAACCTTACGGTGGAAGATAATGTGCGCATAGCCCTCCATTCCTCCCGGGTGGAAAATCCCCTGGATGTGGTGTTCCGGCTTCCCCGTTTTTATCATGACGAAGGGCAGATGCGGGAACGGGTGGAAGGATTGCTATCACTATTTAAAATAGAGAAGAAAAAGGACGAACTGGCCCGAAACCTTCCCTACGGGGAACAGCGGAAGCTGGAAATTGCCCGGGCCCTGGCGGGCAGTCCGTTATTGCTCCTCTTGGACGAACCCGCCGCAGGGATGAATCCCCAGGAGACCCGGGATCTGATGCGGCTTATCTCTTTTATCCGGAAGGAATTTCACCTGACCATCCTGCTCATCGAACACGATATGCATCTGGTCATGGGGATCTGCGAACGGCTTTTGGTTCTTGATTACGGCAGGATCATTGCGGCGGGGCTTCCCGGGGAGATACGCCGGGACCCGGCGGTGATCAAGGCCTACCTGGGGGAAGACGCCCTCATCGAGGCGGAGGAGGGCGCCCATGGCTGATCCGAAGATCATGCTCGAAGTTAGGGATCTTGCGGTCCACTACGGCGCCATCCGGGCTTTACGGGGTATCTCCTTCGATGTCGCCGAGGGGGAGATTATCACCCTCATCGGTTCTAACGGCGCCGGAAAAACCACCACCCTTCATGCCATATCGAATATCATCAGAAAAACTGCGGGTTCCGTTATCTTTGACGGTAATGATATCAGCGCCGTACTTCCGGACCGCATTGTCACCCTGGGGCTCATCCAGGTTCCCGAAGGCCGGCGTATATTTGCTAATCTTTCGGTGAAGGATAATCTTGAGATGGGGGCCTATGTCCGGAAGGACCGGCCCGCCATCCGCAGTGATATGGATATGGTCTACGGGCTTTTCCCCCGGCTTAAGGAGCGGGTCCGGCAGGTGGCGGGGACCCTCTCGGGGGGTGAACAGCAGATGCTCGCCATGGGGAGAGCCCTGATGTCCAAGCCCCGGCTGCTGCTCCTGGACGAACCCTCCATGGGTCTTGCCCCCATTTTGGTGGATGAAATATTTTTGATAATCAAGCGCATCAACGAGGCAGGAACAACAATACTATTGGTGGAGCAGAACGCCTTTAAAGCCCTGGGAATCGCTTCCCGCGGGTATATTCTGGAGACCGGCCAGGTAATCAAATCCGGTCCCGCGAAATCCCTGATGAAGGACGATGCGGTGAAGGAAGCATACCTAGGAGGACAAAATGATTATTAGCCGTGTGATGACGAAAAACCCCATTACCGTACACCCCGACATGTCGGTAACGGATGTGCGTTCCCTGATGGATAAGGAGCAGATCGGCCACCTGCCGGTGCTGGATAAAAACAACAATCTTGTGGGGATACTCACCAAAAAGGATCTGCTCAAGGCCGGTCCTTCGGGCGCCACAAGTCTGGACATGTACGAGATCAGCTACCTCCTTTCCAAACTCAAGGTGGAGAAGATCATGGTGAAGGATGTGATCACCGTGGAGGAAAACGATGTGGTGGAAGAAGCCGCCCGGGTCATGGCGGACAAGGACATAGGCTGCCTGCCTGTTATGAAGGGGGATCTCCTGGTGGGGATCATCACCGAAACGGATCTTTTCCATGTTTTTGTCAAAGCCTTCGGCGCCCGGCATCCCGGGGTCCGTATCACCCTTCACGTGGCGGAAAAACCGGGGCAGCTGGAAAAGCTGACCCACGCCATCGCCGTCAAGGGCGGCAACATCATCGCCCTGGTCTCTTCGGAAGGTGACGACCTGGATCACCGCCGCATCACCATACGGATAGCCGGTATGAATCGCAGTGATATTGAGGAAAGCGTCAACGCCATCAGCGGTGCGGAACTGGAAGATATTCGATAATATAAGGGAGTGCAAAATGAATGGAAAAGATTTAATTAACGGAAAAACAACCCTGGGCATAGAGCTTGGCTCTACCCGCATCAAAGCTGTTCTGATTGGGGAGGATTACACAACCCTTGCATCGGGGGGCGAGACCTGGGAAAACCGTCTGGAAAACGGCCTTTGGACCTACCACCTGGACGAAGTCTGGCAGGGGCTGCAAAACGCCGTTCAAAACCTGTCCGATGATGTTCAGAAACGGTACGGCGTCCCGCTTTCCACGCCGGAGGCTATCGGTATTTCCGGTATGATGCACGGATACTTAGCCTTTGATAAGGACGGAAAGCAGCTGGCCCCTTTCCTTACCTGGCGTAACACCAATACGGAACAGTCCGCAAAGCTGCTTACGGATGCCTTCGGCTTTAACATTCCCCAGCGCTGGAGTATCGCACAGCTCTATCAGGCAATTTTGAACAAGGAAGATCACGTAAAGGATATTTCCTATTTAACCACCCTTGCCGGTTATGTACACTGGAAGCTGACGGGACAAAAGGCGCTTGGCATAGGTGAAGCATCCGGCATGTTTCCAATCGACAGTAATAGTAACAACTACAATGAAAAAATGGTAAGCCAATTTGATTCCCTTATCGGCGCTTCAAAATTCGCCTGGAAGCTGCGGGATATACTGCCCAAGGTTTTGAACGCCGGTGAAAATGCGGGTTCCCTCACTGCGGAAGGCGCTAAGCTGCTTGACCCCAAGGGGGGACTGGCGGCCGGTATTCCCCTATGTCCTCCCGAAGGAGATGCGGGAACCGGTATGGTGGCGACAAACAGCGTTGCGGTACGTACCGGCAATGTTTCTGCGGGAACGTCGATATTTGCGATGATCGTGCTGGAAAAGGAATTATCCAAGGTGTACCAGGAGATCGATATGGTCACCACACCCTCGGGTAAACCCGTGGCCATGGTACATTGTAACAACTGTACTACGGACCTTGACGCCTGGGTAAAGTTGTTCAGCGAAGTTAATGAAACGGTTGGCGCTAAGGTTGACAAGGGCAGGCTATACGATGTCCTGTATGAAAAGGCTCTTGCGGCTGATCCCGATTGCGGCGGCCTTCTCTCCTACAATTACGATGCGGGGGAGGTGATTACCGGCCTGGAGCAGGGGCGTCCCCTGTTTACCCGTATGCCCGACAGCCGCTTTACCCTGGCAAATTTTATGCGTTCCCTCCTTTTTTCTACCATGGCTACCCTGAAGATAGGTATGGATATTCTTACGGAAAAGGAGCATGTCCGTCTTGATAAAATCCTGGGCCATGGGGGCTTATTTAAAACAAAGCTTGTGGGTCAAAGATTGATGGCGGCGGCGTTGAAAACACCGGTCGCGGTAATGGAGACCGCCGGTGAAGGCGGCGCATGGGGTATTGCGCTCCTGGCGGCCTATATGAAGCAAAAGGAAGGAACCCTTGAAGCTTTCCTGGCGCAAAAAGTGTTTGGGAAGAACTCCGGCGACCTGCTTGAGCCGGATACAAAGGATGTGCAGGGTTTTACCGCTTTTATGAAACAATATACAAGGGGCATTGCGATTGAAAGGGCCGCTGTGGAAAATTTGCAATAAGGGGTACCAATTGCGGTTTCCTAATCAATCTGATATAATTGATCTTGGGAATCGAATTTGCTCACCGTAGAAGGTGTGGTTAAACAAGGTGTATAAAAAAGTATACACCTTGTGGACTTATCAAACAGGGGGAGCTTGTATAACTTTTTTTGTTTCAGTAAAATATAGTATAATTTTAATGGAGTCAGTAGATGGGTGTACTCAGTGTGGTCCTGTTGGTGTTTTTTGTTATTGCGGCGATCCTGCTTATTCTCTTGGTTTTGATTCAGAGCGAAGAAGGGGATAGTCTTGGGGGGATTTTCGCCGGCGGTTCCTCCTCCGCCTTTGGTTCCCGGTCCGGTAATGTGCTTACCAGGGCAACCTCTGTTTTGGGCGGAATTTTTCTGGTACTCAGCCTTGGGCTTGCGCTCTTAAACAGGACCCCCGGCGGTACCGGGGTTGAATCCGCGGGCCGGCAGCTTTCGACCGATGTTGATAATGATTGGTGGCAGGAGAACGGCGGGGCCGGTAATGTGGATTCCCAGCCGGAGTTTCAATTACCCGGACCTGCTACCGAAGCCGATTCTGCGGACTAAGGTCCGCAGACTCCAGTCTGTTAGAATAGGATTTGAGGAGGCTTGATGCTTTTACACGAACTGTTTTCGCCGGAATTTATACTGGTTGATCTGCAAGCCGAGGATAAAGAGGAAGTCTTTGAGGAACTGGTAGACCGTTTTTGTCAGGTTATTAAATCTGATGCCCGGGAGGAGATCCTGGGAGCCCTCCGGGAACGGGAAATGAAGATGTCCACGGGTATCCAGAAGGGTATCGCCATTCCCCACGGAAAGACCAATGCGGTGGATAAGGTCTACGGTATGTTGGGAATTTCCCGGAAGGGGATAGATTACGAAGCCCTGGACGGGAACCCGGTGCATGTACTCTTTATGATCCTGGGTCCTGTGGGGGATTCGGAAAAGCATCTCCGTGTCCTCCAGCGTATGGCCGAACTGTTGGCTAATCCTCAGTTTTTCACGGATCTTGCGGCTCAGAAGGATGTACCGGGCGCTTATGCAATTTTAAAAAAATATGAGGATATTTCTATTACTTTGGAATAATAAGAAAGGGTAAGCGGGTTGGTATTCCATGGGTTCTGATAGCAGTGAACGAGACGTTCACGAACAGGATGTTCGAGAACAGGACGTTTTAAATCATCTTCTGAAGGTTGAGTCCCAGGCTGCGATCCTGGTCGATGACGCCCAAGCTGAAGCGGATCGCCGGGTTGCGGAAAAGGAAAAGGAAAACCGGGCGCGCTGTGACGAGCGGTATAGCCTGGAAGCGGCGGAACTTAATGGGGAGTACGAAAAGGCTGTGCTGGCGGTAAAAGAAGACTATAAACGGCAGATGGAAGCCAACCGGGAGAGTTTAGAGGTCATGCCGGTTCACGGGGATGCATTCTCCCAACTGGCGGAACGCCTGTTTTTTGGAGAGCGTTAGGTGCCCGGATCGGGAGAACGGGCATATGTGTATGCCAAGGCTTGCGGAATAGTGGGGAATTCCTTTATCGGGAAACGCCTCTCCAAGCTTGGCGGAATGACCCGGCTTTCCGAACTGGACCGGCTTATCTTCGGCAAGGATGCCAGGGACCTCCCGGAACAGGAGCTTTTGGTGGACCTGGAGCGCCGGATCATCAACCGTACCGCCCGGCAAATTATCATTATTGTAGATTCCTTTCCCCATCCGCCGGAACTGCTGGTCCGCCTTATCCGGGATTTTGAGTATACCGATCTGAAACGGGTGATCACCGCTGCCGCCGCTGGGGAACGGAACCTGCCCCAGCTTACCGATATCGGCCGTTTTGCTACTATTAATTACAAGGCGTACCCCCATTTCAGCTTGATGCTCAAGGGTACTGAATTTGAATTTCTCCTGGAGGATCTTCTTACCCCGCTGGATATTAAAACCATGGTGATCCAGAACAAACTGGACCACCATTACTATTTCAGCCTCTGGAAGTCCATGCTGAAACTCGCCCCGGCCGACCGGAAGTCCATTGAACAGATACTTTCCGAAGAGGTAAGTCTGCGGAATTCCGCCTGGGCTCTGCGTATGCGGACCTACTACGGTATGTCAGAGGACCAAGCCGGGGAATTCCTGGTTTCTATTCCCGCCTTGAAGGACTACCACTCCCGCTGGCACTTGCGGCGCAGCGCTGCCAGGCCTACCCTGGCTGACGATGCCCAGGACTCCCTCTCCATGGCCCTGGACAGCCCCGCCGACTGGGATCGCTGGCGCTGGGTAAAGTTCCTGAATCCTCACAGCAGCGGCGAAGCCTGGACTGCGGATCCCCGGTATTTCCAGAACGCTGCGGCGGAATATCTTTATACTCTGGCCCGCCGTTCTTTCCGGATCAGGCCCTTTTCCCTGGACATGGTGGCCTGTTTTATTAAGATCAAACTCTTTGAGGAGGATCTCCTGATTAGCGTTGCCGAGGGCTTAAGCCTGGGTATGCCCGCCCAGGATATCCTTAATTTGCTGGGGGTTGCCTCGTGAACATTCACCCGACGAACGTAATGAGGAGGTTCCCCTCGTGATTCGGCCCCGGAAGATGAAACAGGTTGAACTTACCGTCCTGGACCGGGACGTGGACGGTGTAATAGAATATTTGGGCCGCCGGGCTCTGATGCACTTCCCCAAGGAAGCGGGCGATGCTGTTCCGGAAGACCGCTTAGCCGATAAAGGTATTGTCCGCACAGATATATCGGATACCCTGGAAAAAATAAAGGCCTCTGCAGTATATCTTGGCGTGGAAATCCCCACGGAGCCCGATGAATCCAGTAAATTCCCCGGTCCTGATGAGGCCGCGCTTACGGAGAAGATCTGTTCCCGGATAGAGCTTTTGAACGGGAAGGAAAATGAAACCCTCAAGGAAAAGAAAAAGGTAGAAGATGCCCTGAGCGAGGCCAATGCTTTTTCTAACCTCAACGCTCCATTTGCGGATCTGGATCAGCTTTCCTACTTAACCCTGCGCATCGGCCGGCTGGAACCGGAACGGCTGGAGGATCTGCGCAGTAATCTGGCGGACCGGGCGGTGATCATCCCCCTGGGTTCCGGCAAGGATGATGACCGTATCCTGGCCGCTTCATCCCGGAAAGGCCGCTTCGCCCTGGATTCGGAACTGAAAAAACAGGAATTTGTTCCCATCGCGGTTCCCGAAGGCTATAAGGGGGTCCCGGGGGAACTGCTGTCGGGGCTGCAAACCCGCCTTGGGGGTATGGAGGAGGCGCTCAAATCCATTGAGGCTGATAAAAAACAGGTAAAAGAAGAATACGGCCCCGCTCTGGCTGCCCTGCACGGCAGTTTTCTTATGGCTTCCATAACCGAGGATCTAAAACACCGGCTGGCGTCCACCAAAAGCGTCTATGTCCTTTCCGGCTGGGTTCCCGCGGACAGCATGGGGAAGCTGGTGGAGGATCTGGAGAAGCGTACCGAGGGTAGGGTAGGGGTTCGTGCCTTCGATCCCAACGAGATTCCCGAAGTGAGGGACGGGAAAACCAAGGTCCCCGTATCCCTGAACCACGGCGCCTTTGTTAAGGGCTTTGAGGGGGTGGTGTTTTCCTACGGCGCTCCGTTATACGGAACCATCGATCCCACACCCTTGGTGGCCTTCTTTTTTACCATACTCTTCGGCATCATGTTCGGTGATGTGGGTCAGGGTTTCGTACTTTTTCTGGCGGGAATCCTCACGGGCCGCAGGGGTATTAAGGCTCTGTCGAAGTTTAAAAACTATTCTACCCCCCTTATTTCGGTGGGTATAGCATCCATGGTAATGGGCTTTCTTAACGGAGAGATCTTTGCAAGCGAGGAACTTTTTGTCCGTCCCACCAGGGCGCTTACGGGTTTCCTTACCGGTCATCCGGTGGACCGTATCCTCACCCTGATGCCCCTTACCGAAAAGGGCGGGAGCGTAACCAAGCTTTTCTACTTTTTTGGGTTTACCATTGCTGTGGGGATCGTTTTTAATTCCATAGGGTTATTGGTGAATATCGTTAACCAATGGGGGCTTAAAAAATATGAAAGGGCCCTTTTTTCCAAGACCGGTATCTCCGGGCTCCTTTTGTTCTGGTACGCCATCTCCATCGCCATCCGCTGTCTTCTTGGGGGGCGTTTTGCCTGGTTCGACGGCATCGGCCTGGCCCTTCCGGTGTTCTGTATCTTCTTTGGTCCCGTACTGTGGCGGGTCTTTGCCCGGGAAAAACCGGTGCTGGAACACGGGCTTATGGTTTTTATCATGGAAGGATTTGTGGAGATCCTCGAAACGGTTTCCACCTATATCTCCAACACCGTAAGTTTTCTCCGGGTAGGGGCCTTTGCCCTTTCCCACGCCGTGCTTTCTTTTATTATCTTTAAGCTTTCGGAAATGGTGATGACAGCCGCCGGGGGCAGCGCGGGAAGCTTTGCAGGGAGCCTTGGCGGTTCCGCAGCGTTCCTGCTGGTGATGATCTTTGGGAACACCGTAATAATACTGCTCGAGGGAATGATCGTCGCCATTCAGGTTGTACGTCTTCAATATTACGAATTTTTCAGTAAGTTTTTTACCGAAACCGGGGTGGAATTTACCCCCTTCCGGTTTCGCAGGGAGGTTTGATTATGAAACGCAAAATAGTATTGTGTATCCTTGTACTGTTTGCCCTATCGGTTCCGCTCTTTGCCCAGGAGGCTTCGGCTGCCGCCGCTTCTGAGGGAGCTGGCAGTAATACTGCGGCGTGGCGGTATATTGCGGCGGCTTTGGCGGTGGGTATTTCCTGTATCGCCGGCGGTATCGCCGTAGGACAGATCGGCGCCGCAGCCATGGGCGCCATGAGCGAGAACCCGGAACTTTCCGGAAAGGCTCTGCCCTATGCGGGTCTTGCGGAAGGTATCTGTCTCTGGGGCTTCCTGGTGGCCCTGCTGATTATGATATTGTAATGGACTATTACTTTATCGGGGATGCTGAGCTGCTTACCGCCTTTCGCTTTATCGGCATAGACGGAATCCCGGTGACTAATGCTGAGACCGCCCGGGCCGCTTTCCTGGGGATAACCCGGGGCTGGGATGAAACCGCCCAGGCGGTGCTGCCCACAGCCTATGTACGCGGCAGCGCGGGCTGCCGGGTCTTGATCCTCACCGAAGAGGCTGCGGACTGGCTGGGGGCGGAGTTGACGGACTGGCAGCTTTCCGGGGAGTATCCCCTGGTAGTAGAAATACCCGGAACCATAGGACATCTGCCGGGCCGTAAGACCCTGGTAGAATCCATCCGGGAAGCGGTAGGGGTTCACGTGTAATGGAAGAACTGCAATCAACCGACGTATTGGATAAAGAGATCCTCGAAGATGCGCGGAAAAAGGCCAAGCGTATATTAAGTACCGCCGATGAGACCATTGCCGCCTCCGCCGCTGTCTGGGAAAAGCGGATGGGGAAGGATCTTGGGAAGCTTAAAAAAAGTTTTACTGTTCGTATAGAAAAAACCCGGGAGGAACTTATGGCCCGGCTTCCCCTGGATAAACGGCGCGCCTATTCGGAAAAGGTGGAGGCCCTCCTCCTTTCTTCCATGCGGGACTACCTTGGCGCCCTGTCCCGGGAAAAACTTCTTACCCTAGTGGAGAAGGAGCTCAAGCGCTGCGCCGCCGGGCTTCCGGACCCTGTTCCCGGCGCTCCTCCACTCCTGGTGGGCTGCCGGGCTCTTACGGAAGAGGAACTTAAAACACTGATATCAAAATCCCTGCCGGGGATCAACTGGACCTATCAAAAAGATCTGAGCTTTCATAGACTGCCCGGCAGTTTTCCTGCCATTATCGTAAACTCCCCGGCGGTACGGCTTACCGCTTCGGTGGATGCCTTTGCCGCAGCGTTACTAGAGGATAGCCGGGCGGAACTGGTAGCGGCTCTTTTAGGGGAGGCGAAGGATGACCATTAACGGAAAGGTCCGGCGCATCTCCGGGCCCATAGTGCGCGCCTCGGGTCTCGACGGGGCGGGGCTTTTCGACCTGGTTGAGGTCGGCGAAAAACGTATCATCGGGGAAATCGTGCGGCTTGAGCAGGACGAGGCGGTGATACAGGTCTACGAGGATGATACGGGGCTCCAGATAGGCGCCGGGGCAGCCTCCACCGGACGGCCCCTGTCGGCTCTTTTGGGGCCGGGACTTATCGGCACTATTTATGATGGAATACAGCGGCCCCTGGAGGCCCTTTTTAAACAGAGCGGGGCCTTCATGGACCCCGGCGCCCGGGAAGATCCCCTGGACACCGCGAAGCTTTGGTCCTTCCTTCCCGATCCCGCCCTGGCGGCGAAGATTGCCGCCGGAGAAAAGCCGGTCCCGGTTCCGGGGCTGGTCCTGGGAACGGTTCAGGAGACCCCGAGCATAATCTGCAAGATCATGGTTCCCCCAAACATACACGGGGAGGGCCTTACGGAACTGGTTAAGGCCGGTGACTACAACTGTAACACTGTTATTGCGCGTACCGATCACGGCGAAGAGATCCCCATGGCCCAGTGGTGGCCTGTGCGTATCCCCAGGCCCAGCGCGAAACGGCTGCCCCAGGATCAGCCCCTGGTTACGGGCCTGCGGGTCATCGATGTGTTTTTCCCCCTCTCCAAGGGTGGCACCTCCGCCATACCCGGGGGCTTTGGTACCGGCAAGACCATGACCCAGCACGCCATTGCCAAGTGGTGCGACGCCGACGTGATTATCTACATAGGCTGCGGCGAACGGGGCAACGAGATGACCGACGTACTCACCGAGTTCCCCCACCTTACCGATCCCCGCAGCGGCCGTTCCCTGATGGAACGCACTATCCTTATCGCCAATACTTCTAACATGCCCGTGGCTGCCCGGGAGGTTTCCATCTACACCGGTGTAACCCTGGCGGAGTTTTACCGGGACATGGGTTACCACGTGGCGATCATGGCGGATTCTACCAGCCGTTGGGCGGAGGCTCTGCGGGAACTGTCGGGGCGCATGGAGGAAATGCCCGCCGAGGAAGGTTTCCCCGCATATCTCCCCACCAGGCTTGCGGAATTTTACGAACGGGCCGGCCGGGTACAGACCCTCTCGGGTCTTGAAGGATCGGTCTCCATCATCGGCGCGGTGTCTCCCCCGGGGGGCGATTTTTCCGAGCCCGTAACCCAGCACACAAAGCGTTTCATTCGCTGCTTCTGGGCCCTGGACCGGGACCTGGCCAACGCCCGGCATTACCCGGCCATTAGTTGGATAGACAGTTATTCTGAGTACGCCGAAGAGGTGGGGCCCTGGTGGGAAAAGGTGAACCCCCTCTGGGCACGGGTACGCCAGGAAGCCCTGGACCTGCTTAAAAAGGAACAGCGGCTTTCAGAAATAGTGCGGCTCATCGGCCCCGACGCCTTGCCGGACGATCAGCGGCTGGTTCTGGTAACGGCGGATATCATCAAGGACGGGTTCCTCCAGCAGAATTCTTTCGACGAAGTGGATATGTACTGCATCCCCGCCAAACAGGTGCGGCTCCTGGAACTGGTCATGGACTTCTTTGAAAAAGCCCAGGTCTGCATCAAGCTGGGCGCCCCGTTAATTAAGATTAGTTCCCTTACCGGCGGTGACAATCCCATGCCCATCCGGGAGCGGCTTTCCCGGCTTAAGGGCGATGTGAAAAACGAAGACAGCGATAAGCTTTCGGATTTTGAACAGGAAATGCGAAACGCCCTGGAAACCCTGGAACGGAGCTATCGTACTAAGGAGACGTTGTAATATGTTGATTGGACTGAATAAATGTGAAGGGATTTTAACCGCAAAGGCGCAGAAGGCGAAGAAAGAGGAAAGAGGAATTTTTCTTTTCCCCATCCTTTTTCGCCTTCTGCGCCTTTGCGGTTGTTTTTTTTATCCTGAGGAGAGAAGGGTGATGCAAGTGGGAGTTCATAGATGAGGGGTGTTGAATACCGGGGCTTAACCCGGATAGAGGGCCCCGTGGTGATCACCGAGCGGAGCCGTGACGTGGGCTTTAACGAGGTGGTGGCGGTTTACGACCGTGACGAAGGCCGCCGCTTAGGCCGTGTGGTAGATATGAGCGAGGACTGGACGGCGATCCAGATCTTCGGCAGTAATACGGGGCTTTCCGCGGCGGACTCCCGGGTAGAATTTTTGGGGAAGCCCATGCAGCTGCGGGTAGGGCCGGGGCTCCTGGGGCGTATCTTTAACGGCCTGGGTGAACCCATAGACGGGTACGGAAACATCTTCTCCTCCACCTGCCTGGACGTGAACGGCCTCCCCATCAACCCCTACGCCCGGACCTATCCGCGGGACTTTATCCAGACCGGGATCTCTTCCATTGACGGCATGAACACCCTGATCCGCGGACAGAAGCTTCCGATTTTTTCCGGCAACGGACTCCCCCATAACCGTCTGGCCGCACAAATAGTGCGTCAGGCAAAGATCCTGAACCTTGGCGGCGGCGGCGCTCCGGAGCCCTTCGTGGTAGTCTTTTGCGCCATGGGCGTCAAGTACGATGTGGCCCGGTTCTTCCTGGACGACTTTGAGCGTACCGGTGTTCTGGCCAACGTAGCAGTATTCCTGTCATTGGCGGACGCCCCGTCCCTGGAGCGGCTCGTAGCCCCCAAATGCGCCCTGACTGCCGCGGAATACCTGGCCTACGACCGGAACATGCACGTTCTGGTGGTGATGACCGACATGACCAACTACTGCGAAGCCCTCCGTGAGGTAAGTTCCATCCGGGGTGAAGTTCCCAGCCGCAAGGGCTACCCGGGCTACCTCTACTCCGATTTGGCGAGCCTCTATGAGCGGGCGGGAAAGATAAGCGGTTCCTCCGGTTCCATCACCCAGATACCCATCCTCACCATGCCCAACGATGATATCAGCCATCCCATTCCGGATCTTTCGGGGTACATCACCGAAGGGCAGATCGTGCTGGACCGGGAACTCACCCAGCGAGGGGTCTATCCGCCGGTGGCGGGGCTTCCCAGCCTTTCCCGGCTCATGAAGGACGGCATCGGCCCCGGCATGACCCGGGAGGATCACAAGGATGTATCCAGCCAGCTTTTCGCCGCCTATTCCAAGGTCAAGCAGGTCCGCAACCTTTCGTCGATCATCGGCGAGGAAGAACTATCCGACGCGGACAAACGCTACCTTCAGTTTGGCGAGCGGCTGGAACAGGATTTCCTCACCCAGGGTGAATTCGAGGACCGCAGCATCGACCAGACCCTGGACCTTGGCTGGAAGGTATTAGCCAGCCTGCCCCGGGAGGACCTCCTGCGGATAAAGAAGGAATACATCGAAAAGTATATGAACCCCTTCACCGCCGGCGCCGTGCTTTCCCCCGCCTCCGAAGGCTGGGGCAGCGGGGGGCTGTAGAAAAATTTAGCGGTAACCGGGGGAATTTAAAAAGGCCCCTATACCGGCCTCAAAGACCCGTATCAGCTCTTTCTCGTCCGGTACGGTGATGATCCGTTGTCCCGCCCGGGGAATACTCACCGATGGATAAATCTCCCAAGAGCGGGACATGGGGTAGAGCTGCCCCTCCGTTCCGGCGCGTTCCCACTCCTGAATACCTATCCGCCAGGCCCGGTTAAAACCTTCCTCGGGAAGGGTGATTTCCAGTGGCATCCACAATTTCCCCTCCCGCGCTATAAGGGCGGAAAGGGGGATCTGGGAGTTATCCTTCACTTCACCCTCGGTTAGCCCCGTATCGAAGGCTATATAGATATGCCCCGGGATGGTGAGAAAGGCTGTTTTGATGCCCAGGGTCTCCAGAAGGGAACAAAACAAAATGGAAAGATCGTCACAGTCACCGCCCCGATAGAGCAGGGTTTGATAGGGGTAATTAAGACTGTCCATGGCCGAGGCGTCTTCGGATAATACCACATAGGAGCTTAGGGGATCGATAATATACTTTATACCGTATACATTAAGGGCCTCAAAAAGACCGATGGCATACTGCACATTGGGGGGAATATCGCGCCGCTTCCGGGCTTCAACAATGCCTGCGGTATAACGGCTAAAGTAGGCCGCCGACGGGTCCCGGGAGGATACAAAGGCCGCTGCCCGTCTATCGTCGTCCCAGTTCATGGCATTTCGGTTGTAAACGGGCATACTCAGCGGAATGGCCGTGGACTTCCGTACCCCTAAGCTTCGGTACTGTATCTGCGCCCTGACATTGACGCTGATATTTTCCGTAAGGTCCATCATGCTTTCGTTGAATAATGCGGTCAGGGGAATATCTGCGGATTCACCCTTTTCAAGCCGGGCTATGGTCATGCACTTGGTAGGCTGGTTCATATATTGTTCCAGAAACAGGGAAACCTCCACTTCGGTAATGGCGTTGGGTTCCTCATTGGTAATACGCAGGGTGGCGAAGGAATTTTTTTCATACCAGGCATAGGAGACCGGAAAAATCGGATGCTGATCAATTTTTTCACCCCTGATGCGGATTTTCCCGGTTACCAGTTCCGTCAGATTGACCTTAATACTTGCCCCGGCTTTTATGACCCGTATATCAGGCTCATAATGATACCAGGTATAGCCGCCGTAGAGTCCCAGGGAAACCGAAGGGGTAAGGTGAAAAAAGCCGGATGCCAAAAAACTTAGGCTTCCCCAAGTATCCTGTTTATCCTTCCA
This sequence comes from Treponema primitia, assembly GCF_046533075.1. GTDB lineage: Bacteria > Spirochaetota > Spirochaetia > Treponematales > Breznakiellaceae > Termitinema > Termitinema primitia_B. The sequence continues at coordinate 20,684 of NZ_JAJQRB010000004.1, read as the reverse complement.
GTTCATCCGGTAGACCCCCAGGGTAGCTTCTCCCCGGAGAGAAAAGCGGTCATTGAAACGGTACTGAAAAACCGGACCTATCCCCCCTTCCAGCAGGCCGAGGGTAGTGCCGTCAGCTACGGTAATCCCCGAATACCCCCCATTTATCCCTATCCCCAGGGAGCCGGGAAAGAGCAGAGCCAGAGCAGCGGAAGCCCCGGTACCGACGCCGAGGTTTTCGTTCCCCAGGGGAAAGGCGCCTCCGGGCATAAGGGTAAAATGCAATTCCGTTTCCCCAAAGACCGGCGTTAAGGCGATCCACAACGCCAGGAGACAGAACCGGAGTTTTTTCATCGCCCCTGGGCCTTCAGCAGCCCCGCTTTTGCTCCCTTATTTTCGGGATCAGATGCCAGGGCCTGCAGGAACCACTTTTCAGCCGTCTGATAATCCCTTGCCAGCAGGGCCATATTGCCCCGGTTACTCATGGCAGGAACCGACCCCATACCTATGGCATGTTCATAAGCTGCGACGGCTTCCTCCTGCTTCCCAATGCGGGTAAGGAGTATCCCCAAGCGGTTATAGAGGGCGGCCGTAGGGGCAGTTCTTATCTGGTTTCTGATCGCCTCTACAAGGGGTTCCAGTTCTTCTGTGGTATAGGAACGGAATTCCTGATCCGCCCTGGCAAGGACTGTCTGCTCCAGGGGCAGGTTTATGGGGCTCTCCCGAAGGGGGACGGGGGCGGGAGGGTAGGTACCCCAAGCCTCCTCCAAAACAAAAAACGCGGCATTTTCACTCTTATTGATGCGGTTAACCCGCTGCCCTCCGGCTTTCCAGGATTCTACAAAACCCCTGTTAAAAGCCGCCATGGAAAGGGGCAGCCACACCCGATCTTCAATTATTAATAATTTTTCGTTCCCGTTAAACAGGGTTTCCGCTGCTTCCGGGTTTATACCTAAATTAAAAGCGATGATAAAATCATCCGCCAAGGATATGAAGGCGGCGCTGATTCCCGAAGCCTCCAACAGCGCCCCATAGAGGAGCCCCAGATCGTCCAAGTCTCCGTTCCGGTAAGCGAGGGTCTGAAAGGGAAACTGTATCGTATCGAGACGTGAATCCTGATACACCGCGTCTCCGGCCGCCCTATAATCCCGGTAGGGGGTTTCAGGCAGTTCCGCCAGGGCGAGACCCGCCGCGCGGAGTCCCTCAAAAAGGTAGAGCCCCATCTGCATATTCTGATTAAGGCCGGCCTTGAGATGCCCCCGGGCCAGACCGGTGATAAACTTGGCCGTTTCCAGGACAGCAGGCTCCGAAGGAGACGCGAATACCGCCAGACTTCTATCGTCCCTCCAGCGGTAGGCGTTGCGGTTTAATACCCGGATAGCCGTACTCCGTATCACCTGTTTTTCCACGCCCAGCAGTGTATAGCGGATCACCAGTTCCCCCACAATGCGGCTATGTTCGGTAAAAGTAAGAAGTTCCGGAGAAAAATCCGCCAATAGGGGAAACTCCAGGGTACGGCCCCGGGGGATAAGCCCCGCCCTGCCGCAGTCGAATTCCGATGAGGTATAGGCGCCCGCCCGGAAACTTACCCGTACATTTCGGATCTCCGCATTCTCCCGGTTGCTTATCTTAAGAGTTGCAGCGGCATTTTCCCGGTAGAGGGATAGGAAAACCGGAAAGACCGGCTCGTCCTGCGTTAGATCGGCTTCCACGCCGCCGTTCCCGCTGCCCCGGGTTCCCAGGGTGATCTGAATTCCGAGCCCCGTATAGACGCCCGAGTAGAGGGGGCCGCCATAGGGATTATGGAAATACCGCCAGCCCCCGCTCAGCGAAAGGAGGAAGGAAGGGCTAAAGCGGAATCCGCCTTCTCCCCCGGCCCGCAGCCAATAGGAGGAGCTTGCCCCATCACCGAATGATCCCTGGTAGACACCTGCCGCTCCGTCAGCCCGAAGGAAAAGCCGGGACAAGGGGAAGTAGTAGAGCCCCAGACCGGCCCCGGCGGCGTAGATTTGCAGATTCCCATCGGCGCCTTCGGAAAGGGGACTAAAGCCATAACCCGCCTCAAAACCCGCAGTATAGCTAAAACCCAGGGGAGTGGGGAAAATGCTGGAAATATCCAGATCAAAGCCCACTTCGCCCCCGCCGCCCATGGTGTAGAGCTCCTTCTTTTCTCCCAGGGGGATAGTCATAAAACCCCGGGGCCGGATGAGGAAATCCAAACCCGGCAGGGAAGCGGAGAGGAAACCCAGGATGAGGATAATGATTGACCTACGGATACGCATATGCCGTTAACAAAACAGGAATTTCCCTCCAAGTGTGATTATGGCATTAGGTATGGATGTTTTACAAGATCACATAGATTAGACGTATAAGTAATTTCCTTTGACCGGTGAGCATGAATTTTTCCCGCTTCTCTTGTTAAAATCCCCCCAATATTATAAATTAGACTTATGAGTGATCTCCCATGGCCCGTGAACAGATAGCGCCCACCAAAAGCAACCTCCTGCGGACTAAGGAGCGGCTTGCTACCGCCGAGGAGGGTTACGATCTTCTGGAGCAGAAGCGGGAAATACTGGTTATGGAGCTTATGCGGAAGGTGGAGCAGGTAAAGATCCTGGAACGGGATATGGACCACCGGGTGGAGACCGCCTACCCCTGCCTTAAGCGAATGTTGGTGGTTGTTGGCCGGGAACGGGCGGATCGGCTCTCCCGGAGCATCAAATATAAGTTTGATCTTCGGGAAAAACGGGTTGCGGTGGCGGGAATGAACCTTCCCGGCCTGGAAGTGTACCTTCCGGGGGCGGAATTAAAGTATTCACCGGCGAATTCATTTGCCGAATGTGATGAAACTGTGTTAGAATTCTTCGATCTGCTGAAGATCCTTACAGAACTGGCGGCGGTTAGGACCATAGCCTGGCGCTTAGCCCGGGAAGTCCGGAAAACCCAGCGGCGGGTTAATGCCCTGGAAAAGATGGTGATCCCCACGGCAAGGGATACCAGAAAATACATCGAAGCGGCGCTTGAAGAAAAGGATCGGGATGCCTTCTTCTCAAGCAAGCTCTTAAAAAGGAAGGCCGGCAAGGAATGACAAAGCCACTTTTCTCCAATCTCGTCGTAGCAGTCTCGGGCTCGGATGCGTCCATACTGGCGGCAAAATATGCAATCATCATGGCAAAGCAGTACCGGTGCCATTTATGCGCGGTCTATGTGGTGGATACCGCCACCATCCGGCAGCTCACCCTGAGCAAGATCTTCATCCAGGAAGAAAGCCTGGATTATGAACGGAGCCTGGAGACTAACGGGGAACGGTACCTTTCCTTTGTGGAGGAACTGGCCCGGGCCAAGGGGGTCAAGATTGACCGGGCGATCCGCAAGGGGGCGGTGTATACCGAGATCCTTACGGTGGCGGACGAGAAAAAGGCGGATCTCATCATTTTAGGGGGCTGGGAGAAGGAGCGGAGCGCCAGGGATATCATTTCCCATGCTCACCGGGAAATCATGGTCAACGCCAAGTGTTCCGTATTTTTGGTTAAGGAACCGCAGGTGGATCAGCTCTACAAACAGGCCTAAAAATGAGGGTTGTGGTTATTGCGGCGCCGGCGAAACGGAAGGGGATTCCCGACTACGTAACCGCCCTGGCTAAGGGCATGGAAGCCATGGGACACCGGGTGGATGTATTGGATGCCTGGACCGGGGATGCGTACCGTGTGCCGGCCTATGAGTATATCGCCGTAGTTGCCGAAAGCCTCACCGTGTTTGGTGGGAAAATGCCCGAAGCCCTCCACCGGGTCCTTTCCGCGGGAACCCTGGTGGGGAAAAAAAGCGCCGCCTTCCTTAAAAAAACCGGCCCCTTTACGGATAAAGCCCTGACCAACCTGATGCGGGGCATGGAAAAAGAGGGAATGTATATCAACTGGAGTGATATCATCCTATCCGCAGCCCATGCTCAGGAGCTGGGGAAGCGGATAGGCGCGTAAAGACCGAATTAATGGGTGTACCAGCCAACCGGGCCGGGCGCCAGGTGGATGTTTACCTGTTTGACTTCCTGATACTCCTCCAGACCGTGAACTCCCAACTCCCTACCAAACCCTGACATTTTGTATCCCCCCCAGGGCGCTTCGTTAAAGGTCGGGTTGTAACAGTTTATCCAGGTAATTCCCGCACGGATCTCCTTTAAAACCCGCAGCGCCCGGGAACCATCGGCGGTAAAGACGCCCCCCGCAAGGCCGTAAACGGTGTCGTTTGCCAGGGCTATGGCTTCTTCTTCGGTCTTGAAGGTTTGCACCGTTACTACGGGGCCGAATATTTCCTCCCGGACTATGGTCATATCCGAAGTGCAGTTGTCGAAAATCGTGGGGCGTACAAAAAATCCTTTGGCGTTTTCTCCTTCCGTATACCTGCTCCCCCCGCAGACCAGGCGGGCCCCCTCCTTTTTGCCGGTTTCAATATACCCCAGTACGGTATCCATCTGCTCCTTAGACACCAGGGGCCCCATGTCGGGGTTGTTTACCGGATTTCCCAGGGTCATGGCATTGGCCCGTTCCGCAAGCCGTTTGACAAAGGCGTCATGGATGCTTTCTTCTATAATGATTCGGGACCCGGCGGAGCAAACCTCACCCTGGTTAAAGAAGATGCCTATCATGGCCCATTCCACGGCCCCTTCCAAATCCGCATCCGCAAAGATGATGTTGGGCGATTTCCCCCCCAGTTCAAGGCCTACCTTTTTGAGGTTACCCGCAGCGGCAATGGCAATGGACCGGCCCACCGCAGTACTGCCGGTAAAGGTGATCATATCCACATCCTTGTTTTCCGCCAGCTCCGCCCCCACGGCGGAACCGCCCCCGAGTACCAGGTTGGCGACCCCCGGCGGCAGACCCAGGGCGTCAAAAACCTCAAACAGGGCGACACTGGACAGGGGGGTAGTGGACGCAGGCTTAAAGACAATGGAATTGCCCGCGGCCAGGGCGGGGGCAATTTTCCACGCCCCCATGAGGAGGGGGTAGTTCCAGGGGGTAATCTGTGCGCAGACCCCCACCGGTTCGTGGATGGTATAGGCGTGTATGGGACCAAAGTTATCGTTCACATCATAGGCGCCGCCGTAGGGTTTTGTGATAAGCCCCGCATAATACTTAAAACAGTGGATTGCGTCGTCCACATCCCCCTCGGCCTCCCGCAGGGGCTTGCCGTTGTTCAGGGTGTCCAGCATGGCAAGATTATCCTTGAGCTTCTCCATCTCATCCGCAATGGCCCAGATTATATCCGCCCGCTTTTGAGCGTTCATACGCCGCCAAAGCCCCGGTCCGTAAAAACTTTCCTTCGCCGCCAGAACCGCTTTCTTTGCATCCTCCCGGCCGCTGTCCGCCGCCAAGGCCAGAACCCCGCCGGTGGCGGGATTGATAAGTTCCCGGGTTTTCCCCGAAATAGCGGGAACCCATTTCCCATTAATATAGTTGTTTTTTGTTTCCATAAATTTCTCCTTTCTGTTCCTGAATTTATTTAGACTCTCCGGGGTATTTCTGTCAAGCCAAAAAATGAAACATTTGGGATTTTTTACGAAAATTTAAATACATTAATGTAGGAATTATATATTTTTCATACAAAAAAGTAAGAATCATTCTTTTGGATATTTACCAAACCGATATAAACTGAGCTGGTTCCGGAGAAGCAATAGACTTTACATTGCTATTTTCCCATCCCGGTAACAAAACGTTTGTCTTGGCATGGTATTTGCTAGTTAATAAAAGCTATTTGGAAGGAGGAAACCAAATGAAAATGAGATTACTATTTCCCGTACTTGCGGGGACGCTTGTGGTGGTGTTTTTAGCGGGATGTTCCGGATCAAAAAAACCCGCCGCCGCTGCGGCAATTGACTGGAGTAAGACGGATTTCAAAGGGGAGGAGCTAAACCTCCTAACTTGGGAAATGTATGCGGACCCCCTATTTGTAAAACCCTTTGAGGAGAAGTACAACTGTAAAATCAATGCAACGTTCTTCGCCAGCGGGGACGATCTTCTGGCAAAGCTAAAGGCCGGGGGCGGTAAATCCTATGACATTATCTCTCCCTCGGGGGATATGGCCGGGTATCTGGTTCAGTATGGGTTGATTGCCCCGGTGGATGTGTCACATATTTCGGGATGGAAGGATATTCCCGATGTTTTTAAGCTGGACGACATGGTAAAGGACGGGCAGATCCACGGCGTCCCCTACCTTTGGGGACCGGATTACATCATGTACAATAAGGATAAACTTTCGCCCATCAAATCATGGAATGAACTTTGGGAAGATCGCTTTAAAGGCCGGATTTCCCTCCACGATGATGTAAGCAATATCTATATGATAGGCCAGATGCTGGGTTTGGATAAAACTGACAAGACGGCGCTGTACAATATGTCCGGGGATAACCTCAAGTACGCCCAGGGGGAACTTTCCCGGTTGAACGCCAGTGTCCGCAAATACTGGTCCGACGGCGGGGAACTTGAGGATCTGTTTGTTAACGGCGAAATTGACCTGGGGGTGGGCTGGCCCAGTACCCTCAAGGACCTCCAGGATCATGGGCTCAACCTCGATTGGTGTATCCCCGAAGAAGGCTGTACCGGCTGGTTTGACCGGCTGATGATCGTGGCGGGATCGCAACACGAGCAGCTTGCCGCTCTTTGGATTGACTGGTGTACCAGTCCTGAGGGGGAAGCCCTGGGATCAATCGCCACGACCTTCTCTGTTTCAAATCCTAAGGCTGCGGCATTCATGGATGAGGATCAGCGGAAAGTCGCCATGGTCGATGAGATGTACGATCTTTTTGAGGACATCAACTTCTGGAGCTATGTGGAAAACCGGGAAGCCTATAACGATATCTGGACTGCGGTAAAAACAACGAAGTAGGGCGGAGCCGGGGGATTATGAAAAACGTAAATGTCAGCAGTAAAACTGCTTTGCAGAAACCAACAGGGGCGGCGCATTTTTTAAAATACGGCGTATTAGCCCCCCTGGTTATTTGGCTGTTTTTGTTTTTGATTTTCCCCTATCTTAATCTGCTCCTCTACAGCCTTTGGAAAAACGGTCCCTTCGCGGTTATTCATGAATTTACCATAGCAAGTTATAAAAAATTTTTTACCCCCGGAAGCGGAACAAACGCCCCGGGGATTCTTCTGAACACCCTGCGGATAGCTCTTATGGTTACGGTTATTTCGGTGTTCATAAGTTTTCCCCTGGCGTATTTTATCAACTTCAAAGTAAAAAGATACAAGCAGACCTTTTATATGCTGGCCATAGTTCCCCTGTGGATAAGCTATGTTATGCGCGCCTATTCCTGGAGGATCATCCTGGGTACCAACGGCATGTTAAATTCTTTCCTCCTATGGACAGGGTTAATAAACAAGCCCTCCAGTGTATTCCTCTTTAGTGATATTTCGGTGATCATCGCCATGGTACACATTTATACGCCCTTTGTTTTGATGCCCATGTACTCCGCCATGGAACAGATCCCCCTTAATCTGATAGAGGCTTCAAAAGATCTGGGCCGGGGTTCCTTAATGACTTTCCTGAAAATTGTTTTTCCCCTTTCGTTGCCCGGTGTCATAACCGGGGCGACCTATGCGTTTTCCCTGTCCATGGGCGATTATCTTGCGCCCTCCCTGCTTGGGGGACCAACCAGCAGTACGAAGATTGCCAATATCGTTCAGCTCCAATTCGGAACATCGAATAACTGGCCCTATGGGGCGGCTATCGGTGTTATTATCCTGGCCCTGGTGCTGGTAATTTTGTTTACCACCGGACGGCTTGAAAAACATTTCAGCAAATTGGAAAGGTGATTCATAATGATGAGAAAAGTTTCAATTAGTACCACGGCAGTTGTTTTTCTTGCGGTTTGCACCCTGTTGTTTTTGTATCTGCCCATTGTGGTGGTGGTCCTGTGGTCATTTAATACCGAAGCGATCAGCAGCTTTCCAATGAAGGGACTTACCCTCCGGTGGTACGGCGAAATGCTGAAAAACGTACAGCTTATCCAGTCCCTTAAAAACTCGATACAGGTGGCCCTTATCAGTACTCTCCTGGCTATCCTTATCGGAGTGCCCGGCGCCTATGGGATGTACCTGCACAATTTTAAGGGCAAACAGTTCCTTGAGCGGATGGTAATACTACCCATGATGCTGCCGGGGATTATCACCGGTATATCCATCCTCACCTTCCTCCAGCTTGTCGGCGTACTTCAGGGGCCCTTTGCGGTAATCCTGGGGCATACCACCTTCCTAATCGGTACGGTGCTTCCCCAGGTATACACCAGGCTGCGCCAGATCGACGGTTATATGCGGGATGCGGCCATGGATCTGGGCGCCTCGGGTCTCCAGACCTTCGTACATGTAATATTGCCTAATATTAAAACTTCGATTTTCGGCGCAGCCCTGCTGTCGGTTACCCTGTCCCTGGACGAAATTCCGGTTACTTTTTTTCTGAACGGCGTGTTTACCACCCTGCCCATTAAAATTTTTGCCATGACCCGGAACGGATTTACCCCGGAAATTAACGCCATCTGTTCAATTATACTGCTCTTCTCCGTATTTGCCATTGTTCTTTCAACCGTACTGTCTTCCAAGGAGAAATCCCATGAATACCAGCGTAATTGAACTCAACAATATTACTAAAATATTTGACGGGAAAGAGGTTGTTAAAGACGTATCGCTCAAAATTGCGGATGGAGAATTTCTGACCCTTCTGGGGCCGTCGGGATGCGGAAAAACAACCATACTCAGGATGATAGGGGGATTTATCAGCCCTGACCGTGGTGAAATTATCCTTCATGGGCAAAACGTGGTGGGGGTCCCGGCCAATAAGCGGGAGGTCAGCACGGTTTTTCAGGGTTATGCCCTGTTCCCCCATTTGACGGTACGGGATAATGTGGGGTTCGGCCTTAGGATGAAGAAGGTCCCTAAACAGGAAATCCGGGAACAGGTGGAAGAAATTCTGGAACTCACGGATCTTACCCCCTTTATAAACAGAAAACCTCATCAGCTTTCCGGCGGGCAGCAGCAGCGGGTGGCCATAGCCCGGTGCCTGGTAACCAAACCGAAACTTATGCTTTTTGATGAACCCCTGGGCGCTCTGGATCTGAAACTTCGGCGGCAGATGCAGTTGGAATTAAAAAAGACGCAAAAATCCTTGGGCATAACCTATGTGTATGTTACCCATGATCAGGAAGAGGCCCTGACCATGTCGGATCGTATTGTAGTAATGAACCAGGGGAAGGTGGAACAGGCCGGAGCGCCCGGGGAGGTTTATGCGTTCCCCGAAACCCGGTTTGTGGCGGACTTCCTTGGGGAATCAAATCTGTTTTCCGGAACCTGCAAAATATCGGGGGATCAAACTTTTTTTGAGACCGAGGGCGTTACCATTCCTGTTCCTCCGCAGAAAAAAGCGCCGCTCTGTATTTCCATACGGCCGGAGTATCTGAAGATTGTCCCGGCGGACGAAGTTATGGCCGGTTTTGCGGGGATCGTAGAAAAAGTGATATTCCTCGGACAGGTTTACCGTTACGATGTAAAACTTTCGTCCGGGAAGATAGTTCAGGTATTGGCGGAGGCCGGGAATTTTTCCGCGGGAACAAAGGTACTTTTAGCCTGGGAAAACGATAAAATCAGTATCATACATGATAAGGAGAAATGATAAATGAAAAAAATGGAGATAATTATCCGGCCGGAAAAACTTGAAAAGTTAAAAAAACTGTTAAACAGTAAAAATTTCGGCGGGCTTACGGTGATGAATTCCATGGGCTGCGGAGTTCAAAAGGGCGATATTGACGCCGATGCCTCAACCGGCGTTAAGGTGGGGAGCATCAATCTTATCCCCAAAATTGTGGTAATAGTCGTGATAAACGACGAGGACGTGGAGGATATACTGCTTAAAATCCACGAGGAAATAAGCACCGGCAATATCGGTGACGGCAAAGTTTTTGTGTACGATGTGGTCGACGCCATGCGGATTCGTACCGGGAAGCGGGGCAAAAAAGCAATATGAGTTCCCTTCAAAACCGGGCGATAGAACTGGTTAAGCTTAATAAATCGTACGGTAATTTTCAGGTACTCAGGGATTTTAGTTTTTCCATAGAATTGGGAGAATTTCTGTCCCTCCTGGGTCCCTCGGGCTGCGGTAAAACAACTATCATCAGGCTGATAGCGGGGCTGGAAAATTTGCAGAGCGGTGAGATACTCCTTGACGGGGTCCGTATTGATACTATTCCTCCCTACAAGCGGCCGGTGAATACGGTTTTTCAGAACTATGCGCTTTTTCCCCACATGAATATATTTGAAAATATCGCCTACGGCCTGCGGGCAAAACACCTGTCTTCGGGGATGATAAAAGAAAAGGTGTTTGAGGCTCTGGAACTTGTGCAGCTTACGGGGTTTGAAAAACGTCAGCCCCATCAGATGTCGGGGGGACAAAAACAGCGGGTATCCATTGCCCGGGCTATTGTCAATAAGCCCCCGGTGCTGCTCCTGGACGAACCCCTCACCGCCCTGGACCTGAAACTCAGGAAGGAAATGCGGTATGAACTGCGGAATTTGCAGCAGAAGCTGGGGATTACCTTTGTATACGTAACCCATGATCAGGAGGAGGCCCTGGTGATGAGTGATCGCGTGGCGGTAATGAACGGCGGGGTAATTGAGCAGGTTGGTACGCCTCAGGAAATTTTTACCCATCCCAAATCCCGGTTTGCCGCCGAATTTATCGGGGACAATAATATATTTGAAGGCCAGATACAGGATACCCAGGATGGGGAACGCCTGAACATCACCTTTGAATCCGGCCTTGCCCCGGCCCTGGGGAGGGGTTTTAAAAAAGGGGAAATCGTGAACCTCTATATCCGGCCCGATAAAATCCGCTGGAATCTTGAGCCGGTTCCGGGCTTTCATCTGCCCGGCCGGGTAATAGACCTGGTTTTCTCCGGCGCATTGGTCAGTGTAATTGTGGAGATGGTAAACGGAAAAGAAGTACGGATCACCAAACTTGCCGGCCGGAACCTGCCGGCGCCGGGGCAGAAGGTCTTTCTCAGTTGGAATGAAGATGAAGCCCTGGTGATGGGTTCCCCGAATCAACAAATATACTCGTTGGTTAATAATTTTGATCTTACCAAGGTGGAACAAACCTGAAAATTACCCCCTTCACTTTTTACCGATTATAGGTAAACTTGAAGTATCAGTCATGCAGGACCATTACTCCCTTCTGGGCATACAGCGAAGCGCCTCAATTCGGGAAATAAAAAAGGCTTTCCGGGAAAAGGCGAAACAGATCCACCCGGATATAGCGGGAACGGTTACCGCCCAGGGGATCCTTGCGGTGGAGGAGATGCGCAGGCTCCTCAATGCCTATGAGGTGCTTTCGGACCAGAACCGCCGCAGCGAGTATGATCAGGCCTATGGCCGCTTTGTGGGGACCTACCGTTTCGATTACCGGACCTTTCTCCGGGAACAGCCCGAGGACGGCGCATCCCAGGCAAAACTCATTTTTTTCGAGCTCCTCCATTTGGAATACGAGGAGGCCCTGAAGATATGGGAAGCCCGGGGAGGGCTGGATTTTCCCCTGGAACACTACCTTGAGCGGGAAGACTGGATGGACTGCGCCTTTATCCTGGCGGAGGAACTGGACAAGCGGCAGCGGTATTACGAGGCCTTCATGCTTCTGGTGACCCTGGTCCGGGAGGAACGCCGGAGGCCCTATTTTCGCCACTTTATGCCCGATGTGGAGACCTTCCTCAAGGAGCTGGTCCGGCTGCGTCTAAAAACTGCGGTGGATGCGGAGACTTACCTGGAATGTCTGGAGCTCCTTATGGAGCTGCATTTTCCCCCTAAGGACGAAGCCCGGTGGCTGCGTTCCATGGCGGAAACCCTGGTCCATATGGGGGATCTGCAGACCGCTCAGGGGATTTTTCAGGAAGCCCTGAGACGGGACCCCGCACTGTCCAATGTGATGCAGCTCCGGCGGAAGCTTAACGTATAGCGAATCTAAGGACGAAATATGATTAGGTTAAAAAACGAAAAACAAATTGCCGGGATACGGACATCCTGCAAACTTCTCAGTACCATGTATAAGGAATTGCTGCCCCTGGTTAAGCCCGGGGTTGAGACCCTGGAAATTGACCGGTGGGTCCGGGCCTGGATCAAAAAAGTCGGGGGTAAGCCTGCCTTTTTGGGGGTTGGGCCAAAGAAAAACCCCTATCCTGCGGCCATCTGTATCTCCATTAACGAAGAGGTTATCCATGGCATCCCCTCCAAGCGGAAGATAGCCGCCGGGGACCTGGTCTCCCTGGACTGCGGCATAGACCTGGATGGTTTTATCAGCGACCAGGCGATCACCGTGGAGGCGGGGAAGGTGAGCGATGCCGCCCATGCCCTGAACGTGGCCACCCGGGAGTGTCTCTACAAGGGGATTGCCGCGGCAAAAGCGGGGGATAGGCTTCTACAAATAGCCCGGGCGGTTCAGGGACACGCGGTGGAGCATAACTACGGGGTGGTGCAGGAATTCTGCGGCCACGGCGTAGGGCTGGCCCTCCACGAGGACCCCCAGGTGCCTAACTATCCCCACGGCCCCAACCCCCGGATGAGCGGGGGCCTGGTTATCGCCATAGAACCGATGATAAACCAGGGGACCTCCGATGTGGAGATCCTGGAAGACGGCTGGACCGTGGTAACAAGCGATGGCAGGCTGTCATCCCATTGGGAACATACCATCGCTATTTTCAGCGACCACACGGAAATCCTTACCGAATAACCCCGTGGAGGTTCCTAAAAAACTGTAACTATTAATGAAAAAAAAGATTATATTATAAATAGGATCTGATAAAACACACGTTTCTATCTAAACCATAGTTTATTAAAGAGGAGTAATTTATATGAACTTTTCCCAACGCTTATCATCAAAGAATTTTTTTATCTTTAACCTTGTCCTTCTGGGGACGATCGTCGGATTTTCCCTGGCTTTCCTCTCCTTTTCCTGTTCCACCCGGTTTTCATCAAAGACCGTTAAGGCCCAGGGCAATCCGGGCTATTCCTCTGTAGTTATCCCCGAGGATGCCCTGAAAATTGCCGAGGGGCTCCAGACGGTGTTCCGCTCTGTGGCGGATAAGGTGCTGCCATCGGTGGTGGAGCTGAAGACCGTTTCCATACGCCGCCAGCAGGTCCCCAATTTTAACGGCATACCCTGGGAATTTTTCTTTGGCCCCCGGGATGGCGGTAACCAGGAACGGGAATACCGGTCCGGCGGCTTGGGTTCGGGGATCGTGGTCCGGCGGAACGGTGATACCTACTATGTGCTGACCAATAACCATGTGGTGGGGGATGCCAATGAGATCGTGGTGGCCCTCAATGACGGTAAGGAGATTCCCGCCGAATTGGTCGGAAAGGACGAGCGGAAGGATCTGGCCCTGGTGTCCTTCACCTCCACCGACCCGATTCCCCTGGCGGAGCTGGGAGATTCCGATTCGGTCCGTGTGGGGGACTGGTCCATCGCCGTGGGTAATCCCCTGGGCTTTATGTCCTCGGTAACCCTGGGTATCGTGAGCGCCGTGGGGCGTACCGGCGGTCCCGGCGGCAATATCAACGATTTTATTCAGACCGACACTTCCATCAACCAGGGGAATTCCGGCGGCGCCCTGGTGAATATCCGTGGGGAGGTTATCGGGATCAATACCTGGATAGCCAGCAATAGCTCCGGCGGTTCCGTGGGGCTTGGGTTTGCCATTCCCATCAACAATGCGAAACGTACTATCGATGATTTCATCAACTCCGGTGAGGTTAGCTATGGCTGGCTGGGGGTTTCCCTTGCCGAAGCGGACCGGGAGACAGTCCTGGCACTGGGCCTGGAGGGAAAGCGGGGCGCCCTGGCTACCCAGGTTTTCCTGGGCTCTCCGGCGGATAAGGCGGGCATCCAGCCCGGCGATTTTATTACCCATATCAACGGCAGGGAAATGCGGGGAGTAAACCCCCTGATGCTGGCCGTGGGGGACCTCAAACCCGGCGAGCGGGCTGCCTTTACGGTTTTCAGAGCCGGGGCCGCCCAGGAACTGACGGTCCGCATCGAGGTCCGGAACAACGAAACCGCCTCGGAGAACAGCAAACTTTGGCCCGGGCTTGTGGTGGTCACCATCAACGATGCTGTCCGGAACGCCTTTAACATGGATAAAGATATTCAGGGTCTGGCGGTGGTCCAGCTCATCGACAAGAGCCCCGCTTCGGTGGTAGGCCTCCAGCGGGGGGACCGGATCACCGGCCTCAACGGGGAGAAGGTCAATGACTTGGCCGCCTTCTACCGTGTCCTCCGGGAAAAGGCCGGCAAGGAACTCTGGTTTGAGGTTATCCGGGGGGACAATACTCTGGAGACCCTGAAGTATAAACGCTAGGACGCCCGGAAAACACGACCCCGGGAACTGTCTAATGGGGTCGTGTTTTCCGGTCCTCGCAGTTATTGGCAAAAAGCCCCAATAGGGTAAACTTATCGAGCCTATTAGCAAATTGGAGGAAAAACAAATGGCCTGGTTTAGCAAGGCGGCGAAGGAAATCCCGGCAGCGCATTTGGGGTACGACATTAACAGTACAGGCGACGGCGTGGTTATCAAGCGGTACACCGGCTCTGAAAGTGAACTGAATATCCCTGCGCTTATTGAGGGATTTCCCGTAAAGGAAATTGACAATTTAGACTATAATTCCAAGAAAAAAAACCCGGTTACCAGCATTATTGTGCCCGCCGGTGTAACAAGCTTTTCAGTTAGCGAATACGAAAAGCTTCGTACCGTTACCCTGCCTACCGGTGTTATTAAGGTTTCTATTTTCAAATGCGGAAAACTGGACACCATAACGCTGCCTGACAGTGTAAGAGAAGTTTCTTTTTATGGAAGCGGCACCTATGGCGACGATCTTAAATTCCTGAGCCTGCCTGAAGGTGTAACAAGCGTTAGCTTCTCTAGATGCGCATCGCTAGGTACCATCATCCTGCCCGGCAGCGTAACCAAAATCCCTGCGTATGCGTTTTCTGACTGTACCAGCTTGCGCGCCATTACCCTTTCCGACAACATTACCGAAATTGGCGAACATGCTTTTTTAAACTGTACCTCTTTACTTGCCATAATACTGCCCAAAAACCTTAAACAGTTTTGTTATTCTGATAAATATTGTAATGTATTTGAAGGATGTACCCGCCTTGTGAGCGTTACCTTTCAAAGCGATATTGAAGAAATTCCGCGCCGTACATTTGATGGTTGCACCGCATTGAAAACCCTCAACATCAACGGGAATATTGGAAGCATTGACGGTTCCTATGACAATGCCTTCTCTCACTGTTCAAACCTTACCACGGTGAACATCGGCGCCAATGTTACTAAAATAGGTGACGTGGACGCGCTTATCAATGCCGGTGGCAGCGAAGGCAACCACCTGTCGCTTGCGTCAAAGGCGGCTCTGACAAAGTTTAGGGAAGCATAATTATATAAATAATAGAGTACGGACGTACTTCCTATCCCCCTGTTACCAAGCTTCCAATGCCGTTTACCGGGGTCGTGTTTTCCGGGTAAGGTGTAGACATGAATTATAGAACCTTTACCATAAATGGCCAGGGGCATGATCGCCCCGGCCCTGTCACCTACGGCCCGGAGCGGGTGCTCATCATTGCGGAACTGGGAACCTCCCACGGGGGTTCGGCGGCTAAAGCCCGGGAACTGGTGGACGCCGCGGCGGAGGCCGGGGCGGATTGCGTCAAATTCCAGATAGTCTACGCCGATGAGATACTCCACCCCAATACCGGGGAGGTGGATCTGCCCGGCGGCAGGGTAGGGCTCTACCATGTTTTTAAAAAGCTTGAGGTTCCTCTTGGTTTTTATGGAGACCTGAAGGAGTATGTTGAAAGCCGGGGTCTCCTGTTCCTGGCCAGCCCTTTCGGTATCCGGAGCGCCCGGGAACTGCGGAGCCTTAAGCCCCGGCTGCTAAAAATCGCCTCCCCGGAACTGAACTACACGGGTCTCCTTGAGGAACTTGCCTCCTACGGGCTCCCCGCCCTGCTTTCCACCGGGGTTTCCCGGCTGGCGGATATTGAGGCGGCTCTGGAGATTTTTCCCCCGGAGCGGGCATGCCTCCTCCACTGCGTCACCGCCTATCCCGCCCCGGAGCGGGATTACGGGCTCCGTGTTTTGGGGAACCTTGGGGGTATTTTTGGGGTTCCCGTGGGGGTAAGCGACCACAGCCTGGACCCGGAACTGGTGCCCTCCCTGGCGGTAACCATGGGCGCGGCGGTGATCGAGAAACATTTCTGCCTAAGCCGAATGGACCCAGGGCTGGATGATCCCATAGCCCTGCCTCCGGTGGACTTTGCCCGGATGGTCCGGGGGGTGCGCCGGGTATCGGCCCTGGGGGCAGAGGCCGCCCTGGAGGCGCTGCGCCGGGAGCGGGGGCCGGATACGGTGGAGGCCGTTTTGGGGGACGGCGTCAAACGGCTGGCTCCATCGGAACGGGCTAACTACGAACGGACGAACCGTTCCATCCACGCAATCAGGGACATACAGGCCGGGGATACGCTGGCCCCGGGAGACTTCGCGGTTCTCCGTACCGAGAAAATACTTCGTCCGGGGCTGCACCCATGCTGGGAAACAAAGCTTGCGGGTAGAAAAACTGCCCGGTTTATCCCCGCCGGGGAAGGGATTGTGTTTGAGGATCTGATCCGCTAAAAAATCCATTATCACAATACCAGATTAGATTGGGTTATCTTTGAAGATCAGCCGGATGAGGTACGTCTTGTCCAAAATAATGGCGGAACTACATCAGGAGTGGTATGGAAAAAATTGTAGAAACCCCCCGATGAAAGATGGGGAAGGTATATTGCTCAAAAACTTGCTATTTGATATAATTATATGCGACTTAAAAATAAGACTTAAATAGGGGTTTACAATGAGTGTACGTGCTACAGAACGGCTTATCGGCGATGTGGTTGTGGTGACTGGGCTTTCCAATAGTCCCAAGATGGTGGTGCAGGCGGTTAATATTGACGCCAAGCAGGTAACTGCGGTCTGGTTTGCCGATGACCATTCGGGTCAGCAGGGGATATTCCCTGCGGCGGGGATTGACCGCCTTGAAATTCCGGCGCCGGCAGCGAAGAGTTCCGGATCCGGGGCCAAGGGAAAGAAACCTGCGGCAAAAGGAAAGAAGTAAATTAAAAGGCCGCCCTACTATAGGCGGCCTTTTGTTTAAAGAAGTCAGTTTTTCATTATTCCGGCTCTAATTTCCAGTTCAGTCTTTCCGCATTGTTCTTAAAACCGCTTCTGGTTTGTCTTTGTCGGCAAAGACGGGCGTGGGGAGGGGCACACCTGGCTTCATGTGCGTGTTGAGTCTGCTTCCGCAGCCCTGCTGCGCAGGTCTACTACAGCAGGGAATTCCACATACATGAAGCCAGGTGTGCCCCTCCCCACGCCCGCCGATGTCACATGATACGCAGAAGGGGTATTTACCGGGGGTACTTGCCGGAGTGGCAGGGTGGGGGGCGCCTTTGCGTTACCTATTACTCACTTAAGCGGCGGCGGCATCTATTTTGCTTTAGCGGCACTAGACATTTTTGGTGCCTGGTACTTTTCCTCCCTACAACGTTTACAACTCCGGTTTGGCTTGGAAGTACAGCTGCAGAAAAATGGCGTGGATTATGCCATTTTTCACGCAACTCATGGGATGTGTTAACTTTATTCTCTATACTCTGAAACATTTTCATAATCCTACTATTAACAATAAAAATTAATTGTTTTTTGCTTTTTCGATATCCGCTTTTATCATCATCTGACATAGTTCCTTATAACCTACTTTTGGACTCCAACCTAAAATTTTTCGAGCCTTTTCTGGATTTCCAATAAGCAGTTCAACCTCTGCTGGCCGATAATATTGTGGATTCACTTTAACAATTATCTTTCCTGTTTTTTTATCAACACCAATTTCTTTTTCATCTTTTCCTTGCCATTGAATATCAAAACCGCAGTATTTTCCTGTTTCTTCCACAAACTCCCGGATTGAATGGGTTTCACCAGTAGCAACTATATACGTGTCAGGTGTATGATGCTGTAAAATCATCCACATCATTTCAACATAATCACCTGCAAAACCCCAATCCCGTTTCGCGTTAATATTTCCAAGCTCCAACGGTTTTTCAGTTTTATTTACTACCATGTCTGCAAAATGAAGCGTTATTTTACGAGTTACAAATTCACTTCCGCGCATAGGACTTTCGTGGTTAAATAAGATACCGGGACAAGCAAAAAGACCAAAACTTTCACTATAATTTATGCACGCCCAGTGGGCCATTAGTTTTGAAACACCGTAGGGAGAACGTGGATAGAAAGGCGTGTTTTCAACTTGGGGAATTTCTTGTACCTTACCGAACATTTCTGATGTTGATGCTTGATAAAATTTTGTCTTTGGAGAAAATCCGCGAATAGCTTCAAGTAAATATACTACACCAAGACCATCGGCCTGAATGGTATAAACAGGTTCTTCCCATGAAGTCGCTACGAAACTTTGTGCAGCTAGATTATAAAATTCATCAGGCTGGTATTTAATCATTAATCTGCAGATATTAGAAAATTCCAACAATTCAAAATCTAATAATTCAATTTTATCAAGAATACCGTGTTCTTTTAATTTTGAAAAAGTATTCGTGGCTCCTCGGCGATATAAGCCATAAACTTTATATCCCTTACTAAGTAAAAATTTAGCCAGATAACCACCATCTTGTCCTGTTATCCCAGAAATCATTGCTGTCTTCATAATAAATTTTCATTCCTCCTTTATTAATATTCCAAAAAGTTGTAAAGCCAAATCCCTACCATCGGCACTATCACCGGCTTTATAGGGGTTATACACACTATGGAATTCCCCCGGTTCAGTGGACAGGCAGTTAAGCCGCTTTTGTTAATGCTACAGGTGTAGCATATCCGATAGCCGAATGTCTACGGCTTTTGTTGTAATAAATTTCGATGTACTCAAAAACTGCTGCCCTCACTTGTGTCTTAGTGTGCCTCCCTTCCAGAACATCCAGTTCCCATTTAAGCGTTTTGAAAAAACTTTCCGCACAGGCATTGTCCCAACAATTCCCTTTCCGGCTCATGCTTTGACGAACCGTAGGGCATAGTTTTACGATCCTTCTGCGAAATTCTTCGGAGCAGTATTGCACCCCACGGTCAGAATGAAATATTAATCCGTCTTGGGCGCCCGGTTGCTTAACGCCATTTCTAAAGCTCGGCTTACATGACAGGCAGCCATATCATCGGAGAAGGCCCAACCGATGACCTTGCGGTCCCACAGGTCAAGTATGGTCGTTAAATACAACCAGCCGCTTGAAGTCCGCAGATACGTGATATCCGAAACCCATTTCTCCCCAGGCCCCGCAGCGAAGAAATCACGGTTCAGAATATTAGTCGCCACGGCCAGGGTATGGCTTAAATCGGTGGTAACTGCAAACTTCCGCCGCCTGCGCGCCTGTAAGCCATGCTCCCGCATAAGCCGTGCTACCCGCTTCCTGCCTATATGCCGTTGGTGGGTATTCTTCAGTTCCTCCCACACCCGTGGACTCCCATACCGCCTGTAGTGGGCATTGAATATCTCGATGATGAGTTCCAGTAGCTCCCTGTCCTCGCTCTCATGTTGACCTGGCTTTCGCTGGAGCCATGCGTAATACCCGCTCCGGCTTACCCATAATTCCCTGGCCATCTTCGTAATAGCGTACTGTCCCTGATGCTGATACATGAACTGATACGCCATTACCGGGGTGTCTTCGTGAAGATGACCATTGCTTTTTTTAGGATCTCGTTCGTTTCCCGAAGGTCCTCATTCTCCCGTTTAAGCCGGGCTACTTCTTCGTCTCGGGCTTTTCCTTTCCCGGGGAATGCCTTGAGGGTCCCCCCCTCGGCTTGCCTCGCTTCCCGTTTCCACCGGGAAAGCGTATTCCCGTCGATCCCCAGTCCCGCTGCTATCTCGGACTGCTTCCGATCCGCTTTCAGGGCAAGTTCTACCGCCCGTTCTTTAAATTCCTTGGTAAATGTTCTCTTTTCTCCCATGATTTCCTTCCCTTCGGTTTATCATAGGCTCTTCTTCCTGTCCATCACGCTGGGGGAGGTCCACATTGATGGAGATAATCTCATAACTATGTACAATGGCCGTTTATTCAACTTCGCAGGTCGACAATATGAGCTTAAAGACTAGTACTCCAAAAAAATTTAAATCCATCGGTAATCCCCCGGCTATGCCGGGGGACTCAAAAAGTTTGACATTTCCGGGAATATAAAAGAACCTCCTATCAAGGTGAACCGCTCAAAGGTCAAAAGATAGGAGGCATAATGAACGACAAGAGAAGTCTAGCCCATAGCGTATGGGAATGCAAGTACCATGTGGTATGGATACCGAAATGTCGAAAGAAACAACTGTATGGAGGGGTAGTAAAATATCTGTGGAAATTCCTCGCTGTAGTAGACCTGCGCAGCAGGGCTGCGGAAGCGAACTCTACACGCACATGAAGACGGGTGTACCCTTCCCCCCGCCCGGTTTTGCCGACAAAGTACAGAGAAAAGGGGCATTCAACAACATAATTCAGAGCTTGGCGATATCCTCTGACGCGAGTTGTAAAATGCCGGAAATCTCCTCACGAACTTATAATTTTTTTAGTGTAAACGGTAATCATAGGGGGACTCTGTCTTCCCC
>NZ_JAJQRB010000003.1:0-38747 GCF_046533075.1 Treponema primitia | reverse complement strand
TTTCCCATCGCCTGGAAATGAAATATATGTTCCGGATTGTCTAACATAATCGGTCAAATTATCTAAACGATCTTCCTTTATTATACAAGCATTAGTTTGATACTGACTATTAGCGTCCGTTTTTTGAATTAGAATGATACAAACATCAACGGTCGCGGTTTCAAAAACACGTTGACCCGCAAAATCAATTAATTGTAAGGGACGCACATTATTTGCAAAGTATTTACGAGTTGTCTCTCCATAACTTGCTCTAAGCCATTTATTGGAAGTAATAAGACAAAGGTGCCCATTCTTACAGAGGAGTTTCAATCCACGTTCATAGAAAAGTTGATAAATATCACCCGAACGTCCAAAGGTTGTGTAGCCACTATTTTGATACATATTTGCCAAAAATCCACCATTGTTTTGTAATTGTACATAAGGCGGATTCCCAATCACCACATCAAACCCATCCCGTATCCCAAACATCCAGTAGGGGTCAAAAAACTCGGAATACCGGTTCTGGTTATACGGGTCCCAACTCGCCATCTGGATAGCGTCTTTATTGGTATAATAATGCTGTTCTTCTAAAAGCTTTGCAAGGTGGGTACATACTTCCCTGTCTTTTTCGCGTAAACTTATTTTCTGCTTTGCCGTTTTAGCGCTAAAATGTTTATGCCGTATTGCAAGCAATTCATCCTGAAGTTTTTCAATATCAGGGTTTTCAAATAATGCCATAGCATCATCATTCTTTTGTACCCCGATTAAGGTATTGGCGGCTACAAATTTGGTTTCAAGGTTAGGCAATGGGAGAATCCCATAGTTGTCTTCTTTTGTTCCTGAAGTTTTCTGGTCAACTATAAGGGATATAAAGAAACGCAATTTACTAATCTGTATGGCAATCGGTTGAATATCCACGCCAAAAAAACAATTTTCGAGTAAATAGAGCTTACGCCCATAATCGCTTGCGTTGGCGTTGGATTCAAATACCTCATCAATTTCCTGCAAACGCCGTTCTCTTTCTGTTTTATCAATAATATGTAAGGCTTCGTCCATCTCCCGGAGGGCCTTTTTCCGTTGTAGTTCCCGCCATTCTTGATTATCCGGGTCTACTTTTCCAAGTATAAACGTGAGCTTGTGTAATATACCCATGGGGAAGGCGCCGGAACCACAGGCAGGATCAATAATTTTGCAGTTATTGATAGCTTCTACCAGTGTTTTTACCTGACTTTCAGTAAAACCATGGGATGTTTCAATATATGAAAAAAGATTATCAAGTTTTATTTCTATATCAGCTATTGTTTTTTCTTTGGTAATTTTATCTTTTAGATATGCCTTTAAAGAAGTATCTACCATGTAATCTACTATTTCGCGGGGGGTATAAAAAGAACCGGATTCATTCCGGGCGGTTTCGTGGGTTTCGGGGTTAAAGGTACCTAAAAGATTTTCAAATACTTTACCTAACAACTCAGGGTCAAGGGCAATATCTACATCCTGGGGGGTATTTTCCTCTATGGTAAAATTATACCGGTTAAAAAGGTCAATGATACCTTCCTGGGAACCGTCTTTTGTTCCCCAGAAAAGAGAATTGGGAACGAAGGCGCTGCGTTTGCTTTCACGGCTAAACCCATCATGATATTCCTGGCGTTCGCCGCCATTTCGCTGGTCAAGACACTCAAATAAGCCGCCGTTTAAGAAGGGGACTTCTTCAAATTTCCTGATAAATTCTTTCTTTGAAATGGCAAATAATGGGGTGTCGGTATGATCCCGGTATAAGGTTTTTATGCCATAATGCTTACTGCTTTCTTCATCATCGGTGAATTTGCGTTCTGTTACCGCTTTATTTAAAGTTGCAAAAAACAGATTCTGCAATATGCCATTATAGTAATTCCCCTTTTTATTGCTGTGGGGATCAAAACTAAGCAATACTTCATCCACCTTGTCTTTTTCAAATATCCAGTCGGGAATTAATTTTTTTTGCTTTATAAACCAGACAAATATAAGCCGGGTAATAAGGCGTATTAAATGCAAGTTATTGTTTTCCTGGGTTAGCTTTACAACAGAACCGGCTCCTTCAGGATATTTAACAAGCGGCATTGCATAGTCATCATACCATTTGAACAACTCGCTAAAGAATTTCTTTGTAAGAACTTCAACGGAAAAGCGACTTTTTAAATCCGCATCATCTTTAACTCGTCCCTTCTCTATCAAATACTGCTGTGGGGTTTTTACTTTTGCATCGCGCCCTAAAATAAAGGAATATCGCCGGGGATTGGAATAATCCCGTTTAACCTTGCCTTTATCATTTACCACGGGAGTAAATTCAACTAAAGAGAAGCGATAGAAATCGTCATTGTTCTGGGGAACAAATAAAACCAAAGCCCTGCTATGCAAGGTATAATTACAAACAAGACGAAAGGCATCTTTGCTTAAACCTACACGAGCATCATTTGTTGACTTATGTTTAATTTCAAATACCGTTAATCCTAATGAGGCGGACTCACCTAGTTTTGTAACGGCTTGGGCATATTCAAGCTTTTCGCTGAATGAAACCTCTTTTTCATTTATACTAAAATCATCTGGCAAAAATGAATCTTCGAGGAAGGACAGCCATGCTTTACGATTATATTTTTCTTTAAAGTCCATTATTGCAATTCCTCGCTTAAAATAATGCTTTCCTTGCCTTCGTCAATATCACGGGCCATTTTAATAACCCTGTCAAGAAAGTCCTGGTCTATCTCCTGTGGCAACGCATTGAATTCAGCAGGTTTTAACTGTCGGATAAATTGCATTGAGAGGCCTGAAAGGGCGCCAATCTCTGTAACATATTGAAGGTCCTTCATGTAATCACTATTTAAAGTGCTGCTTTGGGCAATAGCGTTTATTTTATCCAGAACTTCACGTTTTTGTTTATCGGTTTTTTCTGTCACTGTAGTCTTGAAAAGTCCTTGCTTTATGATCTGATAAATAGCATCAAAGCTTGCCGAAACCGGCTTTGCCTGTTCAATAATATCTGCTTCAAGTAATTTAAAGGCATCTTCTTCTGCAAGTATTTCTGAATCCAGTAAATCCCTGGACATTTTGAAAACACAAGTATCTTTTTTCCGGCCAAACATCAAAACACCTTTACGGCTTTTATCGGCTGTTCTCGAAACTACGTTTCGACCCACACGGGAACGATGGGGAATGGTTAAGGCGGTTTCGTGCTCTTTTGTGCCTTTCGCTTCTTCTAATAATCGCTTGTATTTTGTTTCCCAGCTTTCAACTTCACTTGCATTAACCATTTTCCTGTATTGGTCAGCAAAGAAAGAGCGGAGTTCTATATCGCCGGTAAGGACTTTAGTATCTTCGCCGATTATGGCGTTAATCATCGCCATTTTGAGGGTCGAGATTTCCTTAGTGCGGGTTTCACTTTCACCAATGCTTGTGGGGAAATAGTTATAGATATAAAGGCGATCAAATACTTTTTTGTTGATACGATTAATACGGCCTACACGCTGAATTACACGGGTGGGATTATAGGGAATGTCGTAGTTGAATACGGTTCCTGCACGGTGCAGGTTATAGCCTTCTGAAATAGCGTCAGTAGCGACAAGAATATCATAATCATTATCTTGGCTTTTCTTTCCTGCGTCAAAATTACGTTCGATGATGGCCTTATTGGTCTTATTCGATTTTTTTGATGTATATTTAAACACGCGCAAAGCGCTTTCTTTTAATTTTTCATAAAGGTCATCTATGGTATCAGCGTAGGAACTGAAAACAATAATTTTGCGTTGCGGATCGTTTTTAATCTGGGATGATATAATTTCAGCAAAATGGTCACGCTTTGGGTCGGCTAATTTTATGCCTTTTCCAAACCAGCTTTGCTGAATTTGTTCCAGTATTTGAATATCACCCTTTATATCATTTACAAAGGCATCATCAAAAAAATCTGTTTCAAGTTCAAACAAGCCCTTTGCTTCAAGTTTGCCTAATTCAACTTCAAAGGTTGAATCGGCAATTTCCTCAGCAAAAAGGTCATCGGTACTGGTATTCTCTTTATAAATCTCTTCTATGTCGGGCAAGTATCCTCTTTTAAAAATAGGCACTTTACCACGCTTTTCTATCCAGTTTAATATATTACGAGACGTAGAAATCATCCTGCCCAAGGATATTTCAAAGGCTTTTCTGGAGCTTTCAAACCGCTGGACAAGCATTCGCCGCATGAATTTTGAAAGGTTACTTTGGGTTCCGATAAACAGGTTATATTCAATCCCTGCTTCTTCAACTCTTTCCTGGAGTCTCTCTTCAAACTCCGGTTTTACATAGGTTACTGCGTTATAGCGGGCGGCTTGATAGTGTGGCCGCATAGCGTCTGCTTCGATAGACAAGTCAGGTGAAATTTGCTGCAAGGTATCGAGGTATAAATCTTTTATATCGCCCAAATCATATTCGAGAGCTTCGGGGTCGCCGGTTTCGGCAAAGCCTATTTTTTGCTTTTCAAGGTCTTCCTTATATGAGGGAATTCCCAGTAAATCGAGCCGGGAACGGCGAATTACCAGAGGGGATATGATACGGCGGATCTGACCTGCGATTTTGTCTACTTCATTTTTTAGCGTTATTTCATCAATTGTTTTTTTACGCTGTTGCTTTCGTATATCGTTGTATTGGTTAATCAGCTCATTAAAGCGGAAGCCAAGATTATCAACGGATTTTAATGTCGATTTAAGGGGTAACTGGAACAATTTAACCATCGAATAAATATCAGAGGGACGGTTATTGAATGGGGTTGCGGTTAAAAGCATTACCTTATTGCCACGGCAAAGGTTGTGTAAATTATTATAATCGTCGGTAAGTTCATTACGGTATTTATGGGCTTCATCAATGATAATGAGCCAGGGCTTACCAAAGGTTGATTTTTCCTTGAAGTATTCGAGGGCTGCTCCGGTTTTCCCGGAGGAATATACTTTTGCGTGATAATTAAAGTCGGCTGCGTAATCTACCCATTGGGGTACCAGATGAGGGGGAGCTACGATGATAGTACGCAAGCCTAAATTATGGGCAACGGCTGAACCGATGATACTTTTCCCCAAACCAACAACATCGCTGACAATAACGCCATTATGAGTTTCTATGGTCGCAAGGGCTAATTTAATGGCGTCTGTTTGGTATTTAAGATCATAGAAATAATCATTAATATCATGGGCGGTCTTGAAATCTTTGTCATAGTTGACCGAAAAATACTCATCCAATACCCGGAGAAAAAAGCAGTATGGTTTATAGAGTTTTTCATACCAGATTTTTTCGATTACCGCGTTTTCAAATTCGGCCAGATTGTCTTTGTCGGCAAGGATGACGGCGCTTTCCCATAGCTCATCAAATATCTTTTTGCCTTCTTCATAGTCAGATTTATCCCGGAGAATAGCGTTTAATTCCAGGCGGCCTTTAAGTCCCTGAAACGTGAGGTTGCTTGAACCGGTGATAAGGGATCCCGGATAGGAATCGCCTTCGTTATTTTCTGGCGCGTTTTCAAACAGGTACATCTTTGCATGATTGCTTTCTTTGGTCTTGCGGATTTCCAGGGTTCCTTCTTTTATTTTGGTCAAAAAGAGGGTAAACGCTTCCTGGGCTTTTTCACTGTCAAAGTAGTCTGTTTCATTGAAAAGATCGGCCAGGGATTCATAGAAGGTAGCTTTAAGAGCGCCACGAGTTTGCTTCTCTGTTGTGTGATAATCAACCTCGCGGACACGGTTAATCATGTCCTGTTCGATTTCAAGACCAACAAGAACCCGGAGATGCTTGTCTTTAAGCCCCTGGTAAATCTCGGCAAAACCGGAAAAGTAGAAATAGCCGACCAGGAATGAGGCGTTTTGAGCTTTGGGTAGTATACTCTGGATGATTTCGGAGAGGAATTTGCCGTTCTGATTGGTGATGAAGCTACCCACGGGTATATTTTACCCTTTTCACCCCTACCTTGCAAGGATAGGATGAGACCTTTATTGAGATGAAAAAATTGATGGAATTGGGTCAATTTGAGGTTAAAATGACATTATATGATAATTTGTCATAATAAATGATTCAACTGACCTAAATTCCAAAGATCTTCGAGAGTGGACCTAACCCCATCTAGTAGACACAAAGATAAGTGAAGAATACAACAGAAGGAGAGAGAGAAAGATGGGAAAGAAAGACAAAGAACGGCGGACCTATCCGCCGGAGTTCAAAGCCCTGTTGACTGTACTCCCCGTTAACTTGCATACTTACGGGCAAGGTTTACCATGCTGGATTTTGAAATAGAACTAAACAAACTACTTTCCGGTGAAGTTGAACAGCTGCCCCGGTACGAAATTGCCCAGGCGGTGGAAATGGCTGCCCTTGGGCAGGATCTGGCGGATGATCTCCGGAAAAAACAAACCGATGTTTCCCTGCAGGTCGAAGAAATTTACGATCTGCTGAAAGAGCAGAATACGTTAGCCGGCGAAAACCGTCATGTAATGACCGTTTTGCAGGAGGCTCTGGAGACGGAAAAAAAACGGGCGGATACGCTGGCTTTAGGGACCATTGCCCTTTGCGATCTTCTTGAGAATTTTTGTACCTATGCACAGCAAAGCGGTAGTGAAGAATTAAAAAATCAGGCGGATATCCTCTGGACTCAATCCGGGCGCCTCCTGGCGGATAACAATATTGTCCGCCTTGGAGCGGAAGGACAGCCCCTTGATCCACGGATACATACCGTTCAGAAAGGGGTGGAATCGCCGTTCCCCCGGGAGCAGGTGCTGGAGCTGCTGCAAAGCGGGTATACGTATAAAAACGCCCTTGTCCGCAAAGCCTCCGTTGTGGTGAGCTTAGGAACCGGGGAGGTGAAAGATGGCGAGTAGAATAGTCGGCATAGACCTGGGAACATCCACTTCGGAAATTGCCTGTATCGTTGAAGGGACGCCTAAGCTCATCCCGAATTCACAGGGCAAACTGGTTACCCCTTCGGTGGTGCATATCGGCCAGGACGGGGCTATTCTGGTGGGGGAAGAAGCGGCGGAATATCTGCTTACCCGTCCCGAATGTACCTTCATGGAGGTAAAGCGGCTTACCGGCGGGGATGAAATCCTCAAAGCCCACGGAAAAACATACCGGCCTGAAGAAATCCAGGCCATGCTGCTGCGGTATCTCGTCCAATGCGCGGAAACCAGTCTGCATGAAAAGATAAACCGTGCGGTGATCACCGTGCCGGCTTACTTTACCGATGTCCAGCGGCGGGCAACCTCAAAGGCGGGTGAGCTTGCGGGCCTGCAGGTTGAGCGTATCATCAACGAGCCCACTGCGGCGGCGCTGGACTACGGCTTGTCAAATCTCAAGGAATGTAAAAACGTACTGGTCTATGATCTTGGCGGCGGGACCCTTGATGTTACGGTGCTTGAACTTTTTGAAGGGATCATCGACGTAAAGGCAAGCAGCGGTAACAATCATCTGGGCGGAAAAGATTTTGATGAAATCATCATGCAGCATCTGGTCATGGGTTTTTCCCCTTCGGGTTTATTGGAGGACGCGCGGGCGAACATGCGGCTTAAAAAAGCGGCGGAGGACTGCAAAATTGCCCTGAGCGCCGAAAATGAATATCAGGTGTCCCTTCCATTTCTTTTGACCAAAGCGGACGGCAAGCCGGTTTCTGTGGAAAAAACGGTAAGGCGCGCTGATTTTGAGGAATGGGTGTCGGAGAAAGTAGCCTCAACCAAGGAGCCGATGGAAAGCGCCCTCAGGGACGCAGGGCTCGACCGTTCTGACCTGCAGCTTGTGCTTTTGGTGGGCGGCTCCACCCGGATTCCCTGTGTAAAACATCTGGTGGAGGAAACCCTCGGCACGGCCACCCGCTCCCTTGTAGATCCCGATTTGACCGTAGCACGGGGTGCGGCGATTCAGGCGGGGCTTCTTGAGGGCAGCATTAACAATGAATTCCTGGTGCTGACCGATGTCTGCCCCTACACCCTGGGCACAGCGCCTCTGTCGGATGGTGTGTTTGGTAAGCGGCCGATTTTCGATCCTATCATCCCCCGGAATACCACAATCCCTGTTGAAAAATCGAAACTCTATCATACTGCGTCTGATTACCAGACCGCAGTGGTAATTGATATATATCAGGGGGAATCTTCTGACCCGGAAAATAACGAGCGGCTTGGCGAAGTGCGCCTTGAGGGAATTCCATCTGCCAGGCAGGGCAAGGAGCCGGTGGAAGTAACCTTCGGCTACGATATGAATGGTATTCTCCAGGTAAAGGCAAGCGTGGTGTCCACCGGCAAGCAGGTTTCCGCTGAAATCAATACGGCGGGGGTAAAGGCCAAAGCGGCGCCGGATTTAAGCCAATGGGAAAAAGCCGAGGGTGCGCGGCAGGAGCGGCCGCTGATACGAAAAGCGGAAAAATTTATCAATGCGGGCAAGGACATTGGCGGTGATATAGAGCTCCTTGTTCAACGCCTTAAAGAAGCGCTGCTCCTTGGAAACAGGGAACAGGTGAAAAAAAACCGCGAACAACTGCTGCTTATGCTTGAGACCTTTGAAAACTTGGAGAAGTTGCAGCCATGAAAAAGGCGCTTTCCCGCCGCTATTTCAGGCTGGGTCTGGCCGCGGCAAAACAGCGGTACCTGGACGCGGCGCTTCGATATGCGCAATGCGCCTCCATCCTGGACCCGGAAAACAATAACGCAGCTCATCTGGCGGAAATCTGCCGACACGAGCTTGACGGCAGTCCCGGCGAAGATCAAATACCGGAACAGGTTGTTGTTCTTATAAAAAAAAAGAGCTGGTCCAGGGCTGCACAGCTCCTCGGGAACCTTCACCCTTCGGGTTCGGTTGAGTGTCAACAAAGTGTGCGGTGCTTAGCCATACAGGGCTGCCTGTGGGCGCTGGCAAAACATCGCGCCAAGGCTGCGGATTGTTTCAGGAGCGTGCTGTTACGGGATCGGGGGAACACCCTTGCGGTGGAAGCGCTCTCTGATATCGGTGTGTTGCGCCCCCTCTTCCGGAGGTTCTTTTGAACGAAGGTCTCTTTGATTTTGGCGAAGGAAAATTAAACCATTACCAAATATTGGGTGTAGAAAAGACCGCCGGGGATGAAGAAATAAAACGAGCCTATTTCAGTATGGTACGTAAATTTCAACCCGGCAGTTTTCCCGAAAAATTTAAAGAGATCCGTACCGCCTACGAAACCCTCAGGGACAAACAAAAACGCGCTGAATACGATGCGGTAGGGGATCTGCCCGGTTCCATGGCGCCGCTTTTTAACGAGGCTCAATGGTTTGATCACCTGGGCAGACATGATAAGGCGGCGGAATTTTATCGCGCAATATTGAAAGCTCATCCTGAATTAGACAATGTAAGGGAGCTCTATGCAGAATCCCTGTGCATGGATCAAAAAACCGGCAAGGCATCTGATGTTTGGGAGGAACTTTGCCGGCGAAATCCCTCTAATGCCCGTTACTCGGAAAAACTGGCCGGATGCTATTTCGATAGGGGCTGGCACAAAAAAGCTGCGGACGAATTGAAACGTACAATCGCCCTTGATCCTTCGTCTTTGGATGGGTGGTCTCTTGCCATTAATTGCATTGTTGCAAAAATAGAGAATGCTTCTGATTCAAACGAACTATATGATGAATTGAGAACCACTGTTCATGAGGCAATTAAGGCAGTTAAAGAAGTAAAGGAAAATGAATGGAAAAAAATCTACTTGTATGCCAATGCCTTTGCAGCTTCTCCTGAAAGTGACCGTCGCGTTTCTAAAGGCTATTTAGAAGAGATCGCCCGCCTGATACACGAGGGAGGGAGTGACGCACGGAAAAATGGCATGACAACCCTCATTATGATCCTTGACAGCATTCCGAGTTTCCGGCTGGGAGTTTTTTTCAACGAGATAAAGAAAATAGCGGATCTGCTTCCGGAGCTTACCGCCGAAAAAACAGGACCAAACCCGGTGGGGGTGCATATCGAAAATATTCGGATACAGTATGAAATCGAAAATCTTGAGAAAAAAGGTTTCCCCGTGATTTTTTGCGATCTTTTCAGGCTGCTTAACGCAGACTTTGAAGAGGATGACGATGAAATCGAAATCGCTGCCATGGAGTATGAAATTCTTGATAAAAAAAACACCTACGATCCGCAGCTTAGGCGTCTAAAAGAAGAATTGCCGGAGCTTTACGCGTTACATAGTGTTTTTTTTAATGAGGCACTGCGAACCCGTGATCCCGAAAAAATGCTGTATCAGCGGGGTAAAAAAATTAACAAATACCACCGCGACTCCGGCTTTTTTGAAGAACATCCGGACTCCGGCTCTGAGCAGCCCATCCGCCGCGTTGAACCAAAAATAGGCCGCAATGATCCCTGTCCCTGCGGCAGCGGAAAAAAATATAAAAAATGCTGCGGGGCTTAAGCGTCGCCTATATGAATAATTATTGTACACCTGATGAAAAATATGATCGTGGTTTTATTAACGGGTATAGAATTGGCAAAACAAGTGTATCAAGAGAGATATTAATTAATATTATAAAGAAAATGGGAAAACCCTCCGGAAAAATCATTCAAAAAATTAAATTTGAAACCGATTTAAGTTTTTTGGACCTTATGATATTTTATGCATTGGAACAAGGCACTACTATTAATGATATTGAAGCATCGTATGATGAATTAATGCGAAGCGAACAAGAATTTATTAATGAAAAATACTGTATCTACAAAAAATCAAATTCAATGGATGCGGATGAATAAATATGGCAAAAATACCTTTGAATTTAATGCTAAATTACCCAATAAAATGGAGTAAACAACAAGTTATAAGGGATCTTGTCCAGAATTTTTATGATGCCGCAGGTTCTGAAAAGTTTGGTAAAATATTTAAATACACATATCAAACTGACCAGGCAAAAAATGGGGAAATTATTTTATCAATGGCAAGTGAAGGATTTAGTTATGAATGGCTTGTACACATAGGAGCATCAAGCAAGCAGGATGAATCCGGCAGGTATGCAGGATTTTATGGCGAAGGATTCAAAATTGCCGCGCTTGTTGCTTTGCGTGATTTTAATTGGAATATTAGTATAAGTTCCCGTGATTGGGCTGCACATATTGATACACTAAACGTTTCAATTGACGGGAAATCACTTAAACAATTGGTGCTCGAAGTTGAAGAAAGTACATTTTCAGAAGAAACTATTTTGATTATAGAAAATGTTGTGGATCAAGACAAGAATATTTTAGAAAATATTATAAGCACATTTTATTTCCCGGAAAATCCCCTCATTGGAGAAGTATTATTCAAAAATAATTATGTTGCAATACATAAAAGAACTAATGCTGATAAACCCGATAATTATCCTGAATCTTATGACTGCAAAGGAGACGGTATAGTATTTCTTATGTTTCAAGCGCGGGGTTCATTTCCGTGCGGACTTGTTATTTCTCATAACAGATTTAAAACAAACGACAGAGAACGAAAGGATATCAGTAAAGGAACAATCCAGGATGTATTATTAGACATGATTGATATAATTGATGCTGCGACAGCCTGCATGCTATTACGAAGCCTGAAAAAATATTGGTATGATTATCCTGACAAAAGTGAAGATGTTGATTCTTGGTATTCTGTAATAAGAAAACTTATAAAACGAATGCGGTTTGATAAATTGGTTGTAACTAATTTTATGCAAGATTATCCTTTGCTGGCAGGCTGCGAAAAACCATCAAATATCAAAATGCGTAATCAAAAAACAGCGGCACTTATATGGCGCAAAAATAATTCGCCAGAGCTACAATTAGTTACAGATAGCTTCTTATTGCTTGGGTATAAAAGCATTGTTGAACTTTGTGAAGAAGCCGGCGGGTTTAATGTAACACGAAAACCACATATGAAAGAAACATGGCTGCTTGATTTATTGCAGGTTGCTGCAAAAGAGGTTTTAACTGGTTTCATTTTAAATTTTCCACCTGCTATAATTATTGAAAATGATTCATCTATATATAGCGGAACAGCGATTGCTATTAAAAATGAAACACCCCAAATAAATTCAAAAATGCATCGCGTCAGATATAAAATTGTGAATATCGAAATTAAAAAAAATCTTTTGACAAGAGAAAATTTTTTTGAGGCTTTTTCCACATATTGCCATGAGCTATGTCATTGTTTTGGTTCTGATGCTTCATCTGCATTCAGCAGGGCATTGACCGATGTGATTACTATTGTTATGGCACACAAGGATATTGTTGATACATATGCATTGAAATGGGAAAAACTTTTTTTGGCAAAGGATAAAAATCATGCCTAATCAATTTAAGAGACAAATAGTATGCCGCTACAAGTATTCTGCCCGGGGGGAGGAAAAATTTATTGTAATCCCCCCTTCTTATTTTCAGGATAGGAACATCCGACAGGGGGCTAGGCTTAACATACGGCAAGCCAGACTGGATGTTCCAGGATTGCATAGACGGGGGTTTAGAGGCCATAATCAGATGATACGAAAATATGGGGGGTATGTCTTAACATTGCTTCTTCCCCGGCAGAGTTGACCTATATGTCCGATTGAGCCGTCCAACATACTGAGTAAGTGTTCCCCTCCATGAGAATGGAAAGACTAAAAACAAAGTGTTAAGACAGGGCAGATCAAACCCTTCCCCAAGGTACTCCCGGTTGCAAGGATTACCCGGTTGCCGGTATCAGGAACAGTATTAATACCATCCATTATAGTCTTCAATTGTTTTTTGCCCATACCTCCTTTCAGGATAAACAAATTGTCAATCTTTCCCAACAAAAGCTCTTTGAGCATATCAAGATGTTCAAGCCGTTCGGACAATACAAGACATTCCCTCCCTTCCTTGTATGTCTCAAGAACATCTCGTACAATCATTGAATTTCTCTCTTCATTATTCCAAAGATCGCGGAAAACATCCTGTATAGCAGGCTGAGTTTTTTCAATGGAAGATGTTAACGAAAAATCGGTGAAGCGGGGAATAATTTTCTGTATGAAATTTAAAGCCCTTGAGTTTCCATAATACGTATACCGAATATTGCCAAGATTCATAATGACAATAGGATGCTGTCCATCCTTACGGATCACAGTCGCTGATAAGCCCAACCTGAAATAAGCGGAGCATTTTCTAATAATCTGCTCAAAGGATGACGCAGAAATATGATGGCATTCGTCAACTATGATTTGACCATAATCACTTACCCAATCTTCGACTTTATTTTTCCTGGATAAGCTCTGCATTACCACTAGGCAGGGTGTCCTGATTAGGGAAAAAGCGATCAAATGAGTCAAGTCCGATTTCCGGCCGCCTGTCCAATGTTCGGGTCATAAGAAACGAACCGAGCTTTCTCGCTTTGGACGCCGGTATTGGGTGGTCAAAGAAAATCCAGATGTGAGCCCCATTACCGGATCGGGAACGCTCAACACTGGCGGGAATCCCTTCTGTCCGACATGTTTCAAAAAAAGTCTTCACGTCTTCCTGCCATGATTGTTCGTCAGCCTTCGGCTGTTCTGTAAGGGAATTTATTGAACCGGTAGCCTCACGGCTGCCTTTCGAATCAAAATCGATGGCTAACAAATGACAGGTTTCATTTTGGAGCAACGGATAAAGCCCCATGACAAAAGGGAGCGCAGGCCCACCTTCATAGGAGGCCGGAATATGCCCTGCCAGGTGATTTCTGATAACACTATCACTAACCGGTTCAAATGCCCGATTGGTACAGGAACCACAATTGATTTTTGGCTTCCCGCAAATGCCCCTGACCCATTCATTTCGGCAAGCAGGTTGATAACCGGCTTTTCCGGTTTTCTTGCTCTCAAAGCGTTTTGCAAAAATATCTTCCCGTCCCCGGAACAAAGAACGAAAAAGGGCGATTTTGTCTTCCGGAGGAGAATGATTATTGATAGATAGCTTATTAGAGAAATCTGTTTTTACGGGAAGTTTCGCCGAAAGTTCCGGTCGAATTGAGTTCTCTTTTGATTCTTGAATGTGTGATTGATCTTGA
This sequence comes from Treponema primitia, assembly GCF_046533075.1. GTDB lineage: Bacteria > Spirochaetota > Spirochaetia > Treponematales > Breznakiellaceae > Termitinema > Termitinema primitia_B. Next base: position 24,778 of record NZ_JAJQRB010000003.1, on the reverse strand, counting down.
GCTTCAATTAATAGTCGTTTTTTATCGGCAAGAAGCCTTTCCAATTCGGATATTTCGGCCTGGAGTTGTTTTATTATTTCTTCGCTCAATAATGTATCTCCACAAGCTATATGTCGTTCTCAATAATGGTATTTATAATTCCTTTAAGAAGGGTATCCGCACTTCATCAAGAAAGATATAATTCATCTTTCCTGGGACAAGCTTTACCTTGATATGGTCGTATATTTGCTTGTAATCACCAATGGAAAAAATATCCGGATCTTCAAAGTTATAAAACTGAATTTGCTCTTCAGTGACAGTTTTTCGCAATTCATCAGCGAACATTTCCAATAAGGTTGATTTACCACAGCGCCGTACTCCGGTAATGACCTTTATAATGTGCATATAGGGCCTGCGTTCAATCAACATTTCCATTCGTAAAATCCTTACAACTTCGTTACTATTTTCCCAATAACCAGGGATTTCAAATATTTATGTAACTCCTTCGGAAGTACCGGTGGCTCCGATAAAAAATCAATAACTAATTTTACTTTTAAATAAAGATCTGAATCATCATTCAGCGGGACAGAATCACAGACAACAATCATATTACGCCGATGCTTGCAAGCTCCCGGTCTAAATCTTCGATTTCATAGTTGCTAACCGGAATATCCTGAACGGCAAGGAGAGCGGTAAAGTCATAGAGGCATATTCCGCAGAACTCCGCCCCCTGTCCAAGGGTCAGCTTGCTCTGCTGATACATCTTTGTAGCGTATTCTTTCCGCATGGAGGAAACAAGCTCACCCACGGACATATTCAACGAGAGCAATAAATCATCGGAAAACGATATGGCCGCCTGCTGCATACTGAACCTCCCCACTGGGATATCATAAATTTATCATGTTTTGGCTCATGTTGCAAGGCAAGGTAGATAATTCTATATAGAGAAACATATTAGGAAGATTTACTAGTTTCAGGACAGCGAGACCCGGCAAGTCCCCAGTATAGAAATTTCCGGCAAAACCTGCCGGGTGTTCCATTCCTGAAATGGATGAGGATCTGAAAGACAAAATAGGAAGAATTCTCACCTCTCGACTATTTGTCTGGAAAATGGTCGAAACCCAGATCTTTGAGACTAAATGTATTGTTGTTTTTAAGGTAAAATACAAGGCTATCAATAGGGAACCCAAAAAAGTCATTATTTAGAAAAGTAGAAGGTTGCAAAATAGCCATCTGTCTACTTTTTCATACATTTAATTAATTTTTGGATTGTTTTTGCCCCATAGCCCAAATCACTGCAAAGACATATAATAGTTTTTTGTTTTCTTTTTGAAAGCCTATTCCCCAAAGGAGTTTGTTTACATGTCGGAAGCACTGCCCATTAGAGAAGGGCAAATAGTAAAAAGCCCCCTTTTTAACGAACCCATGAAGGTAGAGACCATCCGCGAAGATGGTTCAGGCGCTTTAACTATTGGTATGGTCGGCACCCAGACTGAACGGTTCCGTAGAGTTACGCTTACACCCGAAGAAATCGCCTCCCTTACTATTCTAAATGAGATCTATACCTATAATGGTGATGGTAGGCTCCTTCGTCTGGGAATCCAAGCCTACTCTCTTGGCATCGCCTATGAATTTGACCCTTATTTTGGCCTTTCCATATCCAGAGTAGACCCCCTTCCGCACCAGTTAGAAGCTGTTTACGATTACCTTCTAAAGTTGCCCCGTGTTCGTTTTCTTCTTGCCGACGATGCCGGGGCTGGCAAAACTATTATGGCGGGCCTTTTAATTCGGGAACTGGAACTGCGCGGCCTTGCCGAGCGTATTTTGATAGTTTGTCCAGCCAACCTTGCTTTCCAGTGGCAGCGGGAACTCAAAGAAAAATTTGAGACCAAATTCGAAGTGATGAAAGGCAGCGATATTCGTGAACAATTCGGCTTTAACCAATGGCAGGAGAAAAAAAGAGTCATCACTTCCCTTGACCTTGCTAAGCGGGAAGATATTCTTCCCGGTTTACAGCAAACCCGCTGGGATCTCGTTATTGTAGACGAAGCCCACCGTATGTCCGCTTCCGATGAATCCCATAAAAGTCAGCGTTACAGGCTCGGTGAATTACTGAGGGATACCACAGATCATCTGCTTTTATTAACCGCTACACCACATCGAGGCGATCCAAACAACTTTACGCTCTTTCTGCAATTGCTTGATACTGATGCTTTTGCCGATGTTAAGTCGATACATCAGGCCATGGAAAATCGTTGTGCCCCGTTCTATTTGCGTCGTACAAAAGAGGCTATGGTCTATTTTCCTGAACAAAAAGAAGATGGTACTTGGGCGGCGAAAAAAATATTCACCAAGCGAATTACACGTACTGTTGATTTCAATATTGATGGCCCTGAGTACGAATTATACAAAGCGGTTACCAATTTTGTTCGAGAACAAAGTGTCAAAGCTGCCGCTATGGGTGATACTCCTCGCGCTCGTGCTGTAGGTTTCTTAATGGCCCTCTATCAACGCCGTCTTGCGTCCAGTACCTATGCTATGCGCCATTCTCTTGAAAACCGGGCTCGGCGTCTGGAAGAAGGTCTCAAACATGCTCAGCAACTGGCAACCCAGGCTCCTCTTGATTTACCTACCGAAGAAGAACTCGATGAAATGGAAGATATTGAACGCGAACGCCTCGAAGCAATTCTTGAAGCTATAACAATTGCAGGGAATGAAACACAAATTCAAGAGGAAATACAAAAGTTAAAGGAACTTGCCCTTCATGCCCAAGAAATAGAAAATGCGGGAGTAGAAGCGAAACTGTCCCGTCTGAAAGATTTACTCCAGACAGAAGGTTTTTTTGATCATAACGACCAACGCCTTCTGGTGTTTACCGAATTCAAAGACACCCTCAATTACCTCATGTCAAAATTCAAAGAGTGGGGTTTTAGTGTTGGTTGTATACACGGCAGTATGAAACCCGGTTCCCGTGATGAAGCTGGTACACGCCTTTTTACTGAACAGCAATTCAGGGAGGGGGCAATACAAATCCTTGTAGCTACCGAAGCAGCCGGTGAAGGTATTAATCTTCAGGTTTGTAATATCCTTTTTAATTACGACATCCCCTGGAACCCCAACCGTCTTGAACAACGCATGGGGCGTATCCATCGTTATGGTCAACGTAAAGATTGCCTTATCTTCAATTTCGTGGCCACCAACACCATTGAAGGCAGAGTCCTTGGAACCCTGCTTTTCAAATTACAGGAAATCCGTAATGCTCTTGATGACGATGCGGTATTCAATGTGGTGGGCGAAGTTCTGCCTTCCGCCCATATTGAGCGGGTATTGCGCGATTATTATGCCGGAAAACTTGGTGACGCCGATCTTGAAGACAGATTGTTAAGAAATGTTGATGAACAGCAATTCCGCGCCATTTGCCAAAATGCTCTGGAAGGCCTTGCATCAAAAAAACTTAACCTCGCCATGCTGGTGGAACGCCGTGCAAAAGCCCAGGAACATCGAGTAGTGCCAGAAACCATATCCCGTTTTCTCTTTGAAAGTTCCGATTACGTGAAAATGCCTTTTAAAATTGTAGCCGGTATGCCCCATACCTTTGACCCTGGAAAAACGCCTTCGTCCCTTCATCGTTTTGAGCGGGAAGATGATTGGCGGCTCCCTGCTCTGGTAAACAGGTATCCCCGCTGTTCAACTGACCGTGAAATCGCCGAGAAACATACCCTGGAATGGGTAACTCCTGGACATCCCCTTTTTGAGGCAATTCGCCGCCATGTTTCTTTATCTGCCCTTGATGTCTTTAGCCAGGGTACCTGTTTCTATTCTTTGAATAACGAACAAGCTACCCGCATTGATTTTTACCGTGCCCGTGTAGTTGATGGCTTGGGACAGATTATTCATGAACGTTTCTTTGCTGTACAATTAAAAAAAGACGAAATTCCTGAACTTTGTGAAAGTAGCGCCTTAGGCGATTTTACTCCTGCAACGATTCCTGATATCTTACCCCAAGTAGCGTTTATCCCGGAAGCGGATGCCTTCATGCAGACTAATGCGTATCAGCCCTTTCTTGAAGAAATTCGCAATGAACGGCTTTTAGAGCTTAAGCGGATAGTTTCCCATGTTGAATTATCGCTAAACGAACTTATCCAAAAGGCCGATGAAGAAATTGGTAAAATTGCTGCCGAAGTTGAAATGAAAACACCAGGATCCGAGGGCCGCCTCATCATGGCCGAGAACCGCCATGATGAACTTCGTACCCGGCGTGATAGGCGCAGAGAGGAACTTGAAAGGCAACGTTCTCTTTCGCTCCAGGGTATAGAGCGCATTACCAGTGTTCTTGTACTGCCGCATCCTGACCGCGAAGACAGTGAAGTACGCCACCTACGTCAAAACCTTGAGACAGAAGCAATTGCTATGCAGATAGTAATAGAATATGAGAAAAAACGTGGTTGCCAAGTTGATGATATTCATAAGAAAAATCTTGGATACGACATTACCAGTCTTGAGCCCTGCTCCGGCGAGCTTCGTCTTATCGAAATAAAAGGCATTGGCGCGTCTACGGGAAATATCCTCTTAACCCCTAATGAACGTCATGTTGCCGAAGACCGTCCAGATTGCTATTGGCTCTATATAGTAACAAATTGCGATACAGACCCTGTAATGCAGGATCCGATACAAGACCCGGCGAGATTCCCCTGGAACGAAGTAAAAAAAGTCGCTCATTATACTCTTGCAATTAATGCCATGACCAAACCTATGGAAGTGCATGAAAATCCTCCGCACTACGGAGAATCGAAATGATACCTAAAGAATGTAAACGCCTTGCGGAAGTGGACTTCCCCCTGTCGATTGTAAACTCAGCCTGTGTAGAAGAAAATAACCGTAAAACCCGCATCGAAAGCGGGCATATTTCTTTGCTCCATTCATGGTGGGCTCGCCGTCCTTTATCTGCCTGCCGTTCTTTGCTCTTAACATTATTGTTGCCTGATCCATGTGATGCTGCCTGCCCGAAAGAATTTAAAACCAAGGCTAGAGAAGTTTTATCGAGTGAAAAAATAGGCCCAAAAGATAAGGATCTTCAAAAAGCCCTATTTGATTTTGTCTCCAAAATCGCCCCCTGGGATTCTGTCAATACCGCCGGATTTGTTTCTACTGCCCAGGATCTCATCAAAGCAGCCTACGGGAACGATCCCCATGTGCTTGACCCCTTCTCAGGTGGTGGTTCCATTCCGCTTGAAGCCCAGCGTTTGGGTTGCGAAGTTACTTCCAGCGATCTTAATCCTGTCGCATGGCTCCTCTTGAAAATCGCCTTGGAATGGTGCCCCCGAAAGGGAACCGAGCTTACTAAACAATTTGATATCTGGTCCGATTGGGTATTAAAAGAAACGGAAAAACGTCTTGCGGTATATTACCCCGCTGATGATCAGGGGCGGAAACCCCTTGCGTACCTCTGGGCAAGAACCGTCAAGTGTGAAGGATCGAACTGCGGCGTTACTATCCCGTTAATTCGCGGTCTGCAGCTTTCAATATCGAAACAACGAAAAAAGGCTTTGCGTATTAAATACCCTTCCGGATCAACGGATCCATCTATCGATATTTTTTCCTACAATAATGATGGTGAAATTGAAAAAGGTACGGTTGCCAAAATGAAGGCAACCTGTCCGAAGTGCCATGTGGTAACTCAACGCGAGCGGGTACAGGCTCAGTTGAGGGACAAACACAGCGGATCCGATGATGCAATACTTTTCGCGATAGCCCGCGAAGGTACCAATGGTAAAAAGGATTATTTTAAACCAACTGCAAGAGACTTTGAAGCCTTTAATAAGGCTGCAGAAAAAGCAAAGTCTATTCATTTTGATATGCCTTCTTTCCCACAGAATGACACACGGGCTTTTCCACCTGGACCTTATGGAATAAAAACATGGGAAGATGTTCTCGCACCTCGTCAGAAATTTTCACGCTGGATTATTCATGAAATAATTGAAGATGCCCTACGGGGGGCGCAAAAAAAGATACATGATAAAGAACTGTTCAACGCTTTAGCCGCCTGCCTCTATATCGCTTATTCCGATAACAGTCAGTATCATACTTCACTTTGTGTCTGGCTTTCAGAAGGTGTAAAATCTATATTTATACAGGGTTCGGGTATTCCATTTCGCGCCGATTTTGTGGAAAGTAATCCATTAAGTAATAATTGCGATGGATTAGGGTATTCAGTCCGCAGTATCCAAAGCGCCCTTCATTTGCTTACAAGTACCCATCCACATCCAGTTTCTCCCTTGTTGGCAAATGCCTTGGACCCGGTATTGCCCGATGAATCGGTGGATATTATCTTTACCGATCCGCCCTATGCAAATCAAATTCCGTATGCCCACCTTTCTGATTTTTTTTACGGATATCTTCATCTTGGGCTTAAGGAAAGGCTGGCTAAATCCTTTGCTGCTGGGCAGACCGAAAAGGCTCGTGAGCTTACCGAAAATCGTGCCGTTTCCGAAGGTGGCGTACATGACCGTCAATGGTATGAATACGGTATGAGGCAGGCTTTTACCCAAATGAAGCGTATCATTCGGGAAGATGGTGTTGCTTCTTTTGTCTTTGCCCATAAAGAGACCGACCGCTGGGAGGCCTTGGTTTCTGCTCTTGTTCAAGCTGGCTGGTGTACCACGGGTTCTTGGCCTATAGCCACAGAACGTCGTCAGCGTATGCGCGGTCAGGGCTTTGCGGCACTGGAAACTAGTGTACACCTTATTTGCCGTCCCCGCCCTGAGGACGCTCCCATTGGCGATTGGGATAAGGTCCTGGGGGAACTTCCCCGACGTGTTGGCGAATGGATGGAACGGCTTCAGGGAGAAGGTATCCGCGGCGCGGATCTCATTTTTGCCTGTATTGGCCCAGCGCTGGAAATATTTAGCAAGTACAGCAAGGTCGAAACCGCCGATGGGAGTGAAGTCACCCTTACCCGTTATCTCGAAAAAGTTTGGGAAGTAGTGGGTCGATCGGCTCTTGAACAAGTCCTTGGAACCGCCGAAGCAAAAGCCCGTAACGGAGCCGCAGGGGCGCTTGAAGAAGATGCCCGTTTAACGGCTTTGTTTTTGTGGACATTACAGGCTTCCAATAATAATTCCAGCGGTGATTCTCCCGATAGCGGTGCTACCGGACAGGGAAACGGTTTATCTTCACCTGACGAAGAAGATGATGATGACACAGGTAGTAAAAAGAAAAACGGCTTTACCCTTACCTACGATGTAGCCCGTCGTTTTGCCCAGCCTCTCGGCGTGGATCTGCATAAATGGGAAGGCCGTATCATAGAAACCATAAAAGGCGATGTCCGCCTGATTCCGGTAGCCGAGCGAGCAAAACAACTTTTCGGCGATGAAGGCGCCCAAGCAGTAGCGCAGGAACTGGAGCGCGATCCCGTCCAAGTCCTGCAGCTATCCCTGTTTCCTGATTTCGATATACCATCCACCCCTCGTATCCGCGGACGAAAAAGGGCGGGTTCGTCTTCTTTGGACGATATTGAATTCAGCTATCAACAGCAGGCTACCACTCTGGATCGTGTTCATGCCGCAATGTTGCTTCAGGCTTCAGGTCAGACCAATGGCCTCCGTTCACTGCTAAAATCCGAACAGGAACGCGGTCCCGATTTCTTGCGTCTTTCCAATGCCCTTTCTGCCCTGTACCCACCAAACAGTGAAGAAAAACGTTTGTTGGATGCCATGTTGTTGGCAATACCGAGGTAAAACTTTATATATGTTTTTAAAAGGAAACAGAAATGGAATACTGGTATAATGTTGCAATTCCCCGCAAGGAAGTCCGCGAGGGCCGTTCCTTTAACCCCGATGAATTTGCTATCCATCTTGAACAGGTAATCAACAAAACGGCCCCCGAAGATTACAGTGACCCCGGCCAGTTTTTTTCCCGTACCTGTTTTACCCGCGCCTTGCGGGAACATACTGCTATGGTTTTGCGCCGTTTATCCGGCGAAACAGCCAACACCGCCCCGGTAATGACCCTCATTACCCAATTTGGCGGAGGGAAAACCCATACCCTTACCACACTTTATCACTTGGTAACTTCTGCTAAAAAAGCCGCTGATTATTTTGGCGTAGCAGAACTCCTAAAAGAAGCAAATATCTCAAGTGTACCTGAGGCAAAAGTCGCCGCCTTTGTCGGCAATTCTTGGGACCCCACTCCCGGCAGGGAGACACCATGGCTGGATATAGCCTTTCAGCTTGCAGGAGATGCCGGTATTAAAGAACTTGGTGAATCCGCAAAAACTATTCCCCCCGGCACCGAAGCATTGATCCGGGTATTTAAAGCGGCAAATAAACCTGTTCTATTATTGTTCGATGAAGTATTAAATTTTCTTAACCGCCACCGTACTATGGCTGAACATTTTCATGCCTTCATCCAGAATTTAACAGTCGCTGTTACTGGTACAACCTGTGGAGCGGTGTTAATTAGTTTACCTCGAAGCCAGACAGAAATGACCGAATGGGATATGCAGTGGCAGGATAAAATTACCAAAGTAGTCCGCCGTGTTGCAAAAGACCTTATCGCCAATGATGAAGCTGAAATCGGCGAAGTTGTCAGGCGTCGCCTTTTTGAGAGTATTGGCCGCGAAGAAACCAGAAAAGCGGTTGCAAGAACCTATGCCGAATGGTATTTCGAGCACCGCGCCCAGCTTCCTCCCGAATGGACTTCCGTTGATACTTCTGTTTCAGAAGCAAGCGCCAAGGATCTGTTATATAAACGTTTTGAAACCTGTTATCCATTTCACCCTGCAACGCTTTCCGTATTTCAACGTAAATGGCAAGCCCTTCCCCAATACCAACAGACCCGCGGAACTCTGTCCATGCTTGCCCAATGGGTATCCCAGGTTTTTCAAAGTGATCATATAAATGCAAGAAAGGAACCGCTCATCACCCTCGGTTCCGCTCCTCTTGATATTCCGGAATTCCGTAGTGTTGTACTTGGACAACTTGGTGAATCTCGCCTCCTGGCAGCTATCAATACTGATATTTCAGATAATCAATCCCACGCCCAAGCGCTTGACGCCGATACATCCGGTCCATTGCAAAACATTCACCGAAGGGTAGGTACGACAATCCTTTTTGAATCCTCAGGAGGTCAGGTTGAGAAAATCGCACACCTTCCGGAACTTCGTTTTGCCCTTTGTGAACCCGAAATAGATACAACCTCAATAGATACTGCTGCTTATAAACTGGAATCTAAATCATATTTTATCCGTAAGGTAGGCTCCGATGGTTATAAAATTGGCTATCAGCCTACGTTAAAAAAGGTAGTCTCTGACCGCCGCGCATCCCTTGATGAGGAAACAGAAATAATACCCGCAATTCGGAAAACAGTTGAAGAAGAATTCAAACGTAATGCGACGATTCCAATAATTTCCTTTCCTGCAGATGAAATGGCCATTCCCGATTCTCCTAAATTGACTATGGTTGTAGCAGATCCGTTAATTGAGTGGTCCGGTGAGGAAACCGGTACATTTCAAATGCTCCGAAAAAAAATAGCAAGTTGGACTAGTAATCACGGAACTTCCCCTCGCCTGTATCCGGGTTCTCTTATATGGTGTTTTAAAAGACCAGGTCGTGAGCTGCGTGAATGTATTGAAAACAAGCTCGCTTGGGAACGAGTACATAGTGAAATCCGATCCGGCACTTTGGGTAGCGACTTTAGCAGGGATGAAACAAACGATATAGGAACAAAAACATTAAACGCAAAAGATTATGCTAAAGAGGAAGTATGGGGTGGTTACCGCTATGCGGTTATTTATGATGCTTGTGAAAAGGATTCTCTCAAAGTCATTGATCTTGGCGCTGGTCATTCTTCCGCCTCCGAAACGCTCTGCAGCAGGATACTTACTGCCCTAAAATCCAATGCCCTGCTGAACGAAACCGTAGGCGCGGGTTACATAGAGCGCAACTGGCCGCCCGCTTTAAAGGAAACAGGGGCTTGGCCTTTATCCAGCCTACGACAGAGTTTTCTCAATGGTTCTCTTACCCGTCTATTGGACCCTGATAGTGCCTTGCGATTAAAAATTTGTGATTTTGTATTTCGAGGTGAATTCGGGTTATCCTCAGGTAAAAACGCTTTTGGTACCTATGGCCGTATTTGGTATCAGGAACAGGTATTTCCTGAAGAAGTCTCCTTTGAGCCGGAAGTGTATTTACTCTTAAAAAGTCAGGCGCAAAAATTAAAAAAAGTTACAGAGCAATCTGAATCCTCTGCTGAAACTTCTCCGGTGCCCGACACACAAAATACTCCAGAGTCACCTGTGCCTGATTCGGTACAATCTAAATCAACGCAAATATCTTCAGCCCGTATAGAGCAAAACATTATCATATCTGGTACAATTCCACCGGACTCATTTAATCGCATCGGTACTAGATTAATCCCAAAAATTCGTTCAGGAAAAAATTTGCGGATTAATTTGTCAATTTCTTTTTCGATAGATAACGATGCCTCTCAAGACTTGTTAGATGACTTAATTCAGGCAATTAATGATATTGGAATCTCAGAGGATTTGAAGGTAGAATGAATAATAGTCAACTTTCCTTTATCGCCTCAATCAAAGAAAAAATTCGCCTTGCCCAATACGAGGCCTTAAAAGCGGTGAACACCCATCTGATAAACCTCTATTGGGATATCGGCAAGGATATTTCGGGCAAACAAGCCGAAAGCTGGGGCAAATCCATAGTCCCGGTATTATCTAGTGAACTGCAAAAAGAATTTCCCGGTATCAGCGGTTTTTCCGTGTCAAATTTGTGGTACATGGCGCAGTTCTATTCGGAATATCACGATGTTGAATTTCTCGAACCACTGGTTCGAGAAATTAGCTGGTCTAAGCATATTGCCATAATGAAAAAATGCAAGGATACTCAGGAAAGGCGCTTTTACATCATGGCGACAAAGAAATTCGGCTGGTCAAAAAATGTACTCATAAATCAGATAGGCAATAAGACCTATGAAAAGTACCTTTTAGGCCAAACCAATTATAATACCACCCTCCCCGAAAATATACGGAAACAAGCCATCCTTGCGGTAAAGGATGAGTATACCTTTGATTTTCTGGACTTGGCCGACGAACACTCCGAACGGGAACTTGAATCAGCCCTGATGAATAATATCCGCTCTTTTCTACTTGAAATGGGGAATCAATTTGCGTTCATCGGTAATCAATTCAAAATCAAGGCCGGTAAAAAAGAGTATTTTATTGACCTCCTTCTTTACCATCGGTCTTTGCATTGTCTTGTCGCTGTCGAACTTAAAATAGGTGAGTTCCAGCCTGAATACAAAGGCAAAATGGAATTTTACCTGACTATCCTGAACGAAAAAATCAAACTAAGCGATGAGAATGATTCCATCGGAATTATCATCTGTAAAGAAAAGGATCGCACTATCGTCGAATACTCCCTCAGAACAAGCCCCATGCCCATAGGCGTGGCGACCTATACCACAAGCCCCAAACTGCCAAAGGACTATAAAAAGCTTTTACCGGACAGCAAAGCTATAGGTGAAAAAATAGATGCATTCTTTGAAATTAATGAGGATCATGAAAATGCAAAGGAATAAAGAAAATATCGACAATTTTATAGTTGAAATGACTGCACTTTCCCGGAAATACGGCATTGCAGTACACGGATTTGACGGTGGGGCATTTTTGACTGATAGTGAAAACATGGCCAAGGAAATCTGTAAGGACGGTGATTTTTGGTGGAACGAAAAAGAACAAAAGTATGAGATAAATAATATAAAACTTTGACTTCCCCGATCACACATTAAAATCGGTGATAAGCTGCCGCATCTTTCCCCGTTTTTTATCATTCATCTTAGCGTCCAGTTCGTCAGTCGTATAGATTGATGTAGATAAGCGTCAACAGCATGGGGCAATTCCGGTTCGCCTAAAGTCGTATCTTAGCCAATGGTTCCCCAGGTGCTTCTCCAAAACCACCGGCTCCCCGTACCCTAACCAAAAAAATAGACAAAAACCGTCCCGGTTTTTCTCAACTCATTACAGGCTGGTTTTGTCATAAGGCTTCATCGGCTAAAGCTCCAAACTCCGAGGAACCTTTTCCCAGCCTGGTCCTCCCCCTGGCCCAGCCCTTCCTTCCGCTACGTCCCTTCGGTCCTTCGCTCCCCCCAGGCCCGTTCCAGTCATGCCGCCCCAAGCCTGGCCCCTGTGCCGGACCTTCCGGTCACTTCGTTCCCTCCAGGATCCGGCACCGCTCTCCGTTTTCCGCCCTGGTCCTCTCGGTATAATCACCAGAGCCGGTCCTGCCGCCCTTTTTTACGCTGGCCCTTCGGACCAACGTAAAAAACCCCGGCGCCCTCCCGAAGATAAAGAGTGGCATCCACACGGCTAATCCCCAAACAGACCGGAACGGAACATCCCCTACGGCGACTACACTCCCTCTAACAGTAACGGTCGTTCCGGCGCATCCGGGGACGCTCCGCTCCGGTCTGCTATTTCCTCTAAGCATCAAGAAGACAAGACGCCTCTCGTACTACGCCCACCCCGGGCCGCTTCTTCCATGACGCTCAGAGTACTCCGGTGGTGGCGTATGGGCGGCCTGTATTACCCCTCCCCCTCGCCGCCGCCGGGCTTCCCCCTCTCAAAGAGAAAACAGGAGGGGTTTACTCTCTCCACTCCGCTGTGCTCCGTTCCGGTCGCAAACCCGTCCCTCAACGGCTCAAAGGGGGAGGAGCAGCCCACGGCCGTAGCCGTGGACCGGAAGGTTAAAAAAACACCGGCATCCATGCCGCTGTTTTTTTCTCACAGGCGGCGTCCTGCCGCCCCACCCATACACCACCACAGAGGGGCGTACTATGCCCACCCAGATTTTCGTCTTCCCATGAAACCAAGCGAACTTCATCTCCCGGCTGATGTAAGACGTAATCTCCACCGCTGATGAAAACCTGCTCCCCGGAAACCGTTACATCTATCGGCAAAGACCCCCACCCCTTGGGGTAGGCGGCATGAATTGACAGTGAAAGTATCATCCCCCAAGAGGCTTCGCCATTTCCTCCGTAAAACCCACCCACCCTTTCAGGGAGGGTGGGCCTCAGTCCCAAATTGCATTATTTCAGATGTGTAAACCGCCCCTACGGGACGGCCTGATTCCCCCAAGTGGTTTCACCACTTTTTTAGCAAAACCCGTTACCCCTTCGGGGAAACGGGCCGTATCCTGAATTGCGTATTTACCGATGGATGAACGCTTCCTGCGGGAGCCACCTTCACCGAAAGGCGAGTTCTTGGCCGAGGTCCCGAGCAGCATCGCCACCGTTAGGTGTACCGCCCCCTACGGGGCGGCCTGATGAATTCCACCCAGCGCCAGCCTGATAATTTTCTAATGTATGGTTAGTGCAGGATAAAATCAACTTTGGGGAAGCCCCTATAGGGCTTTTCTTTCTTATATACTTTCCCTTTTTTATACCTTTATGCTACACAAAAAGAAGAATACTACATTGTAAAGAATATAAAGGAGATTCGACCTTAATTCAAATTGAATTCTTGATTGATATTTTTTATGATGAAGGGGGGAGCGTGCGTTTCCTAAAATTGCTCATTTTTGTTAGCCTTGTTATTTTTTAATGCAGCCCTGCCTTAAAGTACCGGACAATGCCTCATTAAATACCAATGCAGACCAGCAAAGATAAACATAGCCCATCAGAAAAAAAGAACCCATGCTTTCTTGACGACCAAAACGGAAAGGGGCGCGGGGAAACCGGAGACCGTAAATATGCTATGTCCTTTTCTAATTGAAAGTGTGGGAGGTATAGGCTTAATAAATGTCTTTATTTCGATAACTTATTAAGTCTAACCAAATTTTTAAATCGTAACTACTATTCCTTGACCGTAATATTAACCCAATGCCGCGCTTCGCTGGTTCGTTTCTGTCCAATTCCCAGCTCTTTTAAACGCATCCCAAAGAACTTTTCAGAACAAGCATGTTCATTGTTTTCTTCGCACCAGTCCTGGTAACATTTGAAAAGCTCCCGTGATCGTATTCTCGCCCCCGGCTTCTGCTCACAGCGATCCTTTATAAAGCTGCCGATAATGTCCATTTCCTCCCGGTATTCATCGGTAGCGCTTTTCACTTCCGCAGGTATGGCCAACCCTTCTGCTTTCCACCGCATGGCCCCTTTAATAAGCCAGTTTAATATTCCCGAAGATTCAGCAATAAGTTTATCCCCTAAATGCAGATCCCTTTTTGTTTCGTCAATCGTGGTATTAAAGGGAATAGTTCTGATCCGCCGCCAAATCCCGTGATCGGTCCGGCTGATTGTCGGCTTATGGTTTGTGGCCATGAATATCTTGAAAGTCGGAAAGAAATCAAAATATTTCCCGTATAGGAATCGGGCGGTCATCCGGTCATTGCCGGTTATCTGTTTAATCAAGGATTCCGACAGTCTCCGTCCCTGTTCCGCTTCCGTGGTGGCGACAAAATGCATACCCCGCAGCCAGGCAATGTCATTGCTGATTCCATCCCCTTGCCGCCGCATAAAGGTTTCAGTCGGGGTAGAAGTCGCATAGTCCCCCAGGACATGCATGATCACATTGATACAGGTATTTTTACCGTTTGCGCCGTTGCCGATAAGGATAAACATGACCTGCTCGCTGGTGTCGCCCGTTATACCCCAACCAAGGGCGGTTTGCCAAAAGCTAACCAACCCACCTTTAAACTCCATTATTTCCCGGATAAATTGCTCCCAGAGGGGGCAATCTGCCGCAGGCTCATACGAGACGTTTGCCATCTTGGTGATAAAGTCTTCCTGCCGGTGTTTCCGGAATTCTCCGGTGGTCACCTGTATCGTCCCATTTTTTACATTAAGCAGAAAAGGATCCTTATCCAAATCAGCCACTTCAATGTTCAGCTTGGGAATAAGGCTTGCCGCTTTGATAAAGGCTTCACGCCGCCGCATCGATTCACTTTGTATAGCCGCCTTTTCAATAACATCTTTTTCATGGTAATCGACGGTTTTTAAGATTTCATCATAGATAGAGCGGATCATTTCTAAACCTTTTTGATGAATCAAAGCCCCCTCGTCTACTTTCCAGTAGGAACCATTCCAGACCAGCCATTTCTTCCATTCCGGGACATACCGAATATCCGTACCGTACTTTTCCATAAGCCGTTCGGCGTTGGTCGCGTCGGTAAACTGAAACAACCCTGCTTTAAGCATATGAACCCGGAATAAATCGTTGTCCTGCTCCTGGATATTCTTTTTTTCACGGAATTCTGCGGCGGTATGCGGAGCAGAATTTGTATCGTAACCCATTAAAATCCTTCCTTGCCTGTACGGCGCAATACATCTTGAAAAAATAACACATCTGATCAAGGGCTGTTTCTTTTGTGACCGGAGGCATATTGGCCTGAACCCGCCTTTTCGTTTCGTATAAAAAAAAGAGGCTTCCGGCCTTGGCTGCCCACTCCTCATTGATGAAATAGGCCAGTCCTCGGTAGACATCATCAGGCAGATGAATATGTTTTTGCCTAAACATATTCATTACCGCTTTGGCCATAATCGTTTCTTCCGTGAGGAAGTCAGATAAAATCCTTCGTTCCTTCCTCGTTTTGAAACGATGTTTTTCCGTTGGATTAGTAAATCTCATGGAATCCTCCCTTTCATTTGTCACTTCTGTCATAGAGGCGGCTCACTTCCCGCGTGGTCAGAAGCCGTTGTAGGTGATAATCCCGAAAGGTCAGCTCAAAACAAATCTTCCCATGGGGCGGAACCATTTCGAGTTCCTTGGCGATATCCGTTTTAATTTGGGCGAACAGAGTTTCCGCGTTGGGGATTACTTATATCAGACCTCTGGTCTGCCGCATTGCTGCGCCTCCTGAACCGAAGGGACCCGAACGGTGGTGATAAATTGGACCAGGTCATCTTCGGTAAACCGATAGACACCGCCAATTTTCCGATAGGGGATACGCCGCAGTCGGATCAGACGGCGTACCGTTACTTCGGAGATACCCAGTTCTCCAGCTGCCTGTTTAATGTTTAACAACATACATTTTCCTCCAAATAATTTATTTGAAATAATCCTGTCTTCCATACAGATAATTTTTGCATAGTTCATTGCTGCTCTCCAAATGATCTGCGCAATGTATCAAATGCGCGAGGGTTGGGGGATGGTCGCCTTTTTCATAAATTGCATACTTTGCAGGAGGAAGAAGCCGCAGGCTTGCAAAATGCCCTAAGTAGTCCAAGGTGTTGGTGGCTCTTTTAGGGGCAATTTTGGAAAAGCCCTGGACATAAAATTGAACTGGCCCCGCAAAATGCGAGGCCGATTCAATTACACGCCCTTTGTTTATGCCCCTTTTTGTTCCGGAAACTTTAAAATGCCCCCGAATACTTCGCGCCCAGCATTGCTGACTTCCTTGATGTTATCTTCGGTAATATGGTCGGCGTATTGGTCAAAGACCGCACGGCTTTTGTGCCCAGTAATGCGGGTTAGCTGCTCCGCAGTCATCCGATCACTCATCCGCGCCGCCCAATAGTGCCGCCAACTGTGGAAAACGATATTCCGCGCCTTCCAATCAATTTTTTCCTGTTCCCGGCCTTCTTTTTCAAACTTCTCATTCAGTTTTTCAATTGCGTCATGGAGACCGTCAAGAATCAAATCATCCTGACAGGGCTTGTCATTGGTTAGGCTGTAGAAAATATAGGCGCCTTTTCCATGCAGTGTTTCCGCTTCATCAGCAAGCGCCAGTCGTTCGGCCTTTATTTCGGGGTACAAAGGGGCTTTGCGTTCATCGCCATTCTTTGGGGTTTTAAGTCCGTCCAGGCGACTATAGGAATGGCGGATATGCAGGCTTTGCTCCCCGATATCCTCACGCCGCAGCGCCAGGATCTCTTCGGCTCTCATCCCGGTAGTTGCCGCCACCTTATTTGCCAAATATGCACGCTTTTCCGTCCATTCAAGATTGAATATAGTCACGGCTTCTTTTTCGGTTAGGATCCCCCGCTTTGCAGGTTTCCCGCTAAACCGGGCAATGCCCTTGCAGGGGTCTAGCGGAATATAGCCCTCCTGGGCTGCATACGAAAGGGCAGACGTACCCAAGACCATTATCCCATTTATAGTTGAGGGGCTGCGTCCGGTATCTGAAAGGCCCAAGCTAAATGTTTTGATATCCTGCCGGGTGATACTATTCAAGGCCCATTCCTTGAAAAAGGGTTCCCAGTAGTTTATCACCCGGCCATGGTTTAACATGCAGTGATGCCGCCCGATACTATGCCCATGGGCAAGTTTATCCCGGACATAGGGGCTTTTTTCATAATCCCAGAATTCCTTGAGGTAGTCGATAAAATTGACATTTCCCTTTCCGGTGGCAACGACCGGAAGATCTATCAGGCCCTTTGCCCGGAGCGCCGCCACGATGGCAAAGGCGTCATCACGTTCCAGGACGGCCTTTTTGATAGCCGAAAGAATCCCGGTCCGGTCAGCAACAACGCTTATGGGCTTGCTTTTGGCACTTTCCGTCCCGGCAAGGTAGCCCGGTTGTTTGACCACGGGTAACCCGTCTTTGAGCCAGTCAGCCACCACCAGCAAGGCTTCGTCCCGTGTCTGTTTGCCCGTACTCCGCGCATTGAGCTTGACCCCAGCTGGCGTCAAAAGCTCGGCGTAAAACACCGAGCCCCGCTTATGCAAATAAAACCTGCGCATAAACCCCATCCTTTGGGAAAAGGCCGGACTTTAGTCCGATTTCTCATACCTTTTCTCATAGTGATTTGATTGATGCGCAGGTTTTACCTGTAGCATTCTCTCTTTACAGTTTCTAATTCCTTGCAACGCAAGGAATTAACTCACTTTGGGGAGTGAAGGATTCGAACCTACGAAGGCTGAGCCAACAGATTTACAGTCTGCCCCCTTTGACCGCTCGGGAAACTCCCCTAATAACGGTTGTTATGATGAACGATTATCGAGAAAAAATCAAGTGGTTTTTTGCCAAGAATTATCATTCTGTATCATAACAAACTGTACGTATTTTCTACCCTACCCCATATATAGCGTACTATATCCCCAACGCCTGGATAGCTTACGGATCGGGGGAGCCTTTGAATGCGGGAACCGCAAACTCCACCCGGGAATCTCCCCGGCTCATTTCCGGGATAAAGCCGTAATCCCTTATCCGGCCTTCCATGCAGAACCGGCATTCTGCGGCTTCATCGCCGGTACAGATCTTGTTGTCGTAGAGGGCGTAGAGTTTGCGGACTGCCTTTGGAGAAAGGTTGGGCATTACTACGTTGGCCCCGGCTAAAAGGCCTAGTTCCCGGCCCAGGGGGTTTATGGTTCCCAGGGCGGTGGTGGCGGGAAGCAGGGTCTTGGGGAGGAGCAGCCGGGTCAGGGCTAGCATCCTCAGGGTTTGTTCCAGGCTTCCACCAGGGCGGCTGCCGAAGGGGGTGTCACCCTGTGGGATGAAGGGGCCTATGCCCACCATGTGGGGGTCCAGTTCTTCTAAGAAGCGGAGATCTTCCAGCAGGCATTCCGGGGTCTGGTATGGGGTTCCCACCATAAACCCTGCGCCCACCTGGTAGCCGATATCCCGCAGGGCAAAGAGGCAGTCCTTCCGTTCCACCAGGCTCAAAACCGCGGGGTGGAGCTTCCGGTAGTGTTCGTCATTGGCGGTTTCGTGACGGAGCAGGTAGCGGTTTGCACCGGCCCGGAAAAAGCGCTCGTAGCTTTCCCGCTTCCGTTCGCCGATGGACAGGGTTATGGCGTGTTCCGGGTATTTCCGGCGTATGGCCTCTACCATTTCTGTGATGCGGTCGTCGGTAAACCAGGGGTCCTCCCCGCCCTGGAGTACGAAACTCCGGTAACCAAGCATATCCCCCATTTGGCAGCAGTAGAGTATCTGTTCCGTGGTAAGGCGGTACCGCTCAGCATTGCGGTTACCATGCCGTATGCCGCAGTAGTAACAGTCGTTCTTGCAATAGTTGGTGAATTCGATAAGCCCGCGAAAATATACATCCCGGCCGTATTGTTCCTCACGGACTTCACGGGCGGCTGCGTAAAGGGCCGCAGCCTCGGCGGGATCATCGGTGGTAATATAGTGTAAGATTGCTGCGTCACGGGATAAATCTATTATGCCCATCTCAAAACATACTCCCTGCGGCGCCTGCCCTTAAAAATAGAAATCCCGCTTGCCCTGGCTGATTTTTTCCAGATTCGCCGCTGCTTTAAGGCGGATCTTTTCGTTGGCGATCCCCGGCAGTTCCCGGGCGATAGCGGCGGCGGCCTTCTTTTTAAAGGGCCCATCTCCGTAATCCAAAGAAAACTCAGAGAGGGTCATCAGGGCATTGGGGAGGCAGACATTTTTGATCTGCCCGGACTTGGCAAGGCTCATGAAGCGATCCCCCGTACGGCCGCTGCGGTAACAGGCGGTACAAAAACTGGGGATGTAGCCGTCGTCCATAAGCTCGGTGATAATCTCCAGGGCGGTCCGTTCATCGTTCACAAAGAACTGCGGGTTGGAATGCTCCTGCCGTTCCCGTTTGGCGTAGCCCCCCACTTCGGTGCTGGAACCGGCGCTGATCTGGGAGATCCCCAACTGCAGGAGTTTGCCCCGCATGGCGTGATTTTCCCGGGTGGAGAGGATCATCCCCGTAAATGGTACCGCCAGCCGTATGATGGCCACGATCCGCTCAAAGGTGGCGTCATCCACCATGTTGGGAAATTCGGCGGAGTCCGTCCCCGCGGCGGGACAGATCCTTGGCACAGAAATGGTGTGGAACCCCACGTTGAATTTTTCTTCCAGATGTTCGTTGTGGATCATGAGACCCAATACTTCAAAGTAAGGGTCGGCCAGGCCGAAGAGAACTCCGCCGCCCACGTCGTCAATACCTCCCAGGTGGGCCCGGTCAAAGGCGGTGAGATGGTAGGCGTAATCCTTCTTTGGCCCCGAGTGGTGGACCCTGTCGTAGGTAGGCTGATGATAGGTTTCCTGAAAGAGGATATAAGTACCGATGCCGACATCATTGAGCTTTTTATAGTTTTCCACGGTGGTGGCAGCGATATTAACGTTAATACGCCGGATCTCACCATTTTCAAATTTCATATCATAAATAGTGTGCATACATTCCAGGATATAATCGATAGGACATTCCGTATCGTGCTCCCCCGCTTCCAGGGCTATACGCTTGTGGCCCATCTGCTCCAGGATCTTTACTTCCTCCCGGACTTCATCCATGGTAAGTTTTTTCCGGTTAAATTCGTGGCCGCAGTTGTAGCTGCAATAGCCGCAGCGGTTCACACAGTAATCGCTCACGTAGAGGGGTGCAAACAGTACGATACGGTTACCGTAGATATGCCGCTTGATCATTCCGGCGATAGAAAATATCCGCGCTATATGGGCGGGGTTTTTTGTGGTAAGCAAGGAAGCAATTTCAATGTGATTAAGCCCCTCAAACCGTTCCGCCTTGTCCAGGATTCTCCGGATAACATCGTCCCCGGTATATTTCGCCTTGTCCAGAAGCCCCTCAATATAAGCCTGATTTATAAAGGCCTCCGATTGTAAATCCGGCGTTTTTATTACCGCCGCAGTATCCATAAGTTCCGTAAGCACCTATTCCCCCCTAGTTGTTTTTATCGGATTTAAGATCGCTGGACACCGCAGTCTTTATGGTTACCCCGGGAAGGTTCCCCAGTTTTCCCGTAAGGGCGTTTATCTCGTCCAGATCCCCCTGAAGGGTGATGGAAATTACCGCCAGGTCTTCCTCCGCAACGGGAATACCCATCCGGCCCTTGACGATTCCTTTGAACAACGAAACTGTGTCGTTAAAGGCTTTTTGGCTGTCCCGGGGTTTTTCCAAAATAGCCCCGATCACCGCTATTCGTCTCATATTTACTCCCTTGCCTTGTGTCTGGGGATAAAAAAACCCCGGAATTATCCCGGGGGCGATATGACAGGGCGATAAACCTTCCATATTACCCTCGGACGGCCAGAACCATCGTTTAGACGGGACTTAGCCAACAAGGTCTAATGAATATTTCCCACTTCCGGGCAAGAAAAATCTCGCCCGACATGGGTTGTCTAAATAATATCACGGAATGTAAAAAAATGAAAGCTAAATTTTCCGAATCTTAGGATAAACATACGCTGATGAAATGAAAAACTTCTCTGCGTTTATCCTGTCCGAATCGCCGCATCCAGGGCTTTTTGTATCTTTTCCGGGTCTCCCCTGTTTTCCGCGATAATGGCGCTCACCCGGTCATACCCGAGCTTATCGCCATAGGAGGCGGCAAAGGCATAGGAGGCGGCTAGCAGTTCGGCGCAGCGTTCCCGGTTGGGACTCAGCGATTCTACGCACCGGGTACGAAAGAGGAATACTGCCCGGCGGAGGAGGGAGAGGCTTTCCAGGAGCGCATCCGCAATGATCGGGGAAAAGGCGTTGAGTTCCAACTCCCCCCGGGCGGCGGCGGCGGTGACGGCATAATCGTTGGCCGCAACCTTTATCCCAACCTGGATGACCATCTCGGGTATCACCGGGTTCACCTTGCCGGGCATGACGGTACTCCCCTTCTGAAGCGGCGCAAGATGGATTTCCCCCAGGCCGCCGTAGGGCCCTGAACTTAAAAGCCTGAGATCATTGGCGATCTTGGTGAGGTTCACCCCCAGGCTCTTGAGGAGCCCCGAAACTTCTACAAACACATCGTTATTCTGGGTAAGGTCCATGGGGTATTCCGCCGCCGCCAACCCCATGCCGCTAAGCTCCCGCAGTTTTTCTATCACCTCAAAGCGGTAACGCCGGGTCAGCTTGTCCGAAAGCCCCACCGCAGCGCCCCCCAGATTCACCTGCCGCAGCCGCTCCTCAACCTTATAAAGCCGCCACCGGTCCCGGCCTATGGCCTGGGCATAGGCCCCGAACTCGGCCCCCAGGGTAATGGGTACCGCATCCTGAAGTTCGGTGCGCCCCAGCTTTTTAATATCCGCAAATTCGTTTTCCCGTTTCTGGAGCGCCTCCTGCAATTTGGCGCATCCATCGCTTAGGTCCCGCAGCAGTTCTATCGCAGCAATACGCAGGGCCGTGGGGTACACATCGTTGGTGGACTGCCCCCGGTTTACATCGTCCAGGGGGTGAACAATGTCGTAGGCCCCCGGCGTTTTCCCCAAAATTTTCAGGGCCAGGTTGGCGATCACCTCATTAACGTTCATGTTGGTGGAGGTTCCTGCTCCGCCCTGGAGGGCGTCTACGATAAACTCCCCCTCAGCCTCCCCCGCAAGAACCCTGTCGCAGGCTTCAACAATGGCCCGGCTTTGTTCCGCCTTACCGTTTTTGCCACAATCCGGGCTATCGCCCTGTCCGTCACTCTCGGCAATCTTCCCATAAGCCAGGGCCGCAGCTTTTTTAATCATCACCATCGCGCGGATAAGCCTGAGATTAGTTTTTCTGTACCCCAGGGAAAAGTTTTCCTCCGCCCGAAGACTCTGGAGACCGTAAAGGGCCTCATCGGGCAGTTTCCGTTCCCCCAGCTCGTCCCGTTCCTTCCTCATGATTCGTCTTCCAGTTCCGCCAGGATGTGGGGAAACACCGCCACACTCCGTTTCAGGATACCCTGGATATGGGCGATCACCGTGCCGTAGTTGGTAAAGGGTATCCCCTGATCCGCCGCATTGGCTTCCCGGTACCGCATCTCCCGTTCATTGAGCATACAGGCCCCGCAGTGGATGATCAGATCGTAGGGGGAAAGGTCCCCGGGGAATTCTCCCCCGGAAGTAAAGGCAAACTCAGGCGCCTTGCCGGTGTATTGTTTGATCCACCGGGGAAGTTTAACCGTGCCAATATCGTCGCACTGACGGTGGTGGGTGCAGCCTTCGGCGATGAGAATACGGCTTTTGTCATCCATACGGTCCAGGGCCTTTACACCCCGCACCGCAGCGGCGAGGTAGCCCTTGTAACGGGCAAAGAGGATGGAAAATGAAGTGAGGGGAATATCAGCGGGGGTGTCCGCAGCAACCTTGGCGAATACCTGGCTGTCGGTAATCACCAGGCTCGGCTTCTTCCCGATATTTTCCAGGGTTTCCCGAAGTTCAAATTCCTTTACCACCACCGCCACGGCATCCGCCTCCAGGATATCCCGGATAGTCTGCTGTTGTGGAAGTATCAAGCGTCCCTTGGGCGCAGCCTTGTCGATGGGAACCACCAGGATCACAAAATCCCCGGGCCGGATCAGGTCCCCAACAATTTGCAGTTTCGTTTCATCGGTTTTGGCAATAACCCCGATCCGTTCTTTCAGTGTTTCTATGTTGTATTTGGTTACGGCGCTCACATAAATAGTGTTTTCGCCCTCCGCATTTTCCGCAGGAAGACTCTCCAGTAAATCACTTTTATTGTAGGCTATGATGAAGGGAACCCGCTTGGCCCGGAACAGGCGGATAAGTTCCTCGTCCGCCTCGGCCTTGCCGGTGACGGCGTCTACCACCAGAATCGCTGCGTCGGTCTTGTTTAAAACCTGCTTGGCCCGGCGGACCCGAAGCTCCCCCAGCGCCCCCTCGTCATCGATCCCCGGGGTGTCGATGATCAGCACCGGACCCAGGGGGAGAAGTTCCATGGCCTTGGAAACCGGATCCGTGGTAGTGCCCTTGATATCCGAAACGATAACCAGGTCCTGGTTTGTAACGGCATTGACCAGGCAGGATTTTCCCGCGTTCCGCCGGCCAAAAAAACCGATATGAATGCGGTCTGCCGAAGGAGTGTCGTTCAGTCCCACCGGCTAACACCCCACCACCGTTACGTCTGCATCATTGAGCCACTTAATCCGCTCACCCCACGCAGGCTTATCTGGGCGGCGATCAAAAATAATCAGGTAACACTGTACCAGGGTCCCGCTGTTTGCGCCGGCAAAACGATCACGGTAACCAAGGGTTTGTTTGATACCCTCGGCCATCAGGGGCTTGGGGGCAATCAATGCGGACCATTTACGCAAAATATCATTGAGCATATTGCCAGGATTGGTATCGCTTGTTTCCGGAACCGGCACCCCCACTGCGCCGGACTGAGCTCTAATGGCAGAACAAATAGTCCGCATGGACTTCTCAGGTTCGCCTACTCCCTGGCAGGCCTCTACGGTGACATAACTGGCAATAGCCTCATTTCCTGCGTTTATTTCACGCATCCAACTTTGCAAAAAAGTGGTTTTTCCGGTTTGGCGGGGGGCATGGAGTACCCAATAGAGCTTATCTTCAATGTAACGTTGAAGCTGAGCGTCTACAAGCCGTTCTGCCGGGGGCAGCATATAATGATCATCCGGATTACAAGGGCCGGTAGTATTGAAAAATCTGACTTCGCGTTTACCCATTCTCATTTTATTATACCCGAGCGTGGGAAAAAATAAAGGTATGAATTACCATAATCAATATATAATATGACTACTATACACTCAGGTCTCCTTCATTATTGTAAGGAAATATTTCTGACGGTTGCAAGGTCAAAGCCGGTTCCTTGAGCAACCTGCTCCGGACTTCCATGGCCGCTTTTTCTCGGAACATGGTCCGCGCCCAATGTTCCCGTCCCTACTCTAACCCGGCATCCCGAAGTTTCTGCCGAAGCTCCTGATTTTCCCGGACGTTTTCTTCAATCACCCGGTCCTTTTCCTCAATCACTCGGGCCTTTTCCTCAAGCGCCAGCCGGGCTTTTTCCTCAATCACCAGCCGGGCTTCTTCCCGACCCTTCTGGTATGCGTTGTACATGCCGGAGTTGTAGTCCATGGCCGCTTTTTCCCGGAACATGGTCCGCGCCCAATGCTCCCGTTCCCGGCTTATCTTCTTTAACGCTC
>NZ_JAJQRB010000002.1:0-48638 GCF_046533075.1 Treponema primitia | reverse complement strand
TCTTCCGTCGCCATCCGTATTCCCTCCTCCTGGTCGAGTATTTCGTTGATCAGGCCCCGCTGCGCGCTTTCCCGGGCATACCGGAAAAATACCGCCCAGCGTTCAATCGGCGCCATCCCTGAAACCGGCGCTGTCAGGAACTGCTCCGCCTTCGGCAGCTCCACATCAATTATAGAGGTCAGTCCATTGAATGGCAAGTTATTTTCCGGGTCATAGTACCGGAACCGGTGGACCAGGGCATTGTCCTTATGGACATTCCGGGTCGGGTGCCAGGCACCCTTCTTTTCCTGAAAAAATATAGTTATATTGAAGATTATTACAAATTGTGATATTATTATCCTATGAAAGGGCAAAATAGACATGAGTTTCCGGAAATATAATGCCCTCCTTTTCCTCTTCTTCCTGGTTCTTACCCGGCTTCCGGCCCTGGATTTTACCCTGCGGCCCCGGCCCTTCCTGCTTATCCCTCAGGGCGAAATAGCCGAGCTCTATGCCATGGGCTACGGGGGGGACCTGCTCTTTGACCTGGATGTTTCCAGTATCCTTACCAACCCCTGGGGGCTTGGGTATTCCCTGGGCCTGGAAGGGGGGTATGCCTACGCGGATCTTGCCGAAGGGGCGGAGGGGGATATCCAGCTCTATTCCGCCGGGGCGGGGGCGCGGCTTTTCGTCTATCCCTTCTCCCGGCTTGCCCTTACCCTGGATGGGGCTCTTGGGCTTACCCAGGTTATTCAGCAGTATGGGCACCAGGAAACCGGTAGTTCCTCCTCCTGGTATTGGCGGGCCGGGGCGGAGGCGGGGTTCCGTTTTACACCCTTTTTTGTCCTTGGTCTGAACGGCGGTTACCGGTACTACCAGGACAAGTACCAGAGCGGTCCCCTGTATGAGGGGCTTTACGCCGGGCTTACTCTCCAGTTTACCCTTTCCACCAAAAATGCCGCGGGCTTGCATCTGGACCTGATCCAGGAGGAGCCCGTATACCCCCTGTTCCTGTCCCTCTATCAGCGGAACGGCGTGGGGACCCTCAGGATTAGTAACTACGAAACGGCGGAAATACGGAATGTGCGGGTGAGCTTCCGGGCGGGGCAGTATACTTCCTCGGAGTATAGCTGCGGGAACATCGGTTTTATCGGCAGGGGGCGCCATGCGGAACTGCCCCTGTATGCGGACTTTGCCCCGGCGCTGCTTAACTTTACTGAGGATGGCCGTATCCTGGGAGAAGTGGTAATCCGCTATACCCTCCTGGGAGCGGAACGGACGGCGGTTATTAGCAGTACGGTGCAGGTGGTAAACCGTAACGCCTATCGTTGGGGGGACCATGCAAGCCTTGCAGCCTTTGTGTCCCCCACGGAAGCGGCGTCCCTGGAATACGCCAAGTATGTGGTGGGCCTGGCCCGGAGCAGACGGCGCACCGGACTAAACCAGAATATGCAGTTTTCTATCTGGCTGTACGAGGGCCTTCTGAGCGCAGGTGTAAGGCAGCAGGGCTCAGGACGTAACACTAATATTGAAGTCGACAGCATACAATACCCTGCGGAGACCCTGGCCTTCCGTTCCGGGGATGCGGTGGATCTGGGGTTGCTCTACGCCAACATCCTGGAATCATCGGGGATACCCGCAGCGATTATACCCCTGGAGGACGATTTTCTTGTCCTGTATTCCTTAGGCATAAACCAAAATACAGCGGGCAGTCTTTTTAACAATATGGAGAAGCTTTTCGTTATTAATGATGAAGTGTGGATGCCCCTTTCCATGCTCAATTTCAATAACGGCTTTATGAATAGCTGGGAAGGGGGAAACGTACGGCTGAACCGGGCCTTTGAAAAGGGGGAAGCGCTTGATTTTACCAGACTTACCGACGCATGGGCGGCCTATCCCCCGGTTGTTCCCCCGGTGGCGGCCGTAAGCGCCCGGCCCGAGGAAGCGGCTTTAAGCCGCCGGGCGGACACCGCCCTTGCAATATATATTGCCAATGAGCTGGAGCCCAAGATAGCGGCCCTTGAGGATCAGCTCCGCGCCAAGCCCGCTGCGGCCTTATTTAATCAGTTAGGGATACTATTACTGCGGGCAAACCGTCAGGAGGATGCGAAGGGCGTATTTGAACAGGCCGCCGCTCTTGGCGCCGCATCGGGCATGACGAACCGGGGAAACCTTGCCCTGCTTGATAAAGATTATACCGAAGCGGAAACCTGGTTTAGAAAGGCCCTTGCATTAAGCCCGGAAAATGCCGCCGCAAAAAGCGGTCTTGCCAAGACAGCTATGCAGCGGGGAGAGTAATCGCATGGGACACAAACGCTGCCGGGCCTTCCCTGCGCTTGTCTTTGCGCTGCTTGTCTCCGCTCCTCTTTTATATGGGGAAAATAGTTTTGCCCTGCGGCTTTCCCCCGGCGCGGCCATTCCCCTGGGGGACGATCTGTTCGTACCCGGTTTCGGGGCGGAGGGCGCGGCGGAGTGGGCTTTTGGGTTTTCCCCGCAGAGGCGGCCCTTTATGGGGTTACGGCTTGGGGGCGGTTTTTTTCAAATTGCCGTGGAGACCGGGTCCCCGGTTGTTTTTACCGAGGGGAATCTGGGATTGTTTTTCCAGTGGCGCGCCATGGACCGGCTTGCCCTCTGGGCGGAAGGAAACGGGGGGATATTTAACTACAACTACTCCTGGGATGATACCACCGACACCCGGTTGCGCCTTGGGGGAAGCATTGGGGCGGATTTGTACCTTACCCCGGCTATTGCCCTCTATGCCGCCGCGGCTTTTAACTGGCTCAGTATTACTCCCTCCAGTTCCATCAATACTCTGGGTATTAACGTAGGTCTCCGCCTGGATCTGTTAGAATTACTGCGCAGGGAAACAAGGATAAGCGGGGAAAAGAAAACCCAGGAACCGGTGTTTCCGGTGTCATACGCCTGGTACGAAAATAACCCGTTAGCCTCCGTGCGGGTTACAAACCAGGAGGATACCGCCATAAGCAATGTAAACCTTTCGTTTTACCTGGAACGGTACATGGTGCAGCCAACCCTGTTTTATACTATACCGCATCTTAAACGCGGGGAGTCCGTGGATGTTCCGATAACCGCCATTTTTAATGAAGCCATGATGGACCTGACGGAAAACATCACCGCCAATGCGGCCCTGCGTATCAATTATCAGGCCCTGGGCCAGGTGAAACAAACTGAGCTGCCGCTGCAAATGCCCATCTACAACCGGAACGCCATGAATTGGGACGATGACCGCCGGGCTTCCTCCTTTGTTTCCCCCCGTGACCCCGCAGCAAAACTATTTGCCCGGTATGTCCAGTCTGTCACCGATACCCGGCTCCGGCCCCTTAACAGCACCGAAGGACCTATCCCCCGGAATATCCAATACGCCCTGGGCCTGTTTGAAGCGCTCAAGCTCTACGGTATCAATTATGTTATTGACCCCACAAGCTCCTATATTGAACTGTCGGAAAGTGCAGGCAGCATGGATACCCTGAACTATCCCTACCAGACCCTGTATTACCGGGGCGGGGACTGCGACGATCTTTCCATCCTGTTTTGCTCCCTGCTGGAAGTATTGGGAATAGACACGGCGTTTATCACCATACCGGGACATATCTACATGGCCTTTGATTCGGGGCTCACCGGCGAAGAAGGGCGGGAACAGTTCTTTCTCCCCAATGATTTGATTTACCATGGGGGGAAAGCTTGGGTCCCCCTGGAAACAACCCTTACGGGTGTTCCCTTTTATCAGGCTTGGCAGGTAGGGGCCCGGCAATGGCAGGACGCCGGATCGAACCGAATCTTTTTCCCCATGGAAGAATCCTGGGCCCTCTACAAGCCGGTAAGCGTGAGCGATGCGGCGGATAAGATGCCCGAACTGCCGGATGAGGACAGCCTTATCAGCGCCATCGAGGAATCTCTTGACATCTATGTCAGTTTTCAAATCCGCCCCCGGGCCCGGGAACTGCAAGAGCAGATCGCCGCTTCTCCATCGGAAAACGCCGCCATGGTACGGCTGAATAACTTGGGCAGTTTATACGGAAAGACCGGAATGCTCCTTGATGCGGAAACCGAACTACGCCGTATACAGAGAAACGCCCCGGCGGCGGTCAACCTGGGAAACATAGCTTTTGTGCGCGGCCAATACGATGAAGCAGAAAACCTGTACCGGGAAAGTCTGGCGCAGGAACCGGGAAACATCCTGGCCCGGCTCGGCCTGGCCAGAACCCGGTACGAACAGGGGGACTATGCCGGGGCGGAAACGGAGTACCGGTATTTGCAGAACGCCGACCCGGTCCTGGCCGAACAGTATCCCTACCTGGGAACCTGGCGGGAAACCCTGGGCCAGCCCCTAAGCTACTCAAACCGCCTGTCGACAACCCGGTGGATGGACGCCTATTGGCAGCCGGAAGCGGATCAAGTATCACCGGCGCTGCTTGTAGAGGCGACACCCCTGGAGGAAGTGACACCCCTGGAGGAAGTGACACCCTTAGAGGAAGTGACACCCCTAGTGGAGGTGGCAACCCCGACGGAGGTGACACAGCCTGCGGCGAACTCCCCCGCATTGCCCGCTTTCTACCGGGTTGTCCTTGGGGATACCTTGATCCGCATTGCCCAACGGACTTACATCTACGGTGATTGGACGAAGTGGAAACTCATCTATGAAGCCAACAAGGCCGCATTCCCCCACCAGAACAATCCGGATTTTATACTACCGGGAATGATCCTGCAAATTCCGCCAATTAACGGAGAGACACGCAGCGGGACGCAGTAAGGCCGCCCTAGATAACCCTTTCCGCTTAAGGATTTTTTAACCGCAAAGTCGCAGAAGGCGAATAAGTTGAATTATTTCTGTTTCTGAGGTATATTTTTTGCATAATGCTGAGGAAAAAGTGTTTGGGCGTAGAAATGCCTGAATTAACCGAAAAAGATAAGGTTATAGAGAAAATACGAAAACTCTTTGCGATGTCCGAATCCACTTCGATTAACGAGGCGGCAATAGCGGCAGAAAAAGCACAACTGTTGATGAGTGAATACAGCATATCCGCCGGAGATTTCATGGCATCCTTCGATATCCCCACAAAAAGAAATATTCCATTGTGGCAGCAAAGTCTTGCGCTTGCGGTTGCGGATTTATACGGTGTAGTCATGAGGCGGAATCAAAATTTAATTTATGAAGATGATATCTCCAGCTATTATACCTTTTCTATTCAGTTTATTGGTGATGAAGTTTATGCAACGGTTGCAAATGAAATGTTTGTTTACCTCAAAGAAGCAATACAGCGGCTGTCTATGGCAGTAGGCGGACGTAGCAGCCGTGATGCTTTCTGTAAAGGCGCTTCCCGGACTGTTATTGAGAAACTCAATAACATGGGTACCGATGAATCATGGATCAGCCAAAGAGAACGCCGCTATTTGCAAGCCTGTGATTATGTCGAAAATACCCTGGCGCTTATTGTTCCCGCGAGAAGAACCGTTAAGTTCTCTATTGATAAATCAAATTACGATAAAGGGCGCGATGCAGGAAATAGTATCTCATTGCATCGACAGGCAGGCGGAATAACATCGCAGGGTCAAATAACAAAGTATCATTGACATTTTCCCTCGGCCCTGCAAAGGGCAAGATAGAATTCAGATGTTTTCATTTTTTCGGGTATATACCAGAGTGCTTTAAAATTGTTTACAGACTTCCACAGTTTTGCTTTTCTCCGGCATATAGCGCAGTACCCGCGCATCATTCTTTACTGCATCCAAACAAAATGTTGCATTTATCCAATACTGCTCAGGAATTTGAGCGCAGAGCAGGGGGAGATCATCATCTATGGACCAGTCAAAAATACCGGGCGCGGACTCAGGGGTCGTTAGATCCAATTTATACTCCAATGCTTTACTCCTGTTATAAGCACTTATTAGTAGGATAGTATTTTATACCGCTCTCTTTATTTGTCAAGCCCTTTTACCCTATTGCAGGCTTTATACATTGGCCATGGTCAGGGTATGGGAGTATTTGCGGAAATGCATATAAAAAAGATACAGAATCGACATACGGTGACATTAGAAGTCAGGAGTAACTTTATATAAAAGAAAAAGCGGTTTACCTGCAAATATATTTCTTGATGATTCTGATAGCTGGGAAAAATTGGGGAAACGGAAAATAATTAAATTTCAGGCAAATAGAGAGGATCATGTTATACTCTCTGATATGGTACCTATGAGCATTGACAAAAAACCACACATATTAGCACAAGAAATAAAAATTGATTTGAATTATTTTGAGATTAACCAAATAAAAAAATTTGTAAAAAATAACAAGGATTTACTACTGCAACTTGCTGAGGCTAACATTGATTTCTTTGACTTTCTTGAAAAGATGATACTAATGAAGGTTTAGATTGAGAAAGTATCAAGTTCCCGAGCAAGTCGTAACGCAGTATTGATATCATATAAATCCTGATGTCCATGTTGTTTTACTGTATTAATAAACGTATTTAATGCTTTAATACAGTCAATCAAATCCTTGTATATTTCAGCAAGTTTGCGTTTTTCAGTGCTGTCAATAGTACCATTTTTTTGAAATGAATACTGAGTGCCTCCTATTAGCTGCAGTAATTCAGCCAAGTAAACCAACTGTCGATTTGACGTAACGATATCAATGGGTTGGGATATATGATCTGCTAACCACATGGCATCTTTAGATATCCGCTGTATAGATGTCCGGATATCAGCAATAACTTCATCCCCACGATCACTTTCTAATAATCGTGATTTTCCAGGTGCAAAATCATCCGTAAAATCACACTCAAAATCACTCTCTACTAAAAATTTCCTATAATATGCATTGAATAATGATGCAAGTTTGTTCATATTTTCTGCAATATCAGTAAAGGTTTCTGTAATCGAAGAAAATTGTGGTTTGCTACTTTCTCTTAATGGTTGTTGCATATTAAAAATATACGATAGAATACTACAAAAGTCTATAGAATAAAATATTACGGAATTATAGAAGTATGACACCAGGAGTCACCCTAAATATGATCACCACAAAGAATCTCCGCAGGCGCCAAGGCTGTAGGGGGCTTGGTTAAGTTATTACAGGCTGGTATACTGGCCCTTATGGACTATGGTGAGCGGCTTTTCAGGATACGCTGGCCCAGGGGTTTTATATGCCCCCGCTGCGGCGGCAGGGCTTACTATCCTGTGCAAAAGCGGAATCAGTTTGAATGTTCAGTCTGCGGGTATCAGCTTTCCCTAAGCGCAGGGACCCTCATGCACAAAAGCCGTATTCCTCTGGAAAAGTGGTTTGCGGCGGCGGCTTTATATGACCGCAGCCCGGATATCACCCCGCTGAATTTCTCGCGTGCCCTGGGGCTGACCAAGCCAACCGGGAGCCTGCTGCTTAAAAAGATACGCCAGGGGCTGGCAAACAGGAAGAACAGAATTCTTTTGTCTAAAATGGCAAGCGAAGCTTAGTTCCGTAAACAAAAGTGCTTGGTTTCCTGTAATAACTTAACCAGCCCCCTGTAATCCCTCAAAGAGCCAAAAAAAGCCATTTTTTCGACTTAAAAAATATAACTTTTATCCATGTGGTTAGTATATACAATCTACCGATGAAAACCGTTGGACGTGGAAAAAAATTTGGAAAAAAACGCCCCCCAGGATTACCCGGTCTTGGTAGTGTTGAGCAGGGTTTCTATTTGCACCATCACATAATCCTGAAACTTTGGAGGCAGATCGTTGAACAGGCTAATCATGCGCTGGAGTTTTTCGTCCGGTGTCTTGTACAGCATTTCACCTTCGCCGTTTTTCAGCCATACTTCACTAATCCCAAAGCTCAGCGAGATAAGGTGAATAATCCGGTCATTGACCTTCCGGTGATTGGATTCCAATTCCGCAATATAGCCATTGCTGATGAAAATGGCTTTGGCAAACTCCGCCTGGGACATATTGAGAGCTTTCCGGGCGTGTTTGAGGCGTTCATTGACGGTCATAGGCCAAATATACCACAAAAAAACTCACTGAACAAGGTATTTTTCTACGGAATGAGGATTGACGGAAACTCACATATTGATATAATATATCTACATTGTGAGTATTTTACAATAAGGTGAACCGCCATGACAAAAGAGGAAAAGCTTGACAAGGTATGCAATGCATTTTCTGCCCTAAATGAGGAAAAACAGGAGTATATCATCGGCATTTTGCAAGCTCTGGTTTTTGCAGCAAACGAGAATTCGTCAACCCGGGAAATGGCAATTGAACAAACACAGGAGGGGCGGAAATAGAAGGGGACAATAGCGGATTATGGCAGATTGACGGCTTGTATAGGCCGCTGTCTAAAGGGGACCTTTTGATCTTGGGTAAATAAGGCAAACCAGGGGAGACAATGATAATGAAAAGGATTGTTTCAATTTTTGCTGCGCTGCTTCTGTTGGGTTGTGCTTCTGCGCCGCAGGACCCGGCGCGTGTGGAGTTTCCCCAAGACGCGCCGCTGATTGTGGACGGTAAGGATGGCGCGGGCATACGGATCGCCATCCTGCAGCCAACTGTGTCCAGTCTGCCTGACAGCGAATCCTGGATGCCGGTCCTGATACAAGGCATACTTACCGGTGATTTCAACATCTTCTCCCGCATGACTGTCCTGGACCGGCTGAATTTGGATGTCCTGCTCGCCGAACAATCCTTTTCAACGGCGGGCAATTTTTCCGACGAAGACTATATCCGTATTGGCCGGCTACTCAATGCGCAGTATATTCTCGCCGGTTCCATAGTAAAAATAATAAGCAATGAATTTTTTCTGCAGCTGGCAGTGGTCGATACGGAAACCGGTATACGCAAGGCATCGTTCACTAAAACCTGTATCCTCACGGAAATACGGGATACTTCGGTAATCAAAGATGCCTCGTATACCCTGCTCTCGCAGTTGGGCGTTGTTCTGACCAATACCGGGAAGGCGGCCCTGTACAAAATACAAGCGGCGAAAAGCGAAAGCGTCCCGCCGACATCCGGTACGAATACCGTTCCTGTAACACCGGCGCCCGCAGCAAACGCCCGAACCGTACCGGCGGCAGCAATCTCCGCCTCTGCGGTGGATACAGGGTTTCCCATGATTACCGTTGTTGAAAAACGGAAACATTTTGTTCTGAACAATGCCTTTGGCTTTATTGATACCAGAACAAGGGATGATACCTTTAATCCGTTTTCGATTAGTAAAGACATTGTGCCCTTTGAATTGTGGTTTGATGTTTTCGAATGGGCAGTAACCCAGGGTTATGTGTTTACCCGCAATGGACGGGAGGGTAGATCCGGTGAGGTGTACGGCATTGATATTCAGAACGCGTTTGTTTGGTGTAATGCCCTGAGCGAATATTCCGACATTGCTCCGTATTACGCCAATGCGCAGGGAGGGGTTCTGAAAAACGCCGGTTTTCACGGAAACCTTACCGAAGCAATTTCGGCGGGGACTGGTTTTTGGGAAAAAATAAAGAAACAGAACAACTCGGGTTACCGTCTGCCGACCTACTGGGAGGCTGAATTGGTTCACGTCAATTTGGCATTGGCGGACATGGACAAACTTTTGATAGAACCCTGGACAAGCGGCAACAGTCTTACCAATGCCTACAATATTGGTTGGCAGCGTTTGGATTCAAGTAACGGATTCCGGGTAGTACGGGATCACAAATAAAGAGAGGGGAAAAGAATAATGGCTTTTTGTACACAATGCGGAACAAAACTCAATGATGGCGCACGGTTTTGTATGTCCTGCGGGGCGCCGGTTGCCGGTGCTGTCCCGGCAGCCAATACAGCGCCGGTTGCTGTGGCGGCGCCTGCGCCTAATGCAGCGCCGGTTCCCGCGGCATCCCCCGCACAAGCGCCTTCTCCGTCCGTACCGGGGATGGTAACGGTGATCCCCAGGGGGCAACAACTGGTAATCCCCGGCTTTGGGACGGCAGGGGTATTCATCAAGGGCCGAACGGTAACACTAAGCGCCTATAGTATCGGGAAATATGCGGTAACCTGGGAACTGTGGGACGAGGTACGTCAATGGGCCTTAAAAAATAACTACCAGCTTGCCGAGGGGCAGTGCGGCGTGAAGCCGGTTATAGCCAACCCTGGTGCAGAAATAAATTATCAGGAATTTTTGTACCCGGCGGTCGGTGGCAAGGGAC
Source organism: Treponema primitia (assembly GCF_046533075.1). Classification (GTDB taxonomy): domain Bacteria; phylum Spirochaetota; class Spirochaetia; order Treponematales; family Breznakiellaceae; genus Termitinema; species Termitinema primitia_B. The sequence goes on along the minus strand of NZ_JAJQRB010000002.1, from coordinate 38,496 downwards.
AACCGGTAGCAAATATAAGTTGGGATGATGCGATGATATGGTGCAACGCCTACAGCGAGAAGCTTGGTTTGGAACCGGTGTACCGGATTGGCCGTTTTAAGTGGGCGCGTGATAAAAACGATTTAAGCAAGATGGACTGGGATCGAAGCAAAAACGGCATCCGGCTGCCCACAGCAGCGGAATGGGAATGTGCTGCGCGGGGAGGGAACCCGAATGTGCCGGACTGGGAATATGAATACGCAGGAAGTGACGATCAGGAAGAGGTAGCGTGGAGTTGCTGGGGCTATTCTGACGATACAAGCCATCCGGTAGGCCAGAAAAAGCCGAATTTGCTGGGCTTATACGATATGAGCGGGAATGTAGATGAATGGTGTTGGGACTGGTACGACTATCAGAACATAAGTGCCGATGCAGTGGTTGACCCAATAGGCCCAGAAAGTTCCCCGGACTATCGCCGAACCCTGAAAGGTGGTTGCTTCTTTTGTCCTATGTTTCAGAAAATTGAAGATCTACATAGCAACAACTACAAAGGCGGAAGTGCGTGTACAGGTTTCCGCCTTGTGTGCCCCTGAGTAGGAAATTGGTTTTTCACGATACCTTTTGGAACAGCGTAAGGGCTATCGTTAAAAAAAGGGATTCGGTGAATCCCTGAATATGAGCCTACCCGTGTAGCCACGGAAAGGAGGAAATAGTATGGCATATTCAAAACCTGTAGTGCTTGCCCAGAACGGTAAGCAAGGTGTGTTTGCGGCGGGGTGCCCGGCAAACAGAAGCAATGGCGGTACTGCCCCAACAGCTTGCAGATCCTGTGAACGAACCAGTTAGTTCCCGTTTATCCCTGAAGGGGAGTACCCGATAAGGGGTTGCTCCGCGCTCCTACGGCCTTGGCTGCGGGAGCGCTTTTCAGACAAAAATTGCGTGTGCAAAGAAACAGGAGAATGATACCATGCTCTATCGGCAAAAATTTGACACCTTTATTCGCGTTTATAAAGGAAAGGGTGTCCCCGATGTAGGATATATCTCCAGTAAAAGCGACTTCGGCGACCGGGTTGTTGATGCTGTAGGGGCAGTGTTCCTCAAGGCCCTGTCCCGAACAGGGCAAACGCTCGAAGTATTGACCGCAAAAATAGCGGCTTCATTTGCCGGAGTTGACGCCGCTGTTTTACAAAAAGATGTTTTTGACTTTTACGCCATGCTTGAATCGGACGGATTTATCGTAAGCGGGGAAACAGTAGCAGAACTGGACCGTAAGGATACCCGCTTCTCTTATTCGGCCATCGATCCGAAAACCATAAAAGAAGACTTTACCCCCGTCATCCTGCGGGCGGAAAAAACTACCCAGGAATTTCTTGATGAACACTTTAAAGGCAAGCCCCATTTAACATCCCTTCAGGTAGAACTGACCAGCCGCTGCAATGAACGGTGTATCCATTGCTATATCCCCCACGAAAACAAAATCAGCGATATTGATCCCGGCTTATTCCGCGAAACCCTTGACCAGTGCCGGGATATGGGACTGCTGAACCTCACCCTTTCGGGGGGCGAACCCATGCTCCACCCCCGTTTTCCCGATTTCCTGCAAACCGCAAAGGAGTATGACTTTTCAATCAATATCCTGAGCAACCTCACTCTCCTCAACGGGGAAACCATCGCTGAAATGAAGGCAAACCGGCTTTCCAGCGTACAGGTATCACTCTACAGCATGAACGCCGATATTCACGATTCCATCACCAAGATGCCGGGTTCCTTTGAAAAAACCAAAACAGCTATCCTGCAGCTTATCGAAAACGATATACCCCTGCAGATAAGCTGCCCCACGATGAAGCAGAACAAGGACAGTTATGTTGACGTGCTGAACTGGGCACATGAACACAAGGTACGGGCAATAACCGACTATATTATGATGGCCCGCTATGACCATACCACAGGCAATCTTGATAACCGCCTCTCCCTTGAAGAAGTAGAAGCGGTGATCAATGACATTATCGGCCATGATATTGACTACCAGGTGGAAATGGCAAACGCCGGCATTGAACAGGCGGATAAACGTGATATGGGTGATGATATAGCCTGCGGAGTCTGCATTAACTCATTATGTATGGTTGCCAACGGAAACCTCTACCCCTGCGCTGGCTGGCAGGACTATGTTGTGGGGAACATCAAAGAACAGACCCTGCAGGAGATATGGGACAACTCACCGAAGGTACAATACCTGCGGGGCCTGCGGAAGAAAGATTTTCCTAAATGTCTCTCCTGCGCCGACAGATCCTTTTGTGCCATGTGTATGGTCCGCAACGCCAACGAAAACCGGGACCTTTCCCGTGTGGGTACCATCGGGGACCCCCTCAAAATAAACGAACATTTCTGTAAGGTGGCGGCCCTTAACCGAAAAATCGTCCTTGATTGGAAGGAGAAACTCCATCATGGTTGATTCGCACGTTCATATAGGACAGTTTGAAAACATATCCTATCCCGCAGAGGCCGTATTTACGGCTGTAGCCCATGAAGAGGACATTGAATCAATATTGTTTTCTTCCACAACAAGCTGCCGGGAAGACATTCGATATACTGAAATAGAACAGGAACTTAAGGATGCCCTTGCGGCGGCAGAGACTTGCGCCATAAGGGCGGAACCGCTTTTATGGTTTGTCCCGGATTATATCCGTCAAGGGGTAAGTGTTGAGTCTGCCATGGGTAGCTTTCCATATACGGGAATTAAACTACACCCAAGGGCGCATTGCTGGGATTTAACCGATGAAAAAATCATCGCGCTTGTACATGAACTCTTTGCATATGTTGATACACATACATTATCTGTTTTAAAACATACCGGAGATGACAAGGTTGAATCGCCTCATAAATTCAGCAATTTTTTGGCACATATCCCAATGTTCGATTTGTTCTTGCACATGGCCGGCCTGTGAATAAGACAATGTCACTGCTGCGCCGTTTTGCCAATGTGTATTGCGATACCGCCTTTATGCCGGAAATGGCTGTGATGAAAATTGTTGTAGATGGACTTGGCAAAAAGATATTGACGGGGTCTGATTTTCCGATAACCGCCTATAGGAGTGAGGCTCCTTTGGAAATTGAAAAGCAATACGTAAAGGATGCTCTGCAATTGAGAATCCATGAAAAAGTAATAAAGGACGGTATACAATGAACGAGAAATGGTTTGGGGGCTTCTATGGATAAAATCGTACCCCACCGAGGCAAGTGGGAGGATATTCTCCTTGATCCGAATAAACTAAAGGAATATAAATTTGAATATGAGCAAACCAGACCTCATTATCAATCTTCTGCAGCAGTTAATTTTTCTTTAGCCGGTTTTGCGCTTTTGTTATCGCCACTGCTGTTTGGAGGTATTGAATATATAGCTTTCCCGATTGTATTCATATGCTTAGCAATCGGCGCCGCTTTAGTTACTATCAAGCTATTAAAATGGCCCAACGTATACGTAGTATTGTTACGGCATATTAAAACACTAACACATATGCCACTTGGATATTGGCACTCGCGATACGCATCTCATCATTTCAGGTTATACAATATTTGGGGTCTTTGCAAGTGGGCATTATCACAAGAACCTTCGCAGGAATTAAAATACATTGACAATTACCCATGTATACTTGGGGTTGATACGCTTTGGGCGTTAATACATAATTTGGATCTAAAGCACAACGACTTTGAACGGCAATTCGATATCAACCCATATCTTCAGAAAGGATCATTAGTAATCAATTCCGATGGTACCCAGAACTATACCCAATCGGGGTTGTATACAATATACGAATATGGCTATTGTGGATACTATCGCTATATATTTTTCAAAAAAATCATTTTATCAAATCCGATTATATTGAAATATCTTAAACGAGTTCGAAATTCATGTTGGCGAGGAAATACATGGATTCGTATAACTAATTTCGGACGAGCATATCTAAGTGATGAATCGAAATATGTCCGCGCTCGAAGAATTGGCCGCGAATATGAGCAAACCTTAGTTAAGTCTTAGCATATGGGAAACGTAACACCGGATCGGGTGAGTGTATCGATACGGAAATAGCTTGGGGGCAAGATGGGAAAAATAGAAAACGAACTACTCTATTTAATCAAGGCTGATCTGCGGGTTATCCAAATAATCAGCTATGAATCCCTGCGGATACAGGCCATGCTGGTCTTTGCAGCAAAGGCATTGCAGCGGTCTCTGTTTATCTGGAACCGGATAGAGGGAATAAAAAAATGGGATGTTTCCCGGATGGCCTTTGTGGAAGAGGATGCTGAGGCCCGGAACCCTGACAGGGCATTTTCTTTTTTCAGCGATACTGACAGCCTGATACTGCTCCTTGAGGATTTTCATCCGAACCTGACGGAACATGAACCGGAAAATATCAAAAGAATCCGTAATGCAGCTTTTAACAGCAGTCCCGGCAAAACTCTGGTGTTGTCCCAGCCTTTCCGTTTTTTGCCCCGGGAGCTGGAAAAGGAAGTTCACATCCTGGATATACCCTATCCGGGTTTTGCGGAAATTAAGGCCATCTATGATGAGGTGTGCCGGAAGTATCACATTGACTCCAAAAATTCACCGGCCAAAGATTTGCACGACATCATCAATGCCGCCCTGGGGCTCACCGTCATGGAGGCGGACAAGGCGTTTTCCCTTGCCTTTATCGAAAACGGGAACCTTACCAGGGATGAAATTCCCCTGGTAATCAGGGAAAAGGAAAATGTCATCAAAAAAAGCGGGTACCTGGAATATTATCACCCGAAAGAAAACATGGAAGATATAGGCGGGCTTGACAACCTTAAAGACTGGCTTGCCAAACGGGGCCGGGCTTTTGACCAGGGCGCCGCTGAATTCGGGCTGACCTATCCCCGGGGAATTTTACTGTTGGGTATTCCGGGAACCGGGAAGAGCCTTACCGCCAAGGCCATTGGCAATCTCTGGCAGTTTCCCCTGCTCCGCCTTGATATGGGAAAAATATTCGGGGGCTTTGTGGGTGAATCTGAAAAAAATATCCGGGAATCACTCAATATCGCCGAAGCCATTGCCCCATCAATTTTGTGGATCGATGAGATTGAAAAAGGCCTGTCCGGCATTTCGGGTTCCGGCGGAACCGATGGGGGAACCAGCTCCCGGGTATTGGGGACATTTTTAACCTGGATGCAGGAAAAATCAAAACCCGTGTTTGTGGTGGCTACCGCAAATAATATAGCCCAGCTTCCCCCGGAACTGCTCCGTAAGGGCCGGGTAGACGAAATCTTTTTTACCGACCTGCCCACCGCAGGGGAGCGGGAACATATTATGGCCATTCACTTGAGGAAGAAAAACAGAAATCCTGCGCAGTTCGATATTAAGCTGCTGGCCCAAAAGAGTAGGGGCTTTTCCGGTGCGGAGCTTGAAGAAGTGGTAAAGGAAGCCCTGTTCCAGGCTTATGATGATAAAGGCCGGGATGTGGAAACCGGCGACATCCTTGGGGCCATAGAAAAAACCTATCCCCTGTCCCAGACCATGCGCGAGGCCATTGCCCAGATGCGTCTGTGGGCAAAAAGCCGGGCTGTAGCCGCTTCTTCCGAAGAGCCGGAAAAGGTGGATACTGAAAAAGGCAAAGAGATTCCCCAATTGAAACAGGAAACCTACAACAATCCCTTTATTGTGTAACAGGAGGAACTGTAATGGAACAACGTATTGACATTACCATTGACGGAAGCGGAAAAATACACGCCGCCACCGAGGGTATTAAGGGCGAGATGTGCCTTGACGAGCTTACAGAACTGCTGGGGGAAATGGACGGCCTGGAATCCTTAACCCGGACCGATGAGTATTACCAAAAGAGCGAAGTGGGTGAAAAAAGCCGGGTCCGGGGGAGGCAGGGATGAGTTCCGTTATTACTATCAGAACCCCTTTTATCAACAGGGATATTTTGCTGCAGGCCCTTGACCGTATGGGATGCGCCTATACGACGATACATGCCTATGAAATAGCCCTGGAAAAGAGCAGTATACCGGGGCATCAGATGTTTTACTGGAAGGACGGAAAATATTCTTTCCAGCATGAAACGGATTCTGATCGGGAACATAAGGGGGTGCATGTTTTTCTTGGAGCCCTCGAAAAGGAATACAACGATATCTGCAGTACCAGTAAGGAAGCGGAAAAAGAACGGCAGGAATATATCCAAAAGCAAAAGGAAACCATCATCCTCCGGGCAAAGGAAAGGGGCTACTCGGTTCGGGAAGAGCGGGTAAAAGAAAAAATTAAACTCGTTTTGGTAAGGAACAGCTACTGATGAACATTGCCCACATTGAGGAATGCAGTTACATCTACGGGCCGGGGCGCCGATTTGTTATCTGGACCCAGGGCTGTTCACTCCGCTGTAAGGGCTGCTGGAATACATCCATGTGGAGTTTCCGCCCCAAGGTGATACTATCCGTCGAAGCGCTCTATGAAAAAATAGATGTCGCTGCTGCTGCGCCTGATGGGATCGAAGGTATTACTCTTTTAGGCGGCGAGCCCCTGGACCAATACGAAGAAACCACAGAACTGTTACGGCTCTGCAAACAGGCGGGAATAAGCGTCATACTCTTTACGGGGTATGAAATGGCGGAAATTGCCGAAAAGAAAGCACTTTTTGATTTGACGGATATACTGATAAGCGGACGGTACGAGCAGGAACGCAGAACCCTTAATCATCAATGGATAGGCTCAACCAATCAGGAAATTCATTTTCTATCCGAACGGTATAAGGATTATAAGAAGCGGGATGTCAATTATATGGAAATTGCTATTGAGGAATCAGGGAGCGTCACGATTCTGGGGTTCCCTCCGGAAGAGTTCTTACATGCGGTTAATTTGAAGGGCCGGAGGTAGAAAATGGAGAAATCTCCAATGGAGGAAACCTCATCCCTTGCGATTTTTCTGGAATCCCAGGCAAAGGCCCGGGACCAGCAGTCACAGAAGGAGTACCGGGAGCCTGTTTCTTTAAAAATGGTACCCATCATTCCCTGGTTCGAGGATCGTGAGTTTGCGATCATAGGAAAGACCGTAAGGCTATCCGCCTATGAGATCGCAAATTACGAGACCACCCGGGGACTGTGGAACAGGGTTTTAAGCTGGGCAAAGAACAATGGGTACCTGTTTGTCCATGCAGAAGAACTGCCGGGGGATGAGTTCAAGCCTGCTGCCAATATTTTCTGGCGAGACATACTGGTTTGGTGTAATGCCTACAGCGAAATGGAGGATCTTGATCCGGTGTATATTCTTATCGAACAACACAGCAATCCAACGGATTATGCTGTTTTACGAGATGCCCGCATGGATTATGAGTATGCACAGATTGATCAAGCTTTTGGGCAGCCCTATCCCGGATACCGGCTGCCTAATATATATGAGTGGCAGTATGCCGCCTTGGGGGCGGCGCCATTGGCAGACGGTATCTATGCGGGGGGCAATAATATTGATGTTTTTGCCTGGCATAAGGGCAATGCCATGGCGGTGGGAAAAAATCACCGGGATTACGGCGTACATCCGGTGGGAATGTTGAAGCCGAACAGAGCCGGGCTTTATGATATGAGCGGTAATGCTGCGGAACTCTGCGCTTATGACAAAAAACTAATGGCATGCGGCGGTTCCTGGCTCGACGATGCCGAATATTGTTTAATCCGTTCCGTTGCGGAGTTTGATGAAAATAAAGATCCGCAGGCTCTTGGTTTTCGCCTGGCCCGATGTTTTGATGGGGATGCAGGTATTGAGCTTGCTATTACGATAATGGAGCAAAATCCGGAAGGTATGCTGGCATTGGTTAAACAGGACAGTGAATGGTTTAAAGATGTGAATGAAAAAATGCTTACCCAGGATCAGTACCAAAAAATATGCAAAGCCACTCTTGAAAGGCTCAGTGCCGATGGCACCGAAGCTTATGAGACCGATGATTTTCAGGAGGCTATTAAGGCTTTTACGGCGGCAATAGACAAAATCCCTGGAGGTTTCCATGATGCCAATCTTTTCTATAACCGGGGTAACGCATATCTTAAGCTTCACCAATACGATGAAGCGGTAAATGATTTCCTTGAAGCCCTGCGTATTGCCCCTAATAAGGCAGACTCTTATTATTTTCTTGGCATGGTATATTATGAAATGGAAGACTATACCCAGGCCGACACCTATCTTGATAAGGCTTTAGAGCTTGATCCTAAATATGAAATTGGGATGACAGTGATCAACGAGGGCAGCGGATGGTTTCAATATGTGCATGAAAAAATGCTTAGCCAGGAAAAGTATCAAAAAATCTGCGAGGCTGCTATAGAGGAGCTCAAATACAAGGGCAATAAAGCCTTGAAAGAAAATGATTTTTTAGGCGCGATTGCAGCCTATACGACGGCAATACAAAAAGTCCCCGGCGCTTCCAATGATTGGCGTTTTTTTAATAACCGGGGTAGTGCATACCGCTGCCTTGAAGATTATGAAAGCGCGGTACATGATTACCATGAAGCCCAGCGGCTTAAACCTGAATCGGCAGCTTACTATAATCTTGGCCTTGTGTATTTGGATACTAAGGAGTATACGAAGGCACGGGAAAATTTTCTACAGGCTTTAAAGCTTGATCCTGAATATAAAAAAGCTGCGGATACTTATTATGCTCTTGGCCAGGTGTATTATGAGCTGGGGGACTATATCCAAGCCGACATCTATCTTGATAAGGCTTTAGCGCTAAATATTGAAGATAGCTTTGCCAATCGTGCCAGGGACTTGAAAGATGCCATTGCTCAAGAGAATAGTCCGGAGGAAAAGGATGAATCCTAAAAAGAAACAATGGAACTGGGGTGATTTGTTTTGGGATGGCGGAGGGGAATACGGTGAGGAGATAAAACAATTTGTGGAAAAAAATGAAATCACCCAATTTTCTATTGAGGGGAATGAATTTCATGGGAGAATAGGGCATGCCGTATCTTTCCGGGTCAGGATGGTATTTAAAAAAATCCCTTCCGGCAAAAGAAAAGCCTTTTTTACCTTTATTGAAAATCATCCCCAGATTGGTCCCTGGCTTTATTTGGGGATAGCGCCCTATGCACTCCTTGCCTGCATACAGCGTGCTCCGGCAGGATCGCCCCTTGCGGATATTCGTCAACATACAAGATATAGATGTTCCTGTCAATATGATAAGGGCCAGTGTACCCATAAAGCAGCGTTTCTCTATCTTATTTCAAGGAAAATTGAACAGGATCCCTATTTCCACTTTCGTCTTTATGGGCTTGATTTACGGAAACGTTACAATACGGGGTTTTCAAAAAAAGCGCCCTTCAGGGATATTTTTTTTAATGACCCTGTATACGGTCTTGATATGCCTGAAAACCCCATAAAACTTTCCATCCTTGGTAAATGGATACAATCTCTTTCGTTTGATAAATCGATTTGGAAGTATCGTTTATACATCTATGTTGATTATCTAGAAGAAACCTTTCGTTTTCGGCTGGAAATAAGCGGCCCAGTGACTTTTTCATTGTATAAGGGCTTATCAGATGTATGGCAAAAAAAATACAACCCGGATATTTTTGCGCCTCCGGTTGCTTTGCTTTATTACAACCCTACTCTGTTTAAAAATCTTGCCCTGCGGGAAACGGTTGAAATTAAGGATTCGTATTATCAGAAACTTTCTGCCAAGGATTTTAATAGTCGTGAAGCAGTGAAAAATTTTCTCAATGAAGCGCCTGCTGTCCTTGAACTTTTAAGCATTGAGCTTGTTACTATGGTAATGGAACAAAATCCGAAAAATATTCTGGCGTTGGTCGAACAGGACAGTGTATGGTTTCAATATGTAAATGAAAAAATACTTACCCAGGAGCAGTACCAAAAAATTTGCGAATCCGCTATTAAAAGGCTCAGTGCCGATGGCGTTGAAGCTCATAATGCACATAATTTTCAGGAGGCTATTAAGGTTTTTACGGCGGCAATAGACAAAATCCCCGGAGCTTCTCATGATGCCAATCTTTTTCATAACCGGGGCTTCATATACCAGAGGCTTCACAAATACGATGAAGCGATAAACGATTACCTTGAATCCCTGCGCATTGCCCCTAATGCACTACGATATTATTATGATCTTCACGAGCTGTATGATGAGATGGATGACTATACCCAAGCTGATATTTATTTTGATAAAGCTTTAAAGCTTGATCTTGATCTTGAGTCTGAAGATGAATTGGACGGGGATATAAAGGCTGCCTTGCTAATGGAGCAAAATCCGGAAAGTATGTTAGTACTGGTCAAACAGGATAGTAGATGGTTTCAATATGTGAATGAAAAAATGCTTACCCAGGAGCAGTTCCAAAAAATTTGCGAAGCCGCTCTTAACAGACTCTTTGCCGAGGGCAATGAAGCTTATGCGGCAAAGTATTTTAAGAAGGCTCTTAAGGCTTATACAATGGCAATAGACAAAATTCCCGGAGGCTCTCTGGTAGCCGATCTTTTTAATAAACGGAGCTGCACATACAGGAATCTTCATAAATACGATGAAGCGATAAACGATGTACTTGAAGCACTGCGCATTGCCCCTTATAAGGCACCCTATTATTATAATCTTGGCTATTCGTATTATAAGATGAAGGACCATACTCAAGCCGATATCTATTTTGATAAGGCTTTAAAATTGCTTAATCCTAAAGATAAATTGGCCGGGGATATCTGGTATATGAAGGCTGTCATTGCTCAAAAAAATAACCCGGGAGGCAAAAATGAAACCTGAAAAGACGCCCTGGAGCGCGGAACTTACAAAACGGACACGGCTGGAATTGGAGGAAATGCTCACCTGCACGTACCCGGATACGGGCAAAAAACAGTGGGCATTGGGGAGCATGGTTGTGGATGCCGCGCAGTTCAAGAACGCCGACGGCACTCGTTTTGGTATGATGACAGTGGAAAATGCTGCGGCGGATAAATGGATTATACAACTGGACAGCGGCGGCGAAGAATCTTACGAAACGGTTGACGCGCTTCTTGAGGCCGGCTGGGCTTTGGATTAATATGAAAATGAAATCGTCAAATTTCAGGGAAATATATTCAGGCCGTATAGGCCACGGAAAATTGTATCGCAGCAATCATCCTGTTTGTGATGGTATGCAGGTTAAAGAAATAGCCTTTGCTGTAGGGAAGGCGGGAATAAATTCGGTTATAAACCTCGTTGATAGTGAAACATCACTAAAATCAAAGATTGTGAACTGCCCCTGGTACAAAAAATTATATGAAGCTGGCAATGTTATTGCATTGCATATGAATATGAAGTTTATGGACAATTTGTTTGGTAGAAAATTGAAAAAGGGGATATTGTATATGGTTGAAAAAAATCCTCCCTATCTTTTTCATTGTGAAGCAGGAATAGACAGAACAGGGTTTGTTTCAATGGTGTTGGAGATGTTGCTGGGCGCTCATTTTAATGAAATTGTAAATGATTATATGCTGTCCTTTGTTGCTAATTCTGAATATTCAGAAAATGATTTCAAGCAAGGCTCTGTTTATATTAAAAACATGATGTCCATGATAAAGGGAGAAGCAATAAAACCGGACGAAGATTTTTCGTTAATTATACATGATTATTTAACAAATAAGATTGGGTTAAATCGCGAAGATATAATAAAATTGAAAGACGTTTTAATTGGCAATAGGGAAGTCCTTAAATCATAATTTACGCAATGCCTTTAGATAAGTATGACATTAGATGTCACTTGTTATTCTGTATAAAGGAGACTATATGAAGGACTATTTTGAATTTGAAGATGCTTCGTATTGGGCGGTGCGTACCAGCGGGGAAACATTTTGCGCTCTATCAGGTAGTATTTATGATTATTTCTATCCTCGGGTGATGGAAAACGAGGGTTACAAGCACTGGGGCGGGTACAGTGATATAGAGACAGGTATCTTTGGTAGTGAGGCCGAAGCGGAGGAAGCCGCGTGTTGCTTGGCGGATGGAAAGCGGATAACGGCGAAACCCCAAACTGAGGCTTTTTGGGTCAGGGCGCTTGAGCGTAACCCTGCTCTGATTTTTTTCGTACCCCATGCGCTTAAAATAAGGGAGTTATGCCTTTCGGCGGTTCGTGCAGGCGGCAATGCTCTTGAATTTGTGGACCAGACGCTCAAAACGGCGGAACTTTGTACTACTGCGGTAAGGAGTAACCCCTACGCGCTTCAATTTGTACCCGAGGGGTTAAAAACCCCGGAGCTGTGCCGGATTGCGGTCAATAAATACGGCGCTCTGCTGGAATATGTACCCATGGAACTGCGGACAACAGAACTCTGCAAAGATGCGGTAAAAAAAGACGGGCGTGCGTTGCGGTTTGTACCGGATGCGTACAAAACTCAGGAACTCTATACCGAAGCGGTCATCGAAAACGGCCATATGCTTAAGTACGTGCCGGAAATGCTTAAAACATTGGGAATATGTTTTGCCGCCGTATCATTTCTGTCTGAAATCGAGCTTATTGATGAAAGTGGCGGGATACGGTCCTCGCTTTATTATGTTCCGGAAAAATTTAAAACTCCGGAATTATGTCTGGCCGCCGTTGCCAATGACTATGAGGCGTTGGAATTTGTACCCCCTGAACTTGTTACCCCAGAGTTCTGTCTTACAGCGGTGGAACACTGGGGCTCTGCGCTTAAATTCGTACCGGAAAAACTCAGAACCCGGGAACTCTGCCATGCAGCGGTAAAAAACCATGGCGAATCCCTTGAATTTGTGCCCGAGGATTTAAAATCAGAAAAACTGTGCGCTATTGCGGTACAGCACGGAATGGCGCTTCAATTTGTGCCGGAAAAATTTAAAACCCCGGATCTGTGCCTTAATGCGATAAAAATCCAGGGCAAGGCGGGCAGGACCCTGCACTATGTGCCGGAAACATTAAAAAATGGGGCGTTTTATCTTGAAGCGGTTCAGAAAAACGGTGAAGCCCTTTGCTCAATACCTGAGGCGGATAAAACCCCTGAACTCTGCCGCCTAGCGGTAGCAATGAAAGGGGAAGTGCTGCCATATGTACCAGAACCGTTTAAAACATCGGAACTTTGCGCCCTGGCGGTACAAATGGCGCCTGATGCACTGGTCTATGTCCCCGAACATCTCAAAACAGCGGAAATGTGCCTCATGGCGGTAATAAAAAATGGTTATCGAATCGAATATGTACCGGAAACGTTTATCACAGAGGAACTATGCCTCGCGGCGGTTCAAAATTGTGGACATGCTCTGGGAGTCGTACCCGAGGCGTTCAAAACAGAGGCTGTCTGTCTTGCTGCGGTAGAAAATTACTGCAATCTGGATGACATCCCCGACAGGTTAAAAACTCATGAGTTCTGCTCCCTCGTATTAAAATTGCGGTGTAAGCAATGATAAAATACAGTTTGAAGGCGGCGGCGAGGAGTTCTTACGAAATGGTTGAAATAGAACAAGCTATTTTGGCAGGATTGGATACTCTCAATACATTGTTGCAGCAATATACTACATTGCAACGGCAATTACCGGAATCATTCAGCTTCGCAGTATTGCACCACAATCGAAAATTATTACTGCATATCAGGAAAGAATTTAAGGCTGTTGATTATAATATAAATTGGCTAATGGATATGTGTGTAGAAAATTATCTCAGGCAGATTTTGCGTGAAGATAGATTACAGGATAGCAATAAAGCTGTTGTATCAATGGCGTCAAAATTGGCAACCATGGGACGGATATATGCAACCCTATCAGGATATAACTCTCAGCTTGATCTGGAATGGGACTTGCTGATGTATTGCATTCACGGCCAGGATTATTTTTCCTTTACATATAATAAACGTCAAGATAAGGAAGCTAATATAGCGGCAATGACCGTAGAACAACAGCGGCAATGGACGGAAAAAACTCATGCTTTTTCAATATTAGACGCGGTTAATGCCATCGGAGTACCGTCCGGGTTATTTAATTCGTCATACCCGGTTAAACCCAAGCGGCATATCAGGGAAGTATTAAAATCATAATTTACACAAAACTTTAGTTAAATATGACATTAGATGTCACTGTTATTCTGTATAAAGGAGACTATATGAAGGACTATTTTGAATTCGCGGATGGATCGTTTTGGGCGGTGCGTACCAGCGGGAAAACATTTTGCGCCCTGTCCGGTAGTATTTATGATAGTTTCAATCCTGGGGTGATGAGAAACGATATCTACAAACGCTACTACGGCTGGTACAAGGATATCGAAAACGGCGTCTTTGACAGTGAGGCCGAAGCGGAGGAAGCTGCGCGCAGCCTGGCGGATAGAAAGCGTCTGACGGCGAAACCCCAAACTGAGGCTTTTTGGGTCAGGGTGCTTGAGCGTAACCCCGCTCTGTTTTTTTTCGTACCCCATGGGCTTAAAACAGGGGAGCTATGCCTTGCGGCGGTTCATAGAGACGGGTCCGCCCTTAAATTTGTGGACGAGACGCTCAAAACGGCGGAGCTTTGTACCACTGCGGTAAGGAAGGACCCCGAAGCGCTTTACTACGTTCCCGAAGAATTTAAAACCCCGGAGCTGTGCCGGTTTGCGGTCAATAAATACGGCGCTCTGCTGGAATATGTGCCTGAGGAACTGCGGACAGCGGAACTCTGCAAAGCTGCGGTAAAAAAAGACGGACGTGCGTTGGAGTTTGTCCCGGATGCGTACAAAACCCAGGAACTCTGTACCGAAGCGGTCAACGGAGACGGCCATATGCTTAAGTATGTGCCGGAAACGTTTAAAACATTGGAGATGTGTTTTGCCGCTGTATCATTGATATCTGAATTAGAGCTTGTCGATGAAAGTGACGAGATACGGCCCGTACTTTACTACGTCCCCGAAAAATTTAAAACCCCGGAATTATGTCTGGCAGCTATTGCCAATCACCATGAGGCGCTGGGATATGTACCTCCCGAACTTGTTACCCTAAAGCTGTGTCTTATGGCGGTGGAACACTGGGGCTTCGCGCTTAAATTCGTGCCGGAAAAACTCAGAACCCGGGAACTCTGCCATGCAGCGGTAAAAAATGATGGCGAATCCCTTAGATTTGTGCCCGGAGATTTAAAATCAGAAAAGCTGTGCACCCTTGCAGTAAACTACGGAATGGCGCTTCAGTTTGTGCCGGAAAAATTTAAAACCCCGGATCTGTGCCTTAATGCGATAAAAAGCCATGGCAGGGCCCTGGACTATGTGCCGGATACATTTAAAAATGAGGCGTTTTATCTTGAGGCGGTTCAGGAAAACGGTGAAGCTCTTGACTCAATACCGGAGGAGGATAAAACCCCTGAACTCTGCCGTCTTGCGGTGGCAATGAAAGGGGAAGCGCTGCAATACGTACCGGAGGCGCTTAAAACACCGGAACTCTGCACCCTGGCGGTACAAAAAGCATCTGATGTACTGTACCATGTCCCCGAACAGCTCAAAACAGCGGGAATGTGCCTCACGGCGGTAATGAAAGACGGGAATCAAATTAAATATGTGCCTGAACCGCTTATCACAGAGGAACTATGCCTTGCGGCTGTTCAAAATCATGGCCATGCCCTGAAATATGTGCCCGAAGCGCTCAAAACAGAGACAATCTGTCTTGCGGCAGTGGAAAACTATTGCTATCTGGATGATATCCCCGACAGGTTAAAAACTCACGAGTTCTGCCTAAAGGCAGTCAAAAGAGGATCTTGGGGATCAACCCTGGATAAAGTTCCCGATGATTTTAAAACCTATGATTTCTGCATGGAAGCCGTCAGGGCAGACGGTAAGGCGCTTGAACATGTTCCGGAAGAACTCAAAACTTTTGAACTCTGTGTAACTGCATTACAGCATTTTAACAATACTGCGCTTTTTTATATACCCAATTCGTTTAAAACTCCTGAGTTCTGCTTATCGGCGGTAAGGATATCCGGCAATAATCTGGGTGGTGTACCGGAGAAGCTTAGAACAAAAGAACTGTGTGAGCTGGCGATAGAGAGAACCGGTTTTGCCTTGCAATTTGTTCCGTTTCGTTTGCGTACCCGCGAATTGTGTTTTATCGCTGTGGAGAATTGGCCCGACGCGATTGAGAAGGTACCGGAGCATCTAAAAACGAAAGAACTCTATTTTACGGCGGCAAATTACAAAGGGGTTTTTGTAGGGGATTGGTTTTATCACTTGCCGGATAATATACAAAGTGAGGGGCTTTTTCTTAAAATCCTGGAGAATTGCTCTGATGACAGGGTCTTGGAGTACATGAACAGTGAATTCAAAACCCCGGATTTTTACCGTAAGGCGGTTCAGGTACGCGGTATGGAGCTTAAACATGTCCCTGTGGAACTCAAAACCCGGGAACTCTGCCTGGATGCGGTTATCGCAAATGGCAGGGCCCTGAGCTTCGTACCGGAAGTGCTTAAAACGCAGGAACTCTGTTACCAGGCAGTTAAGAGTAATGGGGCAGCACTGCAATATGTACCGGAACCGATCAAAACCGAAGAATTGTGCCTGCTCGCCGTACAAACCGATGGTTCTGCGCTTAAATACATTAATGAGCGTTTTTTCAGCGCCGAATTATGCTTTGCCGCCGTTAAGGCAAACGGTAATGCGCTGCAATATGTACCCCAACACCTGCGGACGGCGGAACTCTGTTTAGCGGCGGTTAAAAATGAAAATAGCGCGTTTGAATATGTACCTGAACCGCTCAAAACATTCGAATTATGCGCCCTGGCTGTGGAAAAATGCGGCTACGCTTTAAACTATGTACCGGAGGCGCTTAAAACGCGAGAACTCTACAAAATTGCCGTGAGGAATGACGGAAAATCACTGCAATATATTCCCGATGAATACAAAACATTCGACCTCTGCCTTACGGCGGTAAAGCAAAACGGCCTTGCCCTTCCCTATGTGAATTACAAGGCCTCTCCCCAGAAGACGTACATGATGGACCGGTGCGCATACGAGTACAGGGCACTCTGTTGCGCTTCCCTTAATGTTCCCTCGTCTTACAGTGTAATAGTGTGTTGGATTGATAATCAAGAAGAAGCGTATTTCAGGAAAGCTAATAAAGCCGAAAATTACCAGGTCCCTATTATATTTGCAAAAAATTATGCGGAATTTAAGCGCCATATAACGGCTGATTCGATGCTAGTTATTTCAACAAGAAAAGGTAAATTTAAAAAAACAATCCAGCTTGTGCGGCAGTATCCTCAGTATCGATTTTGGGCGTTTGCCAGATTAGATGATGAATGCACAACTGTACCCGAACTTAAGTTTCTCTTGGAACCGAATGTGGATTCCCCAGATGGTACTTGCTCTCAGTATAGAGAAGAAGACTTGCTTATAATGTTTCGTACATGTCTTTATAGGTTTTATAAGCAGTAAAATATTTGAAGCTACATCTTGATATGGGGTTCCGTTTGGCCTGTTCAATAAGAACAATGTAAAGGAGACTATATGAAGGACTATTTTGAATTTGTGGATGGATCGTTTTTGGCGGTGTGTACCAGCGGAAAAACATTCCGTGCTCTGTCCTGGTGTAATGATGAGCCTTTCAATCCACATTTCATGTTTTCCATCATCCCCGGTAGCAGGTACAATATAGAGACCGGCGTCTTTGACAGCGAGGCCGAAGCGGAGGAAGCTGCGTGCAGTTTGGCGGATGGAAAGCGTCTGACGGCGAAACCCCAAACTGAGGCTTTTTGGGTCAGGGCGATTGAGCGTAACCCTTCTCTACTTTTTTTTGTACCCCATGCGCTTAAAACAATGGACTTATGCCTTGTTGCGGTTCAAAACGGCGGATACTCCCTTGAATTTGTGGACGAGGCGCTCAAAACGGCGGAGCTTTGTACCTTGGCGGTAAAGGATAGCTCCTACGCGCTTCAATTTGTACCCGAAAGGTTTATAACCCCGGATCTGTGCCGATTTGCGATCAATGACTTTTTTTGCCCCGGGCTGCAATATGTGCCGGTGGAATTGCGGGCAGAGGAACTCTGCAAATATGCGGTAAAAAAAGATCTGGATTCGTTTCGGTTTGTACCGGAGGCGTACAGAACTCGGGAAATCTGTATTGAGGCGGCCAAGAGCGGCCATATGCTTAAATATTTGCCGGAAGCGTTTAAAACGTTCGAGTTATGTTTTGCCGCCGTATCCTTTAAATTGATACCTGACCCCGATTCAGTTGATAGTAGTGGCGGAATACGGACTGCACTTAACTACGTTCCCGAAAAATTTAAAACACCGGAACTGTGCCTTATGGCGATAAAAAATGAGGGGAGAGCCCTGCAATTTGTGCCGGACTCATTAAAAAATAGGGCATTTTATCTTGAGGCGATTCAGAAAAACGGCGAAGCCCTTTGCTCAATACCAGAGACGGATAAAACCCCTGAACTCTGTCGTCTGGCGGTAGCAATGAACGGGGGAGCGCTGGAATACGTAACTGAGGCGCTTAAAACATCTGAGCTCTGCGTACTGGCGGTACAAAAAGCGTCTTATGCACTGCGCTATGTCCCCGAACAGCTTAAAACAGCGGAAATGTGCCTCATGGCGGTAATGGCAGGTGGTTATAACCTCGAATATGTACCGGAAACGCTTATCACTGAGGAACTATGCATTGCGGCTGTTCAAAATCATGGATTTGCCCTGAAATACGTGCCTGAAGCGTTCAAAACAGAAGCTGTCTGTCTTACGGCGGTAAAAAACTCCTGCGATCTGGATGACATCCCGGACAGGTTAAAAACCTACGAGTTCTGCCTAAAGGTGGTACAAAGAAAAATTTGGAAATCTACCCTACCCAATAATTTTGTAGCCTATGACTTCTACAAAATACCCGATAATTTTAAAACCTATGACTTCTGCATGGAAGCAGTCAGGGCAGGTGGTAATGTGCTTGAATATGTTCCTGAAGAACTTAAAACCTTTGAACTCTGTGTAACCGCGTTACAACGTACCAATACTGTGCTTTCTGATATACCCGATTCGTTTAAAACGTCCGAGTTCTGCTTATCGGCGATAAGGATATCAAGTTTTAATCTGGCTTATGTACCGGAGGCGCTTAAAACAAAAGAACTGTGCGAGCTGGCGATAAATGGGAATGGCTATGCCTTGCAATTTGTTCCACTCCACTTACGTACCCGCGAATTGTGTTATATCGCCGTGGAGAATCAGCCCAGTGCGATTCGGTATGTGCCGGAGCATCTAAAAACGGAAGAACTCTATTTTGTGGCGGCAAATCACAAAGGAGAGGGTTGGCTTTATTGCTTGTCGTACTTGCCGGATAACGTGCAAAGTGAGGGGCTTTTTCTTAAAATCCTGGAGAATTGCCCTAATAACAGTGTCTTGAGGGACATACGCAGTGAATTCAAAACTCCGGATTTTTACCGTAAAGCGGTTCAGATACAAGGTATGGAACTTAAACATGTCTCTGTGGAACTCAAGACCCGGGAACTCTGCGTGGATGCGGTTGTCGCAGACGGAAAAGCTTTGCAGTTTGTTCCCGAAATGTTTAAAACTCAGGAGCTCTGTTACCAAGCCGTTAAAAGTAGTGGATGGGCACTACAATATGTACCGGAACCGCTTAAAACCAAAAAGCTGTGTCTGCTCGCCGTACAAACCGATGGTTCTGCGCTTGAATACATTAATGAGCGTTTTTTTAACGCCGCATTATGCCTTGCCGCCGTCAAGGTAGACGGCAATGCGCTGCAATATGTACCTCAACCCCTGCGGACGGCAGAACTCTGTTTAGCGGCGGTTAAAAATGCAAACAGCGCGCTCGAACATGTGCCCGAACTGCTCAAAACATTCGAGTTATGCGCCCTGGCGGTAAGAAAGTACGGCTACGCATTAAACTTTGTACCGGAGGCGCTTAAAACGCGGGAACTCTACGAAATTGCCGTGAGGAATGACGGAACAGCGCTACAATATATTCCCGATGAATACAAAACATTCGACCTCTGCCTTACGGCGGTAAAACAAAACGGCCTTGCCCTTCCCCATGTGAATTACAAGGCCTTTCCCCATGAGTTTTACAAGGCGCTCTGCTGTGCTTCCCTTAATGTTCCCCCGACTTACAGTGTAATAGTTTGTTGGCTTGGCAGGCATGAAGCAGCGCTTTTCAGGAAAGCTAATAAAATCGAAAATTACCAAGTGCCTATTATATTTTCAAAAAATTATGCTGAATTTAATCGCCATATAACTGCTGATTCGATGTTAGTTATTTCAACAAGAAAAGGTAAATTTAAAAAAACAATCCACCTTGTGCGGCAGTATCCTCAGTATCGATTTTGGGCGTTTGCCAGGTTAGATGATGCGGTTACAACTTGGAGCGAATTTGAATTTCTCCAGGAACCAAATGTGAAAAATCCGGATGGGAGTTCCCAATGCAGAGAAAATGGCTTGCTTATAATTTTTCGTACATGTCTTTATAAGTTTATAAAAAGTAGCGTGAAATGTTAACTAATTTGGGGATGGAGGGTATATTGTTAGTATGAAACGACCATTATACGAAAAGAATGCATATTGTTTAAAAGGATATTGATATGAAAAGAGTATTAATTGAAGCCCAACAATCCCCCGTAACCTATTCGGACATACAGGCAGCTTTTCATACCTGCCATCAATTATTTCGTAAATTGTGTTCTTTGAGTTTACCAGATCTTTCAGGGGCATCTCAGGTGTCTGTATTCACCAAATTATCTGCAGCAGAGCATCAATTGAAATTCCGGCTTCGGGAAGCTGATACAGATTTCCAACAAATATTAGCTGATTTACAAGAAGCATTAGATGATGTTACTGTAAAAATTCAGCAATACCAATCAGGTAAATCTATTATGATTCAAGAAGAAGCCGACCCTACGATCTGCTCTATTATCATTGATATTCAATTCATTATCCAAAGATATGAGTTCTATTTGAGTCTTGAAGATCCGGTTACCCCAACGGAGTGGGTAACGAAATGGTATACTCAGTATATTGAACAGACAAAACGGATGGATGCTATAATTAAGGCCCAAATGAAAACTATTCAATTAAAAGTAATTTATACAGATAATGCCCAAACAATATTAAATACTCCTTAAACTGTCGACGGTATATACATAACTATATAATTCCGAATTATTATAAGGGCGATAGTGATATGAAAAGGGTCTTAGAGGAAAAAAAGTTAGGTCATTTGCAGGAAATGTCCTATCCTTGTAAAAAGAGCGATGGATATGGGCTAATAATTGAAATTCGCTCTACGGATGAACATGGGGAATTAGGTAATAAAGAATTACCCGCTCATGCCCATATTTATGATACTAATAAAAACCCTGTCGGTGAAATTGAAATAACAGTTCAAAAACCGGAGCACTCAAATGACGTTATTCCTTATAGAAGTGAATTACCTGACGGGTATTCAAACCGAATCTACAAGTGGGCAAATGATTCAAATAAACTAGGCCTCAATCACTGGGACTGTTTGATAGAAGCCTGGAACAGAAGAATGCCCGATTAACTAAAATTATACGTAACTATATAATTCCGTTATTGGATTTAAATGAAGCGAAAATCGTACAAGGCGAGAGGAATTATTTAGAGGAATAATGGCTTGACAAAACCAAGAAAATAAGGTATGTATATTTAGTTTAATTCTTGGGAAGGAAATCGCATGAAATTTACAGAAATGGACAGTTTATCGTCTTCTAATGCAAAGAATGCCGATTTAATAAATGATGTAAAAAAACTGTATGGCATTCTTAACCAAATTGTTGAAAATGCTGGCGGTATAAGAATTTTCAAAGATTGTGATGGAAAAATGTACTGGCCGGAAAAAGGCGTTTATTTTATACTTGATTTTGATGAAACTGATAAATATACGGGATTTTGTCCCAGGATTGTGCGTATTGGCACACACCAGATTAGAAAAAATTCAAAAGTAACTTTATGGGAAAGATTAAAACAACATAAAGGTACTGATGAAGGTTATGGAAATCATCGAGCTTCTTCATTTAGAAAAGATGTTGGAATAGCGATCATCGAAGACCAAAAATCAAAATGTGATACATGGAAAGGAAAGAAGAATCCTAAAAATGACGAATTGAAAAACAAGGAAACTGCTATTGAAAAGAAAGTTTCTGACTATGTTGCAAAATTAGGTATTGTTGTTATCAGCATTAATGACGAATCATCTAAAGAAAGCGATCGGGCATTTATAGAAAAAAATACTATCGCGCTTATCGCTGAAGCAAACAGAAAATTTGATACTATTTCCGAAAAATGGCTCGGCAGAGAACACACTTCCGATAAGATTAATAAAACTTTCTTATGGAATAAAGATCATGTTAATTATAAATTTAGTGAACGAGAAAAATATTTTAATACTTTGCGTAAATATGTAGAATCAACGATCGAAGAATGGAAAAAACAGGCTAAGGACTCCCGCTAAAACAGCCTACTATGACATTAGAAGTCACTCTGAATATGGTATACACTGTAAAGACAAAGAGTGCCTATGCCGTCCCACCAATTTGAAAAAAAAGTCCGGATAAACCGTATACTCGTTATTGATGAAATGATCCATTCCGGGCGCTATCCCAACGCTTCGGTTTTAGCAGCCAGGACCGAGGTGAACCGCCGTACCATCCTGCGGGATGTGGAGTATCTGCGGGATATGTACCGAAGTTGAGCTTAAGGAAACCCGGATACTAAAAAAACGGGACCTTGTCCCGGCGGGCACAATTGTTGCGAAAGAACTTTTTTACCATGAAAAGGAAGCGGCCTAAATCAAGCGGATCAGGGAACTTCTGGACCCGCTTCAATTCGGCGCTGTGCGGGAACGGCTCACGGAAAAAGGGATGCGGACCAGTTTTGCCTGCTTGTTTTCAGGTCTCCCGGGTACATTATGGATCTCAGGTCGCCTGCGTATTATGAATTTTCCGAGCATCTTCTGGCCTGTGCATCTCAAGTGATGAAAAACAAATCATGGAGCTCTGTGATGATTTTATCGCGAAGAATGTGAAGAAAGAGTGGAAAAGGGTTTCCTGACATAGGTACTGCGCGGGAAACTCCGTTGCAAGTTGCGCCTCCATTAATCCTCCTCCGCCTTAAAATTGTACACCGGCTTTAGTCGGTGCTCAACATCAACCGTCTCGCCGATATACTCAAGCACATCCCGGGGACGTTTATACGCCATGGGGCTTTCTTCCAGGGTGTCCTTGCCAATCACGCTTGACCATACGCTGCGCATTTCTTTCCGGTACTCATCCAGGGAAAGCCCCTTCCGTGCCTGGGAACGGGATATTTTTCTCCCCGAACCGTGGGGCGCAGAATAATTCCATTCAGGGTTTCCCTTGCCCCTGCCGATAATGGCCCCTTCGGACATGGAGAAGGGGATTACTACCTTCTCGTCCTTTTGCGCGGAAATAGCCCCCTTGCGGATTATGGATGCAGGAAAGTCAATATAGTTATGAACACTGTCGATGTATTCCAGGGACGCAAAACCCTCCTTGAAAAAACCTTCCGCAATCGTTTCCGCTATAAGCGCCCGGTTGAGTTTTGCGTAACCCTGAACAATAACCATATCGGCGTAATAGTCCTCAGCAAAACTGCCCGCAAGGTATTTGATCGGGCTTTCCTCAGAGGTTTCCCGGAGAGCCATGATTTCGTGATACTCCGCCGTCCGGGCGCCGAAAATGCGGGAACCCGAATGGATCAGGAGCCACCGGTTATGGTCCTCGTCAAGGTCGATTTCAATAAAATGATTGCCGCCACCCAGGGTCCCCAGGGAAGCGAATACCCGTTCAGGGGAATGGTTCTGCTTCTCACAGAGCTTCCCAACAGCGTTTGTAATATCAGTGGGATTAGCGGCTATGCCTTCTCTCTCGGCAATAAACGAAACCATATAGTCAAATTTTTCGTGTAATGAGGAATGGACTCCCATGCCGGCGGGAATATTTTTCCTGATAAAGGCGTCCAGTTTATCAAAGCGGATCTTTCCCCGCCCCAGGTTGCAGGCAGTAACGCCGCACCCTATATCAACGCCAATTATCGCGGGCCCAATCACCGCCCCCCGGCTTGCGGTAAAACCGATCACCGTGCCCTTCCCGATATGGACATCGGGCATTATCCTGACCTTGGTATCAGCAAAAACCGGGTGGTCAAGAAATTGCCGTATCTTGTCTTCGCAATTTGCTTCAATAGCTTTGGCATAGACGATAGCCTGGTTATATTTACCCGTAACTGTTATTGGTTTACTCATAATTTCTCCTCCGTAGTAATTGTAAACTGTCCCCGTCATAAACACGGATGGCCTTACCCCATTCCAGTTCGTAGTAGGGTTTAACCGAAACAAACCAATTGTTCCGCTTATGGTGCGGCCGGTACGCGCTGCGCCATACCCACTGAATACTGCCGGTCCAGGACTCGGCGAAACCCGCAGCCCCTTTTCCGGTAACCCTTAGTAACCCTGAACGGATATTTCCCGCAACCCGGGATTCTTCCGTTTCTTCAACCGCAGCGGCAATATCGGTCCCACTGCGGGCAAGCTCATTAATTTCTTTTACCATGGCCTGCATGGTAAAAGCCGCCGCATGCGCGCATTCTTCGGGCCCATTACCCGAAGAAATGGATAACACTATTTCTTCCAAGGATAACTCCTATAAGATTGAGAAAAGATCCCCTGCTTATAAAACTGAGGATATATTTAGACTGTGGGGTAAAAGATTCTCCGTAAAATCCGGATCAGCTATGTCGCTTTGTTCAGGCTTTAGCGGAGGCTTTTACCATGGAATTGAGATTATTGATGGGTTGATATACGTGCATTTTTTGCCTCCCGGAGATTTCAATAGTTTTATTATTCTATGATAATGATTAGAATGTCAACAAGTCCTCGCGCTGCATTTCCTCGAATTCTTCGCCGGTAATGCCTCTGCCTTTCAGGATGCCCCGCAAGGATTTTGCCGGACCTTTGGTCTGTGGTTTCCCGGTTTTAGGCGTTTCCTGGGGAAACTCCAGTATAACTTCCCGCTTACCGCAGGGCATGGTTTCCGGCAAAACAATGTCAAAATGCACTTCCCGGTTCGTCGGAATATCTATGGTTTTTCGTATGGTCATGAGGAACCTCCACGTATAAGTATAGGGAAAACAGAGGGAAGAAGGCAAGAGAAGAGCACAAGGGTACCGTGGAACAGACAGCAAGCATCTACTTATCGGATTTGACTCTAATGCGAAACTAGGTTTCGATATCCGGCGCTCCAAAATTCCCGCTCACGGTTCCTCCGTTCTTCGTAAAAACCGCGCCGTATTGTGATACAAAGACTCCGCTTCCGCCCTTAGCGGGGGCGGTGTTTTCGGTGATGATCCCTCCGTTCATGGTGAAGGCGGCGAAGGCCGTTACGTTTACGCCGCCGCCTGTTGCGGACGCCTTATTGCCCCGTATGGTTCCACCGTCCATGACAAATTTTCCATACCCTTCTATCTGTACTCCGCCTCCTGCCATGGTACTACCGTCGGTTCCGTTCCCGGTGATAAGCCCGGCACCGGATAAGGTAAAGGAGCAATGTTGGTCAACATATACCGCCGAGCCGGACCCGCCGCTGATGGTTCCTCCGGTCATGTTGAAGGAACTGTGAAGGCTCTGTTTGTCTTCAAAGATAAAGACCCCGGACCCATACTCGGCGGTACAATCACTGATGCTTCCCCCGGTCATGGTAAGGGCCGATTGTTCGAGGTACACGCCGCCGCCATAGTTTTCATTGTGGGCTTTTGAATTGCCCCTGGTCAGACTAAGCCCCTCAGCAATAGTAACGGTATTGTTTGTTACATTGAGAACCCGGGCCTGATTTTCCCCGTCCAGAACTCCCCCGGAACTGCCGCCCCGGAGAATCAGGGGCGGGTAGTTTCCGGCGCCGCTGATGCTTACCAAACTGTTATTGGAGAGGGGCGCTTCCGCCGCCGCATTGATAGTTCCGGTAATCACCATAAGCGCCTTCCTGTTTCCCGCAAAGGCGCCCCTCTTATGGGCCGACCGTATCTGGTTTAAACCTTCCTTGACGGTTTGCGCTTTCCCCGCAGGATCACCCTGCGGAACATCCGAATCTGACACAAACCATATAACAGGACTTGTTACAGCAACAGGAGGAAGCACGGGGGTTTCAGGTGTGGGAGGAGGCGTCGGGTTTTCAGGGGGAAGCACGGGATTTTCGGGTGATTCATGGGACCCGGGGGAATTTGCATCCATATGAGAATTACAGGCCGACAAAAGAAGCGTACTGACCGGAAAAACAATACCAAAAAACGGAACAACGAAATTCTTAACAAAACAGAAACATTTCATAACACTTAAAAGATACTGAATTTTTAGAGAGAAGCAAACCTTTTCGGTTACCCTGGTATATCGGGTACTTGACGGCGCGGTCTTTTAGGACGATACTATAAAGTATAGCAAAGGGGAGGAATTGGCTGCCTCCGGGTGATGCACCCTAACGGGTTCCGCCTAACCGTCGGGATGGCCTCCGGCAGCTATTTTTTTGTCCAGAATAGCTGCCCTGGATACATCAGTCTTTCGGTACTATAGCCGCCGCTCCGCTGATTGCAGGGTCTCCGTGTCGCTTGAGGGCGTGGTTTTTAAGCTCGTTGGTAAGTACATGGCTAAACGCGGAGAAATCAAGGTCTATCTCCGCTGCCGCTGCTATAAGCCATGGTTCCGGCTTGCCAATGATGGTTTTATCTAAGTGATCCACTGGTTTGACTATACTCATATTTTCTTTTCTTTTTCTACGATGACACCCGGTACGAATTGAACCGTATAAGCCTCGCTTCGCCTTTTTGTATAAATATACCATATACTTGACATAAAACACCCCGATATGCAAAGATCACCCCATGAAAATCGAAGATTTACAGGTAACTGCCCAGCTTGCCCATCTCAATATGGGTGAAACAGAGCTGGCCGCCGCGTTTCCCGCCTTTGAGCAGATGCTTGGGTTTTTTGCCGCCATGGAAGCGGCGGACAAGGACCCCGCGGCCTTTGCCGATGGCGGTACGGACAAAACGGCGGCGCCCCAGATGACCGGTATGACACGGACCGTCCTGGCGGATCATTTCCGGTCCGATACTCCCCCGAACGGCGAAACCTTAGTTTCCGAACCCCTGATAAATAATGCGGGCGATAAGGACGGCCGGTTTATCGTGATTCCCAACGTTCTGTAGGAATCGCGTTCTCCGCTATCCCGATTATCCGAAATCCATACCCTGACGGAGGAGTACATGGCAACATCATTGCCGGAAGGCTATTTACCATATTTCAAGACCTGGGAAGAAAAAATCGGCGCCTTTATCGAATTTTCGGGTGAAAGCAAAGCCGCCGTACCATCGGCGCCTGCCCCGGAAAACGCCCTGAAGGATCTTCCCTTTGCGGTAAAGGACAATATCGCCGTGAAAGACTTTTCCATAAGCTGCGGCTCCAAACTCCTGGAACACACAAAATCCCCCTATACCGCCACGGCGGTACAGAAACTGGAAGCCCTTGGGGGGGCGGTTATCGGCAAGACTAACATGGACGAATTCGGTATGGGGTCCTCCACGGATAACTCCGCCATCAAGCGGACCAACAACCCCTGGGACCAGAGCCGGGTGGCCGGAGGCTCTTCCGGGGGGTCCGCTGCAGCGGTGTCCGCCGGGCTTGTCCCCTACGCCCTGGGTTCCGACACCGGAGGCTCCATCCGCCAGCCGGCCGCTTTCTGCGGGGTGGTGGGGCTTAAGCCTACCTACGGCGCGGTATCCCGGTTCGGCCTGGTGGCCTACGCCTCAAGCCTGGAATCCATCGGCATCCTGGCGGATACCACGGAACGGTGCCGGGCGGTTTTTGCCGCCATCCGCGGCGGGGACCCTCTGGATCAGACCTCCCAGGACGCCCCCCAAGGCGCCCCCGCCTTATACGGCGATACCCACAGTAAAACTGTTCCGCGCACTATTGGTGTGCTTTCCCCGGAAGCCATCGCCAAAGCCCTCGCTTCCGAGACAGGGGTAAGCGAAGGGGATAAAGAAGCGGCTCTCCGGGCTGCGGCGGAAGCGGCGGTGCTTGAGGACGAGGTTGCCCGGGGTTTCGAGCTTGCCAAAACCAGGCTCAAGGCTTTGGGACATACCCTCCTGGATGTGGAGCTCCCCAGCCTTAAATATGGGGTCCCCGCCTACTACACCATTGCTACCGCCGAAGCCAGCGCCAACCTGGCCCGGTTCGACAGCATACGTTACGGGCAGCGGCCGGACTGGGCGGAAAACCCCGATGACCTGATCGACAAGGCCCGGGACGCGGGCTTTGGGGCGGAGGTTAAGCTCAGGATACTCCTGGGAACCTTCGTACTGCGATCCGGTTTTCAGGACCGGTACTACCTCCGGGCACAGCGTATCCGGGGGGGCATCAGGCGGAACTTCGAGTCCTACCTGGGCGGTTCGGATTACTCGCTCACCAATACTGTGGATGCGGCGCATCATTGTGAGGCCATACTCCTTCCGGTGTTCCCCACCAGGGCCTTTGGCCGGGGGCCGGGCAACCTTACGCCCTTCGCCCAGAAGGCGGCGGATCTTTATACCTGCTGCGCCAACTTAGCGGGGCTTCCCGCCCTGGCCTTCCCGGCAAGCGTTGAGGGCGGTCTTCCCGTGGGGGTCCAGCTTATAGGCCGGGCCTTTGCCGAAGGAACCCTCCTGGATATCGTGGAAAGCTACGAGGCCAGCCACCCCTTCCCCCATCCTGCGGGATACCAAAAATTCTGGAGCTAATTATGAAATATCAATCCTTTATCGGCCTTGAGGTCCATATCCACCTGCTGACTAAAACAAAGGTATTCTGCGGCTGCCGTTCCGCCTTTGGGGATGAACCCAACACGAATGTCTGTCCGGTATGCATGGGCTACCCCGGGGTCCTCCCGGCGCTGAACATTGAAGCAATGCGCATGGGCTGCATGGTTGCCAAATCCCTCAATTGCAGTATCCCCGAAAAAACCTGGTTTGAGCGGAAACAGTATTTCTATCCCGACATGACCAAGAACTACCAGATTTCCCAGTTCGCCTCCCCCCTGGGACAGAAGGGCTGGGTGGATATTGAAGGCAAGGGCCGGGAAGGGGTGATCAAAAAACGGGTGCGGATCACCGAGTGTCACCTGGAAGAAGATGCGGGGAAGATGATCCACACCGGAACTGCGTCTCTCCTGGACTATAACCGCGCCGGGGTATCCCTCCTGGAGATCGTCACCGAGCCGGACATGGAAACCGGAGAGGAGGCGGAACTTTTTATCCAGCAGCTGCGCCGTACCGTCCGCTATCTGGGGGTCTGCGACGGCAACATGGAAGAGGGCAGCCTTAGGGCGGACGCCAACGTTTCTATCAACCTTCCCGGCAAGGGGCTGGGGAAAAAGGTGGAGATTAAAAACCTCAACTCCTCCCGCTTCGTGCGGCTGGGGCTGGAATACGAAATCGTCCGCCAGGGGGAACTGCTGGATGCGGGAAAGGAAGTGACCCAGGAAACCCGGCTCTGGAACGAAAACCGGGACGAGACCGCCATCATGCGGACCAAGGAAAACGCCAAGGACTACCGCTTTTTCCCCGAACCGGATCTCCCGGTCTTTACCCCGGATGCGGCGTTCCTCAAATCCGTGGAGGAGGCTTTAACCGAACTCCCCCTCAAACGGCAGCGCCGCTTTGAAGCGGACTACGGCCTTACGGAAGAACAGGCGGACCTTATCTGCGAAGAAAAGGCCCAGGCCGATTATTTCGAAGCTGCGGTCAAACAAGCCCGCAGCCAGGGGCTGGAAAACACTGATGCTGCGGGGCGGATCGCCAACTGGCTCCTTACGGACATCAAACACATACTCCACCGGGACGGGATATCAGCTTCGGAATTCGGTTCCTTCAAGCTGACGCCCCAGCGCTTAGCATCGCTGCTGGTCCTTATCGCCAAAGGAACCGTTTCAAGCAAAAACGGCAAGCAGACCCTGGAAGCGGTTCTCGCCGAAGACAAGGACCCCGCGGACATCATCAAGGAACGGGGCTGGGAGCAGATCGTTGACCCCGCAAAGATCGCCGGGATTGTGCAGACCGTATTTGCCGCCGAACAGGTCACGGTGGAAGAACTCCGCTCCCTCCTAAGCGGCGGGAACCCCAAGCGGGCCAACACCCTCAGGGCGTACCTGGTAGGCAAGGCGCTTGCCGCCACCGGCGGACGGGCGGACCCGAAAATAGTCGGACCCCAGGTGGAAAAATTACTTCAGCCGTAATTATTACAATATACTATCGGTAAAGATAATAATCTGATATATTTAAACCAGAAATATAGACCGCGAGGGCGCAGAAGGCGAAAAAGGAAAATCTCAAATTCCCCCCCTCCTTCTTCGCCTTCTGTGCCTTTGCGGTTAAAATTCTTTAATTATGCTGTAAATTGCATAGGAGGAATTGTGCGTACACTCGCGAAGGACATATTGGAAGGCAAGCTTACCGGAGAAGCGGAAGTCTCCGGCTGGGTCCACCGTATCCGGGAACTGGGGGGTATCACCTTTGTGATACTCCGGGACCGTTCCGGTGTATTACAGCTTGTATTACAAGATACCGAAAAACCCAGCCTGACCCTGGAATCGGTGATCCGGGCGCGGGGCATCCCTGCGCTGAACGAAAAAGCTCCGGGCGGAACGGAACTGCGGGTGACATCCCTGGAAATCATCAGCCGGGCCGCCCCCGACCTGCCCTACCAGGTGAACGGGGATCTTGCCAAGATCGGGCTGGAATCAATCCTTGATAACCGCACACTATCCCTGCGGAATCCGAAAATCCGCTCCATTTTTAAGGTCCAGGCAACCATCATTGAAGCCTTTGCGGCATACCTGCGTGGCCAGGATTTTACGGAAATAAAAACCAGCAAGCTTGTGGCGGGGGGTACCGAGGGGGGTACCGAACTTTTCGAGGTGGAATATTTTGACCGGAAGGTTTGCCTGGCCCAGTCCCCCCAGTACTATAAGGAGACCATGGTTGCCAGCGGCCTGGAGCGGGTCTTCGAAATTGCCCCGGCATACCGGGCGGAAAAACACGATACCCCCCGGCACCTGAACGAATATGTTTCCCTGGATGTGGAGATGGGGTTCATTGAATCGGAAAAAGATTTGATAGAACTTGAAAAGGGAGTCCTGTCCAATGTTTTTGAGGAAGTGATCCGCAAAAACAGTAATGATGTGGCCGCCTGGAACTCCACGGTTCCCGACCCTGCCCTGGTTTCCAAAGCCCCCACGGTTCCCTACGACGAGGCTATGAAAATCGCCACTTCCGAGGCTGCGAAAAGTAAGGGCGGGGGCGGAAAAATCTTCGACATCAATCCTGAAGCTGAACGGTTCCTCTGTACCTGGGCCGGCCGGGAACACGGTATAGAGCTTATCTTTGTAAACCAGTTCCCCCGCCGGCACCGGCCCTTCTATACCTACCCCCTGGATTTGGGGGACGGTAAGGCAAGCTCCACCATGAGCTTCGACTGTCTGTTCCGCGGCCTGGAGATTACCACCGGCGGGAAACGCCAGCATGACTACAACGCCTTCCTGGAGGTACTCCCCCGTTTTGGTCTAAAACCGGAAGATATGGAGAATTATATAACCCTTTTAAAATACGGCTGTCCTCCCCACGGCGGCTTCGCCATAGGCTGCGAACGGCTCACCCAGAAAATACTAGGACTGGCAAACGTAAAGGAAGCGAGCCTGTTCCCCAGGGACCGGAAGCGGGTTTTGCCGTAGTTCAGGAACTCTGTCCAATTTTGGCGCCCCCTTCCTGTGCCAAATCTAATGGTGTTTTTCTTGCAATCCCGAATTTTCTCTGTTAGGATCAAATCAGACGAAAATATATGGAGGTTGCAATGAAACAGGCTGTTCAAAAAGTTGGGCGCTCACTAAGCGCTATGGTCATGCCGAATCTGGGAGCATTTATCGCATGGGGGCTCATCACCGCCCTCTTCATCCCTACGGGCTGGATTCCCAATGAAAAACTGGGGGCGATGGTAGGGCCGATGCTTTCGTATTTATTACCCCTCCTGATAGGGTATACCGGCGGTAAGCTGACCGGGGGCGGCGTCCGGGGCGGTGTGGTTGGTTCCATTGCAACCATCGGCGTTATCATGGGCGCCGGTATTCCTATGTTTCTGGGCGCTATGATTGCCGGTCCCTTAGGCGGTTATTGTGTTAAAAAATTTGACGAGTTGGTTGACGGCCGCGTTCCCGCAGGGTTTGAAATGCTTGTCAATAATTTTTCTGCGGGAATTATCGGCGCTATTCTTTCGATCATCTGTTATCTCGGTATCGGACCTATTGCGGAAGCAATTACCAATGCCTTGGGCGCCGGTGTCGGCTGGCTGGTGGGTCACAATCTTTTACCCTTTGCCTCAGTCCTTGTTGAACCTGCAAAGATTCTTTTCCTCAATAACGCGATAAACCACGGGGTCTTTACACCCCTGGGCGCCCAGCAGGCGGAAGCCATGGGCAGATCTATTTATTACATGATCGAGTCAAACCCCGGTCCCGGTCTGGGACTTCTCCTGGCCTACAGTCTCGTAGGGAAGGGCAGCGCCAAAAGCAGCGCTCCCGGAGCAGTACTAATTCATTTCTTTGGCGGTATACATGAGATCTATTTCCCCTATGTGCTGATGAATCCCGTACTTATCCTCGCCATGATTGGCGGCGGCTTCTCCGGGGTACTTACCTTAAGTATTTTCAAGGGCGGCCTGATTGCGCCGGCTTCTCCCGGATCAATTTTTGCGGAACTGATGATGACCCCCAAAGGAGCATATATCCCCAATATCCTGGGTATCCTGGTGGGCGGCGCCGTATCTTTTGTACTCTCCATGGCGCTGCTTAAGGTTTTCGGAAAGGATGAAGCGGATCTTGAAGCGACGCAGGCGAAGGTCAAGGCGAACAAGGCTGAATCAAAGGGCGTCGGTGTTGACGAAATAAAAACTTCCTGGGAAAATACGAATACTTCCCCTATAAAGGTCAAAAAAATAGTCTTTGCCTGTGACGCAGGTATGGGTTCAAGCGCCATGGGCGCAACAAAACTGCGCAAGAAAATACTGGCTGCGGGGTTTACCGAAATTACCGTGGTACATTCCCCGGTAAGTGAAGTCCCGGCGGATGCGGATATTATTGTCTGCCATAAGGAATTAGGCGGACGGGC
This sequence comes from Treponema primitia, assembly GCF_046533075.1. Classification (GTDB taxonomy): domain Bacteria; phylum Spirochaetota; class Spirochaetia; order Treponematales; family Breznakiellaceae; genus Termitinema; species Termitinema primitia_B. Next base: position 5,367 of record NZ_JAJQRB010000002.1, on the reverse strand, counting down.
TCATGACGCTAACCCAAGGGCGCGTCTTGTAACGATTACGGATTTCCTCGGCGCTCCTGAGTACGAGGAACTTATTGCCGGTTTGAAAAAATAAGGAAGGGAGTAGTATGCAGCAATTCACCCACACCATAAGCGATCCCAATGGGATTCATGCACGACCCGCGGGTCTTCTAGCCAAGCAGATGTTGGCTTTTAAAAGTAATATCACCATTAAAAAGGATGAACAGAGCGCCAATGCAAAACAGCTTATCGGCATCATGAAAATGCGGCTCAAATGCGGGCAGACCTTTACGCTGACCGCAGAAGGTGAAGATGAGGCTGCGGCAATAGAAGCGGCAAAAACTTTCCTGGCGTCCAATTTATAAAATGGTATTGGCAGGGATTTCGGCGCGGTTTGCACGGCTCTTGGAAATATTGAACGATGCTAAGGAGCCGGTAAAGGTGGACGTCTTGGCGTCAATGCTGGAAACAAGCCGCCGCACGATCTTTCGGGAACTGGAAACCGCGGACCTCGTTCTGACTTCTTTTCAGGCGGAGCTTATTTCCATTCCCGGAAGGGGTATCTCGTTTTCGGGCGGTGAAGAGGCGCGGGAAAGAATACGCGCCGCACTTGCCGATTATGGTCTCCAGCCGGATTCAAAGCGGGAACGTCTCTTGCTGCTGGTGATCGAAATTCTTGCCAACTCGGGAGAAATACAAAAACTTTTTTATTATGCCGAACGGCTCAAGGTCAGCGAATCAACCATCAGTAATGATCTTAATGAGTTAGAACCCTGGTTTAAGCGGCACGGCATACGGCTTACCAGGAAAAGCGGCCTTGGGGTAATGCCCGAAGGGACCGAGGAAGCAATACGGGCCGCCCTGGTGAGCCGTATTGTCACCGACGGCGATACGGGAGCTAAATCCTATACCGCGGCCTTTGCCTTTCCCGGCAATGAAATCGAACAGGGAATAGGGGAGATCCTGAAACGCCGCAGAGATACGCTTGAATGGATGACCGCCGAATCCTATGCCATGATTGCCGTCTATCTGATGGTGATGGTAAAACGTTTTTGCGCAGGAAAATTGCTGAGCTGTGAAAACAAAAGCCAGGGTGATTATCAGATAAAACTTGCATTTACATTGGTAAATGATATTTCCAACTGTTTTTTAATAAACTGCGGTAATGCGGAAATACAGGGACTGGCTTCCCGGATACAGGCCTGCCGGGCCAAACAGGAAAGCCCCGTAGAAACAGGTTCCGTTGAACAGCGGGAACTAATCCGGACACTGACTTTAAAAATGATAGATCGCTTTGATCCGTCCAAAGCTGCGGTTCTCAAAACAAATGAGAAACTGGTACAACTCCTCGGCAGACATTTAGGATCGGCCTTAACGAGATTGAAGGAAGGTTTGGATGATCCCAACCCACTTCAGGAAGAATTGATACACAATTACCCTGAGGCCTTTCAAAAAACCTGTGCCGCCGTTAAAGTCCTGGAAGAATACCTTGGATTTAAAGTTCCGGTGAATGAAGTCACCTATATCGAGATACATTTTCTCTCCGCCCTTTCCTCTCTTGGGGAGAAAAACATCAGGAAACGGATACTCCGGGCAGGGGTTGTATGTGTCGCCGGCATAGGAATGTCCTATATGGTAGCTGCGCAGATACGCAAACGTTTTGTCGGACAACTGGAACTTGATGTCTGCGGCTGGGATGACAAGGAATCCTGGGAAAAGGCCGATTTTATTATTTCAACGATTCCCCTGGAAGGTACCGGAAAGCCGGTGGTTTTAATCCAGCCAATCCTTCAGGAAGAAAACTATCAGCAGATTCAAAATACAATCAATACTAATGCCTTCGTTGAGCGGGGAATGGTTACTCAAAGGGCAAATCAATCCCTTGGCGAACAGCTTGTACTACTTGAAGATATCTTCAGACAGACCCGGGCGCTGCTTGATGGGTTTAGGGTTGAGAAAATAAATGACGACTGCAGTTTTGGGGAGCTTTCTCGTTTTGCCGCCGCCCATTTTGCTCCCGAAGACAGGGAGTCTGTTTATAACGGTTTTATGGAACGGGAAAATATTTCCACCCAGGTAATTCCCGATCTGCAGATTGTATTACTCCATACCCGCAGTGCTGCGGTGACACAGCCGGTGTTTGCGGTGATTGAACCAAATGGGAAAAAATTCAAGTCCGATTATTTTAAAAACGCAAAAAGCTGTGTCGTCATGCTCCTGCCCGAAAAGACATCCGCAGAAATAACTGAATTGATGGGCGGCATATCAAGCGCCCTTATTGATGTCCCGGCTTTTCTCGATGCGATCCGGGAGGGTAATGAAAAGGTAATTAGGGCGTTATTGGAAGCGGAAATTTCCGATACCCTTACCCAATACAGTAAAGAAAAACTGAAGAAATAGGAGTTTACTATGGAAATGCTTAAAAAGGAAAACCTTTTGATGAATCAGCCAAAGGCGGATCGGGAAGACGTTATACGCCGCTGCGGAAGGATGCTGGTAGATTCGGGATATGCCGCTGAACATTATATCGAAGGAATGATCAAACGGGATAATTCTTTTACCACCTGCATCGGCAACCATATTGCCCTGCCCCACGGAGAGGAAGCCTATAAGGTCGATATTATTTCCACCGGTATTGTAGCGCTTGCCTTTCCCGAGGGCATAGACTGGCAGGGAACAGTCGTTTACCTCGTAATCGGTATTGCCGCCAAGGGGGACGAACACCTTGATATCATGGGAAATGTGGTGGATAAGCTTGAAACCGGCGATGACGTCAAAAAGCTTGTCAGGGAAGGTACGGTTGATGATATGTATGTTATGCTCTGCGGAGAACCCTCATGATCATTACGGTAAGCTTAAATCCTGCGCTGGATAAGACCGCCAGGGTAGATGTAATGCGGCCCAACAGCCTGAACCGCCTTGAGGATGTACGTCTTGACGCCGGGGGCAAGGGAGTAAATGTGTCCGCCATGATTCAGACCCTGGGGGGTAACAGCATGGCTGCCGGTTTTGCAGGCGGCGGCGCCGGGGATGAACTCCTGGCGCGGATTGCAGGACAGGGACTGGCCCATGACTTTGTGCGGATCGCATCGGTGACCCGTACCAATCTTAAGCTTGTTGATAAAGGGGGCTCCTTAACCGAATTAAACGAACCGGGACCGGAAATAACGGCAGAAGAATATGAGGCCCTGGAAAAAAAATTACTGGGTTTTGGAACCAAGGGAAATTTTTTTGTTCTTTCCGGAAGTCTCCCCAGGGGTTTACAAAAAGACACCTATAAGAAACTTTGCGCCCTGCTGCGGAAAAACGGAGCGGCGGTATTCTTGGATGCCGATGGCGAAGCGTTGGAAAAAGCCCTTACATCGATCGGGACGGAAGTTCCGGATTTTATTAAACCAAACCGCTTTGAACTCCTAAAGTTATTCAACATGGAGGACAGGGAGACTTCCGAAACGGTTTTAATTCAGCTCTGCAAACAGTTACTTGAACGGGGGGTCAGTCTGGTATGCCTGTCCATGGGGCCGGAGGGAGCGCTTTTTGTAAATCCCCAGGGTACCTGGCGAAGCCCTGCGCTTCCGGTGAAGGTACAATCAAGCGTCGGCGCCGGGGACAGCATGGTAGGCGCCCTGGTATATGGTTTTGAGAAAGGCCTCGGCGCCGAAGCGTGTTTCGCCCTGGCCATGGCCGCCTCCGCGGGCGCCTGTACGACCGAAGGCACCAGGCCGCCTTCACCGGATCTGGTAAATGAACTTTTAAAGCAAGTCAAACTGCAAAAAATTAATTAAGGGAGTATATCATGGGACAGAAAATAAAAGCGGTCAGACTCTACGGAGCGGACGATCTTCGTTTGGAAGAATTTGAACTTTCTGAAATAAAGGATGATGAGATTCTCGTTAAAATAATCAGCGACAGCATCTGTATGTCCACGTACAAGCTTACGAAACAGGGGAAAAAACACAAACGCTGTCCGCAGAATGTGGATACCAATCCTATTATCATCGGCCATGAATTTGCCGGGGATATCGTAAAGGTCGGTTCAAAATGGAGCGGGGAATTCAAGGTGGGTGAAAAATTTGCCCAACAGCCCGCTCTTAATTACAAGGGAAGCTTAGCCTCCCCGGGCTATTCTTATGAATTTTTTGGCGGGGATGCTACATATTGTATTCTTCCCCATGAGGTAATGGAATTAGGCTGCCTCCTTCATTATAGCGGGGACGCCTACTTCTATGCATCCCTGGCCGAACCGGTAAGCTGTATCATAGGCGGCTACCATATTATGTACCACACCAACAAGCAGAATTACGGTCATGCCATGGATATCAAAGAAGGGGGTAATGTGCTTATCCTCGGCGGGGCCGGTCCCATGGGGCTTGGGGCGGTTGAGTATCCCCTGTACGGCGGTAATAAGCCAGGCAGAATAATTGTTACCGATGTTGATGACGGCCGCCTTGAACGGGCAAAAAAACTTATCTCACCTGAACTGGCAAAAAAACAGGGTGTTGAACTGTACTATGTAAATCCCCGTAATTTTGACGATCAGTATAAAACTCTTATGGATATCACCGGCGGTAAGGGCTACGACGATGTATTTGTCTATGTCCCTATCCGGGAACTTGCGGAATTAGGAGACAGGCTTATGGCTTTTGACGGCTGCCTTAATTTTTTTGCCGGCCCTTCGGATAAAAACTTTTCCGCCATGATGAACCTCTATAACTGCCATTATACCAGCACACACATCCTGGGAAGCACCGGCGGCAACACCGAAGATCTTAAGGAAGCGCTGAGGCTGTCCTCGGAAAAGAAAATACGCCCGGCGGTCATGGTAACCCATATATGCGGTCTTGACGCCGTTGCATCTTCGGTGATGAATCTGCCGGATTTACGGGCGGGAAAAATCGTTACCTACACCCATATCAATATGCCCTTAACCGCCCTTGCGGATTTTGAAAAACTCGGTGAAAAGGAACCGCTCTTTGCTGAACTGCATAAAAGCTGCGCCGCCAACCAGGGACTATGGAATGCGGAAGCGGAAACAATTCTTTTAAACCATTTTGGGGTAAGCGCAGGATCACACTGCCGGGCAGGGGAGTAAGCAGGGTTATGCCGTAAAACGGGTACCTTCCCGGCCTATTGACATAGCCCCCCTAAATCGGCAATCCTGGAGAAGCTTAGGCCCTAAAGGACCTAAGCAGGCTTTCCTGGATGGCCTAAGCTATAAAGACCGACAATGCAAAAGGAGAATCCTATGAAAACTCCCGTTAAAAAACCAGTCCCTGATAACCCAATGACCGTCGCAATTTCGTTTACCCCCCCCCCCCCCCCCCCCCCCCCTTCGACTTTTTCGACTTTTCTTGCCCATTTTATCCC
>NZ_JAJQRB010000001.1:0-62166 GCF_046533075.1 Treponema primitia | reverse complement strand
GAGCCGTGAGCCGTGAGCCGTGAGCCGTGAGCCGTGAGCCGTGAGCCGTGAGCCGGCAAAGGCTGCGCCTTTGCCTTGGAGTTTTGCTTCGCAAAACTCCCCATGAGGGTGGCTGTCGTGGTTAGGTCTGCCGCTGCCGGAAGCATGGGGATAGCATAGTCAATACGGAAAATTTGTTCAATAGCCTAAATGGTACGGGGTTTACAAACCGGCGTAATGCCTGTCTTATCAAATTTGGTGACAGGCGCCTTTGCGTTATCACGGTACTTGTCTTGCCATAGATCGCAAGACGGCGTATATTTGAACGAGAGGGAATAAGTATGTATGCAAGCTACCACCTTAAAGCAGACGAACTCAATGTCAATGTTATCCAAAGCTTAAAAAACACTTTTCACCAGCGTGAAATCGTTATTTTGTCCAAAGACGAATATGATGCATGGGAAAAGGCACGGCACAATGCGGCGTTTACCGGGGAATTGCAGAACCGCATCAAAGAACTTGACGAAGGCAAAGGCATTGTTAAAACCATGGCGGAACTTGAGGCTATGGCGAATGAATGAGGTAACCTTTCATGTAGATGCCGATGAAAACAAAAACCTGCATATTATTGCCTGTAAAGGCCAGTATACATAATTCGATAAATAGATGGCAAATCCGGCGCCTGATGGTGGAGTTAGTAGGGTGGGGTATACAGGTCATTCGAAAAAACGCCGGTGGGGGAGGGGGAGCCACGCTGCGGGATGCCTGTAGAGTCTGCTTGCGGAGCCCAGTAGGTCTCCTCCAGCAGGGAATTCCAGAATATCCCGCAGCGCGGCTCCCCCTCCCCCACCGGCGCCTGTTCGTAAGGATCTATTTAACCCTGCTTCCCTCGCCCGCGCTTACTTGCGCTAAACGGGGCGGGAGCAGATTTGGTGACAAACGCCTTTGCGTTACCCTCGTAGAGTTCTACAAGACTTTGGACGAATATTTCCAGATTTCCAAGCCGTGGCGCTAAACCTTTGAAATCTCTCAAGGGATATGTTTAAGTTTTTTCTGCAAACCCTTTAACAATTGCTTCAAAAATCTGCTGTTTGTTTGGTGTCATATTCGGGTTACGTTGTAGATAACCCGGATGATAAGTGCGGTATGCTTTTGTTACACCCGGAATAACCACTTCGCATAAATCTTTTCTGTCAAACCCTGTAACTCCTTTGCGTTCAGGAATTCCAAAAACATCGCCAATAACGCTTTCATATTGCGATGTTGGCCCTGTAAAGAATATGGCAAAATCCGGTTTTAAGATTTCAATTTCTTTGAGTATCAATGAATTAAAATATGGTTTGATTACCGGTTCATACCATTTGTCCGGGAAATGCATGCCATGTTTTCCCATTTTAACGATGTTGTTCCAAATATAATCAACTGTTTTTGGGTTAATTGCCGTTTGTAGCATATCAATAATTTTCTTTGTCCCTTGCCAAAATGGTGTTTTTGGAGGACTTGTTAAAAAATCATTATAAAAATTGGTAATGTCTTCAACGTATATTTCTTTTGAGCTACCATAAATAATTTTGTCCTCACCCCATTGTTTTTTATAGTTCCAAGCATTTGTTTCCTGTCCAAAAACCATCAGCTTTATGTCAGCCTGTAAATACTCATCAGAAACGTGCAGGAATAGTGGGTATGTCGCTTTTTCCACTAAATTGGGTATATCGTCATTTATAGCTCGAACATCCTCAAAAGCCCCATCTTCTTCGGCATCGGTATATAATCTCCATAAAGCGTCATTTTCTTTACTCACTTAGTGTTGCCTATTATATAGGTTTGCAAAAATTCAGGAATAGACTTATCCTCAATCTTGTGGTTGTTAAAGTGATAAATAGCACGACGAGCAATTTCGTCAGCGGCCTCGCGATAATTACTTTGATAATTTTTTTTAAGGCTTTCTATATCATCAAAATGAATTCCTGAAAAATTCTGTAACTCCATCTCGTCCCGTGCACCCGGCAGCGGCTTTTCCAGAGTACAATTAGCATTTAATTTGTTCTTATCAACAAAGATTCTCCAATCGTTACTTTTTGATACTCGAAAATCATGAACTTGCCAATATTGCCAGCCGACTATAAGGTCTAATTCTATACGCTGGTAATCTTTTGCTATAGTAAATGGTCCTACAATAATTTTACAATCAGGAAATTTCAAAAACTCAAATACGGCATATTCAAATGTCCCGGAACCGCCCCGTACTTCCTGATAAACACCTTTTCGAAACATATCAGAACCTTCTACCAAGGCATCGTTCAGTGACTTTAATAATGCTTTCCTGAATAACACCGGAAACATTTGTTCGTCATGTTCTTCAATAATTTTATCGTCAATTTTACCCCCTAGACCTATTTGGTCACTTAAAACATTTATAATGAGTATGACATTTTTACGCAATATTTTATAAGTCTCTTCGCCTGATTTATCAAGACATCCTCCAATTGCAGTGATACAATCGGCAATTATTTTTGATGGCTTTTTCTTATTTTTCTTTTCTTCCTTATCAATTATCTTTTTGACATCAAATTCATTTTTGACATCAAATTCCTTTTTGTCGTCAAGATAAATCATCAAGTCCCTGTAATAGCCGGTTGTAAGATTTTGGAATTCATCCGCTGTGATTTTATGGTCTTCCCAAATTGTCCAGACAGTATTTATGTATTCCTGAAACACTTTTGATTTTTGTTCAAATACTTTTACATTTCGTTCTTTTTCTTCTTCAGCGGCACTTTGACCATTCAACAAGATTACGGTAATAAGTGCCGTTACTATTGCACCTAAGAACGTACCCATAAAATTCAAAGGCAATTCATCGAATGCAATTATTTTAAAATTTGTTGCTGTTAAACAAAAAACCGCTAATCCAAGTAAAACAACCACAAATATTACTATGGTAGATACTTTCGTAATTTTCATAAATTTACCTCCAGATTAATCAGCCAACTGATGTTTTTTTGTAGGCGAAGCGGGACAACCTGTTCCACTGGCATTAGTTGCCAAAACATTACCAGACGATCTTGTTTCCCTCCCACAATACACACAAATTGGCGGATTGGGAACAAGTACATGTTTCTTTGTTAGCGAGGCCGGGCAAAGTGTTCCATTAGCATTTGTAGCCAAGGCAGTACCAGATGTGCGAGTTTCCTTTCCACAATACTTACAAACTAAAGCCATAATAAAGCCTCCTAAAAGATATATTTCCATTATTCTACAACAAATGATTTGTCATAGAATGATAGACCAAATGGAAATTCTACAATTTTTGCAGAATTTCTTACTCTTTGCGCCGCCACGGATGCCGACGGTATCAGCGCTGGCCGGAAGCATGGGGATAGCATAGTCAATACGGAAAATTTGTTCAATAGCTTTTCCAGAAAGGTAAAAAAAGTAATGAGGGACAAAAGCCCGGGTTCTATTGGGGAGTAAGTCCCCGTAACACTAATTAAGCGACAGGATGCTGTAAACCGCCGGTATGCCCCGTATGTTTTTCATGATTTTCTTAAGATCCTCCGCCTGTTCCAACTGCATGGTGAAGAACCCGGTGAGGTGGTTAGTGGATGTTTCTTCCAAACGGCCTTCGATAAGATGTCCTTGATGCTTGCGTACGGCGCCTTCAATCTCCGAGAAAAGATCCGCGGATAGCCGGGCTTCAACTTTGAAACGTTTAAGCTGGGGACCGCTGTTTTCCCATTCGGTGTCGATACGCCGTTCGGCGAAGTCGGGGATGTTTGCCAGGTTGCTGCAGTTTTTCCGGTGGATGATGATGCCCCGGCCCCGGGATACATAACCCAGTATGGGGTCGCCGGCCACGGGGTTGCAGCATTTGGCAAAGCGGATCATCATGTTCTTCTCATCTTCTACCCGTACCTGGAAGATACTTGCCGTCCCAAGCTGCTCCTGGACAAAACGCTGAACCGGACATTCGATTAGTTTTTCTTTTTCCGGCGGCGGGGCGGCTTTGGCCGGTTCGACCGGGGGTGTTTTCTTTTTGGCGATAACGTTTTTTTCGATGATCACCGAATCGTCGTTTTCCTGCAGCCAGGAACGGATTCTGTTCCGGGCCTTGGATGTTTTTACGAAACGGAGCCAATTAACGTGGGGCCGCGCGTTGGTGGCGGTTAGTATTTCTACCACCTGGGTGTTCTGCAATTCCGCACTGAGGGGGATGATGATACCGTCCGCCTTGGCCCCGGCGCAGTGATCCCCCACGGCGGAGTGGATGTGATAGGCAAAGTCAACGGCGGTGGAACCCAGGGGCAGTTCTATTACCTTGCCCTGGGGGGTAAAAACATAAATAGAATCCTTGAGGAGTTCCCCCTTGATATCCTCCAGGAAAGATTCAGAGGACCCCTCTTCCCCTTCGGCCTGTTTCCAGTCCTTAAGGCGGTTCACAATGGAAAGATCCCCCGGGCGGACTAGTTCGGCGGAGCTGCCCTTCTTGTAGAGCCAGTGGCTGGCGATGCCGTATTCCGCCACCTGGTGCATCTCCCAGGTGCGGATCTGGATTTCCAGCAGGCGGCCCTCAACGGTATCGCCGGGAGAGGCTTGGGGCAAAGGGTCCCAGGCGCACATCACCGTAGTATGAAGGCTCTGGTACCCATTGGCCTTGTGCATGGCGATATAGTCCTTGAAGCGGCCGTCCAATGGCTTCCACAGACGGTGAACAAGACCTAAGAGGTTATAGCAGTCCTCAATACTGTTACAGAGGATACGGACCCCCATCAAATCGTAAAGATCTCCCACAGCTTTGTTGCGTTTCCGCATCTTCTGGTATATTGAGTAAAAGTGTTTTGCCCGGCTTTCCACCGCGATATCGATCCCCGCAGTTTTTGCTTCGGCGGTGATGGTTCCTAAAACCTTCTCCAGAAAATCCCGGCGTTCACCCCTTTTCAGGGCCACGATCTCCTTTATCTGGAGAAAAACTTCCCGGTTAAGGTACTTCAGGGACAGATCCTCCAGCTCGTCCTTCATCCAGGAAATTCCCAGCCGGTCCGCCAGGGGCGCATAAATATCCAGACATTCCTGGGCAACGGCCTTACGATCCGCAATTTCGGCAAGATCCAGGGTCCTCATATTGTAAAGTTTATCCGCCAGTTTTATCAGGATGACCCGGATGTCGCTGACCATGGCAAAGAGCATTTTCCGGATATTTTCAGCTTCATGGTTAGTTTTATTCTTCGCAGAAATATCGGCGATCCTGGTAACACCTTCAACCATAAGGGCCACGGACGCGCCGAATTTTTCGGCTATGGCCTCACGGGTAAGGGGAACGCTGCCTTCCTTAGGGAATGTATTTTCCAGGGAATTCTGAAGTACCGCAGCAATAATGGTATCGGCGTCCAGATTAAGGTCCACCAGGATGGACGCTACCCCCAGGATACTATCCCCCCGGCGGTCCTGTTGGGGAACGCAGTATTTCTCCGCCCAGCTCAGTCCGGTATTGATCCGTTCCTGGTCTGTCCCGGAGTAGGGGCTGATTTTTTTACTGAACGTCGCAACCAGCGATTCCATCTATAACCCGATCCTGCCCGGACAGATCCTGATAGGTTCTGATATCCCGGTATCCCTTTTTTTCCAGTATTAGGCTAATTCCCGCCATTTGTCTAGGGTCCGCTTCCATAAGGAGCCTCCCCCCGGGCAGCAGGTACGAGCGCGCCCCGTCTATGATCCTCCGCACCAGGTCCAGCCCGTCTTTCCCCCCGTCCAGCGCCAAAAGCGGTTCCCCCCGGACTTCCCGGGCAAGGGCGGCGATTTCCCCGGAAGCCACATAGGGAGGGTTGGCGGTGATGAGGGAGAAACGGATCTCCGGAACCGGCGAGAAGAGGTCCCCTTGGAGAAAATGTACCGCCCCATCGCTCCCCAAAAGCCGCCGGGCGTTTTCCCGGGCCACGGCCAGGGCCTTTGCTGAGATATCCGAAGCGTAGACTTCCAAGGAGGGTAGTTCGTGTTTCAAGGCTATGGCTACCGCCCCGGAACCGGTACAGAGATCCAGTGCGGTCAGTTCCTGATCCGTACCGATGGTCAGGGCCGCTTCCACCAGGGTTTCTGTGTCCGGCCGGGGAACGAGGACATCGGGGGTGACGATAAGGTCCAGGCCGCGGAATTCCTTACGGCCCAGGATATAGGCGGTACATTCCCCGGCAATGCGGCGGTCCAGGAGGCCGGCAAAATCCTCAGCGCCGTCTTCGTGTAACGCTTCGGCATCCCGGAGTATAAGTTTTTCCCTGTTCGTTTTAAGGATGAAAGCCAGGAATAGTGCGGCGTCTAAACCGGGATTGTCGATTCCTGCTTTTCTGAGCCGCGCCGTTCCCTGGGTAAGGACTTCCCGTATAGTCATAAGACAAAGGAATTGGGTAACCGCAAAGGCACAGAAGTCGAAGAAGGGGAGGGGAGGGAGAGGAAATTTTTCTTCTCTCTATTTCTTCTTTTTTTCATCATCCTTATTCGCCTTCTGCGCCTTTGCGGTCTTTTACTTTCCCCCCGGATCTTATACATATTAAGAAGCGGCGGTTACCGATGCTGTGGTTTGGAGTAATTCTTCCCGGGCGGAAAGTTTGAGGGCGTCGAAGAGTTCTTCCACATCGCCCTGCATGATAAGGTCCAGTTTATAGAGGGTAAGGTTGATACGATGATCCGTAAGTCGGTTCTGGGGGAAGTTGTAGGTACGGATCCGCTCGGAGCGGTCCCCTGAGCCGACTTGGTTTTTCCGGGCCTCCGAACGGGAGGCGGCGGCTTTGGCTTCCTCCATTTCGTAGATCCGTGCCCGGAGTACACGCATGGCTTTGGCCTTGTTTTTAATCTGGCTCTTTTCATCCTGACATTGGACCACCACCCCGGAGGGGATATGGGTGATCCGTACCGCAGAATCGGTGGTGTTGACGCACTGGCCCCCGGGACCGCCGGCACGCATCACGTCGATACGGAGGTCTTCGGTACGTATGTCGATTTCGGTCTCGTCCGCTTCGGGGAGCACCGCCACGGTTACTGCGGAGGTGTGGATACGGCCCGAAGCTTCGGTGGCGGGGACCCGCTGAACACGGTGTACCCCCGACTCGTAGCGGAGATTTTCGTACACATTATTACCGCTGATGGAAAAAACGATTTCCTTAAAGCCCCCAAGCTCGGTTTCGTTGGAGCTCATGATTTCAAACTTCCAGCTCTTGGTTTCCGCAAACCGGGAATACATGCGGTAGAGGTCCGACGCAAAGAGGGCCGCCTCGTCGCCGCCGGTACCCGCCCGGATTTCCATGATGATATTCTTTTCGTCCAGGGGGTCTTTGGGGATCAGCAGAAATTTGAGGCGATCCTCCGCATCCTTGAGATGGGTTTCCAGTTCCCGGCTTTCTTCCTTGGCCATTTCCCGCATATCCGGATCCTTTTCATCCTGGATCAGGGTTTTGGCGTCCGCAAGCTGGGCGGAAATTTCTTCGATTTCCTTCTGAGTCCCGGCAATGGTATCCAGTTGGGAATATTCCCTCATGGTATCGCGGTATTTTTTCTGATCCTTCACCAGTTCAGGGTCCTGGATTAGGCCCGATAGTTCATCATACCGCCGCAGCAGTGATTCAAGACGTTCGTTCACCTTAGAGTTTCTCCTGGAATTGGGGACAGGAATAAACCACCACTTCCATGGGATCGTCCTTGGCGGAAAATTCTTCCATGGCTTTGAAGAGGGTACCCTGAATACGGCAAATGCTGTTCTGGTCGCAAAGTGGACAGGCGCCATTACCCCGGGGGTTAATCACTATATCCATTATATGTATAATATAACAGAAAGAAGATTATCCGTACAGTAGCCGGAAAAGCAGCTTTCTATTAGAATGATACTATGCAGATAGGGGATCTGATTTGGCATTTTACAACGACGGTGCGGAAATTTATCCGGGAAACGGCGCCTGAGTTCTTTCAAACCCGGCGAAGGATCGTGTTATTGGGTATTGGGGGGGCGGTCTTGGTTTTAATCCTCGCTTTTGTTGCAGTATTAATGGTACAGGGTCATATTCGCACGGTCAAATCCCGGGCCGCCGCCAAGGAACTGGCGGATTCTTTTAAACCCCTGGCCATATCGCCGGAGGATTTCTTTTTGCCCGAAGAACCGGATGCGCTCCCCGAGTTTATCCCCGAACGTCTCCCCCGGGATACCTGGACTGTTGATGACGCCCGCCCTTACTGGACCGATCCTCTGGAGGGAAATACCCGGTTATGGCGGGATCGTTTTAAAGCGGAGATTGATACGCTGATGGAGGGTGTTCCGTGAACCCCGTAAAACACCTTTTTCCCCTGGGACTGATAATCTGTTGCCTCCTGTCCTGGTCCTGTAAGGGCCTCCCCAAGGTGAATATGACCCCTCCGGAAGAGGAACCCTATGAGGACGATGAAGACTATGAAGATTACGGGGATTATGACGACAACGGGGATGTGGATTATGACTGGTCCCAGGTAGAGGATGATGATCCGTCCCTGGCCTTACCCCCCCCCGGCGCCCCCTCCGAAGGCTGGCCGGCTGAGTTGGATGAGCCGTTTTTAGAATTCGGCGAGGTCTTCCTTCCTGATCCGCCCCCCGGGGAAAGCGCCATAGTTCTGGCGGAACCCCTTCCCGAGCCGCTTGCCCCGGATCTGCCGTCCCTTGCGCCGGCGCTGGTCCTGGCGGAAGAGTCCCCGCCGGAAGAGTCTTCACTGGAAGGGACCTTGCCGGAGGAGACTGCCCAGTCTGAGCTTGCCGTCCCGCCCGAACCGCCGCCGCCGGAACCGGTTATTCCGCCTCCGCCGCCGCGTATCGTCAGGCCCACGGAACCCATACCGCCGCCTCCCCGTGTCAGGGAACCCATACCGCTTCCGGTAAACCCCATCCCTGATCCCCCCGCCCGGAATCCTCCGACCTTCACGCCGGCGCCTATTCCGGCGATTCCTCAAGGCGTTTCTTCCCGGATCGTCCGGGCCGTGACCGGGCAAACCCTGGAGGTTCCGTTCCGGGGAACCGGCTGGGTCTATCTGGGGGAATCCGCCTCCAAGCGGGGTATAAACTACAATTCCCGGCGCCTGGATTCCGAAGGTCAGACCTTTGTTTTCCTGGCCGCCGAAGCCGGGACCTATGAACTCAAATTCTACCGCCAGGATTTTATCCGGGATTATATCATCAACGATTTGGTAAGCGTTATTGTCGAAGAGGCGCCCCTGGCCTCGCTCAGCTTCGGCGCTCCGGCAGACCGGGGTAGGGTGATTGCCGAACCCCGCTGGCCCACCATTCCCGGAGAGCCGCTCCCTGCATCAGAAGCCGTACCGCCAGCCGTCGTGCCGGGTAAGGCCGCTCCCGCAGTGGTTTCGCCCGGGTCTGTTCCCGCCGCGCCGTCTGCCGTTGTTCCCGGCAGGGCCGCTCCCGCAGTGGTTTCACCCGGGGTTGTTCCTGTCGTGCCGTCTGCCGTTGTTCCCGGCAGGGCCGCTCCCGCAGTGGTTTCGCCGGGGGCTGTTCCTGTCGTGCCGGCTGCCGTTGTTCCCGGTAGTGCCGCTCCTGCAGTGGTTTCGCCGGGGTCTGTTCCCGCCGTGCCGTCTGCGGCTGTAAACGAAACTGCGGAGCTTGAGCCACCGCTGATCCTTCCCCCGGGCGCCGGCGCCGAAGAGTACCTGCGCAGGGCTCGGGAAGAATTTGGGGCGGATCATGTTCCCCAGGCCATTGCCGTACTGAATCAGTTTATGGCGCAGTTTCCCCGGGGCAGCGACGAAGCGCTCTGGCTCTACGCACAACTTTACGAAAAACAGGGGCCTTCCCGGAATATCCGTTTAGCCCTGGACTACTATCGCCGTCTGGTAAATGAGTACCCCCAGAGCAGCCGGTACAATGATTCCCGCCGGCAAATTGCATATCTGGAACGGTACTATATCAATATACAATAAGGAGTTTTGCTATGAAGGAAGTGTTATTAGGCCGTACAGGCCTAAGGGTAAACAAAGATGGATTCGGCGCCCTGCCGGTACAACGGACCAGTAAGGCAGATGCGGTAGTATTACTGCGAAGAGCTCTGGATGGCGGAATTAATTTTTTTGATACCGCCCGGGCTTATACGGATAGTGAAGAAAAATTGGGAGACGCCATTGGCGGGCGGCGGAACGATTTTTTCCTGGCCTCCAAAACCAAAGCTATAAAGGGGGAGGATTTTTTGAAGGACCTGGAAACAAGTCTGAAAAATCTCAAGACAAGTCATATCGATATCTACCAGTTCCACAATCCGCCTTTTTGCCCAAAACCCGGTGACGGGACCGGTCTCTACGAGGCGGCCCTTAAGGTCAGGGAACAGGGTAAGATCCGCTTTATCGGTATTACTAATCACCGGCTGGCTGTAGCCCGGGAAGCCATAGACAGCGGCCTTTACGATACCCTGCAGTTTCCCTTTAACTACTTATCCGATGAAAAAGAGCAGGCCATGGTACGGTACTGCGAAGAAAAAAACATGGGCTTCATCTGCATGAAAGCCCTGAGCGGAGGGCTCATCACCGATGTGGCCGCCTCCCGGGCTTGGCTTGCGGACTTTAAAGGCGCCGTCCCCATCTGGGGCATACAGCGGGAAAGCGAGTTAGACGCCCTGTTCGCCGCCCAGAGGGAAAATGCGGTTCTAAGCGCCGAACAACGCCGCCGTATTGAGGCGGATCGGGCGGAACTGGCGGGCAACTTTTGCAGGGCTTGCGATTACTGTCAGCCCTGTCCCGCGGGGATTAAAATTTCCACCTGCGCCCGGATGTTCCTGCTGCTCCGCCGCTCGCCACCCGCTCAGTTCCTTACGGAAAAGTTTAAAAAAGAAATGGACAAGATCGAAGACTGCATCCATTGTAACCATTGCAAGGATAACTGTCCCTATGGTCTTGATACCCCTACGCTGCTGGAGAAGAATCTGGCGGATTACCGGAAATTTTCGGCGGAATTTCCGGTGTAGCGGTTCAGGTACTATAGATTTTTACCTGTCTTGATGCGTTTTGTGGGGTATATGATACCTTAATAGGGAGATTTTTATGGCAAATATTGCTTTTTTTGCCACCACAGAGGCGATATATAATACAGCAAAAAGAGTTGTCCTTAGGGGGCAATATACCGATACTTTTCAGATTTTTCAAGCAGATATACACAATGCAGCGCAAATGGCCCGGGATGTGGAAGCTGCGGGCTTTGAGGCTATTGTAATAAGAAGTGCCCTGAACAAGACCCTTTGCTCTGCCGACATTACTATACCTATCGTCCAATGTTACATCACGATTGGTGAATTAATGAAGAATTTTTCTGAGGCAATACGGATAAGCGGAATTAGGTCTCCCCACATACGATTTCTGACCGTCGAAGCACAGGCTTCCGGGATCAGCTATTCTATAAAATCTTGTGAGGATCTGCTCAAGGTACCCATTTCACTGTGTCATGTTGACTCGACAGACCGTTTATCTATTTACGATGCGGTCTGTCAGGCTGTAGACCAAAGGGTTGATATTTTAATTTCCAGCGCGACCGTCTATGCACAGTTTGGGCCATGCCCTATTAGGACCTGCTGTCTGGATGGTAATCTTGCTGATGAGTCTCTTGCCAACGCCTTTAGGGTTGCTAAATTAGTTGCTGCGGCTATAGAGTCCGAGCGTCAACGCAGCAGGGATCTCATGTCCATTATTCACAATTCCTTTAACGCAGTTGTTCACATAGATCATGAGGGCAGGACGCTTATCCTTAACAAGGTAACCGAAAGCGATTTTAACCTTGTCCCGGGAACATACGATGGCAAATTTATTTGGGACATGATCCCTCAGCTTGATCCGGAACTCACCAAATCGGTACTCCGGGGAGGCCCGGATGTATTTGGGAAAATACTGGAAATAAACCAATCGATATATATTGTCAATATTACTGCGGTTCATAACGAAGGTGGATTCAGAGGGGCGGTTATTCATTTTAATGAACTTGAACGGATACAGCGTATGGAAGCCCAGGCAAAAAGCGAATTGCATCAAAAGGGGCATACGGCTCCGTATCATTTTAGTGATATCATAGGCCGATCGGAAAAAATTCTTGACGCAAAGTATATTGCCAATGAATTTTCTAAATATGATGCAACCACCTTGATATTAGGTGAATCCGGAACCGGCAAGGAACTTTTTGCCCAGGGTATCCATAATAACGGTGTGCGAAAGGACAAGCCCTTTGTTGCGGTAAACTGCGCAGCCCTTCCCTTAACTCTTCTGGAAAGCGAATTGTTTGGCTACGCCGAGGGCGCCTTTACCGGTGCGATACGCCGGGGTAAAAAGGGGCTTTTTGAAATTGCCGAGGGGGGTACCATATTTCTGGACGAGATTTCTGAGTTGGATCTTTCTGGGCAGGTCAGGCTGCTCAGGACTTTGGCGGAAAAATGTATCCGCAGAGTGGGGGATGACTGCATTATTCCTATTAATGTTCGGGTTATCACCGCCACCAATAAGCAATTGTCTAAGCTGGTGCAGGAAGGACAATTTAGGGAGGACCTTTACTACCGCCTTAATGTGCTTACCGTGGATCTGCCGCCCCTGCGCGAACGGACGGGGGATATACAGTTTTTAACGGATCATTTCCTTTCAAATTATGGGAAAAAGTTCGGGAAATACTTTGCGCTCTCCGAAGACGCCTATGAGGTCATGGAGCAGTATCCTTGGCAGGGCAATATCCGTCAGCTCAGGAATTTTTGTGAAAGACTGGTAATCATTACCCGCACGAACGAAATCAATGGGGCGTTTATTACCCAACAGCTGCTATCGGCGTATGGGGATTATGAACCGCCTCAAATCCACGATTTTAAAGATTCTGCGGATCAGTTTGAAAAACAATATATCCAGGATCTTCTCAAAAAGCATAGGGGGTCCAGAATAAAGATCGCCCGGGAACTGGGCATCAGTAAAAGCACGCTCTGGCGTAAAATGAAGCATTTTGGAATTCTTGACTAACGTGGTTGTTTTAAATGGCGTTTCAAAAATGAAACCATTGATTTCAAATTATTTCAATAATGGGCTATCCAAAGAATAGGCGCCGTTTATCCCGTTAAGATTATCACACCATAGGGTAGTCCCCTCGGCTAACGTTTTTTCGCATTTCATTACAATTTTATGAATCTCTATGCAATGGGCGCAATAAAAGACCGTTCTCCGGCGGGCAAATATTGTTTCATAAAGAAATATTCCAATTTGGCATGGTTTTTGCAATATCGATTAGTGTATTCAGAGATTTTCTAAATTGGAGGTATAAAGTTGAAAATTACAGACCTGCGGGTTATTCCCGCGAAACATTATTTGTTTATACAAATTGATACAGATGAGGGTATAACGGGCCTTGGGGAGGCCGGAAATTGGGGATTCTTGGGAGCCACCGCTGCGGCTTTAGAAAAGCTCAAAGAATTTATTATTGGGAAGGACCCTTCAACCATCGAATATCATTATCAAAATATGTACCGGGCTATGTATTTTAGAGGTTCGGTTATTATGAGTGCCCTCAGCGCCATTGATATTGCGCTTTGGGATATTAAGGGAAAGCTCCTTGGAGTTCCTGTATATGAACTTTTAGGCGGTAAAACCAGAAATAAAATACGGGTCTATGCATCGGGCTTTGGCAGTCAAACGGCGGATGAAATGGTAAAGGGCTGTAAAACACTCAAAGAAAAAGGGTTTACCGCAGCTAAACTATTTTTAACTGAGCAGCAAACTACCCCCGGGGGAGAGAGGGAGTTTTTTTCAAATAAGATTGAACTTCTCATCGAAAAAGTGAGGCGCTGCCGCGAGGCAGTGGGTAACGATTTTGATTTGATCATGGAGATGCATCGTTCACTCACTAGCCCGGAAGCAGTAGCCCTGTGTAGAGAAGCTGAGCAATACCGCCCATTTAATATTGAGGATCCGATTATTCCGGATAATCCCGATGCCATGGGCGCCTTGGCGCATAAAATCAATATCCCCATAGCTACCGGTGAGCGTTTTATTTGTATGCATGAATTTCAAACGCTTCTCGCCAGGGGCGGGGCCTTCTATGTCCGGCCTGACGTGTGTGCGGTGGGAGGAATTTCCCAAGCTAAAAAAGTAGCCGCCGTAGCAGAAGCCCATGGTGTACAAATAATCCCCCATAATCCCCTGGGGCCTGTTTCCACCGCTGCCTGTGTGCAGCTTTCGGCTTGTATTCCTAACCTTGGAATAATGGAACTGCCCGATTTCTGTCTTGACGGACGGGAAGACGCCATGGTGAAAAAACCGCTTGAAATAAAAAATGGCTGTATTATTGTTCCCAACGGCCCCGGGATAGGCATTGAGCTTTCGGATAAGGCGGCGGATCTTTTCCCGGCAAAGGATAGGGCAACCAAGGGGGCAAAAATTTCTTTTGACGGATCGGTGCTTGATTGGTAAGTTAGTGTATTTGTAAGGAGGTATTATATGAAGTCCACCGGTTTAAAAATTCGATTTTTTAATGTAGGCGCTGGTCATGAGTTGGTTCTGCCAAACGGAAAAACCATATTAATTGATCCATATTTTACCGGGCTTGATTTTGGGGGACCCACCAGGGAGGATGTTAAAGGGGCAGACTATATTTTAGTTAGTCATACCCATTATGATCATGACATAGATTTGGGGTATTTTGTTGAAAAATTCAACTCCAAGGTTTTTATTGGAGCGTATTCTGCAACAGCGGCTTTACGATACCACAAGTTACCCTACGATAATGTGTTCCCCATGTATCCCGGACAAAATTATCACCTGGACGATTTTACCCTGGATATATTTCAAGCTAAGCATAACCCCACGGGCGGTCTTAAATACAGTCTTGAAAATGACATTACCCTTAAGCAGCTGGGGATAAGCGGACACAAGGAATGTGATGAGAATGGTTATTTAGACTCCTATGACTTCCTGATCTCAACTAATAACGGTTTCCGTATTCTCATGGCATCCGGACAGGCAATATGGAAAAATGTTTTCGATATTCATCCGAATATTTTATTGCGTCAGGCCGGTGTGCGCAAAGGAGGAGATCTATTAACCGGCGAGCAGGTTTCACCGCATATTTTAGCGGAATTGCTGACAAAGTATGGCGCCCAGATGATTTTTCCTTTTCATCAGGATGTGATGTATAAACGCTGGGGTGCAGAAAAACTGTCCGAGTATTTTGCGGATGTTTCTCGTGAGGTGGCTGGTTTAGATCCGGGAGCGGTGTTTATTTATCCAACACCATGGAAGTGGTACAACCTGGGTATTTATTTTGACGAAGAATAGCGGTTAGTACAGTTTGGGGTATTTTATATTTTTAGGAGGGATTTGATATGAATCCGGTTGTTATTAGTATTTTGGTATTTGTGCTATCTATCGTGCTTTATGCATCCAACATTTGGCCATTGGGTGTGACCGCCATGCTTGCCTTGCTGGTTCTGGTTTTCACAAAATGTCTTGAACCCGCTAAGGCATTGGCGGGCTTAGGAAGCGGTAATGTTATTATTGTTGTCGGTATGTTTGTAGTTTCAGCGGGGTTAAAACGAACAACCCTGCTTGAGACTATTACCCGCGGGATTCGTACCATCACCAGCGGTAGTTATCGGAAAGCTTATATCGGCGTTTTGGTGATAGGGCTGATTGCTTCCAGCCTAATCACCAGTCCCATGGTTGCCTATGCAATCTGCTTCCCCATAATGGATGCGGTTTGTAACGAATACAAGGTCAGCCCTTCCAAGGGGCAATTCCCGCTGGCGGTAATTTGTATTGCCTGCTGTGGAATTCTGCCCTTTGGATTTGCCATAAACCAATCAGCATTATATAACGGATTACTGGAGGCGTATGGTTTTAATATCACCATGTCACCCCTTGATTTTACCAGGGGCCGCCTTCCAATGATATTGGTTCTGTTTTTCTGGGCAATCTTCTTGGCTCCTAAGCTCACCCCCGAAAAGCCCATAATTCCGATTCAGACGGCAACGAATACCGGTTCCGGGCAAGAGAAACTCAAACCACTCGCCAATATTATGGGGTGTATTATTTTCTTCCTCACCGTATTAGGGTTAGTTTTTAATACACAGATAAAAATAGCGCCTTGGATGATCGTTATGGGCGCTTGTTTCCTTGATGTGGCCTTCGGTGTCCTTTCCGGAAAAGAGGCTATTTCTTCGATGGCTATCGATATAGGATTTATCCTTATCGGTGCGACCGGCATGGCTCAAGCCCTGATTGATACCGGGGCAGCGACTGCGGTAGGCGGAGTGATATCAAGTACCCTTGGCGGAGTACAGAGCGGCCTCTTACTTAACGCGGTATTCTTTATTGTCCCATTCATTCTGACCCAATTCATGTTAAACCAGGGTGTAATGAACATCTTCGCTCCTATATGTCTGATAGCTTCATCTGCCTTGGGAGCCAATCCTGTCGGACTTTTAGTTCTTATAACCGCAGGCAGTCTTACTGCGTTTATGACTCCCAGTGCAACGCCGGCAGTCCCCTTGGCCATGGCAGCGGGTGGTTATGATTTTAAATCCCTCTTTAGGATGAGTTGGTTACTCTCACTGATCTTAATGCCCTGTTACATACTTTATGTATATTTTGTGATCCCCGCATTCTAGAAAAAATTATCGAAAAATATAGGGGAGTCTTAGCCTAAGGGCGGAGGCTCCCCTACCGGCAAGTACGGGGTGTCCGGTCCCGGCCTATACCGCGGGATCTAATAAACCGCTGTTACGCGCAAATGTTTTGGATTGACTATCTACACCTTTAGATGTAATATTTAAAGGGTATGCGGAAATTATCGGAAATGGCGGGGTTTTTAATAAAACGTTTCGGATTCCATTGGGTAATGCCGCTGATTGGGTTAGCTTTTGCAGCCCTATGCGCGGCCTCCTGTGACTTGCCTTCGGGAAGCGCTTATAACGCTGAAAAAGGAACCATTCGTCTGGTACTGCCGGGTGGGAACAGCTTTTCCCGGTCTTTATCGGATGATTTTATCAGCCACAGCATTAGCTACAAACTTACCTTTACCGGACCGGGCGAAACTTTAAAACTGGAACCGCCTCTGCCTCCGGTGGTTACACTGAAAATCGGGACATGGGCCGTTGAAGCTAATGCCTATGACACTGCTTCAAGGCTGGTAGGGACCGGCAACATTACGATCAACGTTACGGCGGGACCGAATAATCCTATCAACATCCCCATGATGATAGATCCAATCTATAAGGCATACTATGAGGAGCTTCCGGATATCTACATCCACAACGAGGCGGAACTGCGGCGCATAGGAACGGATTTTGCCATCGACGGTACGAAGATTTTTCATCTGGAAAGGGATATAGTCCTGACCGCGCCCTGGACGCCCATAGGCGATTATACAACACCCTTTGAGGCGGTATTTGACGGAGGGGGCCACAGTATCACTATCGGTTCCTTTACCGGGGCAAATGTAACGGCGGGCGAACATTTCGCGTATGTGGGATTTTTGGGTCTGGTCGACAATGCGGCAATCAGCAATGTAACGATTAACTATACCCTTGGCGCCCCGGTGGATTTTACCTACCTGGATGGACTCACCTATTCTGACCAACACGCTGGCGGGGTTGCCGGGTTTGCAATTGATACCAGCTTTACGGATATTCAGGTCTCCGGCTCTTTTTCGGTCAAGGGTAACGGCGTCAGTTCCCTCAACCTGGGGGGAATTGTGGGTACGAATAATTACGGAACAACCACCACCATCACAAACTGCCATATCGAGGGGGACATAGCCGGAGAAACGGTAAACGCTCTTATGGTGGGCGGCATTGCGGGAAATTCTGTGAATGTGACCATAAGCGGCAGCTCTTTTAAGGGCAGCATAAGCGGCCTTTCCCCTACAGGGAACGGCACCACCGGGGGAATTGCCGGTTTTTTTGCGGATGGCGAAATTACCGCCTGTTTTGCCGAAGGCCGTATAGAGACGGAGGCCGATGACTCCAATGTAGGAGGTATAGTTGGCAGGGCTAACAATTCCATTACCGGCGTCACGATAAAAAACTGTTATGCTTCGGGCATAATAAAAGGCACTGCCACAGGATCCTCTTCAGATTCGCATTCCGGCGGTATAGCAGGTTATCTTAATACTGCCGGTGTTACCGGTGTAATCGAAAACTGCTACGCTTACGCCAATGTAATAAGTTCCGGCACATGTCCTAATATAATGGCGGGGGGTATTGCTGGAACCAATTTATGGACTATCTCCAGGTGTTACGCTGCGGGAACGGTAGAATCAATGGGAACGGGAAACGTTGCTATCCATGTCGGCGGGATAATGGGCTATGATAATGCCGGTATCGGCGTTACCGTCATCGATTGCATGGCCCTGGTTTCCGTGGTTGACGCCGGTCCTTCAACGGCACCAACAAAAATAGCGAATGCAATATGCGCTTCCTCTGCTGTCACACTGAGCGGTAACTATTCCCGGGATGATATTGTATTGCAAAATAATACTAACACCACCCCTGCTCCGGGACCAAACAATGAAGCTGGCCAGGCAACAGCTCCTACGGCTTTTATAACACAAACGCCCTATACCGCCGCCGGCTGGACCTTTGGGGATACCGGCTGGAAGTTCATCAGCGGCTACGACTACCCCGTGCTTTCCTGGCAGACCAGACCGCCGGTATTGCCATGAAAACACCATCACTATCACCGCAGAAGTTCTGCATCGTTACTTTGCTGTTTCTCGGCGCCGCCGTCTTGTCCCACACCCAAACCGCGGCGGAACTGGAACGGGTCCTCGGCCTAAAGACCGTCAGCTGCGAGGATGCCGCCTGGTTTATCCTTTCCGCCACAGCGGCCCTTCCCCCGGACAGTTCTCCTGCCGAGGCGTACAACTTTGCCCGGGAAAACAAATGGCTCCCTAAAAAAACCCGGGCCGAAGGGGCGATCACCTTTGGCGGGGTTTCCCTTCTTATCATGAAGTCCCTCAGTCTGAAAGGGGGGCTTATGTATACCCTGTTTCCCGGTCCCCGTTACAGTTACCGGGAACTGAGCCGCCTCCAAATACTGCAGGGCCGGTCCTATTCGACCGCGCAAATTTCCGGAGAAACTTTACTGCGGATTCTTAGCCGGGCACTGGACTATGAAAATGAATTGTAACAAGTCTCCCCATCTTTTCATTTTCATCCTGTTACTTATACTGAGTACACCCGCCGCCTTTGCCCAGGATTTCGGCCTGACCCTGCGCCAACTCCCGCTATTCCGCAATGGTGATACCGGCGGCAGTAGTTTTGAATACACGGGAACGGTAATTCCCTGGTTTGCGGCGCCCCTTGGGGAACAGGGGGATCTCTACTTTTCCGGTGGATTTTCTATGGAACGGGCGGATGATGAATGGCAGCGGATCCCGGAGATTTACCGCTTTGAAATGAGGTATCGGTTCAAGTCAGGTTTACGCATGGCTGCCGGACGGAGTTTCTACCAGGAAGCTTCAAACACTATTTTAAGCGGCCTCTTTGATGGTCTTTCCGCAGAGTACAGCCTGGGGAAAACCAAGCTTTCCGCAAGGGCCTTTTATACCGGGCTGCTCTATAAAAAGGACGCCTATATCACCATGAGCGACAGCGATTATGCGGATTATCATGATCGGGATGTCTATTTTTCTTCCCGGCGTGTACTTTTTTCCCTGAACTGGGGAATTCCCGCTCTGTTCAATACCGATAAGTTTCTTAAGCTGGGTATGATAGGGCAGTTCGATTTGAACGATTCATCCAATACGGTCAATTCCCAATACGGGGAAGCAACTTTGAGTCTGCCCTTTCTGGACGATTTTAACGCCGATCTGGGGGCCGTGCTGGGTTTACTTGAGAAAGAGCCCGGGGATAATCCATTAGAATTTTGTTTTGCCCTTAGGGCCGATCTGGTTTGGCTTCCCCCCGGCCCCGCCAATGACCGGTTTTTTCTGGGAGCTTCCTTTAGCTCCGGGGCATGGAATGATCAGGCGCAGGCTTTCCTTCCCATAAGCACCATAGCCCAGGGAAGGATACTCCGGCCAAAACTTTCAGGTATTGCCCTGATACAGGGGAGCTATACCCGGCGTCTCCACAAGGCCATTTCGGCGGAAGGGTCGGCGGCTTATTTTTTCCGCACCGATACTACTACTTACCGTGATACTGAACTGGACACGGATTCCCGTTCTCCCCTGCTGGGGGGCGAGCTTGCCGCGAACCTTATCTGGGCGCCGGTTTCGGATATTGCCTTTACCCTTGGCGGCGGAGCTTTCCTGCCCCAGACCGGGAAGGCTTTTGCTTCGGGAGCCGCCGTGAAGTGGCGGGTCTCTTTGGAGACTTTGTTATCGTTCTAGAAATTGCGGAGGACATGATGGGAAGAATATCGTTTTTTGTATTGTTTATTATAAGCGCAGGATTATTATTTTCTCAGGAAAGCGGGTTTTTTCGGGAACTAAGCGGGACCGTAGAAATGCAGGTATCCGGTTCATCCGTTTGGGTAAAAGCTGCTCAAGGGGACCGGATAGAAAAGGGAACCCGCATATCCACGGGGTTTAAAAGTACCGCCCTTATTGCACTGGGAGATTCGGTTATTACGGTACGGCCCTTAACCCGTTTAAGTCTGGAAGAAATACTGCGGAATGATGGGGACGAACAGGTAAACATATACCTTCATGCCGGGAGGATTCGGGCAGATGTAAGCCCCCCCTCCGGAGGAAAAACCAACTTTACGGTCAGGAGCCCTACGGTAACCGCATCGGTACGGGGGACCTCCTTTGAATTTGATACGGTGAACCTCCGGGTAGATGAGGGGCGGGTTCAATATGTTCATGCAAACGGAAGCCTGGTCAATGTGTCGAAACGGGAAACAAGCTATGTTGATGAAACAGACCGCCGGGTGGTATCTCCCTTTGAAGCTGCGGCGGCGTCCCTTACTCCTGCCCTTCCTTTTGGAAACACTTCGGGCCTTCCCTCAGGGGATACTGCCCCGATTATTGATATGGGTACTGTTCCGACGGGCGATGTAGGGTTGGGAGGTTTTGATTGGGACTAAGTGAAGGGGCATTTTCTTCGGCCAAGAAGAGCATGTATGTAAAGAAATAAACAACATTGATATAATTACAAGTTATCATTTACCATTATACCACAGAGATCCCTTTGACCGCTTTTTAGTATGGGAAGCACTACGAAATAATTTTATTTTGCTAACCATTGATGGTTCAATAGATGAATACAAAAATGAGGGATTAAGGATAGAAAAGTAAGCCCCTAGGAGTTTGTTGCGCTTCGCGCAATTAATCGAGAAAAATTGCCTATCTGGCAATTTTTCAACCCTACAAACTCCGTAAGCAGCCCATAAATCGAAGTTTTTTGCGGCTTCAAGCGCAAAAAACCTACAAGTGCAACAGGCTGCTAGAGCGCCACGTTCGCAAAGGGCGGCGCCTGGGCTATGGGCTTTATGGCATTTCCACCATCGGAAAGTCGTAGAACCCCAGGGAGTAGGCGCTGGGGTGCTGTTGGTCCGAAGTAATCCTGAGGACATTGGTTGACACGAAACCGCTCAATTCAAGTACGCTGATGCTGTTATTGGCGGATTGGGCCGAAACGAGCCCCTTTAAACCCTGAATAACGCTGTAAGTAAATACCCCATGCCCTAATTCGGACCGCTCCTGGGACTTCTCGTTCCCCCTGCTGGAAGTAAAGACGAAGGCGTTGGTGTCCATGAGGGATCTGACCAGGCGGTCATTATCCACCCCACCGGATTGACAGGCATCAATGAACACTAGCCGATTGCCGGGCGCATCCAGTACAGAAATGATATCATTGTTGGAGATTGCCTTTGCAGGGTTTACCCCACCGTTCGCCGTCAGGGCCGCATCTCTGGGAAGAAAGAGAAAGGTTCCCGAATTATCGCTTACCCCGTGGCCCGCGAGGAAAAGCAGGACCACATCCTTGGGTCCCGCCCCGGAGAGAAATTTAAGGTTATCCCTGATATTGGCCGCCGTTGGGACGATGGAGGCGCCATCGGCGATGAGGAGGCTGTGTACCTTCCCATAACGCCGACCTTCCTGGGCAGAGAAGGAATCAATTAGTTCCCGTGCATCGGCAACACAGTAATCCAGGCTGTTGATTTGGGAACTGCTATATTGATTCACACCCACCGCAAGAATCCACAGATTAGGAGGAGCAGCTTGCTCCCCGGTCCGGGTCTGCCGGGTAATATCCACCCACTTCCGGCTGTCCGAGTAACCGTTAAAGGCCACCACCTCAATGCGGTTAAGGCCGGGATCAAGGCCCACCGGGAGCTGGAAATTTATGACCCTTTGGCCGCCGGTGACGGTCAGGCTGGCTCTCTCAGGGGTAAGGTTACCTCCGGTGACGGCGATCAATTCATCACGCCCGACAAGTCTGCCGTTCACGAGGAGTTTGATAGTACTGATAGGCTGCCGACTGGATTCGATGACGACCGATAAATTTGTCGTAGCGGTGGTAACAATATTATTTACACCTGGTTCCTGTATGGTAATAATTGGGGGGCTGAATAAACCGGCCTGCTGAATAGTAACCTTACCCTTGGAGGCAGGATCAGGCCTTCCTTGCAGACGAGCCCGGACTACATCGGGGTTGTAGAAGATCGATCGGTAGGCATCTATGCCGGATACAGTATTACCGATACGGACATTGAAGTAATGGTCGCCGCGGGGCGAAGCATTATAATAGCCATCGGGGGTAACGGAAATCCATTCGCTGTCCACCGAGCCTACCTGATCTTCTAATTCCACCGTAAGCCCGCGGCCGCCGGATGTTATTTGGGTATCCTTGCCTGCATAATTAACTAATTTGACAATTTCGTTACCGGATTCAATATTCCAAATGCGGGCGGTACCATCACTTGAAATTGAAACTACTTGCTGCCCGCCGGGATTAAACGCTATGGAATGAATAAAACCGGAATGACCGGAGAAATTCCGAATTATCTGGCCGGTTTCCGCATCCCATAATTTCAAGACATTGTAATCCCCTGCAATAATTTTTTTTCCATCGGGACTGAACTCCACAGCGAAAATACTATTACTCAAATCCCCTAAAGTTCGTATTTTCTGTCCACTTGAGGTATTCCAAAGATTAACAGTACCATAACGAGATCCCGTAACAAGCCGGCTTCCATCAGGGCTAAAGGCTGCAGAAAACAGCAGATCCTTTAATCCGGAACTATTTGTCTCGCTTGCTTGAAATGAACGAATTTCGCGTCCATCGGCTGAATTCCATATTTTCACTGTGCCCGAGGAACCGCAGGAAAGGATTTGTTTGCCATCAATACTAAAGGCCGCCGTAACAACGGATTCATCCGGGTGTTCCGCAAAAATACGATATTCCCCTGTAAAGCTCCTTTTTACCACATTGCCAATTTCACCGCCGGTTACAACATCATACAGTTTTATTGTACCGTCATCGGATGCTGAAACGAGTTTTGTTCCGTCCGGACTGAAGGCAATGGACTCTGGCCAATTTTGCCCGGAAAAAACACGAATTTCCTCTCCTGTTGCGGCATCGTACAACTTTACATTTCCTAAAGATCCTGTAGCAATTTGTTTGCCGCTGGGGCTGAATATTACCGACCGTATCCCTTTAATCTTGTCATATTTATTAATACCTGAAAAAAATCGAATTAACTTTCCGACTGTAATATCCCAAAATTTTACCGTGTTATCATCCGATGAACTAAAAACAATCTGAGAACCGTCAGGGCTAAATGCGACGCTTGACATTCCTACCATGCTTTTTTTGAATGACTGTAATTTTTGTCCGTCAATAAAATCCCACAACTCAAGATTCCCAAATAAATCTCCTGTAATGATCTTTTTTTCATCAGCACTGAATTTTATGGAAGCTATCTGGTCGGCTATTTTAAAATTGGCTATTTCACGGCCGCTGTCTGTATCCCAGCATATTACCCTATCATCACTTCTTGAAAGAATTTGCCGTCCATCGGAACTGAATGAAATTGATTGAAGCCGTTTAAAATGCCCGGTGTCACTTGATGTCTCCCCTCCATTTGCATCCACGATCGTAACCCAGTGACCTTCATAGGTCTGGGTTTCCTGACTATTATCCCATAGCTTCATTTTACGATCATCATCTCCTGTGACAATTCGTTTCCCATCAGGCGCAAAAGCCACACATCTTATGGTTGGCGTCATGCCGGTTCCTTCTCCCTGCTTCTTTTTTATTACGAAGCTTTGAGTTTCCTGCCCGTTTTCGATATTCCATACTTTTACGGTCCTATCCTCATAACTTGAGACAATCTGTTTCCCATCGGTACTGAACGCGAGGGCGGTAATGCCCTTTGAATATCCCGGAAAAATACGAATTTCACGGTCGCTTGTGATGTCCCGGATTGTAATATTTCCATCCCTATCCCATTGGGCAATTTGGTCCCAGCCGGGATTAAATTCCACTACACCGTTGAAAGCATTGATTTCCTGTCCATTGGCGATATCCCATAGTTTCGTGGTATTATTAGAACTTTTTGTAACCAGCCATTTACCGTCAGGACTAAAAGCCACATAACTTATGGAGGAATCTTCTGTTATAGTTCGGATTTCACGCCCGGTTACGGCATCCCACAGCTTCGTGGTTTTATCAGAAGCCCCCGAAGCGATAAGCTTTCCGTCAGGGCTATATGCAACTGACCGTACTCCGCCTGAATGTCCGGAAAACGTCCGAATTTCACGTCCAGTTGCGATATCCCATAGCTTCAGCGTGGTATCTTGTGAGGCTGAAATAATGTGGCTTTCATCAGGACTAAACGCTGCATCCAGTGCCCCGCCTGCGTGCCCTAACTGTAGAAACACTTCCACATCAGGTTCAGCTTCCCCTTCAACAATCACCTCCAGCCCCCGTTCACCAGAGGTGAGGTCCCCCGATGTATCCCGACTCTGGCTCACACAGCCAAAGAATTCCAAAAAAGCCAAAATAATAAGGAAAATATACAATTGTTTCATTCTGCGTATTCCTTTTAGATCCAATTTATCCACTTACCGATAAGCATAGCTCACAGCACCACGTTCGCAAAGGGCGGCGCCCGTTCCAGTACCTGGGCTATGCGGCGGTGTTCTGGCAGGAGCAGCCCCGGGTCCTCCTCCAGCATGGCGAAGGCGTCGATCCGGGCCCGGGCAAGTTCCTCGGCGTCCCGTATGGGGTCGGCGATCCCTAAGGATAGGTAGCCCGGCTGTTCGATGCCCGCAATCTGGCCGGGGCCCCGGAGCTTCAGGTCCTCCTCGGCGATGACAAAGCCATCGTTGTTTTCCAGCATCACCTTGAGCCGGGTCTTGCCGTCATCGGTCAGGACCGTCCCGGCAGCTTCGGCTCCGCCCCCCCCGCCGCCTCATCGGGCGCATCGGAGTAGACCAGGAAGCAGTAAGACTGAGCTTCCCCCTGGCCGACCCGGCCCCGGAGTTGGTGCAGGGCGGAAAGGCCGAAACGCTCGGCGTGTTCCACGACCATGCAGGTGGCGTTGGGTACATCCACCCCCACTTCCACCACGCTGGTGGCCGCCAGGATGCGGATTTCCCCCAGGCGGAACCGTTCCATGGCCCGCCGCTTTTCTTCTTCATCCAGCTTTGAATGGACCAGGGCTGTGGGGTATTGGGGGAAAACCTTTTTTGCCAGCCGCTCCGCCATGGACTCAGCGTCCTTGAGGGCCTTGTTACCGTCCGCCTCTATGAGGGGATAGACAAAATAGGCCTGATGCCCTGCGGCCAGTTCCTTGCGGACAAAGTCGTAGACCCGGGCCTCGCTGGACTCCTTTGCCAGGTGGGTTTTGACGGGTTTCCGGCCCGGGGGCATGTCGGGGATTACCGAAACGTCCAGGTCCCCAAAAACCGTCAACGCCAGGGTCCAGGGGTGGCGCTCATCATCAGGAGGCCCGGGTGATCCCCCTTGGACATGATGGCCTGGCGCTGGGTTACCCCGAAGCGGTGCTGTTCATCCACCACCACCAGGCGCATAATCTTTTCTCTTACCGGATGATTATCGGATTGGACCGTCTACCAAACCGGGGGAAGTCTAGAGGGTCTATTGATGGACGGCCAATATTTGAATAATACTCTGCCGCTTCGGTATATATAAAATCAAAATCTATTGCTTCTATTATCTTTCTTACCAGATGATTTTTCGGTATGAGTTCCTCCATGTCTATCATTATCATGCATAGCTGTTTGCTTTTCCTACCCATCATGGCTGTATCCACCGATAGGAATTATACCATATCTATTAATAGATTCCCTTTGTCAACAGGTCCTATTTCTGACACGTCCGCAAAACCTCTATAAAAGATAAGGTATTTGACTTTTATTTTGAGTTTTTAGAGGTTCCCTTGACATATTCTTATGTAACTACATTATTCCCGTATTGCATATACATAATAGTAATAATCATTAACCGCAAGATAAATAAGAATCGCAGCACCGTTTCTAGTTAAATTAGTTATTATCGTTTCTTGAGTTGATCCGATTATGTCTTTTCCATTTAAAAAAGATCTTAATTCGCTAATTGACATACCAGCTTGATACTGTTTACTACTTGGATAACAAGGATTATTCATAATCGCATTATGCCATTTTACTGCATCCCATTCATATTGATGGGCCATTATTAAATTATACGCAGTTGAACTTATACCATCAAATTCTCCATAATATGTATTTTGTATAATCACTATCCATTCTGCATATAGTGTTATAGCAGCGGTAACAGTGCTTGTTGTTGTAAAAGCGACTCCACTTCCATTTCGAGCTGTAAACCAACCTCCAAAAGTATATCCGGGTTTTGTTGGTGTTGGTAAAGTGCCAACAGTATCACCGGCAATAATTTCTTTACTTGTTGGATTAACAGTTCCACCATCTGCATTAAAAGTTACCGTATATTTAATGTTACCGCCGTTACCATTATCTCCAGCTGGATTATCACACCCAGTAAGCATTAACCCCAATGTCAGTACTATGCCGAGAATTGACAATAAAAGTTCTCTTTTTTTCATAAAAAACTCCTTTTGTAGTCCAGCAGACTACACAAATTTTCAAAAAATCCTTTAATTTTCCATAAAATTGTAAGCACGATGTAATCATATTATATCTATAATGTAAACGTCAAGCTACTCTATGGATAAAAAGTAGAAGCTCATAGAATACAAAATATGGATTTGAACGGTGTATTTATTCACAATATGAAAAAATGGCGTAAAAAGCGAGGAATTTCCCAAAAAACACTGGCAGAACGATGTGAGGCGGCCCATACCTATATCCGGCAGATCGAGAGTGGGAGAAGAACACCCTCTTTCGCCTTTATCATGAAGCTTGCTGAGGCTTTGGACATCGAAGCTTATCAGCTTTTTTACGATGAGACGGCGGCACAGGGCTTAAAACCTTCCCAAATAGAGCATTTAGAGGCAATTAAGTTGGATATTCTTGAAAAAGTGGCCTCTGGAATTGATACAGTTATCATTGAAGCGCAAAAGTAAAGCAAACCTATCAGCACTACCCCTTTGGGGCGATATTCTATGCTTTAATGTAAACCCTTACATTATGCTGTAGTGTCGTTTAAGTATCCCATTCGGTGTTAACAAGGAGTCTGAAGCGCATCCTCGTCTGAGCCGCCGTCAAATTATAGATGTAATGCATCCACTGATCGGACCATACCAATTTCCATGTTTGCTCATTAAGGACCTGGGTGGCTTCCTTTACAGTGAGGACGCCGCGCTCTTTGCTATGCTCTGCCAAGGGTTTGATGTTATGGATGATATTCGTCTCAATGTCCCCGCGCCGGTACGCTTCATTAATAATGACTGCATTCTGCGGCGACATTTGAACATGAATTCCGGCGCATTTGAACAGGCTTGCGGAAATACTTGAACAGAAAAACGGCAACACTTGAACACGCTTGCGGCGACATTTGAACATCCATGCGGAACACTTGAACAGGCTTGCGGAACACTTGAACAGGCTTGCGGAACATTTGAACATCAAACCCTCCAAAATATCGTACGCTTCCGGGAACAAACCAAGGAGCGACATCATGAGGAGAGTAGAGATGGAAAAAGCACGGGAAATCCTTCGGCTCAAGGACGCAGGAATGACACAGCGGGAAATAGCCGGGGCCACCGGCCGCTCCCTGGGGAATGTGAACGCCATTCTGGCGCGGGCCCGGGAGGCGGGCATCATCGACCTTAAGGCCATACGGAACAAGGAGCTGAGCAAGGTCCTGTACCCGGCGGTCAAAGAGGCGGGGGCGCAGCGGGACGAACCGGACCTGGAATGGGTCCACCGGGAAATGCAGAAGAAGGGGGTCACCCTAACCCTCCTGTGGGAGGAGTACAAAACCGCCCACCCCAACGGATATATGCTTTCTCCATTCTGCGAGCGGTATCGGAAGTTCCGTAAACAGAATGAGGTGTATATGCATAAATCCTACAAAGCCGGGGAACGAATGCTGGTTGACTGGGCAGGGCTGACCATGCAGTATACCAATTCTCGGGGGGAAGCAGTAAAAGTATACCTGTTTGTAGCAGACCTCCCGGCCAGTTCTTACCTGTATGTGGAACCGTTCCTGAACATGGGACAGGAATCGTGGAGCGCGGCCCATGTAAACGCCTTTGAGTACTACGGCGGGGCCGCAGCGATTCTTGTGCCAGATAATACCAAGACGGCAGTCATCAAACCAAAATACTACGACCCGGATCTTAACAAGACCTATCACGAGCTGGCCCGGTACTATGGGGCGGTCATCATCCCGGCCCGGTCCAGAGCTCCCCGGGACAAGGCGCCGGTAGAAACCGGTGTACAAATCGTGGAACGCAGAATCATTGCGAAATTGCGGGACCGGCAGTTTCTTTCCTTCCCGGAACTGTGGAAGGCGGTGAGGGCGGAGCTCGAAGTCCTCAACACTCAGCCGTTCGCAAAAATCCCGGGGAATCGGCAGGAGGCTTTCTTGGAATTTGAGAAAGGGCAGTTACGGGCGCTTCCCCCGTCCCGGTACGAGTACGCCGAACATAAGCTGGCTAAGGTCGGCTTCGACTATCATGTCCAGTTCGATTCGTATTACTACAGCGTGCCCTACACGTTTGCGGGGAAACAGGTCGAAATACGGGCTACAATACGCACTATTGAGGTGTTTTCGGAGGGGGAACGCATTTCCTGCCATATCCGTAATTACGAGAAGCGCAGCCGGTATACCACCGATTGGTTCTTCCCAAAGTTAGTTGATTACCGAGAAAAGCTGAATGAAAAATAATACAACTTTCTTGAAAAATGATCTTAAGTGATGTTTTCAACCAAGACTGGAAAGAACCCACCGATTTGAGCATATGCCCGAGAAACACAAGGCGGTCGCCGACTGGTCGCCTGAACGGTTCCGCTCCTGGGCGGCCAAGACGGGGCCGAAAACGGAGGCCTATATCACCTGGCTTATGGAACAGCGGGAACATCCGGAACAGTCATTTAAAACCTGCGCCGGTATCCTCCGCATGGGGCAGAACGCACCCCGGCAATACATGGAACAAGTCTGTGAGCAAGCCCTGGCCGCCAACATCTATACCCATAAGTATTTTGAACGGCTGTTTAAGAAACAGGAGGAGCAGGCTGCACCCCCTATTACCCATCAAAACATCCGGGGACAGGAATACTACGGTCCATCCCTGGCTGAGGAGGCGTTCAATGCTTAACAAAACAACGATAAATCAACTGCACGACCTCCACCTGTCGGCCATGGCCGCCGCCTTCATCGAACAGCAGGAACAGCCGGGTCCGGACACGCTCCCCTTCGACGAACGGCTGGCACTTCTGGTCGAGGCCGAATGGCTTGCCAAACGCTCCAAGCGGATTAACCGACTGGTGACCCAGGCGGGCTTCCGGTTCCCGGCGGTCATTGAGGACATTGACTACCAGGGAAAACACGGCATTTCAAAACCCGATGTACAGCGTTTGTGCGAAGGATCATACCTCAGGAACAAACAGAATATCCTTATCACGGGTCCTACCGGGGTCGGCAAGACCTACCTTGTCAGCGCCATCGGCCGCGCCGCCTGTTACCAAGGTACCCCGGTGACCTATATCAGGGTTCCCGACTTCTTCGTACAGCTTTCCGATGCCCAGATGGAGGGCCGGTTCACCCTGCTTCGTAACCGCCTCGCGACAGTTCCGCTGCTCATTCTGGACGACTGGGGGCTGCGGAAGTTCACCCTGGAGGAGAGTCATGAAATCATGGAGCTCTTTGAACGGCGCTACGATGCCGCCTCGACGATTATCTCAGGACAGCTTCCCTGTTCCGCTTGGCACGGCCTATTTCCGGACCCCACTCTAGCCGACGCCATCCTGGACCGGGTAGTCCACAACGCCCATAAGTTCAACATTTCGGGGGATTCCATGAGAAAAACTCTCGCCGACAGGGACCCTGATTAGCCCCTCCTTTGACCGGCGCCTACGGCGCATAAGAGTCCGCTAAAACATGCTTGCACAATTTTACCGGCCTGTGGTATACCTTGTCCTGGAGTAGGTACGATGTTCAAATGTTCCGGTTTCATGTTCAAGTGTTGCCGGAATTTGTGTTCAAATCAGCCGGAATAAGCAGGTTAAAATCAGGTAACTTCTTAGCTTCCCGATAAAAAGCCCAATATTCTTCAGAGGACATCAAATCAATTTCATTGAGAATTTCTTCAAACAGCGTATCGTCCATTATAGAATCCCTTCATTAAACTTTTGAAAGTTGCTTATGCAACCCGACTTTGTGACACAAATTTGTATTTGCGGAAAACCCACAACAAAATTGACAAATTTGTCCAACCGTGCGGCATCGACTAGACATCGGATTATATCGACTTTTCTGTTGATGGCCATAAATACGGTTTTAAGTTCAAAGTCAATTTCCTTACCTCCGGAAGCAAGATGTTTTTCAAGCAATTTTTGTTTTATGCTACCAAATTTTGCTCTGTCGATTTTTGAACCAAACAAATCCATAACAGCAACAGAATTAATCTCCGCTTTTAGTATAACCCATCGGGGATACTTTTTGTAGGTTTTAACCCACCATTCTGCCGCTTCTATTCCATCAAAAACCCCTTGGGTCTCAAAAAAATAGATACCCGGCCCTAACCAACTTTCAGAAGGCGAATCTTCAAACCCGCGCTCCTCTATTTTTCTAGCCCCATATTCATCAGTCCCATGGTAACCAATAAATGATGCCATAAATACAAACTATAAACCCCTTTTCCAACTTCTTCAAGGCCCTCGAAAAAGGCTTCCGTGAGGCTATAAAAAAACCCCGCCAAATAGGCGGGGCATTCGTTGCGGCCAAGAAGACTCGAACCCTCCAGCATCGAACATCCTGTTCTCGGCTTCCGGGCCAGCTCCGGGCGCTGACGCGCGCATCCATGCGCGCTTTTCCTCGTATTCACTCGGCGCGCCCTCCGGAAGTTCGAGTCTTCTTGGAACGGTTCAAACAAAAACCCCGCTTTTCAGCGGGGCATTCGTTGCGGCCAAGAAGACTCGAACTTCCATACCTCTCGGCACCAGCACCTCAAGCTGGCGTGTCTACCAGTTCCACCATGGCCGCGTGAACTAGGGTAACGGAAATATACTACCGAATTCCCCGTTTTAGTGTCAAGCCATGAATTGACAGCGGGGTAAATGGGAATAATAATAAAATTATGATAAAATCGTACTATTCTATGGGGCTGATCCTTGTGACGGCTTTAGCCCTTTCCGGCTGTTTCGGGGGTGGCCCAAATGCGCCGGTAAGTCTCCGGGTATTGAACTATTTTGATACGACCCTGCCCGGCAGCGCCGAGGAAGAAGCCCGGGTTTGGGATGCCTTTGAGGAGGCGAATCCCCATATTACCATAGTCCGGGAGGATCTGTATGGTGAATCCTACCATGCCAAAATAGCAGCCTGTATTGAGGCGCGGAAGTTTCCGGATATTATCTTTGCCTGGCCTTCGGGGGGGTCCACGGGGCTCCATGCCGGGAAATTTCTGAAGGATCTTTCTCCCCTGGCAGCCGGGGATAAGCTCGGGACGGCCTTTTCCCCTGCAGCCCTGGACGGAGGGGCCCAGGCTGCAGGATACTTGGGTATACTGCCCAGGTCTCTTACTTCAACCCATGCCTTCTATGTGAATACCGCGGTACTTGCCGATGCGGGGCTTACGGCGGCGAAGACCTATGATGAGCTTAAAGCTCAGGTTCCCATACTCAGGTCAAAGGGCTATGAGACCATCATCCTGGGCAACCAGGACGGTTGGGTAATGCAGGAATGCCTATTCTCCCTCATTGCCGGGCGTTTCTGTGGTGAGGCTTGGGAACAGGCGATACTTTCCGGCAAGGCGAAATTTACGGACAGCGATTTTACGGCGGCCCTTGAATTTATCCAATCCCTCTATATTGACAGGGTTATAGCCAGAACTACCCTGCTCATCGATTACGGGGATGTTGTTACCCAATTTGCCGAAAATAAGGCCGCCTACCTTATCGACGGCGACTGGCGCGCCCAGGCCTTTATCCCCCTCGAGCGGCAGGATATTCTGGTTACCCTGTTCCCGGAGATTAACGGGGTTAAGTTTAACGATTCTACTTCCGTGGTACTTGGAGCAGGCTGGGGTATCAGTGCGAATATACGGGATAAGTCCCCGGAGGAACGGGCTGCCTGGCGCCTTATACAGTGGCTTTCCGGCAGGGAAACCCAGACCTGGCTTCTGAGTTCCGGGAAAATAGGCATACCGAGCCGCATTGATATCGACGAAAACGCCCTGGACCTGGAACCTATACAGAAAGAGGTGGCTAAGTTCGCCCGGGAGTATAAAACAGGTACCGCGGTGATCGACAGGGTTTTCCCGGAAGCGGTGTACAGCGCCATCAACGATGGATTGCAGGAAATAGCCATGGGAACCAAAAACCCCGGAGATCTAAGCTTCACGGTTCAGAATGCCCTTGACGTGTGGAAGTCAAAACAATAATTCAAAAAAACAATAATTCACTTGACATATTGTACTAGTTCATTTACAATTGTATTAGATGAATAGTACAATTATCCCTTCGGGTATTAGTTTCTCCCTGGATAACGCCAATGGGGCGCCGATTTACCGGCAGATCATCCAGCAGATTGAGTACGCCATCTTATCAGGGAGACTGAAGAGCGGGGATAGGCTCCCTACCATCCGCGCCCTGGCGGTGGAGCTTCGAATCAATCCGAATACCATAGCCAAGGCTTATAACGAACTTGAAATCCGGGGGATACTTTCCACCCAGGTGGGGAGCGGTACCTTCATCTCCGACAGGAAGCCGGTCCCGGAGGAGGATGCCCGGGACCGGAAAATCCGGGAGGTTCTTACCCGGTTTATTCAGGAATTTGAAAACCTGGGAGTCTCGAAAACCTCCCTTTTAGAAATGCTGCGGGATTATTCTGATTTAGGAGGATGTTGATGAAGGCTGAAAAAAAGGAAAAGAAACTCCTGATAAAAAACATGCCCCGGCCGGAAAAGCGGCGGGATTTTTTCTTCAATGGCGTGGGGATAAGCCTTTTAGTGATCCTGATTGTTTTTGTGATCGCCGTTCTCGTCCTTCGGAGTGAACTGCCCGCGCCTTTTGAACTGGGCATTTTGGCCGGTGTTCCCCTGACCGCAATCTTCCTGATGATACTCTGGCCCCGGTGGAGCGCCGGGATAAAGATCGCCCTGCTGCTTTCCTGTTCCGCCGCCATCGCAGGCCGGCCTGGGCTTGCGATGCCTGTTATATTTGCCGCCCTGGCGGTTCTTATCGTCCCGGCGGTTCAGAAGCTTGAAGAGTGGGAACGGGCCATCGTGCTGCGCTTCGGAAGGTTTCACCGGGTCCGGGGGCCGGGGCTCTTTGTGCTGGTTCCCCTGGCGGACCGGGTGGCCCAGGTAGTGGATCTGCGGATACGGGTTACGGATTTTTCCGCCCAGGCGACCCTCACCATGGATTCGGTGACCGTTACGGTGGACGCCCTTTGTTTCTGGCTGGTCTGGGACCCGGAAAAGGCTGTCCTGGAACTGGAAAATTACCTTGACGCAGTAATTCTGTCCTCCAAAACCGCGCTCAGAAACGCTATTTCCGGCCATGACCTTAGTACCTTTTTACAGCACGGGGAGATTATCGCCCGGCAGATTCAGGGTGAGGTGGACAAGAAGACCACCGATTGGGGTATCACGGTTCAGCATATTGAAATTACGGATGTGCAGATCCCCGCCGCCCTCCAGGACTCTCTCTCCCGGGTGGCTCAGGCGGAACGGGAGAAGAAAAGCCGGGTTCTCCTGGCGGAGGCGGAAATTGAGATTGCCAAAAAGCTGGAGGAAGCGGTTCAAGTCTACGCTAAAAATGAACCGGCGATGAAGCTTAAAATTCTTTCCATATTGAACGAAGGTCTTAAGGCGGGGAACTCCATGATGCTGGTTCCCAACTCAATTGCCGAGGAACTTAAAACCAAGGATGTATTTGGATTACAGGCCCTATCGGAGCTGCAGCGGGATCTAAAAAAATAGATTTCACTGGACTTCAGTGAAAGGATGGCCTATAATGTTATATAAATATAACATTTATTTTAAAGGAGATACCTAATGACGGTAATAAAAGCGGAAAACGTGGTGAAGGATTATTCCCTGAACGGGATTGAAGTACACGCCCTGCGGGGGGTAAGCCTGGAATTTCAGGGCGGGGAATTTGCCGCCGTCGCAGGTCCGTCGGGGAGCGGAAAATCAACCTTCCTCCACCTGGCCGGATGTCTGGACACCCTTACGGGGGGCGCCATGTATATAGGAGGGCAGGACATGGCGGCTCTCTCAAGAAAACAGCTCGCCCTGCTCAGGCGCAGCAGTATTGGTTTTATCTTTCAGGCCTATAACCTTATACCGGTTCTTTCGGTGACGGAGAATATTTCCTTCCCCCTCACCCTGCTGGGGATTGATAAAAAGGAAATCAAAGAAAGAACAGAAAAGGTGCTTCTGGAGGTCGGTCTTGAGGGCATGGGGAACCGTAAACCCAAGGAGATGTCCGGGGGGCAGCAGCAGCGGGTGGCAATAGCCCGAGCCCTGGTGAAGCGTCCCAGCATCATCCTAGCGGATGAGCCCACGGCGAACCTGGACTCAAAGACCGGGCGGGAGATTCTGGAAATTATGCTCCGCCTTAATCAAATTGAAGGAACCACCTTTATCTTTTCAACCCATGACAATATGGTTATGGATTTTGCGCGCCGGGTAATTTTGATACGGGACGGGCAGATAGAAAAAGAGCAGGTAAAATCATGAGTGGTATTTTTTCTACCGCAGTAGAAATAAAACGTATAGCATGGAGGAATCTCTTCCGGCATAAGGTTAAGACCATCATCACGGTTCTGGCGGTAACCGTAAGCGTGGGTCTCTATATCTTCATAGACGGCTGGATCCTCGGGATGAACCTGGATTCCCGGCGTAATATCGTTAACTACGAGAGCGGCGCCGCTAAACTCCAGACAAAAGCCTATTTTGATAAGAAGGATGAGCTGCCCATGTACGAAAGTTTTAGTAATTGGGAACAGTACGCTGCGGCATTGGACAAGGCGGGTTATGACAGCGCCCCCCGGTTTGTTTTTACCGGCACCCTCTATTCGGAGTTCGGTTCCGCCCCCATGCAGTTTATCGCCTGCGATCCCGCTGCGGAAGCAAACTTGCTGCGGTATACAACATATACGGATGCGGGCAGGTATATAAAACCCGGCGCCTTTGAGATTGCCCTGGGGTCCATGACGGCCCAGAAAATAAAGGCTGGTGTTCCCCAGCGGCCTACCCGGTCGGAACTGGAGAACGAATACCTTGCCCCGGTGTCCGATGAGGCGGACCGTGCCTTTATCACCGGCTTGTATGAGGAGTTGGTTCAAAAAAAACATGGGATGTACGACCTTGGGGATAAAATTGCCGCCGGGGATGTCAGACTGGTTATAAAAAAGGACCTTCCCCCGGAGGATCTTGAAAGATGCTGGAACATACTGGCCGCAACGGGAAGGATGGATCTGCGTATATCCACCGTGCTGGACATAAAAGCTGCGCCGGATTCGATACGTCAGGATAGGTACGACAATGATATTGCCCCCCTTCTGAACGATGGAGAACGGCGCGTCCTGCTTTCGGCCTACGAGCTTGATCCCCTTACCGGCGTCTATTACCTAAGCTCGGATGATCCGGCCCTGTTGGACCCAATTCTCGTCTCCCTGATCAGGATCGACTATACCGGAGCCGTACGTCATGTGAACCAGCTTGTCGACGCGGTGCTTGTGGGGATGATAAATTCTCCGAACCCGAAAAACAATAATAATGTGGGATACCTGCCCATGGATGTGTTACAGGATGAATCGGGTCTTATGCTGGAAGGCCGGGTTACGGAACTTCTTATCCGGGAAAAAAACGCCGACGATTCCCGGCTGCCGCTTAAGAGTGAATCATCCGAAACAATTACCGCCTTTCTGTCCGCGGCTATTCCCTCCGGACTTTCCCCGGAACTTGGAGTATTCGGCTGGCTGGATTACGCCGCCGATTATATCGCCGTTTCCAAGGGAGATGATATTTCATCCCGGATAATAGTAATTCTCCTTTTCATCCTTTCCTTCCTGGGGATAGCCAATACCATGCTTTTGGCGATCCTGGAACGGACCCGGGAAATAGGGATGATGCGGGCCATGGGCATGACCGATGGACAACTCATTGGAACCTACATGATGGAAGCGGGTATGGTAGGGCTTTTAGGTTCCGTTTTCGGGATAATCCTGGGCTGCCTTATCAATATACCCATGATAAAATACGGGATCGATTATTCCGCCGTGAGCGATCAAATGGGAGGGGATTTTGGATACCGTATCGCCGCGAGTTTTAAATCCGCCTGGAATGTACCGGTAATTTTTCTGTCCGGTGTTGTCGCCACAATCCTTTCTTCTCTTATGGCTTTTCTGCCGGTCAAACGGGCTCTGAAAATGCCGGTAACAGAAAGTCTGCGGTTTGAATAGGAGAAAAACATGAATACGACAGAATACGGAAGAGGAGGGACCGGAACCCTCCTGATCATTGCATACCGGAACATATGGCGGAATATCAGGCGGACCGCGCTCTGCATTACCGCAGTGGGTCTGGCGGTGTTTTTTACCATCGTCATGCAGGCCATGGGGGACGGCATGATACGGAGCATCAACGAAGTGGTTCAGGTTTTTGAAACCGGCCATGTCAGCGTGGTGTCGGCCCAGTATGAGGCGGAACAGGAATACTACCCGGTACAGTACCCGGTGGAGGACGGTAAAAGCGCCGCAGAATTGGCGGAGGCTGCAAAGGCCATCCCCGGTGTAAAAGCCGCATTTCCCCGGATCAGCGCCTATGCGACCCTGCAGAACAGTACGGTGAAACACGCCCTGCTCTGGGGAATTGAAATGGAAAAGGAAGCGCAGATAAACTATTTTAACCTTTCAGACCGGACCAACGGCCTTGTGGAAGGCCGGTATCCCGAACCGGGAAGCAAAGGCTGTGCCATAGGAACCGCTCTGGCCCGAAAGGCGGGGCTCAGGATTGGGGACCGTATTCCCCTCAAAACGGTCTCCGCCCAATTTTCCGACAAGATATGGAGTCCCGAGATTACCGGCATATTTGAATTTGATTACCGAAAGTATGACGAGGGGGTGATCATCGTTTCCTTTGAGCGGCTCCAGCAGCTCCTGGTCCTGGGGGATGGCACACAGCAGCTTTTCATCTATGGAGAACGGGAAAACCAGAGCGATACAATTGCTGCGGCGCTTAAGAATTTAATTGGGGATCGGAATGTGGTACGGGACTGGCGTGATAATTACTTTGTGGCAATGATGCAGCAGAGCATGGGGATCTACATAATCATCTACCTGGTATTCCTTATTGTGGCGAGCTTTCTTATCGTTAATACGGTGGTGATGATCATCCACGAACGGATCAAGGAAATAGGTATGATGGGTTCCCTTGGGATGACCCGCGCTGAAATAGTTACGGTGTTTTTCTTCGAGGCCATATTCCTCAGCATAGCCGGTTCCCTGGCGGGGGTATTGATCGGAGGGATCACCACCCTGATCGGCTCATTCTTCCCCTTTGATTTCAGTACCATGACCGGCGGAAGCATGAAGGACTTCCCCATGTCGGGTACCATATTCCTGGAATTCTCCCCATTAATTTTGCTGCAAGGGTTCCTGTTCGGCGTGGTAATTACTTCCATCTGTACGCTGATACCATCCTTACGGAGCGCCTTTGTGGAACCCGTGGAAGCCCTGCGGAGCTAGGATGGGGTTATAAAATTGCGGATGCAAATTGGAGGTTTGTTATGAGAAAAGTACTATTTCAGGTTATTTTATTTTTCGGCTCCCTTTCGGTATTTGCCCAGGCGGCGCCGAGTGCGGCGGAACTGCTGCGCCGGGTGGACGATAACGAAGTCTATAGTACCATTGAATATGAAGGTGAGATGATCATTGACTATCAGAATAGGCAGTATGTTAAGACCATGAAGGCCTATGCCCGGGGCAATTCGGACAGCTTTGTGGAATTTCAGAACCCGGAGGACAGGGGGACTAAGTACCTCAAGAAGGGGTTAAGGCTCTATGTCTATTCCCCGGACAACGAGGAGGTGATGCTTATTTCCGGACACATGCTCAAGGAATCAATGATGGGTTCGGATCTTTCCTACGAGGATACCATTGATAATGAAAGCCTCTCCTCCCGCTACAATCCGGTACTCGCGGGTTCTGAAACGTGGAACA
Organism: Treponema primitia; assembly: GCF_046533075.1. GTDB lineage: Bacteria > Spirochaetota > Spirochaetia > Treponematales > Breznakiellaceae > Termitinema > Termitinema primitia_B. Next base: position 23,401 of record NZ_JAJQRB010000001.1, on the reverse strand, counting down.
ACCGGGGCGCCTGGGTCCTGGAGCTGAGCGCTAAACGCCGCACCGAAAGTTACCCCAAACAAAAACTTTGGATAGACAAGGAAAACAACGATCTGCTCCATTATGAGCTTTTCGCCCTTTCCGGTTCAAAACTCAAGGAGTATACCCTGCTCCGTGCGGAAAATTTTGGCGGCCGCCGTTTCCCCGTGGAGTCGGAGATGCGGGATCTGCTCCGCCGGGGAAGCAAAACTACCTTTATACTCCGCAGTGTCGTGCTGGATCGTCCCATCCCGGATTCGGTATTCAGCACCCGGAACCTGGAACGGTAAGGAATGAATGATGAAACCAATCCGTTTTATCGCAGTATTACTGTTAATTTTTCCTCTGTCCGCCGGGGCGCAGACCTTTTCCGGCATCCTGGATTCCAAGCTTACCCTTGGAGCGGGGGCGGGGAACGCATCGGACTTTCTATACGGCTTTGAGGAATACGCCAATATCAGAATGCAGGCAAAGGTAAAGGACAGGGGAGCCTTTTACGGCGCCCTTAACCTCATTGCCGCTTCAGGCGCCTCCTCCCAGGGCAGCATGGACGCCGGAGAAAACTACGCCGCCTATATTGAACTGGAACGGCTCTACTTCCGCCTGAACGGTGAATCCGTGGGCCTTGACGCCGGTCTTATGCGGCTCCCCTTTGGCTACGGCCAGGCCTGGGGCTCCTCGGATTTCCTCAACCCCCGCAGCCCCCTTTCAACTACCGCTCGTCCGCGGGCCATCCTGGGCGCCGCCTGTTCTCTCTACCCTGCAGATTCAGCCAAGCTTCTGGTCTTCACCGCCTCCCCAAGAAACCCCTTTGAGCAGGATGGCGGCGGCCTTATTGCCGGCCTTTCCGCCGAAAATCACTGGGGCCGCGCCAGTCTCCAGGCCCTCTACGCCTACGAAACGCCCGTACTGAGCTCCTCCGGTATCCACCGCTGGGGCCTTTCGGTTAAGGCGGATTTAATCGTAGGTCTTGTGGCGGACGCCCTCTACGCCTGGAACCCCAATGCCGCTGCCGGTATCGACGGCCTGTCCGCCGGCGCGGGCTTCGACTACTCGTTCCTTGACGGAGACTGCTATGTTCTTACGGAATACCTTTACAACGGCAGCGATTCTTCCACCGCCTCGGGTATCTTCGCCCTCCAACAGCAAAACTATCTCTACGCCCTCTTTCGTTACCGCTTCAACGACTATACCTCAGCCAGCCTCGCCTGCGCCGCCGCCCTGGACGACCTTTCCTTCTCGCCCACCCTGAGCATGGACTACGAAATCTTCCAGGGCATGAGCCTCTCCATCTCCGCCCAGGTTCCTTTAGACAAGGCCGTACTTGCCGATAGCAGCCCCGGTGAGCTGGGACCGGAAAGAACAGGAACGCGGCTGCTGGTTACAGCCCTGGTACGGCTGCGGTTTTAAAGAAATATTTTACGATTATTTTTTCAACACTTCCGCTGCTGCCTTATCCTGGGCCGCAATAACCCTATCGCACCATGCATCGAATTCCGGGTCCTCTTCCTGCAATTCCTTATGGGCCAGCACATATTCGACGGTCTTCCGTATACCCTGATCGAAACGGACCGTGGCGCTAAAGCCGGGAACCAGCCGTTTAAGCTTGGTATTGTCGAAGACCACGGAGTTTGCCTTATCCCCGATGAGCCCCCCGGTAAAATCATAATCGCTCACTGCGGCGAGGAATTCGCTGGACACGTGAACCGCCTTGAGCGGCCGGTCCAGGGCCGCGGCGATGGCAGCGTACACCTGGTTCCAGGTCACCGTCTCGTCGGAGGTAATCCCCACGGCCTCCCCAATGGCGTGGGCGTTACCCATAAGCCCGATGAAGCCCCGGGCAAAGTCGCTGTTGTGGGTCATGGTCCAGAGACTGGTCCCATCACCGTGGATGATAACCGGCTTACCCTCCAGGATGCGTTTGGCTACCTGCCAGCTGCCTTTTTTGCCGTGGACCCCCAGGGGTATCTTCCGTTCATCGTAGGTGTGGCTGGGGCGAACTATGGTGATAGGGTAGGCTTCTTCCCGGTTTTTTTTGATAAGAAAATCTTCCAGCGCAATTTTATCCCGGGAATACTGCCAGTAGGGATTTGCCAGGGGGGTACTTTCGGTGATCAGGTAGTTTTGCAGCGGCTTCTGGTAAGCCGATGCGGAACTGAAACACAAGTATTGTCTGGTTTTATCTTTAAAGAGCCGGTAATCCCGCTCCGCATGGGCGGCGGTAAAGGCGATAAAATCCGCCACCACGTCAAATTGATGCCCCTTAATTTTTTCAGCGATATCCGCCTCGTTGTTGATATCCCCGCGTATCTCCTGCACCGCCTTGGGGAGCACATCGTTGCGGGTTCCCCGGTTAAGCAGATACAGTTCATGCCCCTGTTCGTGCGACATCATGTCGCAAAGCTGCCGCGAAATGGCGGTACTGATGGTCCCGGTCCCACCGATAAATAATACTTTCATACTGTTCTCCTTTCGTTAATTACCGATAGGAAGTATAGGGATAATAGTGAAAAAAGTCCATGTAATCCCGGGAAGTGTCAGGATAAACGCATAGAAAATTAACCACGGAGGACACGGAGGGAAGAACACAGAGAACACAGAGTTTTTCTTAAAATTCTCGAGGTGTAACTGAGAATTGCCGGTTTATCCTGAGAAAGTGTTGAAAGGATTATTATAATACGGGTATACTATAGAGAGGAGTGAGGCCGGAGTGGGGAGAGTTTTAGGCAGGGTTTTTCTTTTATTGCTGCTCATCGCCATTTTAGCAGGCGGCGGCTTGGTATGGTTTGATTACCTCAATGTTATCGACGCCAAGACGATTTTGGCCCCGGTGTACCGCCTTATCGGCCTGCAGCCCCGCTCCCAGACGGAAACCGGGGAGGAGGAGTTCCTTTCCCTGGATGCGGAACGGCTGGCCATACGGCTGGAAGCCCTGGAATTGCGTAATATGGAGATAGAACAGAAGGAAGAGGAACTGGTTTCCCGGCAGGATCAAATAGAACAAATGGCCCAGGACCTGGAGGAACGGCAAAAAGCTTTGGATGAACGGGAGAATTCCTTCAATGCCATGGTGGAAGACGCCGACATTAGATCCAGGAACGTTGAGCAGAATGCGCGTTATTTGAATGGTATGCCTCCGGAGCGAGCGGTGGGCATAATAACCAACATGAACGATCAGGATGCCATCGACGTACTCCGGAAGACCGAAGAGATTGCCCAGGCTGAAGGAAGCGCTTCTATCGTATCCTACTGGCTGTCACTCATGCCCCCAGAACGGGCGGCGGAGCTGCAGCGTAAGATGGCGGGGAGACCCTCCCTCAGAGACTAGACAGACCGGCTTCCGGAGTAATCACACCTTGATGTGAAAACTACAGGAGGTCGGGCGGTGTTGGCAGCAGTATCCCCCCAATCACATTCCGTAGAAAGTCTGAATTCCGGAGAGGTTAAGCACTCTAAGGGGGCAAAAAAAGGCGCCCTGGGTGTATTTGCCAAACTGCTTGCGGGACTTACACGGAAAACCAAAGCCGGCGGCGAAGAGGCCGGCAAAATTGAGACGGAAAGACTTGTCTCAACGGAAAAAATCGCCAAGGCAGCCAAGGATGCTGCCGGGAAGGGCGCGAAATTTTCTGTTGAGGATAAAAATGTCCTTTCCGCCGGTAATGAAAAAATCCAAAACAGGGACCGGCGTCTTTTATTTGCTATGCAGAGGGAGGGTGAAGCCTCTTCTCCGGCGGAGCTGCTAAAAGAGGCGGCGGCTAAAAAAACTAAACTGGCCAAGGAAAGCGGCGAAGGGGAGGGTGACAAGGATTCCCTCCCGGCGGCGATAGAACTAAGCCAGGGCTTATTAAACGATCAGCTTCTTACGGGAATACATTCCGGGGAAGGGGCGGATTTGGCGGATCAGGACAGCGCTCTTGAGTTTGCCGGGGCGAATGACCGGTTCCGGGATCTGAAGGATCTCCGGAATATTGCCCGGGAACTTCCTGAAAATGCAGCGGAAACTGCGGCCAACGCCGAACTTTCGCAGCTGGTCCAGGGGAAGGGGCGCAATCCCGGCGGGGTTGAGAAAAAAGAAAAAGGTCCAGCCACCGTAGCGGAAACCAAGAACAACAAAAAAAACCGGGAACGGTTTACCCTGGAGGTCCAGGATCTCAGGACCGAGGGAAACGGCGCCGTGCTTAACCCCGGGCAGGAAATAAAGCCCGGGTCAAATGCCGGAGCGGAACGGGTTGTTGATATCGCGGTGGAGCTTAAAAACAACGGCAGAAGCCGGGAGTACATGGAACTGGGCCAGGAGAAAAGCCCGGGCCGGGCCTTCGAGGATATTCTGGCCAGGGAACTCCACCAGAACCTCAACGGCGACATAGTCCGGCAGGCGTCCATCATGGTCAAGGACGGCGGGGAAGGGACCATCAAACTTTCCCTCAAACCCGAGTCCCTGGGAATGGTAAAGATACGCCTTGAAATGGCCGAAAACAAGATCACAGGGCATATCATTGTTGAAAGCAATGAGGCCCTCCGGGCTTTTGAGAAGGAGATCCACTCCCTGGAGCAGGCTTTTCGGGATTCCGGCTTTGCCGGGGCTAGTCTTGATATGGCTCTTGCGGGAGACGGCGGCCAAAATAGCGGTCAGGGGCAATGGAACAGAGAGGCGGCAACCCCGTTTTTCTCTTCCCATGTTGTCTCTTCCAGTTATGACGCCATGGCGGAAACCATGGACCCCCTTAGCATGGAGGCCGGATTCAATGGTTTTGAAGGCCCGGGCATGTCCCGGGTCAATGTGTTGGTGTAAACACTCGTGTTAGTGTTAGGAGATAGAAAAAATGGCAGCGCTTGAAGCGGTTCTTAGCTCTCAGGAAAAGGCAGTCCTTAGCATGGAAGTGGACACCTTCAACAAATCGATACAGAAGGGCAGGATGCCCAACCAGAGCCTGGGTAAGGATGATTTCTTAAAAATTCTCATCACCCAGTTGAGCCATCAAGATCCCACCGCCCCTATGGAGGACAAGGAATTCATCGGGCAGATGGCCCAGTTTTCCACCCTGGAACAGATGACCGGCATGGCCAGCGATTTTTCCCGGCTGGCGAGTCTTCTTACCGGCGGTGAAGCCACTTCCGCCCTGGGGCGTTCGGTGGAAATTGTCGAGGGAGACCGGGTCGTCCAGGGGACGGTACGGGCGGTTGCCCGGGGAGCCGTACCCGAGGTATTGGTAAACGGCGCCTACTATCAGTGGGATCAGGTTACCAGAGTATTTGAAGAATAGGAGAAAACTACTATGATGCGATCATTATTTTCCGGTGTGTCGGGATTACAAAATCACCAGACCAGGATGGACGTGGTAGGTAATAACATTGCCAACGTCAACACCACCGGATTTAAACGGAACAGAGTTAATTTTCAGGATATGATATACCAGCAGCTTCAGGGGGCGGCAAAGCCCACGGAAGACCTTGGCGGCGTGAACCCCAAGGAAGTTGGTCTCGGGATGTCGGTGGCTTCCATCGACACCATCCATACTCAGGGCTCCCTCCAGACTACCGGCGTGGGTACCGATTTGGCGATCCAGGGTACGGGCTTCTTCGTCCTTAAGCAGGGCGAAAAATCCTTCTACACCCGGGCGGGCGCGTTCGGCCTAGACCAGGAAGGTTTGCTGGTAAACCCCGCCAACGGTATGCGGGTTCAGGGCTGGCAGGCCCGGACCATTGGGGGTGAGCAGGTGCTGGATGTTTCCCGGGATACCGAGAACCTCGTTATCCCCGTGGGGAGCAAAGATGCTGCCCGCGCCACCACATCGGTCGACTTTGCCTGTAACTTAGACAAGCGGACCCCCATCGTTCCCAACGCTCCCTCCCCGGCGGAAATCTCCCACGGTACCTGGGGTACGGAAATGAAAATCTACGACACCTTTGGTCTGGAGCACATACTCCGGGTAGAATTCCTGCGTAACTGGGGCTTCAACGCCGATGGCGAGCCTCTGGCGAACCTCAACAACCGCTGGACCGCCACCGTAACGGTGGACCCGGAAAGCGCCCAGCCCACCAATACTGAAGTAGGTATGGTGGGACAGGTCCCGGCGGCGACAAACACCTTTACGGTGATCTTCAACAACAATGGTACCCTCCAGAGCATTGAGGACATCAACGGCGCCGTGACCAACGGAGAGGGCCCGGTGGTGATGAACGTGGCCTTTGATGTGCTGAGCGCGGCCCCGGAAATTGACGGTGGAATGATCCGTCAGGAATTCGCCCTGAACCTGGGCACCGCGGGGGGGCTGGTAAATAGCATTACCCAGTATGCGGAGTCCAGTTCTACCAAAGCTATCATTCAGGATGGTTATACCATGGGCTACCTGGAAAACTTTAAGATTGACCAGAGCGGGGTTATCACCGGGGTGTATTCCAACGGAACGAACCGCACCCTGGGGCAGGTGGCAATGGCCAGCTTTTCTAACCAGGGCGGTCTTGAAAAGGGCGGAGACAATGTCTTCCTGGTGAGTAACAACTCGGGTTACGCCAACATTGGGCCCTCGGGCATAGCGGGGAAGGGCAAGATCATCGCCGGTACCCTGGAAATGTCCAACGTGGATCTTTCGGAACAGTTCGTGGATATGATCGTTACCCAGCGCGGGTTCCAGGCCAACTCCCGGACCATCCAGACTGCGGACCAGCTCTTGCAGGAAATTTTGACCCTCAAAAGGTAAACTAAGTGATTAAGGTAACCCGGCTGAACGGAATGGAATACTATTTAAATCCGCATCAAATTGAGTCCCTCGAAGTTCGGCCGGATACCACCCTCCAGATGCTGTCCGGTAAAATTATTGTGGTGAAAGAAACGGTGACCGAAGTTATCGACCGGATCGTGGAATATCGCCGGAGAATCGGCGGCTTTAAGAATGAGGAATAGAGGTAAAGCGGTATGAATATATCAACCTTAATTGGTGTTGCCGGTTGTTTCGGCATGGTTGGCCTGGGAATTATCACCGGGGGATCAGGCCTGATGACCTTCTACGATCTTCCTTCAATCTTGATCGTCGTGCTGGGTTCCTACTTCGGTCTCTTCACCTTCGGCAGCATTCCCAACACTATTGGTATCTTCAATACTATCAGTTTGACCTTTAAGACCGCTAACTTTAACGAAACGGCGCTTATCCGGCAATTGATGAATATGTCGGAAAAGGCCCGCCGGGAAGGACTCCTGGCGCTGGAAGAAATGCTGGACGATCTGGACGATGAATTTATCAAAAAGGGGCTGCGGCTTGTGGTGGACGGTACCGACGCAGAGATTGTGCGGAACCTTATGGAAACCGAGCTGGGCCAGATGCAGGAACGGCACGTTGCAAAAATCAAGGTTGTCAATATGTGGGGTACCCTGGCTCCCGGACTTGGTATGTTGGGCACGGTTATCGGGCTCATTGGTATGTTGAAAAACCTGGAAGATAAATCCGCCCTGGGACCGAACATGGCCGTTGCGCTTATCACCACCCTGTACGGTTCCATGGTTGCTAACCTTCTGATGATCCCCTGGTCGGGTAAATTACAGACCATGGACGCCACGGAAGCCAAGGTTAAGGAAATGGCCATCGAGGGAGTCCTCTCCATCCAGGCCGGCGATAACCCCCGTATATTGGGGATGAAGCTCCTGACCTATTTGAATCCCCTGGATCGTAAAACAGTAGAAGCGGAAGTGCTAAAAGATTAAGGAAGTATGACGTGGCGAAAAAGAAAAAGCCCGAAGCGGGCGGTGCAGGCGGTGAGTGGATTGTAACCTATTCAGACATGGTTACCCTGATGCTTTGTTTCTTTGTCGCCCTCTTCAACCCCGATGAAGTAACCCCTTCCACCGTGGAAGCCCTGATTTCCGCATTTAACAACCAGGGTATCGGGGCCAATTCCGGGGGAAACACCCTGGGGGCCGGGAAAAGCGCGGATCTGGGCAATACCATAGCCTCCCTGCCTGCAATGGAAAAGGGCGAGTCCCTGGGCACGGCTTTGAAAAAGGCCATAAGCCTTTTTAACCCGGAAGTTAAATCCAACAAAGTAAAGGTCACCCGTGACGAGCGGGGCCTGGTTATAAGCCTTGCTTCGGACGCCTTTTTTAACCCCGCCAGCGCCAGGATCAACGTGGAACAGACCCGGGATATTCTGCTGCGCTTAGGAACCCTGCTGAGTTCGGATGAGGTACGGGGACGAAAATTCCGCATTGAAGGTCATACCGATGATACTCCGGTGGACCCCGAAGGTCCATGGGAATCGAATTGGGAACTTTCTACCGCCCGATCTATTAGTGTTCTTCACTATCTTACCGATATTGGAGTAGAGGAACGGCATTTTCAGGTGGCGGGATTTGCCGCCACGGTCCCGGTAGCCTCGGATGATACCGCAGAAGGCAGGGCATATAACCGCCGGGTGGATGTTATCATCCTGGATGATGGCCATTTATAGAATGGTCAGGTCTTTTGTAAAATGGCCAGGCCTTTTGTAAGAAAAGGGTTTGCATAAAATGGTATTTTTGTATACTATAAAATAGAGAGTCGGAGGGTTAGGTCATGGGCGATGGCGACGATATACTGGATGAGGGAGGCGAAGCTCAGGACTCAGGCGGCGGCGGTTCTAAAAAACCGGGCGGTTTGGGAGCCTTATTGCCGAATCTGCTTAAATTTGTAGCCATAGGTTTGGGCGCACTGATTTTTATTATTACCGTAACGGTGATTACCTTTAATTTTATGAATAAAGGTGGGCCATCCCAAACCGTTGTGGCCGATTCCTCTTCCCCCTATAACGGGAAACGGCCGGAGTATCTCTATTTTAATTCCATAGGCACGGTACGGTGCAGAACCAAGGATCCTACCTCCCATTCGGTGGTGGTTGATTTGGCCATCGGTTATGATATGAATGATAAGAACGCTGCCACCGAACTGACCACCCGGCTTTACGAGTTGCAGGATTTTGTGCGGAATTTTTTTAGTTCCAAGTATGCCCGGGATCTGGCAACCGAAAACGAAGCCAGGCTGAAACAGGAGATCATTGAGGCCCTGAATACCAAGGTCCTGAATTCTTCAAAGGCAAAGAATATTGTATTTAAACAGCTTGATGTGGTTGAGTTATGATTTGCAGGAAGGGGGGGGCAAAGTATGAGCGATAGCGCTCTTTCGCAGGCGGAAATAGATGCACTGTTAGCCGGGGTAGATTCTTCGAGCTTTAGCGGCGGTAATGGCGGCGGAGGAAACGGCGGCGCCGAGTCCAAGGCCCTGCAGGGTTATCTCTCCGGCACCGTGGATGCCCAGTCCTCCAACCTTTCCACCATGACCGGCGCATCGGTTAGCCTTAAGGGGCCCGAGCTGAGCAGTTCTGACCGGGACGCCCTGATAGAAAAGCTTCCGGATATGGTTACTGCGGTTAAAGCGGATTTTAGCGCCGGGTTCCCCGGTGAACATATATTTCTTTTTCCCGAGGATACGGCTAGAGCTATTGCCGCTCTGATGAACAAGGAAGAAAACATCGAATTGGATGAGATGGCCATGTCGGTGATTGGGGAAATGGTGGGTACCATTGTGGGTACCCAGATCACCACCCTGACCGGAAAGACCGGCAATAAGTCTATCGCCAATGTTGCCCCCGAGGCCGCCAATGTTCCCAAAGCTGCCGCGGCGCTCCCCGCAGGAGAGTTCCAGGTTGCGGATTACCAGCTCGATCTGGGCGATGGAAAGGATCACCGGATTTGGGAAGTCTACGGGCCGCAGGTGGCGGCGGATATTACCAAGGCCCTGACCGCCGGTCCCGCTCCGGCGGCGGCTAAGCCGGCTCCGGCAGCTCCTATGGGCGGTATGATGGGAGGAGGTGGTATGGGAGGTATTATGGGGTCGCCCTCTAACGTTCAGTCGGTACAGTTTCCAAATCTAATGCCCCAGCCCACGGCTCAGGAAGCGGGCAATATCGGTCTCATCATGGATGTATACATGGAGATGACCGTAGAATTGGGCCGTACCAGAAAGCTGATCAAGGAAATTTTGGGTATGGGTGAGGGTACCATCATTGAATTGGACAAGCTTGCCGGTGAGCCGGTAGACATTCTGGTGAATCATAAGCTTATTGCAAAGGGTGAAGTGGTGGTTATTGACGAAAATTTTGGTGTCCGTGTCACAGAAATTGTCTCTCCCATGGAAAGAATGACCGAATTAAGCTAAATAGGGGTAGCGCAACACTACTAATATAGATTAAAATAGTTACTAAGGATCAGTTTCTACTTGGGAGGGGAAAAACTGTATCGATTTTATCCGATGTCTATAGCCGTGCTTTTTATAAGCATTGGCCTCTTTACTTTTAATCTCAACAAAGTATCCGCTCAAACGCCGGACACCCTGGGGGAATCCTCTGTCCTGGCCGTTGAAACAGCGCCGCTTCCCGGCGAGCCCATTGCAGAAAACCTGATTATTCTTGGGGATGCGCCCCCGGGAGAAGCTCTTCCCACTCCGGGAACCCCTACTGTTTTTTTTGTTCTCCGGATGGTTTTAGTTCTCGCCCTGGCCGCGGCTGCTATCTATGGTTTGGTATTCTTTTTCAAGCGCCTCTCCCGTTCACCGGAGCAGAAAAATCCCTATCTCAAGATATTGGCCAGGACCCCCATGGGGGCGGGCAGTTCGGTGGCGGTAGTTTCCGTGGGGAACAAGGCATGGCTGGTGGGCGCCGGAGACAATGGCGTATCCCTTATCTCTGAAATAACGGATCAGGAGATGGTGGACGCCATGCTTCTGGACGATTCCCGTAAAGGAAGTGACGGCGCCCCGAAGTTCCTGAACTTTTCGGCCCTCCTGCGCCGTCTGGGCGGTGGCGGCGCAAATACACGGTTCCGGGCGGACGACCTGCGTAAACGGCGGGAAAGGCTGAAGGACCTATGAGCCGCCCGATTGTTCTGGCGGGAACCCTGTTTCTGCTGGCTGTTTTTGTCCCCCTCCCGGCAGCGGCCCAGACCACGCCCTTTCCCTTTCCGAACCTTTCCACACCGGGAACCGTGGCCGTCCCTGCAGCGCCCGCAGACCCGGTGATCCCCTTTATCGATCTTACCGTACGGAACCCCGAATCGGGGCAGGAAGTAGCCTTTTCTCTCCAACTGCTGCTGCTCCTTACCGCCCTCTCCCTGGCGCCGAGTATCATCATACTTACCACAAGTTTTCTGCGGATATCCATAGTCCTGGACTTTATTAAACGGGCCCTTTCCCTGCAGCAGGTACCCCCAAACCAGGTGATTCTGGGGATTTCCCTTTTCCTCACCGCATTTATCATGTGGCCCACCTTTGAAGAGATATATCAGAATAGTTTCCAGCCCCTCCAACAGGGGAACATATCGGTGCAGGAAGCGTACCGGGGCGCCGAGGCTCCGCTGCGTATCTTCATGTACCGCCAGATGCAGAGCAACCCCGGCAATATCCGGCTCTTCATGTCCATGCGGGGGCTGGACCGCCCGAATACCCTGGCGGATGTCCCCACCTATGTGCTGATTCCCGCATTCATTCTCAATGAATTAACCATAGCCTTTAAGATAGGCATATTGTTGTTTATTCCATTTATCGTGATCGATATGGTGGTGGCCAGCGCGCTCATGTCCATGGGTATGATCATGCTGCCCCCGGTAATGATTTCCATGCCCTTTAAGCTGATCCTCTTTATTCTGGTGGACGGCTGGGGGCTTTTGACGGACCAGATAGTCCGTTCTTTCGGATAGGGGTGATAGATGAGTATCGGCGACATTACGGCCCTTCTCCGGGGGGGCATATTTGAGACCCTGCTTTTGGCGGCGCCGCTTTTGTTTTCCGCCCTTACCGTGGGCCTGATAGTAGCTATACTGCAGGCCACCACCTCTATCCAGGAGCAGACCCTGACCTTTGTACCAAAGGTGCTGACCATACTTCTGGTACTGGGCCTTTTGGGGGGCTGGATGTTTACTTCCCTGGGGGATTATACGGTGCAGTTATTCAGGATGATTCCTGCTATGGCGCGTTAACGCGTGCATAAACTTTTAGACAAGGGGTTGGTTGGTGATTGAGGCGCAGTTCCTTAACGAAATTTTAGCCGGTGCACCGGCGTTTCTCCTGATTGCCGTCCGGGCTCTGGCGATGATCGAAACTGCACCGTTACTGTCTTCGGACGGCATACCCCAGATTGCCAAGATTGCCCTGGCGGGGTTTGCCGCCTTTACCGCCTTTCCCACCGCCCTTGCTGCGGGCTGGAATCTTGCGCCCTTCGGTCTGTACTTTGTGTTTCTCCTCATTGGGGAGGCCATCGTGGGGATCATCATCGGGTTCTACCTTACCCTGATCTTCTCCGCCTTCTCCACGGCGGGTCAGTTCTTCTCCCTCCAGATGGGCTTCGGCGCCTCTGAAACCTTCGACCCCCTTGCTCAAATAGAAAACCCCCTAATGGGTCAATACCTGAACCTGGTGGCCATGCTGGTATTCCTTTCCATAGGCGGCTTTTCCGAACTGTTCCTGGGCGGGTTCTGGCGTTCCATCCAGTCGATCAGCGCCTATTCTCTGGTTATGGGCCATGAAGCGGTGATAGAAACCCTCCTGAACGGGCTTACCGGGGTGTTTATGGACGCCATCGTGATCAGTATGCCCATACTGGGGACCCTCTTCCTTACCTCACTGTCCACGGGGCTCATCTCCAAGGCGGCCCCGCAGATCAATATCCTTACCGAAGGTTTCCCCATATCAATCACCGTAGCCTTCGTCCTCATCATGGCCACCATGCCCTTCATGACCGAAGCCTTCGCCCGGGTAGTGGACATGGGTTTCCAAAACATCGAGTCCCTGTACATGCAGATTGGGACACAGATCGGGGGCGGGTCATGATAGGAATGAAGAATAACCGCAGAGGAATGAAGAATAACCACAGAGAAATGAAGAATAACCGCAGAGAAATGAAGAATAACCGCAGAGAACACAGAGATCGAACCTTCGGTTCGCTTTCACAGAGGACACAGAGGGAAGATATAAATTTTTCTTCTTCTTCTCTTCCTCCTCTTCCTCTGTGTTCTTCCCTCCGTGTCCTCTGTGGTTATTCTTTTGATTTCTCTGATTATATTTTTGATTTTTTTCAAGGAAATGGCGAACGAAAAAAGTCCGCAAACAACGATATTCCTTCCAAAATAGACCTGCAGTGGTTCGCCGCGGAGGATGAGGGGCGTACTGAAGAACCCACCGAGTATAAGATACAGAAGGCCCGGGAGGAGGGGCGGGTTGCCAAGAGCCAGGAGCTTATCGGCGCATTGGTCCTGCTCCTGCCGGCGCTTACTATTTTTTTCCTGGCCCCCTCTATGCTCAGGACTTGCGTAGAAATGCTGCGTTTCTACTTTCTCCGGGCCTCCGAGCTGGACCCCATAAAGGATCGGGTGGTGGCGGTGGCCTTCTTTAACTACCTGACCCGGCTGGCCCTGCCCATCGTGCTGGTGGCCATGGCGGCGGGGATTTTTTCCAATGTGGTGCAGACCGGTTTCCTCTTTACCACCAAGCCCCTGACCCCGGACTTTTCCAAGGTAGTGCCCCGGCTGGGCCGTTACTTTCAGAAAACCCTCTTCTCTATGGAAGGGCTTTTCAATATCGCTAAGTCCATCGTTAAGATGGCTATCATCGGCGCCGTGGCCTTCTTCCTAATCCGTTCGGAGATCAAACAACTGGCGAATCTCCAAACCGCCAGGCTCTGGTTAGGGGTGACCACCGTAGCGTCCCTGGCCATCAGGATGCTTATCATCTCAGCGTTACTGCTGCTCCTCCTTTCCATACCGGATATGCTTTTCCAGCGCTGGCAGTACCGGGAATCCTTAAAGATGTCCAAGCAGGAAGTGAAGGAAGAACGGAAGATGTACGAAGGGGACCCGATGATCAAGTCCCGGCTGCGGCAAAGAATGCGTGAACTGATGACCCGGAATATTGCTATTACGGTTCCCCAGGCGGATGTGGTTATCGCCAACCCGACCCACTTTGCGGTGGCCCTGGAATACAAGCCGGGGATGGACGGCCCCATGGTAAGCGCCAAGGGCGAGGACGAACTGGCCCTGCGGATTCGCCGCATAGCCGAGGACAACGATGTACCGGTGGTGGAAAACAAACCCCTGGCCCGTGCGCTCTATGCTGAGACCGAGGTGGGGGAAGTCATACCGGAAACCTATTACCGGGCCGTGGCTGATGTATTAGCCCACGTATACCGGCTGAACGAAGACCGGCGCCGCAACGCCGGCCTTGGGGCATAGGAGAAACGATGGAGAGAAGAGTAACCACAGAGGGCGCAGAGGGAAGAACACAGAGGACACGGAGGGGGAAAGGGGAAGAGGTTTTTAAAATTCTTCTTTCTGTCTTTTCCTCTGTGTCCTCTGTGCAAGCTCTGTGTGCTCTGTGGTTATATTCTTCTTCTGTAAGGAGTAGATTTTAATGTCTGACCAAAGCGGCACGGCGCGGAAAACCTTTTTTGGGAACAGTACGGAACTCGTCATGGCGGTGGCGGTGGTGGCGGTGGTGATGATGCTGATCATCCCCCTGCCCACGGTACTCCTGGACGCCCTGATGGCCATGAACCTGGTTCTGGCCCTGCTGATCCTCCTTATCGTCCTCTATACCCGGAAGGCTACGGACTTCAGTATCTTCCCAACCATACTGTTGGTGTCAACCGTGTTCAGCCTGGCCCTGAACGTCTCCTCCACCCGGCTCATCCTGACCCGGGGAACCGCTTTCGACGGCCGCATGGTCCGGGCCTTCTCGTCCTTCGTGGTCGGCTCCGGCGGTACCGAAGGTCTGGTGGTGGGCTTTGTTATCTTTATCATCATCATCGCGGTGCAGGCGGTGGTTATCACCAAGGGCGCCACCCGTATCGCGGAAGTGGCCGCCCGGTTTGCCCTGGATGCTTTGCCGGGGAAACAGATGGCCATTGAAGCGGAGTACAACTCCCAGGCCATCACCGAGGAAGAGGCCATTGCCCGGAAAAACGATCTCCAGCGGGAGGTTGACTTCTACGGCGCCATGGACGGTTCCAGTAAGTTTATCTCCGGGAACGTTAAGGTGGGCATACTCATCACGGTGGTGAATGTCATTGGGGGCATCGTCATCGGAACCCTGATCCACGGTGAACCCATCACGGTGGCCATCGGTACCTATATATCCTTCTCCATCGGGGACGGCCTGTTATCCCAGTTTCCTGCCCTGCTCATTTCCACCGCCACGGGTATCATCGTTACCCGGTCGGTTTCCAACGGAACCTTTGGGGAGGATGTTTCGGAACAGTTCTCCCGGGACGCCCGTATCTACTGGATAGGCGCCGGTGTCCTTGGGGGCTTTGCCCTGCTGCCGGGCTTTCCCTGGTACGTGCTCATTCCCATGGCCGCCCTCCTGGTGGTATTAGCGGTACGCCTGGGTCGGCGGAAGACCAAGCGGGATACTGCGGCGGCAAAAACTGCGGATGCCAAGAAGGCCAAACCCGAAAGCGAAGATATGTCCCCCATAGTGCCCCTGGACCCCCTGTCCCTGGAGCTTGGTTACGGACTCATCCCCCTGGTGGACCGGGAGAAGGGGGCGGAGCTCCTGGAACGGGTCCACCGGATTCGCCGGGAATCCGGGCTGGACCTGGGGCTGGTTATTCCCCGGATACGGATCATCGACAATATACGGCTGGAACCTTCGGAGTACTGCTTTAAGATCCAGGGTGTAGACGTGGGCCGGGGCAAGATACGCATGGGTTACTACCTCTGTATCAATCCCGGGGGGGTGAAGGATGAGCTGCCCGGGGAAAAAACCCGGGACCCCACCTTCGGTCTTCCTGCCCTCTGGGTAAGCGAGGATAAACGGGATGAGGCGGAACGGGCGGGTTATACCGTGGTTGATCCTCCCTCGATTATCGCCACCCATTTAACGGATATTATCAAGCGCCATGCCGCGGAGATCCTGGGTCGTCAGGATACCCAGGAGATTCTGGACGCCCTTAAGAAAAGCTACCCCGCAGTGGTGGAGGAAGCCCAGAAGGCACTCAGCCTTGGGGAAATTCAAAAGGTGCTTCAGGCATTGCTCCGGGAGCAGGTCTCTATCCGCAATATGGTGGCTATTCTGGAAGCCCTGGCGGATTACGGCCAGGCAGCTAAGGCAGCCAAAAATATGCAGTTCCTCAACGAAAAGGCCCGGCAGGCCTTAAGCCGGCAGATATGCCTGCAGTACGCCACCGATGACCGGGTGCTTCGGGTACTCACCATAAGCCAGAGCCTGGAACAGAAGATCCTGGACAGCGCCGTGGAAACCGCCGCGGGTATCATGTCCGCCATGGACCCCTCCACCAGGATTAGTTGGATAAAGGCCCTTTCCCGGACGGTGGCTGCGGTACAGGACCAGGGTTGGTACCCCATCGTCCTCTGTTCCGAGGCGGCCCGGTATCTGGTTAAGTCCTCCACGGAACGGGAACTGCCGGATCTGGTGGTGCTTTCAGTACCCGAGTTGGTAGCCGATGTTACCGTGGAAGCGGTTGGAGAAATCAGCGTGGAAAGTGAAGAAAAGGTGAAGGTTTAAGGAGGAAAGCATAAGTGTCTGTGGAACAATTTATAGAACAGGGCTCAACCTACGCCGACTGTTTACAAAAAATACGCTTGAAATACGGGGAAAGGGCTAAGGTGATGAACTACCGGACCGTCCGTATAGGGGGGATCTTTGGCGGCCTCTTTTCCCGGGACGGGGTAGAAGTTACGGGCTATATTTCCTCGGATCTCCGCTATGCCGCCGGCGCTTACGGCATAAGCTCAGCCCGGCAATCTTCTCAGATGGCGGCGCAACCGAATGTGACTAGTCAGACTAGCCAGATTGATGTACCCAACCAACCTCTGGATTTTGAGGAGGAGAAGAAAAAGCTTCTCGCCACTGCGGCGGCCTCTACAAAACAACCCGATCCTACCATGCAGAAATTGCTCAATGAGATTAAGACCCTTACGGAAAAGATCGACGCCCACCCTTTTAGGGGACCCCAGGAGGAACACCCAACCCTGGGCAGGTTGGAGGAAGTTTTCTACCAGAATGATTTTTCCCCCGCCTATACCAAGGCCATGTTAGACCGGGTACGGAAGGAATTTTCCCTGGATGCGCTGGAAGACTATGATGCGGTCCAGGATAGGGTAGTTGAATGGATAGGGGAAACCGTCAGGATACATACCGAAAGTTTCAATAGCAGGCCATCCCTCCCGCGCCGGGGACCCCGGATCATGGTACTGGTGGGCCCCACCGGGGTTGGAAAGACCACCACCATCGCCAAACTGGCCGCCGCCTATGGGGTGGACGGCTGGGGAGGGGCGCCCCTCCGGGTAGTGATGATCACCATCGACGGATACCGCATCGCCGCCAAGGAGCAGCTTGAAAAGTACGGTCAGATCATGGAGATTCCCGTATCCTATGTAAATACCAACGATGAGCTCCGGAAGACCATCGCCTTTTATCAGAATGACGTCGACCTGATACTGGTTGATACCATCGGCAAGAGCCCCCGGGATACGGTAAAACTCGCGGAAATGAAGCAGTTCCTGGATGTCTGCGGGACCTCGGCGGAGGTACACCTAGCCTTGGCCGCCACCACCAAATACAGCGACATGCGGGAGATACTCCGGCAATTTGCCCCCTTCAATTACCAGTCGGTGGTGATTACCAAGCTGGACGAAACCGTCCGGGTGGGAAATGTGATCAGCGCCCTATTTTCGGATGGAAAAGAAGCGGTCTACATCACCGATGGCCAGCCCGTCGACAAGCATATCCATCGGGCCAGTGTGGTCCGGTTTTTAATCAACCTTGAGGGGTTCCGGATCGACCGGGATAAGATTGAGCAGAAATTCCCTCCCTTCGGAGAAAAATAAAATGGAAGATCAAGCTGAAAAATTGCGGGAAATAATGCGGCAAAAGAAGGGCTCCGGAGAACAGAATTCCTCCGACCCAAAGGAGCGGAAGCGCGCCCGGGTCATCACCATTACCAGCGGCAAAGGCGGGGTGGGGAAGACCAATGTTTCGGTAAACATGGCCCTGGCCTATGCCCGGCTGGGGAAAAAGGTGGTTGTCATGGACGCCGACTTGGGCCTGGCCAACGTAAATGTGATGCTCAATATGATCCCTAAATGGAACCTCTACCATGTGATCCGCAAGCAGAAAACTATGAAGGAAATCATGGTAGATACCGAATACGGTATTTCCATTGTCGCCGGCGCCTCGGGCTTTTCCAAGATCGCCAACCTCACCGAGGATGAGCGGATGAATTTTATCGATGAGCTGGACACCCTGTCCAATGCGGACATCATCATCATCGATACCAGCGCCGGTGTTTCCAGCAATGTGTTAGACTTCATCGCCGCCGCGGATGATGCGGTGATCATCACCACCCCGGAACCTACGGCCATCACCGACGCCTACGGTATTATCAAGATCATCGCCACAGAGATTGACAGTCTCAATATGGGGCTTAAACTGGTGGTAAACCGGGTCCATTCCGTGGCGGAGGCAAAAAAGGTAGCGGACCGGATGACCAATATCGCCGGGCAGTTCCTCAACCTCAAGGTGGATTACCTGGGTTTTATCTACGATGATATTGCGGTATCCCATGCGGTGCTGCGGCAACGGCCTTTTATGGTAACCGAACCCCGGAGCAAGGCTTCTATTTGTATCCAGCATATTGTGGGACGCATGGAGAAGAGTGATATTAAGGAAAGCGCGGGCTTTTCTATGATGATGAAACGGCTTTTTGACCGTGGATAGGGGGCGAATCCTGGATGTTTAATCCGAAGATAAGCGGTATAGCCGCTGGTATCGGTTTTATCTTCTCCTTGCTGCTGGGTATTATCACCGGGGCAGGTTTGTCCCTGCTTGTGGCTCGGGCCTTTGTTTTTGCCGCTGTTTTTTTTGTCTTGGCGTCCATAGGCTATGGGGCGATAACCATGTACCTGCCGGAACTCCTGAATAACCCTGCTGAGGAACCCGGTCTTGGTTCACAGGTGGATATCTCTATCGGGGGTGATGATGACCAGGGATCGGATATCTCCCTGGGAGAGGGGGGATTCGGGGACGAGGTGGGCGAAATATTGGAAAATCCCGGCGATTCGGATGAAAATATAGATTCTTTATCGGGAAACACCCTGGACCAGAATAGCAAAGGCGGATATACTGGGGAGGGGAGCTTAGAAAGAGCTCCAAGCCCTTTGCAGCCGGCCTTACCTACGGGTTTGGATTTCACCGCTGAGGACCTTGATTCGGTGGATGTATTGCCGGATCTTGATGCCATGTCCGGGGCGTTCGCTTCCGGTCCGGCGGACGGCGGTGGGAGCGGGGGATCCGGCTCTTCGGGCGGGGGGTCCTTTGATAGTTCGGGCAAGACCGCTTCGGAAAAGGCGGGGCTTGGTGATGATTTTAATGTTCATGAGATGGCTTCCGCCATCCAGACAATTTTAAAACGGGAAGATAAGGGATAAGCCATGGGGAAGGTTCTTGGGAATAATCTTACCGATTATGCCTTGGAAGAAAAGGCGGAAGAGGAATTTTGGCAGGAATACCGCCAGAATAGGGATCCGAAGATCCGCGAAATGTTTATTAAGCAATACGCCCCGCTGGTAAAGTATGTTGCCGGTAAAGTTGCTGTCGGTATGCCCCATAATGTTGAGTTTGATGATCTCGTAGGGTTCGGCGTCTTCGGCCTTCTGGATGCCATCGACAAGTTTGATCCCGAAAAAAATGTAAAGTTTAAGACCTATGCGGTAACCCGTATCCGGGGCGCCATATTTGATGAGCTCCGTTCAATAGATTGGGTTCCCCGGTCTGTCCGCCAGAAAACACGGGAAGTAGAGGAAGCAATCGGTTCCCTGGAAGCCCAACTGGGAAGAACCGCCACGGATCAGGAAATAGCCAATTCCATGGGATTGGACGAAAATGAATTCATCAAAACCATGATGAAAATTTCCGGTACCACCATGCTTTCCCTGAACGATGTATGGTTCTCCGGCGATGAGAATGACAAGGTTTCCATCGGGGACAGCATCGAATCTCCCTCGAGTCTCAACCCGGATGTTATTGTGGAAAAGGATGAGATACGCCGGGTAATTGTGGAGGCCCTTGAAGAACTTCCGGATAAGGAAAAGAAGATATTGGTCCTCTACTATTACGAGGATCTGACTTTAAAAGAAATCGGTCAGGTTTTGGAAGTAACCGAATCGCGGGTATCCCAACTGCATACCAAGGCGATCCTGCGGCTCAGGGCAAAACTGACGAACATCCGTAAAGGTATTGTCTGATTCGGTAATGGAGTATATTAATGGTTGATTTTGTCCAGCTGCAGCATATTATGAAGGAGCAGTTGGATCAGGACAGAGATATCAGCATCATTGAAGCCCAGGGGCCGACCCTGGAAGAAGCGGTAGCCCAGGCGGCTACCCTGCTCAATCTCCCCGTCAGACGGATTGAATACGAAATAAGCGAACGGGGTTCCACCGGTATTATGGGCGCCGGAAAAAAGGACTGGAAGATCAAGGCCTACCGGCATTATGTCCGGGATGAGAAATCTTCTGAAGACGACTCCTTTGATAGCGGCGTTGATTTTGAGGTTCCGGTGATGGAGGATAAAAACGGCTATGTTTTTGTCCACCTGCGCCATGATGGAGTGTATATCAAGGTTTCTTCTCCCGTGGGCCGCGGAAAGAAAGCTACCCCTGCCCAGGCGCGGGTTGCCCTGGCTGATCGGGGCATAAAGGATTTTGACCAAACGGTGATAAACGAGGTCATAAAAAACCCCAGTGATGAATATATCCGGGTTGGAGACTTTGAGCACAAACCCTCCAACGACGCGACCATGACCGTGGAAATCGCGGAGCAGGACATGAAGGCCCTGCTCTATGTAACGCCTCCGGGGCCCGGGGGCTGCGATGTTTCCATTGAAACCTATCAGACTTTTTTGAAGAACAACAAGGTTTATTTCGGAATTGATTTGGATTATCTGCGGGATTTTGCGGACCAGCCTGTTTATAAACAAAAAGTGGTGATCGCCGAAGGACTCCCCCCGACTAACGGACGGGATGCTTATTTACAGTACAACTTTGAAACGAACCAGTCCAAGGTGCACATCAGGGAAGGGGCCAACGGACGGGTCGATTTTAAGGACCTTAAGCTTATCCAGAACGTGTTTGAAGCCCAGCCTTTGGCAAAGAAGATACCCCCGGAACAGGGAACCCCCGGCAGGACCGTTACGGGGAATCCCCTGCCGGCCAGGGATGGTAAGGACATGGTTCTGCCCCTGGGAAAGAACGTCCATATGGGGGAGGACAAGGTTACCATCATTGCCGATATGAACGGACAGGTGGTGGAGGTCAACGGTAAGATCAATGTGGAACCCGTGTACACCGTTGACGGTGATGTGGACCTTAAAACCGGAAACATCATCTTCCTTGGTACGGTGATGATCACCGGTAACGTGGTGGATGGTTTCTCCGTTAAAGCTGCGGGTAATATCGAAGTGAACGGTACCGTGGAAAAGGCGGATCTGGATGCCGAAGGTGATATCATTGTCCACCAGGGTGTTACCGGAAGGGGTAAGGAAATTATCCGGGCGGGGAAGACCCTGATGGCCCGGTTTATTGAAAATACGATGATCGAAGCGGGGGATTCGGTAATAGCCTCCGATGGCATTATCAATTCCCGGGTGGACGCCGGTAAGCGGATCATCTGCCAGGGTAAGCGGGCCACCATCGTGGGAGGCCGGCTGCGGGCGGGCGAAGAGATCAACGCAAAGATACTGGGCAGCCCCACGGCGGGTACGGAAACGATCTGTGAAGTGGGGGTGGATCCAAAAACGAAGGAGCTTCTTTCCCAGCTTGCGGAAAAAAAGGCGACCCTGGAAAAACAGTTTGATGATATCAAGCTGAATATACAGACCCTGATCAATATTAAACAACAACGTAAGTCCCTGCCGGAGGATAAGGAAGCCTATCTCCAGGAACTGGATGAAAAACGGGTGGAGACCATTACGGATATAAAGAAAAACACCGATGATATTGAAAAAGCCCAGGATTTATTAAACAACCTTCAGGCCCGGGGACGGGTTTCCGCCTCCGCAAAGGTGTATCCCGGAGTTCGGGTGATGATAAAAGACGCCAAGGAAGATGTCCGTACCGAATACCGTGCGGTGACTTTTATCCTGGAAGACGGCTTAGTTAAAATAACGAAGTATGAAGAACCGGACATGGAGGGAATGCGGGGTCTCGATGGCAATTAATCCGATTGATTTGCAGACCCTCTTTACCCAGGTTGATAAGGTTGGCAAGGAGCAGGCGAACCAAAAACAGGGGCTCCAGCTCCAGCAGTCAATTCAGGGCGCACAGATTCAACGCAGAACCGACGAGCGGATCCAGTCGGTTAATGAATCCCAGGATGCCGGCCAGGGACCGGAGCGGATTAAAGACCGCTCCCCCCGGAAACGCCGGGACGAAGGGGAAGGGCAGGGGGGCGATGATACGGAACTGTTAGGTATAGACCCAAGGGCTGGGGATGATCCTTCTATAATTCGGGACCCAGCCTTGGGAAAAAATATTGATTTAAGCGGGTAGTCCAATGACCCTGTCCCTTATCTTTTCCGCCGCCGCCCTGATAATCTGCGGTTTTTCGTTTATTTATCTCCTCTCATATCTCCGCCGCCGCACCGGCGCCGAGCGTATCCTTAAGGACTTTGAGGAAGAGGTAGACCGGCTCATTGCCGGAATAGATCTGGCGGCGGAACGGAACCTTACCCTCCTGGAAGACAAGTCAAAATCCCTCAAGATCCTGCTCGATACCCTGGACCGCCGTATCACCGCCTATGCCCGTGAACTGGACCGGCGGAACACCCAGGAAAGCGCCCTAAGCGCCCTGACCGGCGAATCGCCCAAGCCCCGCTCCGCCGAAGGGGCTTACGCCGCCCTAGGCCGAGCCCGGGGACTAAGGTCCTCCCTGGAGGTCATCCTTCCGGAGCCGGACACCCAGCCGGAAACTCCGGGGCAGGAGCCCGCCGCTATGCCCGCCCTCGACCCATCCGGCGGCCTCTTCGACCCGGCGGTTCCCGAAGCGGAAACCGGAAAATCCGCCGGGCCCCGGTTTATCCGTTCACCCAATCAAGTTAAGCCTAAGGCGCCGTTGACGGAGCAGGTCCTGGAACTATCCCGGAACGGCTTTTCCGCCGAAACCATAGCTGCCCGCTTGGGGGTAACCATAGCAGAGGTTGATTTGGCTTTGGCTATGTCGGAACGGAAATTTAACCGGTGAATACCCCGGTTTTGTATTTTGTCGGCAAAACGGGCGTGGGGAGGGGTACACCTGGCTTCATGTGCGTGTAGAACCTGTCTCCGCAGCCCCGCTGCGCGGGTCTACTACGA